>JADLFN010000075.1 GCA_020845475.1 Planctomycetota bacterium
CAAAATCCGTGCACCGTAGGGGCGACATATATGTCGCCCCTACCACGGCAACGGCTCTCACGCAGAGGCGCGGAGACGCGGAGAACTGCTTTTTGGGTTCAAAGGCAACGGCAAGGCGAAAGACAAAGCCCATTGCTGTTGAATTCTGACCATCCTGAACATTCTGCTCATCCTGCAAATCCGCAGCCGGCAAACCGACGCACGATGAAAAGCAGCCACTATGCGAGCCGCGACCGAATCCCGAACTGGCCATCGAATCCCACCCTGCTTGATTGTGACGAATCAAGGACGCTTTGGCGTTGGGCGTGGCAGAGCCTGCGCATCGGGCGGGCCTCGCTCAATTCGCTTCTTCATCTCTGCATTACGCATGGCACGGGTTGCCTCGCGACGCTGCCTGGACTCCTCTTCCTCGCGTTTGCGTCTTTCCATAATCGCGGCACGGCGCTTTGCCTCTTCGGTCAACGGCATTTGCGGCACCGATGGCGGAGCCGGCGCAACGTCGCTCACTGCCGGCTCATTCTGGCTGTTGACGATCTCAGGCAACCAAGCCGCTTCGGCCAAGGCCGCCGCAGCTTGTGTTTCAAGCCGTTCGCGCTCGGCGCGGATAGCCTCGGCCCGTTGTGCCTCGTACTGTTCGCGTGGCACGGCCCGCCGTCTTCCCTTCTCCGCGTTCTGCATTCTCCTGGCTGCTGACGAGTTTGGGTTGTAGAGCCCGCGCCAGAACGAGGCCAGACACGCACCCAACAAAGCCGGCAACGTTACCGCAAGCGAGGCCGCCTTCACACTGAGCCAGGCAAAGCGCGGCCTGAACTGCTCACCAAACAGGGCTACCATAAGGAGGATTGAGGCCAGTGCACCCACTGAAAGAATCAGGTAAGCCCGATTGGCTCGGTATGTTCGGTACATGTCCTCCTGCACCCAGCCGCAGTTCGAACAGGGCACCCAGTCCCGAGCCACGGTGCGGGGATAAAGCGCTGATTCGGCATCTGCGGCCGGTCTTGCATACCCAAAGCTGCGCACCGTTACGTTCATGAAATACACGAACTCGAACCCGCAGTGCTCGCAGCAGACAAGATTGGGAATCGCGCGGCTCTCCAACCGGGCCGGCCCGGGCGGCGCAGAGGAGCCGGGTTTTTGTTTTGTGTAGTGGAGGAGAATGTGGAGCAGAACGTGTTCAATCACGCGCCAATCCTCCCTGCTGCTACTTCAACTGCCCGATCAGCGCCATCACTTCTTCGAGTTCGCGTTTTCTTACTACGTTGCCGCTTTCAATCATCTGGCGGTATTCGACTTCGGCCTCGGTCAGCAGCTTGCGGGCTTTGTCGCGCGGGTCAATCGGCACGAGCCTCTGGATCACCAGCTCGTTGGCGTGCCGCATCAAGAACGGCGCATAGCGCAGCGCGATGTCGCCTCGCGCCAGTTCTTCACTCACCATGCCCAGCGCCGTCAGTTCATCAAACTTCGCGAGTGCCGCGTCGAAGCAATTCAGGGCCTGCTGCAACTCGTTGCTGTGCCCGTGGATTTCGCCCTCGATCGCGAGTGACATGGCCTCGAAGTCGAGCTGGTTGTGCTCGCGTGAAGTAGCCAGCGCCGCGGCCACAACCTCACGCGCCTCGCCAAAGCGCTTCATCGCCACATAGGCGCGCGCGAGGCTGGTCTCGACCACGGCCAGCGCCGCAACCGTGCCGGCGTTGATGCACTCGGCACGGGCTTCGGTAAGCCGCGCCAAGGCCTGCTCGTACCTGCCAAGGTAAAGCGCGATCAGGCCGAGGTTGAGCAGGCAGTAAAGGGAGGCGGCAAGTTCATCGCGACGGCGCGAGTTGGAAAGGATGCCCTCGTAAATCGAGACAGCCTCGTCAATGCGGCCCTGCCAGTAGTAAACGGAGCCCAGGTTCAGGCGCGCCATTTCCGCGCGGCCGATATCGCCGATTGCGACGAGCAGCTCGTAGCACTTCTTGAACGCCTGCTCGCCCTCAAGGGGCTTGCCGCGATGGGCCTTGACGCTGCCCAGCGCCAGCAGTGTGCCCGCGAGGTCGAAGCGGTTTTCGCTTTCGCTGGTGAGTTCGAAGGCTTCGTCGAGCAAAAGCTCCGCCTGGTCGAGTTTGTTCTCCTGGCGGTAAACATTGGCCGCCTGATGGAGGCAATCGACGGCGCGGCCCACCTGCTCGTGTTTGATGAAGATTTCGCGCGCGATGCTGAACATCTCGCGCGCGCGTTCGGTTTGCCCGCTGCGGCGCACGATCACGCCAAAGGAGAATGCGAGCTCAGCGTAGTCAAGCGAGCTGCGCGGCGTGAGTGCCAGCGCAGTCTCGAGTTCGGCCACGATTTCAGGATGCTTGCCGCTGACCACGTAAACGTCGGCGGTCTCGCACAAAGCAGCGCGCAGCGTGGGCGCGTCGAGGCGTTCGCGGCCGGGCATGAGCGCGATGATCTCGGCGGCGCGGCCATAATTGCCCAGCTTGATGTGCGAGCGCGTGAGCGCCAGCAGCACCGCGGCCTTGTTGGCAATCGTCGGCTCGGTGTCGCGGATACGGGCGAGATGCGGAAGCACACCCGATGACAACTCAAGCACGCCCAGAAACAAGCCGCGCCGCAGGGCGTCTTTGCAGGCCAGCGCGCAGCAGGCCAGCGCTTCCTCAAGCGCGCCGCAGGCGAGTGCGTGGTGCATGCGCAGGGGAACAAGACGTTGCGGCATGGCGGCGGCAAAGGGCGAAAGCGCGTTGAGCGCGGCGAGGTGAAGCTGTTTCTGGTCCGCGGCGGGCATCACGCTTTCGCAGGCTTCGCGGTAAACGGGATGGCGGAAGACCCAGTCGCCCTCGGCGCGCGCGAGCGGCTCAAGGAAACCCTGCTTGACGAGGCGGATGGAGTGGCGCGGCAAGTCTTCAATTTCGCCGCCGAGTTCGCGGATCATGGCAATCAGGATCGGCTCGGGAACGCGCAGGCCAATGGCACCGGCGGCGACCACGGCCTGCAGCGTAGCGCCGGGCAGGCCGCGCAGGTTGTCGGCGATCAGTTGCGGCGTGGCCTTGGTGGAGCCCGCGCTCTCGACGCCTTCGGCGATAGTCCAGGTGTTATCGTTGCCGCTGATGATGATGTGCTGCGTGACGAGCAGGCGAATCTGCTGCTCAATCACGAGCGCGTTGCCGTTTGAGCGCCGCCAGAGCGTTTCATTGAGTCGGCGCGGCAGCGTGGTGCCCTTGAGAATGCGCGAGATGAAAGCGTTCTGCTCGTCGCTGCTGAAGGCCGGAACGCCGACAACGGCGGGCTCGCGGCCGAACACGCGCGCCCGGGACATGACATCGGCGGCGCTCACGCTCGTGGCCGCGAGCATCGGCGCTTCGTCGCCTTCGAGTGTCGCGATCGCGCGGCCAAACAATTGGCCGCTGGCGGCGTCGGCTTTGTCGAGATCGTCAATCAGCAGCACAAGGCGCAAACCCTCACGCGCGGCATCGCGGCTCAGGCAGGCAATCAGGCCGCGCAGGCCCGCCACGAGCTCGCCGAGGTAACCGAACTTGGTGAGGCCGCGCTCGATGCCGTCCTGCACGTCAAAGCCGGCGCACCTTAGAAGGTAGGGCACGCCTTCAGCGAGGTCGCGGCCGCAGGGCGCGTCGTGGCGCGCAGCAATCTGGACAAGCAGGGTGGTGAGCTTCTTGACGGGGTCTTCGGCCAATTCACTCTCGTTGGCCAGCGCGAGCAAGAGCTCGGCGCAGAGCGAACCTGGAATCAGCGCAGGGCGCGGCGCAGTGATATGCAGGACGCGCACCTTGGGCTGGTGCTTGAGCCAATGCGCCAGCAGGCGCGAGCGGCCCACGCCCGGCTCGCCGGTAACGAGGATAAAGCCGTTGCCCTTGGCGGCTTCATCGAGCGCGTTGAGCTGGGCATCGCGGCCAAAGAACTCCGCGACGGCGGGAAGAGTAAGCAGAACGCGCGTGTACGCCATGTCGGCCCGTGACCTGAGTGCCTCTTGTGTATATGTTGGGAACGCGCCGCGGCCAATGGTTTGTATCACAGTCGCGCCCAATCAGGAGACAACGCATGGCGGACATTCCGGATCAGATGCAGGTGCTCGGGCGCGTGCCCTCGGGCTTGTTCATCGTCACCGCCGAGAACAACAACCAGCGCGCGGCCTTTCTCGCGAGCTGGGTGATGCAGGCCGGTTTCTCGCCGCCGGCCATCAGCGTGGCCGTGAAGCAGGATCGCCCGATCATGAGGCAGATGGGGCGCGGCGCCAAGATGTGCGTGAACGTGCTGGGCAAAGACGATAAAGCGCTGATGGGCCAGTTCGCCAAGGGCTTTGCGCTCGACGCCGACCCCTTTGCGGGCGCGAAGATCGGGCGCACGGAATCGGGCGCGCCGTTTTTGTCCGATGCGCTGGGCTACATGGAACTGAGCGTGATGCGCGTGGCCGAGGTTTCAACCGACCATAACCTGATCATCGGCGAGGTCATCTCGGGCCGCATGCTCAAGGATGGCGAGCCCTGGGTGCATGTGCGCAAGAACGGGGCAAACTACTAACGGTCGAGAGATGGAGTGTTGGAGCGATTGAGAGTTGGCAAATGCAATCTCTCCAATGCTGATTCAACTGCCTCCAGCGAGAGCGCCATGGACCTGTGCGAAATCCTGAAGACTTCCAAGCGCGTTGCCGTGCTGGGCGCTTCGGCCAACCCGTCGCGCACGGCCTTTGGCATTTCCAGTTTTCTGCGACGCGCCGGCCTTGAGGTCATTCCGGTCAACCCGCAATACACCGAGATCCAGGGTGCGCGCTGCCTGCCTTCCCTGCGCGAGATCGATGCGCCCGTGGACATCGTGGACGTCTTCCGCGCCGCTGAGTACGAGGACGAAGTGGCCGAGGAAATCCTGGCCATGAAGCACAAGCCGCGCGCGGTCTGGTTCCAGCTCAACGCCGGGGGCGATGGCGTGCGCGAGCGGCTGGAGGAAGCGGGCATCGTGGTGTTCGTGGATCACTGCATTATGGTGGACTACTCGAATTGCCAGTAGAAGAAGCGCAAGGGCGCAACGGGCTATGAACAGGTTCTTTGATGAAGTGCATGCCTTCATCCGCACCACGGAAATGCTGGCGCGCGGTGAGAGCATTCTAGTAGGTTTCTCCGGCGGGCCGGATTCGATGTTCCTTGCCTACGCGCTGAAGTCGATCAGCCAGACTTACCGCTACAGCTGGGACATCACGCTCTGCCACCTGAACCACGGCATCACGCCGCGCGCCGACGAGAACGAAGCCTTCTGCAAGAAAGCCGCCGCCGAGTTCTTCAAGCTGCCGATCGTGCTGCGCAAAGTGAACGTGAACGAGCTGCACGACAAGCCCGGCAACCGCGGCTTTTCCGTTGAATCGCTGGCGCGGCGCGAGCGCTACAAGTTCTTCGTGGAGACTTGCCGCGAGAAGAAGATTTCCAAACTCGCCACCGGCCACCAGCTTGATGACCAGGCCGAAACCGTGCTGATGCGTGCGATTGGCGGCTCATGGCTGATCGGCATGGCCGGCATTCCCGTGCGGCGCCCGCTTTCGCGCGGCTTGAGCACCGAAGTCGTGCGTCCACTGCTGAGGACGTCGCGCGAAAATGTCGAGGATTACCTGCGCGGCGAGAAGATCCACTGGTTTGAGGATCTCTCCAACGCCGACTTGCGCTACACGCGCAACCGCGTGCGCCTTCAAGTGATGCCGCTGCTGGTGCGCGAGTTCAACCCCAACGCCAAGCTGCACCTGGCCAGCCTTGGCATGCAGGCGCAGGAGCTTGAGGAGGAGCTCAATCGCATTTCGCAGGGTTTCTTTGAGCCCCCCGAGCATCGCGCCGGCCAGAGCAGCGTGCGCATCGAACTCGAGAAGCTGCGCAAGCAGGGCCCGCTGGTGCAGCGCTACATCCTGCGCGCGGCTTTGATTGCCGTTGGCCTGCCGATCCGCGAAGTCACCCACCGCCGCGTGGAGGCCGTGCGCGACCTGCTTTCCAGCGAGCGGCGCGGCATCGTGGTGAAACTCACCGATGCCTGCACGGTGCGCCTGGACGACAAAGAACTGGTCGTGCTCATGGCCCACGAAGAGCAGGAGGAACAGCGCGTGCAGCACGCCGAGTTCGCGATCTGCTCCGATGGCTCGTGGCTTGCCGAGATCAACGTGGGCCCCTACTCGCGCGTGCGCGCGGAAATGCTGGCCATGCCGCAAGCGGGCCCCAAGGCGCTGCTCGAGGGCAAACCGCCCGAGGTGGAATACCTCGACGCCGAGCAGGTGATGTTCCCGCTTTATCTGCGCGGCCGCAAGGAAGGCGACCGCATGCGGCCTTTGGGCATGGAAGGCGAGAAGAAGCTTCAGGACGTGCTGACGGACGCCAAAGTGCCACGCGAAACGCGCGACCAGATTCCGATCGTGTGCGACCAGTACGGGCTGCTCTGGGTTGTCGGACAGACCATCGCCCACCACGCGCGCATCAGCGAACGAACAAGCCAGGTGCTCGCGCTCAGCGTGCTGGCGCGCGGCACCGAGCAAAGCGGCTGGCTGGCGGCCATTGAGTAGCACGGGCCTCCCGGCCCGTGGCTTTGAGGCCGTGCTGAACACGTCAAGGCAACTGTTCTACTTAGGGTCGTCGACGTCGGGCGCAGGACTCTTGTAGGGAATGGAACCCGGCATCACCTCGGTGAAACGCACCGTGCACGTAATCTTGCCGTCAAGCAGATCGAGGAAAGCCTGGCCAATATCAAGAAGCCACTTTCGCTCGATGATCCAGGTGAAATCGCCGCCATCAAAGCACATTAGGTCAAGCGTATGTGCATCAAGGGGCGCGCTTGAACGCCCCAACGCAACCATGAGAGACGCAATCGCCTTGCGAATCATGTGGCGGCCTTCTGCAGTCGCACATGCTTCCTCAAGCCCGTGAGGTACAGCCCCGGTGCTGCCAATACGCGAGGCAAGTAGCCATTGATCACGAATTGCTGACATCGCCGAATGCTCGCTTTGTTTGTTTGATTCGGGCAAGTGCAGAGCAAGCAGGCGCAGCCAAAGTTCCAACATTGCGTCCCGCATCCAAAACCCGGGGCAATTCTCCGATAAATCGCGCGCAATCGTCACGAAGGTTGTACCCATCGACTTCCCAATTCATTCAACGGCAGCTCTGTGAAATCAGACTCTGACAACGTACCTGCTTCTCGCAGGCCGAATCGCGCCACTCAATAGCACGGGCCGGGAGGCCCGTGCTACTTGCGCTCGTCAAGGTTCTTGAGAATCGCGCGTGTGTGCGGGCCGTAGAAGTTGTCGTGCTGCAGTTCCGTCGCTCTGCGCGCTACGTCGAATTGCTGCTCCTGCTGCTTGAGGTACGCCAACCCAGACACAGGGTCGCGCGCGAGGCTCTCTCTGTAAACCGGCAGATCCTCTGTCGTAATCAGGTACACGTCGAGGCCGCGCATGTGCGTCAGCACTTCGGCGCAGCAATCGTCAGCGCCCGCGCTCGAAGTTTTCTTGGCCCAGTTGAGCACGGCCTGGCTGGTGAGCTGGCCGTCCTCCCACTGTTTGAACACACGCAGCAGCTCTTCGCGAAGCTTGCTCATGGCGCCAATGTAGCAGCATTCTGTACAGAGTGGCAACGGCACATGGATTCACAGGATGGCCAGGATGCCAGCCTCATCACACTGCATCGCATCTTGAACATCCTTTCCATCCCTGCGCTTTTGCGGTTGTAGTGCAATCCAAAATCGAAAAACTAAAATCAAAAGCCCCACGCGCGGAATAACCAGGCATGGAAGACCTGCTGATCGCCCTCGAACCCTACGCCAGCTTTCGTTTTACGCTCGGGCTTGTGCTCACGGGCCTGACGATTTACGTCATGGTCAACAGCGCCATTTCCCTGCGCCAGTTCTACGCGCTGATGCACGACTTCGACCAGCAGGCCAAGGGCCAGCGCCTGCTTGACCAGGCGCGGCTTGCGCTTGACCCAAGCATCGACCTTTCCAAATCGCCGCGATTGCAGGCGCGGCCCGGACGCATCATCCGCAACTACGTCGCGCTGGCGTGGCTGCGGCTGTTTTCCTGGCGCACACTGTGGCGGCATTGGCGCGAGTTCGCGCTGATTGTGCTGCTCTCGGCCGCCTGCGTACCCGCGTATTGGTATGTGTTCGCGTAGGGGTCTCTGCAGTTCGCGGCAACTTTCCATGCAAAAGAAAAGACAGCCGACTCGGCTGTCTTTCTTCTGCAAGAACTTGCACGTCCAAAGCGCGGGCGGAAATCCTCGACCCGTTACTTCGTGTCGCCGCCGGCGTTGTACTCTTCCAGGACCTGCGTCATCTTGAAGCCGCCGCCTTCGCCCGTGAGCTTGGCGAGCGTGCCCGGCTTGTCCTTGGGGAAGTAGAACTTCAGCGTCATCTCCTGACCGCCGCGCTTTTGCACCTGCGTGTAAACCTTGCACTCAAACTTGCCGGCGGGCGTCTCGATTGTTTCTTCAGCGACCGTGGTGTCGGTCGTGCTGAACTTCATCTTGGACATGTACTCGGACCATTTCTCGGTCTTTTCCTTCGACTTGCCCATTTCCTTTTTCTCGGCGTCAAGGTTGGTCGTCTTCATCGTGTAGCCCTCTTCAGTGACGGCCGTGACTTCCAGCTTGGTGTAGCTGGTCGTGGTCTTTTCGCCCATGACCTGTTCGTTCTTGAACAGCATGGTCGCACCCACCTTGAGGGCGCCCTTGATCTGATCTGCTGTCCAGGGCAGTGCAATTGCCTCGGCCTTGGGCTCTTCTTTCTTGGGCTCTTCCTTCGGCTTTTCGGGCGCAACATCGGCAAACACACTCACGCCGCCCATTCCCAGAGTGAAACCCGCCGCCAGCAACATCGTCCAGAATCCGCGCATCTTTGTCCTTTCGATTATGGAGGAGCCAACCGGCCCCTCATTAACAGCCCCGTTTGTCGCTACTTCCCGACCTTGAATTCCAACAGTTCCATAGCACTGGACATCGACTTCTCTCCGCCCTTGGCCTGCATCGTCATCTTGACCCAGGGGCCAGTCACTTCCTTGGCGAACCAGCACTTTGTGGTCATCTCCGAGTCGCCGTTCTTCTCACTGTAGGTGTAAACCTTGCACTCGAACTTGCCGGCCTTGGTTTCAATCGTCTCGGTGCTCTCGGTCGTGCCGTACTTGGGCGGCGCCATTTCGCGCATGAACTTTTCCCAGGTGTACTTGCGCGGCTTGCCATCTTCCTTCTCGCCGGCAAATTCGCCGCTCTCGGTGCTCGTGAAGCCCTCTTCGCTCACTTCACTCACCACGATCTGCATCCAGCCGGCCTTGCCGTCGGACTCGAGCGAATACTTGAAGCTCGCGCCGTCTTTCCACTTTTCCGCCAGCTCCTTGGGCGTCCAGGGCAGCTTGATGCGCAGGATGTCGTGGCTGGTCAGCGTCCAACATTCGTAATCGCGCTTGTCGCCGCGCTTGGTTTCGCGCTCCATTTTGACGGGCACGCCCGGCACGCTTTTGCTCAGCCAGAACTTCTGCCACGCGCCCTTCTTCTCGATCGTGAACACCGTGCACTCATAGGTGACGCCGTCGGGCATCGCGTAGCTGTCTTCGGTCTTAGCCGCGTCTTTAATCTGGCGTTCAAGCCCGCCGATGTACTCCTCGAACATGCGCTTGCGCGGCTTGTCCGTCAGGGCTTCCTTGCCCTTTTCCTGCAGGTTCTGGCTCATGGTAAAGTCGGTTTCAGTCACGTTATCGACTTCCCACCAGCCGCGGTTGCCTTTGCCGTCTTCGGTTTCAACGTCGTAGTTGAACACTTTGCCCTTGAGCCAGTCATCGTGGATCTCTTTGGCAGTCCAGGGCGCCTTGTTGCCCTCTGCCTTGGGTTCGGGCTTGGGTTGCGGTTTGGGATCCGGCAATTCATCGGCCAGCGCACTTACGGCGGCCAGGGCAATGAATCCCAGCGCAAGCGGGAAGCGATAAGTGTTGAACATGTTTTCTCCGTTGCTCGAAACGGCCCGACCAAGGCAAGCGCTTACTTGCCCTTGGCGAACTCCGTCAGTTCCATGTTGTAGAACATCTTTTTGTCGCCGATTTCCTGCTGCATGTCAAAGCGCACCAGCAGGCCCGGCTCGTTCTTGGCCAGCCACACCTTGTGCGTCATCTTGCCGCCATCGGTTTCAGTCGTGTGCGTGAACACGACGCACTCAAACTCACCGGCGGGCGTTTTCAGTTTTTCTTCGCTCGTGGTCGTGTCAAAGCGCGCCGGCACGAAATAGCGCAGGTAGGCGTCCCATGTAACGGTGGAAGGTTCGCCCTTCTTGGGTTCGCCGGCGCCGTAGGTTTCCGTGGAAGTTGAAGTCATGCCCTTGATGTCGCTGGCGTTGATCACGTACTCAACTTTGGCGTCGCCGTCATGTGACTTGCCGGCGTAAACGGTTTTCGTGCCGGCTTTGAAGTTCTCGGCGATCTTGTCGAAGGTCCAGGGTGCCTGGCACACCGGCAGATCAATGCTGCGCAGTGACCATTTCTCGTAGTCGCGCTTCTCGCCGCGCTTGGCTTCCATTTCCATCAGCACCACCATGCCGGGAACCGTGGCGCTGAGCGCAATCTTCTGCGTGCCTTCGGCCTTTTTCAGCGTGTAGATTTCGCACTCCACCTTGCCGTAGGGCACTTCCACTTCGCCCTTCGACTTCTCGGCGCCGCTCAGCTCGCGCTGCAGCCCGCTGACGTGTTTTTCCCACGTCTGCTCGCGCGGCTTGCGGTTCTTGGGAGCCGCGTCGCCTTCGCACACGATCTCGGTACTCTTGAAGCCCTTGTCGGTGATTTCCTCGGCTTCCCAGCGCATCCAGCCCTTGCCACCTTCGGTTTCAACGTCAAACAGGAACGAAACGCCCTTGCCCCAAGATTTGCGGGCGACTTCGGCTGTCCAGGGCAGCTTAACCTCTGCCGGCTGAGGCTTGATTTCGGGCTCCGGTGGAACGTCGGCGTTGGCCTGCACACACAGACCGACCAGCGACAGAAGCAAAGCGGCACAGGCAAGAAGGCGCATGGACTCTCCCGAAGGGACCCCAAAGGCAGTATTACGGCCACGGCGAGGCTGAAATGACCCAATTCGGCCAAACATTCTAGCGATCCCGGGATGCGGGGGTAGTGGTGGAAGTCGCTGCCTCTTGCGCAAAGGGCGGCGGTTGTTACCAAAGCGGCGCAAACGGCTGTTTCACCACAGAGCACACAGAGGGCACAGAGAACGGCTTTGAAACCACTGATGGACACAGATGCACACGGATTGGTGCGTCTTAAGCAGCATGAATTGAATGTGCGTTCGTGGTTCAAAAGCCTCTGCATAGCTCTGTGATCTCTGTGGTGAACCTTGAAGGACGTCCCATGCCCGCTAGAAGCCTTGATCAAATCGTCAGTCTCTCCAAACACCGTGGATTCGTGTTTCCCGGAAGTGCTGCCTACGGCGGCCTTGGCTCGTTCTGGGACTACGGCCCGCTGGGCAGCGAGTTGATGCGCAACGTCAAGGACGCCTGGTGGAAGGCCATGACCTGGGACCGCGACGACATCGAAGGCGTCGATTGCGCAATTTTGATGAACCGCAAGGTCTGGCAACACAGCGGCCACGAGGCGACGTTTTCGGACCCGCTGGTCGAGAACAAAAAGACGGGAAAGCGATACAGGCTCGATCACCTGTTGAATCGTCAGGTCCAGCCCCTGGTCGCAAGCCTGCTGGCCAATGCCTTTGACGTCTGGAACCTGACGTATGAAGGGACAGACAAAGAGGAAGTTGACAAGCTCAAACAACGCCATGAGCATGAAGTTGAAGAGCTCAAGAAAAGACAGTCGGAATTTCTGCGTAAGTTTTTTGGCGATGAACTTTCATTTCTTGACCAAAACAACGACCTACAAATTGGTTCCCCGCGACCGAAGTACCAACCAAAGGAAACAGATTTCGCCTCCGCATCGCCAGTCGTCCGCAAGATGCTAAGGAGTTGGAGATCTATCAAGTCACGAAACAAGGACTTGAAAGCTCAGGCAGATGCCCTACCAAGAATCGGGGACGGGCCAGAGGAAAGGGAGATAAACGAGATAAGGGAAATTTTTGAACTCCTGAACCAGCAGGTTTTCCCAAGAGAAGAAATGGGAGCGCTCATAGACGCTTGGTTACCGCTCTTCATGAATTTTGGTGGCTTGGAGGATGCGACCGGTTCTCCACTAAGGGGAGTCGCCGATCCACACACCGGACAGGAGGGAGATTGGACCCTGCCAATGAAATTCAACCTCATGTTTAGTACGCAAGTTGGACCCGTTGTTGATCACGGAAGTCTTGCGTACCTGCGCCCGGAGACGGCACAGGGCATCTTCATGAATTTCAAGAACGTGCTCGAGTCTTCGCGCAAGAAGGTTCCCTTTGGCATTGCGCAGATTGGCAAGGCTTTCCGCAACGAGATCACGCCCGGCAATTTCACCTTCCGCACGCGCGAGTTTGAGCAGATGGAGCTGGAGTTCTTCATCAAGCCGCCGCAGTTCGTCAAGCCCGGCGAAAAGACGGATGAGCAATGGCACGCCGATTGGGTTGACGCGCGCTATCGCTGGTGGCTCAGTTATGGCATTTCCGAGTCGCGCCTGCGCAAGCGCGCGCAGGACAAATCCGAACTTGCACACTACGCCAAGGCCACGACCGATATCGAATACCTGTTCCCCGGCTCTGTCAGTTGGGGCGAAGTCGAGGGTGTGGCCAACCGCACCGATTTTGACCTCTCGGCCCACTCGCGCGATATTCCCGAAGCTGACTTGAAGCGGCTGCATCTTGAGCCCAACAAGGACAGCGTGACCACGCTTGATTACTTCGATACCGACGCCAAAGCCCGTTACATTCCCTGGGTGATTGAGCCTTCGGCCGGCGCCACGCGCGCGGCTTTGACTTTCCTGTGCGAGGCCTACAACGAAGAGATGACCAAGGAGCCGCCGGCGGCCGAGATCGAAGCGCTCAAAGTCGAAATCGACGCGGTGATCAAGAACGCCGACAAGAAAAAGAAAGACGCCGAGAAAGAAAAAGATCCCGCCCAGCGCAAGCATGACCCCGCCGCGATCACGGCGTTTCAGGCGGCGATCGCGGAAGCCGCGTCGCGCTTGCCGGCCTCGCTGATGGAAATCGACTACATGCTCGAAGACCACGCGGGCGCGCAGAACCTGGAGCCCGTAAAGAAGCTTAAGCCCAAAGTGAACAAGCTGGCCGAGGATTGCGTGCGCGTGGTGCTCAAACTGCACCCCAAGCTCGCGCCGGTCAAAGTGGCCGTATTCCCGCTGGCGCGCAACAAGCCCGAGCTCGTGGATATCGCGACGCGGCTGACGCGCGAGCTGCGCCACGTGTGCAAGACGGTGTATGACGACTCAGCCGGCATCGGCAAGCTCTATCGGCGCCAGGATGAAATCGGCACACCGCTGTGCATCACGGTCGATCACCAGACGCTCGAGGACAACATGGTGACGATCCGCGACCGCGACAGCATGCAACAGGTGCGCGTGCAATTGGATGCGGTGGTCAAAGAGTGCCGCCACCGCCTGGGGATACATTGACCGAAGCGAGCCGCGAACCCAAGTGAGCGGCTTGTTACAGACCCATCAATTCGCCCAGCGCCGTGAAAAACGTGCGCTTGAAGCCCGGGTCGGTTTCAATCCAGATGCTGCACGGCACGGCGCTGACCGTCTTGGCCGCAACGCTGCCGATAACCGCGCTGGCAGCGAGTGTGCTGCCGTGGCTGCCCATGACGAGCAGATCGGCGCCTTCGCCTTTGGTCAGGTTGGCGAGTTCCAAGGCGGGGCTGCCCTCATTGTAGGCCTCTTTCACCTTCAGGCCCTCAAGGTTGCATTTCGCCTCCAGCTCACTCATGTGTTCTTTGGCAAAGCCGCGCATGCGCTTGAGCGTTTCCTTCTCGCTGATGCCGGAATGCCAGTAATCGTCGGGGATATGGACGACGTGGCAGAGCGTGAGTTTGCCGGTTTCGTAGGCGCGCGCCAGTTCGGCCGCGCGCTCCAATGCCATGAGGCTGGGCGCCGAGAAATCCACGGCCACGCAGATTTTCGAAAAGCCCTTCTTGAAATCAGGCCGCACCAGCAGCACGTCGCAGGCGGCGGTGTGCGCCAGGCGCTCGGCGACGCGGCCCATGGTCTTCTTGTCAGAGCCGCCGTGGCCGCGCGTGCCTGCGACGAGTGTGTCGATGTTCAGGCGCTTGCAGGCCTCATGAATCTTGGTGGCGGGGTCGCCCTGCTCGAGAATCACGTTGGAGGGCACCGGCGGCTTCTTGAGTTCGCGGCAGGCCTCGTTGAGCGCCGCCTTGGCGCGTTCCGCGATTTTGTCGCGGGCTTCGCGCAGCAATTGCTCGTGGGCTACATCAACGGGCGGTACAACGTGAACAACCCAGAGTTCGGCGTTGAACAGCTCCGCCAGCTGGGCCGCGGCCTTGAGTGCGGGCAGGGCGTTGTCGGAGAGGTCGGTGGCGGCCAGCACGTTGCGAATGGGATTCATGACTGATTCCAGTAAAGCGGGGGAACGCCGGCATACAAACGGGACAAGCGCCCGTGCGTTTGGATATATTCCGAAGGCAAGCGCCGCGCCACACCTTTTGCTGGAGCCTGCGCGGCGCTATACTCTTCAGCCCATTCCCCGCGTGCCCTGAAGATACCTTCTTCCATGGCCTACCTTCGCTTGTCAGTCATTGGTCTGGTTTGCGTTTACCTTACAGCCTGCGCCATGGGCGGCGGCGGGCCCAGCCCGGACGAAACCACCGCGCCTTCCAAGGTCGTGGACCTGGGCAAGGACAATCCCAAGGAAGCGGAAACCGACCCGGAGAAGCGTGTGACCGACGCGCTCCAGGCCGCCAAGTCAGCCTACGATGAGCAGGCCTATGAGGCCGCGCATCGCTATGCCGAGACAGCCGAAAACCTGGTGGTCGAGAAAAAAGTCAAGGATCGCGGCTACCGCGCCACGGCGCTGAACATCCAGGCCTATTCGCTGCTGCAACTGGGCCTGATTGAGGATTACCGCCCGCGCGACCTGCCCGGCTATGTGCGCGGCGCCATGACCAAGTTCAAGAACGCGCTTGATCTGCAACCCGAGAGTTTCCGCGCGCAGCTTGGCCTGTGCATGTGCCGCTTCCGCCGGCACAGCGTGAACATCATCAAGGCCGAGAAGCTGGGCGAAGGTGTGCTTTTCCTCAGCCGCCTCGAATCGGAACTCAAGAACGCCTTTGCTGAAACGGACAGCGCCAAGCGCCAAACCCTGTTCTTCAAGGCCTGGAAAGAGTTCGGCGTGCTGAACGAAGGCCGCGCCAAGCTGCACGAAGTTTACGAGATTTTCCACGATCCCATGACCGTTCCCATTGACGAAGAAACGGGCACGCGTCCGGATGCGCCGCGCATTACGCGCGCGGGCAGCAGGAACGGCAGCGCCGGCGCCGCCTATAGCGAAGAAATGGAAGTGCAGGATCTCACCGACCTCAAGTACGTCATCCAGGACGGCAAAGAGGGCAGCGCGCTCGAACAGAAAGATAGCGTGGCCGCGCTGGCCGCGCTCAACCGCATTCGCAGTTACTGGCAGGACGTGCGCCATTACTGGCGCGTGAAAGCGCTCGACGATCTTCAAAAAGCGCGCGACGGCCAGCTTGAGCTGCGGCAGCGCGACATCGACGAAAAGAAGGGGCGCGACAAGATGCGCTACTTCTGGCTCGACCGCGACCTGGGCTTCACGTTCACGGCGCTGGGCGCGTTCTTTCTTGATCTCGCCTTTGAAGACGCGCGCAACAAGGTGCTGGCCGAGGGCAAGTCAGTCGATCAGCTTGAGTTGCTCGCGCGCGCGAAAATCATCAGCGATAGCTACGTTTCCGTGCACAAGCGGGAGGCCAAGCGAAACTACGAGGCCGCGCTGAGCTATTACGTCAGCTTTGTGCAGGAACACGAACGCTTTGAGATGTACATGCTCAACAAGGCGGAAAAGGCCGACTTCAACGACAGCACGGAAAACCCGTTCCTGGTGGATCTGCAGGCGCGCTACCGCAGCGAAATGCTGGACAGTGTGCGCGAAGAGCGCGGCATGCGCCGCGCCATCCTGCTTGAGCAAAGCGCGATGGTGATTGACCCGCTGTTCCAGCTTTCGGATCTGGAGCGGGCGCTGGTGTTTGCCGCCAAGTTGAAGGCGCTGGACTCCAAGGACCCGATCCACCACTTCGTGCGCGCCACGGCCTACTTTGAACACGCCAAACTTTCAGTCACGCGCAAGGAACTGGAAACGGCGAAATCGGACTACCAGAACGCGCGCGAGGAATATGACGCGTTCATCAGGGCCAGCTCCATCCTCGACGACGCCATGCGCAAGCGCGCCCGCGACCGCCACGAGGACTGCGAACAGGCCCTGCGCCGCATCGACGTCTCAAAAAACGCCGGCGGGGACTAGTCGCTACTTCTCGACCAGTTTGCCGTCTTTTTCAATGAATCCGGCCGCGGGCACCTCGATGCCCAGCTTGGCGGCCATGAGCTTGTCGAGATCGGCTTTCACGGATGGGTCAGCCTTCCACAGTTTCCAGGCCAGCCGTGGCGCATCCTCCATCAGGCCGTTGTCGTAGCAGTAGAGCAACATGCCCAGATATTCGTCGCGCGTGGGTTCTTTGAATTGCTCAAAGAGCGCCAGCTGTGTGGCCGTCGGCAACTCGGAGGGCTGGCGCAGCACGCTGAACTTGAAGTTGTGCGTCTCGCCCGTGTCGTCGGGCATGGGACGCTGAATCTCCAGCGTGAGCCGATAGCTCACCCATTTGCCGACCACCGCATCGCGCCCGTGGTAAACCGTGACGACGCCTTCCAGTTCGCCGGCGCGCGCCTGCTTTGCGAGCTTGTTGGTCAGCGCACTGGTGAACTTCCAGCGGCCGCTTTCGCCTTCGGGCATCAAGTCGCTTTTGGGCGCGGCCGGCAGCTTCCATTTTTTCTTGTCAAAAGGTGCGCGCGGCGCGGCGCGCTTGCCCGCCTCCTGCTCCAGTTCCCAGGCTCTCAACTGGGCAACCTCGTGCTGCGCACAGGACTTGAGCAGGCTCTCCACGCGCGCCTTGGCCAGCAAACCTGAAACAGTCTCGCGCGCGCCCTGGAAGTCGTGCAGCACAAGGTAGTGATCGGCCAGGAGAAATTCGTCGGTAATGAAGGCCAGGTTCTGCGCCTCGATCTCCTTGAATTTCGGGTCGATGTAATCTTTCAGCCCCGTCACCTCTAGATGGGCTTTGTGGTAATCCGACTTCTGCGAGTAATCGCGCAGCGCCTCCAGCCGCTTGAATGCCGCCTCGTAGGCGTCTGCCCGGATCAAGTCGTAAATCAGGCTGGAGTCTTCGTTGTAGCGCTTGGACATCTCGGTCATCAGGGCGACGTCGAGATTGCGGCGCGTGCGCTCCAGATCCCAGCTCAGGCCGTGTCTCTTGTCCTTGAGTTCTTCAACGATCGCATCAATGGCTGCCAGGCGCGTTTCGAGCGCATCCGACGATTTTTCAATCTTGCTGATTCGCGAGCGATAGACCTTCTCCTCATTTGAATCAAGCCACTTTGAAGCAGGGCGCGGGCGATTGTCTGCGGTATTGGCGCGGGGTGCCGGCGCAGGACGGCCGGGCACGTTGGCCGAAATATCGCCAAAGGGATCTTCTTCCTTGGTCCACGTCGGCGCCGGGCTGTCCATTTCCTCCACGATGGCGGAGATCACCGCGCCGCCCACGCAAAGCGCAATCGCGCCCATGATGATGAAGCCCACGACAGGCGAACCCTTCTTGGTCTGCTTCGCCTGCATCTGATAGACGGGCGCTTGCCGCATCGCCGATGGGTTCGGGCGCCGCGACTCGCGCGCGGCCATCTCTTCGGCAAATCGCTCCTGCGGCGTTTTTTCGCGCGGGCGTGGCGGTTCGGCACGGTGCGTCGCACGGCCCTCCAGCTCCAGCGCAGACTTTCTTTCTGTGGGCGTGGTTTCGCGCAACGTGACCGACTCGGCCTTGCCGATCATCTCTTGCAGCGAATCGGTCTTGAACGCCAGGCCCGGCGGCGCCTCCATGGGCACGACCGGGGCCGGGGACTGTGTAACCTTGCGCGGCTGCCCGCCCTCACCCGCGACAATGCGGATCTTCGCAGAGCCGATTTCAACGACATCGCCGGGCTTGAGCTCTGCGGAATAGGCAGTCTCTCCGTTGAGTTTTGTGCCGGTGTCGGACATCTGATCCGTCACCGTCCATTTGCCCATGAAATTTTCGAACTTGGCGTGCATGGCGGAGGCATCGGCGATGACGACATCGCAATCCGGCGCGCTGCCAACCTTGACAAACAGCGAGCCCTCAGGGAGCCCTATCTGCCAGCGCTTGCCGCCACTCTCGATATCCAGCTTCATGGGCGCGATGTTAGCTTGTGCGACCACGTATGAAACGCCCGTACCTTTTTCTGTTGCTCGCCACGATAGCCGCGCTTTGCGCTGTGCTGGTGCTGCCGGAGATTTCGGGCATCGATGAAACCGTGCGTATCCGCGTGGCGAACTCGATCGTGACTCGCGGCGAGGTGGACATCCCCTTCTGGGACAGCGACGACAAATACACCAACGTGTACGTCAACGAAGAGCGCGGCAAGACCTACGGCTTGTGGAACATCGGGCAGTCGCTCGTGCTCGCTCCGTTTCTGGCGCTGAGCAACCCGCTCAAGGAGAGCGTGAGCGACCCCGCGGGAAAGACGCTGGTGCAGGGCGCGATTGTCAGCATTGGCTATGCAATGTTCGTGAACGTGCTGCTTGCGCTGGCAACCTACGGCGTGCTGCGGCGGTTGCGCCTGTCGCGCAAATCGAGTGCGCTGGGTGTGCTCGTGCTGGCGCTTTGCTCGCAGTGGCTGGTCTGGGGCATGTCGTTGCAGGAGGAATCACTCTGCGCGCTCTTGCTCATGGCCGCGCTGTGGAGCGGCTTGCGCGCACGAACCAGCGCGCAGCCGTGGCAATGGGGTGTGGCTGTGGGCTGCCTGTTCGGCTTTTTGGCCAACGTGCGCTTCAATGGCGCGTTTGCAGCGGGCGCGATTCTGATCTGGTGCGCCTGGACCATTCCCGACCGCAAGCGCGCGCTGGCATTTGCCGCCGCGGTGGTGCTGGCCGCGCTGCCCTGGGCCGCACTCTGGCTCTGGTACAACTGGGCGCGCACGGGCGACGCGTTTTTGTCGCCCTACGCGGCCAACTTCGCGATCATGCACCGCGACCTGGGCATGGACACCAGTTGGCACTTTTCCTACGTGCGCTGGGCGTGGATGTTGATCGGGCTCGACAATGGCGCCATCTGGTTTGCGCTGCCATTGATGTTCTTGCCTGCCTTACGCGCCAAGGCCGGCGCGGGCAAGAGCCGGCTCACTTGGCTTGCCGTGTTCATGCTCATTGCGCTGTTGTTGCACGCGGTGTTGCTCAGCGGGTTTTATGCCGGGGTGGGCGTGCAGGGTGCCGGCTCGCCGCGTTATCTTGGCCACCAGTTGATTCTGTTTGGGCCGCTCGTTTGGGTGGCCCTGCGCCGCCTGTGGCTCAAAAAAGCGCGGCTTGCGCGTGCAGGCATTGCGTTCGTTCTGGTTGCGTCCTGCGTGTTACAGCTTTCGGCACGACTGCTAAACCCGGAGCTGGAAGCCTCGCAGGATGTGAACGCTGAACACGCCGGCGTGCCACACCCCAAACCCGAAATGCACCTGCCGCGGCGCCTGAATAACATTGGGCTTGCGCTGCAAGGCCGTCTGGAGAAGCAGACCTACCCCGGCTTCGCGCAGATTGACCCTGTGACGAAATCCCGCCACACCATGCTCGTCAACACGCCCGCCTACATCATGTTTCTGGACAAGCACTTTCAGCCGGCACCCCGCGACCCGCGCAGCGAGTTTTACTGGGGATGGATAGGCAGCGCCCTGACGTTTGTGGCTCTTGCAACGCTACTGGTGCGCTCAACGCGCCGTTGTGCCGCGCCGCGCGCTGGTTAGACTCCCGCGCGCACTGAAAAGGACATTCCCATGCCAGAACAGAACTTCGACGTATGCGTGATTGGCGCCGGCCCCGGCGGCTATGTGGCGGCAATTCGCGCCGCGCAGCTCGGCCTCAAAACCTGCTGCGTGGAGGACAAGCACCTTGGCGGCATCTGCCTCAACTGGGGCTGCATTCCCACCAAGGCGCTGCTCAAGAGTGCCGGCACGCTGCACGAAATCCAGCACAAGGCCAAGAGCCTGGGCATCAACGTTGAAAAAGCCACGCCCGACATCGCGGCAATCGTGAAACGCTCACGCGGCGTGGCGGAAGGCTTGAACAAAGGCATCGCGTTCCTGTTCAAGAAGCACGGCGTGACGCACATTCACGGGCGCGGGCGCATTGCGGCCAAGGGCAAAGTTGAAGTGACCGAGGCCAACAATCCCGCCGAAAAGCCCGACCGCCCCAACGCTCCGGGCAAAGTGCTCGAAACGCTCAACGTCAAGCACATCATCGTGGCCACGGGCGCGCGGCCGCGGCGCTTCCCCAACATGCCCGTCGATGGCAAGCGCGTGCTGGGCCACCACGAAGCCATGGTGCTGGGCGAGATTCCCAAGACGATTGCCGTGATCGGCGCGGGCGCCATTGGCGTGGAGTTCAGCTATTACTTTGCGGCGCTGGGCGCCAAGGTTTCGCTGTTCGAACTCATGGATCGCATCGTGCCCATCGAGGACGAAGACAGCTCGGCGGAACTCGCCAAGGCGTTCAAGAAACAGGGCATTGAAGTGCTGGCGAGCACGAAAATCGAAAAGCTGGAGAACACCGGCAAGAGCGTGAAGATTTCCTACACGCGCAAGGAAGAAACCAAGACCGCCGAGTTCGACTACGCCATGGTAGCCGTAGGCATCCAGGGCAACGTGGAAGACCTGGGCCTGGAAAAGGTCGGCGTCACGGTCGATCGCAGCTACATCAAGAACGATGGCTACGGTCGCACGAACATTGAGGGCATCTACGCCATTGGCGACGTCGCCGGCCCGCCTTCACTGGCGCACAAGGCCAGCCACGAAGCGCTGGCCTGCATCGAGAAAATCGCCGGCCACGACGTGCCCGCCTTTGACAAGAGCGTCATGCCCGGCTGCACCTACAGCCAGCCGCAGATTGCCAGCGTGGGGCTGACCGAAAAGGCTGCCAAAGAAAAGGGCCACGACGTCAAGATTGGCAAGTTCCAGTTCCGGCCGCTGGGCAAGGCGATTGCGATGGGCGAGACGGACGGCTTTGTCAAACTCGTGTTCGATGCCAAATACGGGCAATTGCTCGGCGGGCATATCGTTCACGCTGAAGCCACGGAGCTGATCAGCGAACTGGTGCTCGGGCTGGACGTCGAAGTCACCATGAAAACGCTGATGCGCGCCGTGCACCCGCACCCCACGCTGAGCGAAGCCATCATGGAAGCAGCGGCCGTAGCGGCGGGTGAGTGCGTGCACCTGTAACAGGGTATGGGGTCTTGGGTTTTGGGTCTGGGAAGTACTCTTAGAGACCTCGTATGGCGCTCAAGACTTATCGTGAATTGGACGCGTGGAAATTCAGTACGGAGCTGGTCGTTGAAATCTACAAGCTTACTTCGACTTGGCCGACCAAACATCGATTTGGATTGGCGAGCCAGATCGAACGCGCGTCTGTTTCGATTCCAGCCAACATCGCCGAGGGTTATGGCCGCCTGCATCGAGGCGACTATGTGCATCACTTGTCCATCGCAAATGGATCGCTTGCCAAGGTGGAGACACATCTGCACATCGCGGTAAAGCTCGACCTTATAGACCGGGAAACCGGTCTTGAGCTGTGGTCCAAACTTCAGAGTATCGGGAAACTCTAGCGAGGCCTGATACGTTCATTGAAGAAGTGATGGCGACCAACATGGCTAAATCTGCGCGCGACTCTACACCCAAACCCAAAACCCAAGACCCAAGACCCACGCTTCAAATCATCCGCCTCGGCCGCCAGCGCTATGCGCCCGTTTGGGAAATGCAGCGCCGCTTTCAGCAGGAGCGCATTGCCTCGCTCGAGGGCGGCCCGCCCGCGCCTGACCGATTGATCCTCGTCGAACATGAACCCGTCTTCACTTGGGGCAAACGCACCAAGCCTGAACACCTCGGCGGCGGTGAAGCCGCGCTGCGGGCTCTGGGCGCGGACACGTTTGAAGTCGAGCGCGGCGGCGAAGTGACGTTCCACGGCCCCGGGCAACTCGTGGGCTACCCCATCATTTATCTGGGCAACGCGCGCTGCGGCAAAGACCTGCACAAATACATGCGAGCGCTCGAGCAAGTCTGCATCGACGTCGCGGCTTCTTACGGCATCAAGGCTGGGCGCGTGGATGGGCTCACCGGCGTATGGGTGGGCGATGGCAAACTGGCGGCGATGGGCACACGCGTTTCGAAATGGGTCACGCTGCACGGCTTTGCCATCAACGTGACCAACGATCCGCTCAAGTGGTTCGCGCACGTCACGCCCTGCGGCATCAAGGGCAAGGGCATCACAAGCCTGGAAACGCTGCTTGGCCACGCCCCGGCCTTGGCCGAAGTAGAGGAACGCACCGTGACTGCCTTCCGCTTGATGTTTGGACTCTAGGTCACAAGGTGGATGCAGTCGTCCCACCGTTGCGGTTCAATCGAAAATCGCGCTATACTCCGTGCCATGACGCCCAAGGTTGCATCTCCTTCCTCGGTCAGCGAGGCCATCGCCTATTGCCGCAAGGCGTTGCCGCTCACCAGCCGCACGTTTGCGCTGGGCATCGAGCTTCTGCAAGACCCGCTGCGCGACGAAATCGGCGTGGCTTACCTGATCTGCCGTGTGCTGGACACGATTGAAGACACTACGTCGCTGCCCGCTAACTCCCGCTCCGATCTCCTGCGCGCCTGGCCCGAGAACTTCATGGACTCGCACAACTGGCCGCTGCTCGCCGCCGACGTTGAGCGCATGTTCGCGCACGAGAACTTGACGGGTCAAGACCACGAGCTTTGCCGCCACTGCACAAAGGTTTTGCGCGCGTTTCACTCGTTCAGGCCCGCCGCGCGAAGCGCCATGCACGACAGCATCGTGGAAATGGCGCTGGGCATGGCCGAAACCGTCGATCGCGAATTGCGAGGCGAAGGCCTGAAGCTCGAAACCATGGAGGACTTGCAGCGCTACTGCTATTACGTCGCGGGCACCGTGGGCAAGTTGCTCACGAACGAATTCGCGCTTGATCGCAAGTCCGTCACGCCGGCCGTGCGCGAGAAGATGTCCCAGCACGCCGTTTCTTTCGGCCTCGGCCTGCAGGTCACGAACGTCATCAAAGGCGTGACCGACGATATCGAGCGCGGCGTGGCTTACGTGCCGCGCTCATTGTTCAAGCGCGCGGGCATTGACCTGCAAGGGTTGATTGACAATCCGGATGATCCGCGCGGCCGCGCCGTCGTCGCTGGCCTGGTTGAAACCACGCTGCTGTGGCTGGACGAAGCGCTCGAGTACACGCTTTCGATTCCCAAGAGCGAGCGCGACATCCGCCTGTTCTGCGCGCTGCCACTCACGTTTGCGGTGCGAACACTGGCGCTGGCGCTGAAAACCACGCATGTGTTCAGCGAAGAAATCCTCAAGATCACTCGCGAAGAGGTCAAGCAGATCCACGCCGAGGTCGATGGCGCCGTGTCCGATGACAAAGCCCTGCGCGCCATTTACGCCCGCGAGCGCAAGGTCGTGGCAGCACTCGTGGAATCCGCCAAGGGCTGACGTGTGCCAGGTATCCGGCACGCCGCAATTCGACGCTCCGCGCGCGCGGCAAATCCGTATCATGTGCGCGGAGGAACCATGCGCCTTGCGTTCGCCCTATTGATGCTCTCGCTCATCGCCCCGTTGGCCGTCGCTGAAGACGCACCGAAGCCGGAAACCGTCGCTGAGTGCCTGTCACGCATTGAGAAATCCCAGAGCGACCACAAGGATTTCGTCGGCAAATTCAAGCAGGAAAAACACATCCTCCTATTTGACGAAGTCATCGAAAGCAGCGGCCGCTTTGTGTTCCGCAAACCCAACAACGTGCGCTGGGAGTATGAGAAGCCGCACCAGTCGATTCTCGTGATCGCCGGCGACGACGGCCAGAAGTGGACCGAGACCACCAAGAAAGTCGAGAAGTTCAAGCTCAGCGACGACCGCGGCCTCGATGCCGTGGTGAAGCAGCTCTTCACCTGGTTCAAGGGCGAATTCACCAAACTGGGCGACGACTACGAAGTCGAAATCGCCGATCGCTCCCCCACCAAGCTGAAGATGACGCCCAAGAAAGAGATCGTCAAAAAGTTCATCGCCAGCATCGAGGTGAAATTCACCGAAGAAGACGCGGCTATCGCCAGCGTGAGAATCACCGAGCCCGGCGATGACTACGTGCTGTACACGTTCAGCGACACCAAGCTCGACAGCGGCGTGAAGGATGAAGAGTTCGAGATCAAGAAGTAGAACGGGGCGACTTCAGGAGCGACCGCGCGAAACGCATTGCGTTTCCCGCGAACGGCCCGTGACGGATTGTGGGGAACTTTGTTCGCTCTTGTTCGTTTGAGAGGTTGACAGCGGCGAGGAGGCGGCTATCTTTCTCGCCGCTTTGAAAGGCACATCGGCCGGGAGGCCGATGCTACAAAGAGAAACAACATGCAGCGCACGATCAAGTATGTCGCCTATGCCTACCTCTTTATCGGGGCAGGGCGGCGTTTCGTGCGAATGAGCAAGTAGCCAAAGATCAACTCAACGCACGAGGCCCGCCCAAAAGGCGGGCCTTGTTCTTTTCCAACGCTTCAAACCAGGAGATCAAGATGAACGCAACCGCACCAAGTACGCAAGAAGCCACGCATTGGCGCGTGGCTTACCAGGGCGCCCCGGGCGCCAACTCAGAACGAGCCGGATTGACGTTGCTGGCCGAACGCTTCATCGGCTGGCCGTTCGCGAATTTCGCCGACGTTGCGGCGATGCTCGCCAGCGGCTCGTGCGAGTTCGCGCTGGTGCCGGTTTTCAATTCCACGACCGGCCCTATCCGCGAGGCCATCAACGTGATTCGCGAACACGATTTTGTCGCCGTGGACACGATCACGCTGGCCATCGAGCACTGGCTGCTCGGCGTCGACGGCGCTTCGCGCCATCGCATCCGCGAAGTGCTCGCGCACCCGCAAGTGATCGCGCAATGCGCCGGCTGGCTGAGCTGGCGAGGCTACGAGTTCCGCGAGGTTGATGACGGAGCCATAGCCGCGCAGGAACTGGCTCAAAGCGGACGGCGCGACGTGGGCATTTTGGGGCCGCGCGCGATCTCTACTGCCACGGGCCTGTATTGTCTCGAAGGCCCGGTGCAAGACCGCGCGGACAACCGCACGACCTTCCGTTTGCTGACGCGGAGGGGACTTTTCGAACCTCGTGCGTGATTACACCAGCTTCCGCCGCCTGCACCCCATCACGCGATACGTGAGGGCGGAAGCGTTCTGCCCTGACTGGGGCTGCTAACTGAAATCATTTGCCACGGAGAACACGGAGTTCACGGAGAGAAGCAATGACCAATAACCAATGTTCAATAACCAATTTCCAATGGAATGCCGCTCGACGGCTATTGGTCATTGGAAATTGAACATTGGTTATTGGTCATTGCCTTTTCGCGTCACTCCGCGCTCCGAGGCTAAAGGGACTTTGACCATGACCACTACCGTTACCGATGCTTCGCTCGTCTTCGGGTCGCTGCGCAGCGCGATTGACAAGCTGGACCTCGAGATTCTCAACCTGGTAAGCAAACGTGCCGAGATCGCCCGCGATGTCGGCCTGGCCAAGCGCATGGCGCAACGGCCCGTGTTTGACGGCGAGCGCGAGCGCAAGCACCGCCGCGCGCTCGTTGCTGCGGGCAAGAAGCTGGGCCTGCCGGGCCATACCGTGCGCGCACTTTACGACGCGATTGCCCGTGAGGGCGTGGCACAACAGTTGGCGCTGAGCCATGCACCCAGCAAGCCCGTGCAGACGCCGAAGGATTCCGACGACTTCCGGCTGACTCGTCTGGAACCCGGGCGCAAACTCACTGTCGTAACTGTGGGCGAGGCACACATTGGCGCCGGCCACTTCGAAGTCATAGCGGGCCCCTGCAGCGTTGAAAGCGAAGCGCAAATCGAAGCCGCTGCCGATTTCTGCCGCGGCCTGGGCGTGCGTATCATGCGCGGCGGCTGCTTCAAGCCTCGCACCAGCCCGCACAACTTCCAGGGCCACGGCCTCAAGGCACTGGGCTGGTTCGCACGCGCGGCGCATCGGCGCGGCATGGTCATCGTTACGGAAGTTCTGGAGCCGGGTGATGCGGGCGCGATTGCCGAGCAGGCCGACATGCTGCAGATCGGCGCGCGCAACATGCAAAATGCCCCGCTGCTTCGAGCCTGCGCGAAAACAGGGCGGCCTGTTCTGCTCAAGCGCGGCCCCGGCGCCACGCTCAAGGAACTCCTGTGTGCCGCGGAATACCTGCTCGTTGAGGGCAACTCACAGGTCGTGCTCTGCGAGCGCGGCATCAAAACGTTCGAGACCGCCACGCGCAGTACGCTTGATCTGAGCGCCGTGCCAAGCCTGCGCGAGTTCACGCATCTGCCGATTATCGTCGATCCCAGCCACGCAGCGGGTCGCGACGAAATCGTGCACGCGCTGTGCCGCGGCGCGCACGGCGTGGGCGCAGACGGCGTGATCGTCGAAGCACACCCAAATCGCCAAACAGCGCTCAGCGACAAGCGGCAAGCGCTGACACCATCGCAACTCGGCGCCATCATGGACGAACTGCAAGGAGTGGAACGGCTGTAACTTTGGAGTGCGGCGGCTTGACGCCGCTTTGGACGGCGGGGCTCGCCCCGCCGCCCTTCGTTAACCAGGCGCACCGGCAAATCCGATGTGCGGCAAAGCGCCGGCACTTGCCCAACGAAGCCTTGGCGAAGTTGTAAGCCGGCGCACTCCAAAAACTGCGTGAAACCGGACCCGCCGTATCCGTGAATCATTCGATGTTAGACAAACGCTTCATTGCGTTGTCACGCTTGTGTCAGGGGGCTTGATAGTGTGGACATACAGAAATCACACGGCATATTTGGCCCCGAAATGACCGACACGCGCAAGATCCGTCAGTCCGTGGTGCTGCTCATCGGCGACGACGCCGTGCGCTCAAGTGAGTATCTGCGCATCATCGAAGCCGTCGGCTGCATGTGCCACCCGGTGAACACGTTGACGGATGCCGAGCGCATCCTGACCCACTACGCGCCGGATTGCGTGGTCATGGATTACGCGCCGCCTGACGGCGGTGGCATTGAGCTGATCGGACTGTTGCGCCGGCGCATGACGCACAAGCGAACACCGATCGTGCTCATCACGGGCGACATCAGCGAAGTGGAGCTCGAACGCGCTGTCATGCAGGGCATCTACGCCTATCTGGCGCGCCCCTTTGCCGATTCTGACCTGCAAAAACTCGTGCAGGCCGCCATCACCGACTACCACACAGCACGCATCGCCCGAAGATAACTGCTAAACTCCGCACCACTTTGACCGGAGGCGGCCATGATTCCCTGGTGGGGCTGGGTTTTGATTGGCGTTGGCGCGTGGCTGCTTTTCACCGCGATCGTGGATCTCACGCAGCGTAAGCACGCCATCATCCGCAACTTTCCGCTGATCGGGCGCTTCCGTTACTTCCTTGAAATGTTCGGCCCGCCGTTGCGCCAGTACCTGTTCCAGAGCGACATGGATGAACGGCCCTTCAACCGCACGCAGCGTGCATGGGTTTATCGCACCGCCAAGGGGCAGAATTCAACGATCGGCTTTGGCACACAGATCGACCAGGACAAGCCGGGCCTGATCAAGTTCCATCCCTCTCCGTTTCCCACACTGGATCTGCACCGCAGCCATGACATGGCGCCGGTGATCATCGGCCCCACGCGCAAGCGCCCTTTTTCGGTCAAGCACGTCGCCAACATCTCGGGCATGAGTTACGGAGCGCTTTCAAAAAACGCCGTGCTGGCACTTTCTCGCGGCGCGAAACTTCAGGGCGGCTACATGAGCACGGGCGAGGGTTCGCTTTCGCCCTACCACCTCGAGGGCGGCGCTGATCTCTGCTACCAGCTTGGCCCGGCCTACTTCGGATGCCGCACGCCGGAGGGCCGCTTTGACCGCGAGCACTTCGCCAAACTGATGCAGCACGAGCAAGTCAAGATGATCGAAATCAAGCTCTCGCAGGGCGCCAAGCCCGGCAAGGGCGGCGTGCTGCCCAAAGAGAAAATCACGCGCGAAATCGCCGAGATCCGCCGCATTCCCATGGGCGAGGATTGCCACTCGCCCAACTGCCACCCCGAATTCTGCGACCTGCCCTCGATGATGAAATTCGTAAACGAAGTACGCAGCCTCGCCGATGGCCGGCCCGTGGGCATTAAACTCTGCCTGGGCGGCGAAGAGTTTGTCCGCGATCTTGCCCGCTACCTTCAAGAGAACGACGACGGCCCCGACTTCATCCAGATTGACGGCGGCGAAGGCGGCACTGGCGCTGCCCCCATGAGCTTTGCCGACCACATCGGCATTTCATTGCAAGAAGCGCTCGTGATCACTGACAACATCCTGCGCGAACACGGCGTGCGCGACAAGATTGTCGTCATCGGCTCCGGCCGGCTCGTCACCGGCGCCGAGTGCGCCATCGCACTTGGGCTGGGAGCCGACCTCTGCATGGTCGCGCGCGGCTACATGTTCGCACTGGGTTGCATCCAGGCGCTGCAATGCAACACGAACCACTGCCCCACGGGCGTTGCTACGCAAAGCAAGTGGCTGATGCACGGACTGGATCCGACAGACAAGAGCGTGCGCGTTGCCAGTTACATGAAGGCGCTGCACCACGACGTGATGGCGATTTCGTGGGCTCTGGGTCTTGAGCAGCCGGCACAGATTGAACGCCAGCACATGAGCATGATCGTCGAACCCGGCCGCCGCGTCTCACTGACCGAAATTTACCCCGCCACGATGAAGGCATTTCGCGAAACGCGCATCATGCGCAAGCCCCAAGCGGCCGCGGCATGATTGTTGCCGTGACGAGCCTGGGGGAGCTGCCTGCCCGACGAAGCCTGGGCGGAGTCGGGTCACCCGCCATCGAACTGCGCCTCGATCTCGATGGCGGCTGGCGCGAATTTCTGCGCAAACCGCGCGAGGTGATTGAGCACGCCAAACCCGCCGGCGGCAAGCTGATCATCACCTGCCGTCGCGCGGAAGAAGGCGGCCAATGGGGCGGCAGCGAGGACCAGCGGCGCGAGGTGCTCACGTTTGCAGCAGCGCAGCCCGGCGTGGATTTCATTGACGTGGAACTGGGCGTCGATGTCGCGGCACCGCGTGAGAAGATCATTCGCAGCTTCCACGATTTCTCCGGCATGCCACACGACTTGAACACTGTTGCCGCAAGACTGGAGGCCGCCGGCGGCGAACTGTTCAAGCTTGTTCCCACGGCGCATTGCCTGTGCGACAACCTGCGCTTGCGCGATTTTCTGGCCACGCGGGAGGGCGACTTCATTTCATTTGCCATGGGCGAATACGGTGGCCCTTCGCGCATCCTCGCCGAGCTCTGGGGCAGCGTGGCCACTTATGCCGCGCTTGGCGAGCGCGCACTGGCGCCGGGCATGTTGACCGTACATGAACTGCAAACAACGTATCGCGCCGCCTTTGACGCAGTCACGCCGCCCGCGTTCTTCGGAGTCACCGGCCTGCATGTGGGCCACAGCTTGAGCCCGACGCTCCACAACGAGGCCATGTCGCGTTTTGGCGCCAATAATCTTTACCTGCCGCTGGCCGCGCGCGACGTCGCGGACTTCGTGCAGTTCGCGCGCTCGCTGCCGCTCAAGGGTGCAAGCGTGACCGTGCCGTTCAAAGAGGCCATCGTCCCCCACTGCGTGTCACTCGACAACGAAGCGCGCTCCCTGGGCGCCGTGAACACCGTGACGCTCGACGACAAGGGCAGCCTGCGCGGGGCGAACACGGACGCGCGCGGCTTCTTGGCCGATCTCGAAGCGCAATTCGGAGATGTGCAGCCCGGCTGCCGTTTTCTCGTGCTGGGTGCTGGAGGCGCGGCCCGGGCTGTGGCTCACGCGCTATTGCAAAAGGGCGCTTTCGTGGGTGTGTTTTCGCGCCGCATCGAGCAAGCCAAAGCCGCGTGCGCTGGCACCGCGGCCAAAGCTGTCGCAGAAGTTGCCGAGGACGATCCGTGGGAGTGCATCGTGAACTGCACGCCCTGCGGAATGCGCGGCGAACACGTCGATGAAATGCCGCTACCGTGGGAGCAACTTGCGCCCGCGCTGCACAAGAACGCCGTGTTCTACGATCTGGTTTACGAGCCGCGCCTGACGCCGCTTTGCGCTCGCGCGCAGGCCGAAGGGTTTCACATTTCACACGGGCTGGGCATGTTGCTGCGCCAGGGCGAAGCGCAGGCAGCCATCTGGGGCTATCTTCCTCCGCGAGTGGCGTTCAAGGAACCGCCGGTTGCTCCTTCCAAGCTGGTATGGCTCATCGGCTATCGCGGCTGCGGCAAAAGCACGCTCGCGCCGCTGCTGGCTTCGAAGCTGGGCGTGCCGGCGTTTGACCTTGATGCGATGCTTGAAAAACGCGCAGGCCAGAAGATTGGCCAGGTTTTCGCGAGCGGCCAGGCGCAATTTCGCGTGCTCGAAGACGCCGAGCTTTCGCTGCTGGCGGCACGTGAAAACTCCGGCGTCGTGGCCACAGGCGGCGGAGTGATTCTGAACCCACGTCTGATTGAAACCATGCGCGAATCGGGCACCGTAATCTTTCTCGATGCCCCCGAAGACCTGCTCGTTGAAAGGTTGCGCGCCCAGCCGGGAAGGCCCTCGCTTACCGGCAGGGGCGCCGCGGAAGAAGTTCACGAAGTCATGGCCAAGCGCCGGCCGCTTTACGAGAAAGCCGCGCATTTGCGCGTGGCGGTCAGCGAGGACGCGACTCCGGAAATACTGTGCGCAGAAGTAGCGAAACGGCTGAAGCAGAATGAATAGAATAACTGCCAGAATGGTCAGGACAGAAAAGCCAAAGCCCTTGTTTTCATACTGAACATCCTGCCCATTCTGTTCATCCTGTTCAAACCGAGCTGCCGTCACGAGGGGCCCGCCCGTAAGGCGACATATATTTCGCCCCTGCAAAAACGACGCATCTTTGCCAAAGTGGCCCGATGCCTTCTGCTGAAGCAGTTGAAATGGCCCGCGCGATTCCGCCTGCCTTCATTCTGGGCATGGCGGCGATCATGGGATCGTTCGTGGGCAGCTTCACGAACGTCGTGGTCTATCGCCTGCCGCGCAACTGCCTGAGCATCAATAATCCCAAGCGCAGCTTTTGCCCCTCGTGCAAGACGCAGCTCGCCGCCAAGGACAACATTCCCATTCTTGGCTGGGTTGCGCTGCTGGGCAAATGCCGCTACTGCAAGAAGCCGATTTCTGCCCGCTACCCTTTGGTGGAGTCGCTCGTGGCGACACTGTTCGCCATCGTCGTCTGGCGCGGCATGGTGCAGGACGGGCCCGAGGTCACCGCAGATTGGCACGCGTGGCTGACCACACTGACGATGCTGGCTTCAGTGGGGATACTCGTGCCACTGGCGTTGATCGATTTTGACCTGACGATCATCCCGGACGAACTCTCGATTTACCCGCTGGCGTTCTTCGTTCCCATGGCCGCGCAAGTAACGCATCTGCGCCAGGACCTCGACATATCGATGGCCAACCCGCTTCTGTTCTCGCGACTGCCGGAGTGGGCCAACGGCGTATGCAGCGCGCTTGTGGCGGGGGCCGCCGGCGCGGGCACGCTCTGGCTCATCGGAAAGATGGGCAACGTGCTGTTCCGCGAGAAAGCCAAAGCCATGGGCGGCGAAACCATGGGCTTTGGCGACGTAAAGCTGCTTTTCCTTATGGGTGTGATGCTCGGTTGGCCGAAATTGCTCATGGCCTTCGGCATCGCCGTCATTTTGGGCGCTGTGATCGGGCTGGCGCTGCGACTGGCGGCCAAGAACCTGTACGTACCCTTTGGCCCCTTTCTCGTGGCCGGAACTTTGGCGGCGCTGTTGCTGCCAAGCGAACTCATGGGCGTGGTGGAGTGGTACATTCGCTTGATTACGCCTTCCGGGGTAAAGCCATAGAGGCGGTACCAGGTATCAGGTCTCGGGTATCAGCACTGCCTTGACTTTGTTTGCATTGAATCCGGAAACCCGATACCTGATACCCGATACCTTGAGAGCTCCATGTCCAAATACATCACCGTCATCAACGGCCGTTTTCTCGACGAGAAAGATGCGAGCATCAGCGTCCTCGACCACGGCTTTTTGTTTGGCGATTCGATTTACGAAGTCGTGCGCACCGTAAAAGGCAAACTCTTTGGCGCTGATCGCCACTTGCAGCGCCTGCACGCCTCCGCTGAAGGTCTGGGCCTGCGCCTTCCCTTAATGGACAGCCAGTTCCTTGACCTGATGCGCGAGATGCACCAGCGCAAGCCCGATAGCGAAAGCTACCTTCGCGTGATCGTCACACGCGGCGTGGGCGAACTTGATCTACACCCCGCAAGCTGCAACGCCCCCACCGTGATCGGCATCGCCAAGCCGTTGCCGCAATGGCCCGCTGAGGCTTACGCCAAAGGCTGCAAAGTCATTGTCGCTGACTTGCGCCGCAACCCCAAGAACGCCACAAATCCCGCCATCAAGAGCGGGAACTACCTCAATAACGTGCTCGCGATCGTTGAAGCCCGCGCGCAAAACGCCGTCGAAGCCATCATGCTCAACGTACAGGGCAACGTTTCCGAGTGCACCACCAGCAACGTGTTTCTGGTGCGCAACGGTGAACTGCACACGCCTGACCTGGGCGAGGGATTGTTGTCCGGCATCACGCGCGGCTACGTTCTCGAACTGGCGCGACGCCTGAATATCAAGTGCGCCGAACGCGCGATCACACGCGAGGAACTGCTCGGCGCCGACGAAGTCTTCATTACAAGCACCACGCGCGACATCATGCCCGTGGCGCTCATCGGCGACGCCAGGGTCAAACACAGTCCCGGGCCCGTGACGATGCGACTGATGGAAGGCATGAAGCAAGTACTCGCTGACGCGGCTAACCTCTCGTGATGAAGCGCCTGCTCGCCATCGCCAATCCCATTTCAGGTCGTGGCCGCGCCGCGAAGCTGGGGCCACGGCTGGCGAAACTCTCGCGTGAAAGCGGCGTCGGAATCCATTTGCAACTGACCACGCATGCCGGACACAGCCAGGAACTCGCGCGCGATGCCAAACGCGAAGGCTTCGATGGCATCGTGGCCTGCGGCGGCGACGGCACGCTCAACGATGTCATCAATGGCATGAAGGACGCGCCGCTGCCGGTCATGCTCGTGGCCATGGGCACCGGCAACGTGCTGGCGAAGGAAATCGGCGCCAATCACAACCCCATGCGTTACCTGCGCTCGCTGCGCGAATGGAAACTGCTCACGCGCGACATGGGGAAGATGCAGGACGGCCGCCTGTTCGCGTGCTTCATCGGCGCAGGCTTCGACGGCGAATGCACGCGCCAGATCAAGCAAGCACGCGGCAAAGGCGCCATGAAGATGATCCAATACGTGCCCGCGATCTGGCGCACGATCAAGGCCGCGAATTTCAGCGCGATTGCCGTGACGGCCGATAGCGCGGAACTTAGAACTGCCAATTTCGCGCTCGCCAGCATCACGCCCAGTTACGGTGGCCCGCTGGCGCTCACGCCGGGCGCCATCGCCGACGACGGGCAAATCGACGTGCTCACCATTCACGAGCGCATCGGGTTTTTCTCGGTACTGCGCATGTTGACCTATGCGTTCTTGGGCCGCATGCCCTCGCACCCGCACGCGAACATCACGCGCGCCACGCGCGTAGAGATAACAGCGCAGGAACCCGACGGGCGCCAGGTTCCCATTCAGGTCGATGGCGATTTCGCCGGATATCTGCCAGTGAGTTGCGAAATGCTGCCCAAAGCGCTGACGATGTTCAACCCGCGCTGAACGGGACGTCTTGCGGTCTGCAGCGTTATCCCGCAGTCGGTCGCTTGGTTCCCTTTCTAGGGATCTTCAACTTCATACCTGGTTTGATCTTGGCGACGTCAATGCCTGGGTTGGCGGCAGCAAGATCAACCGTGGTGAGGTTCCTGTCCTTGAACATTCGGTGGCAGATATTGGAGGCAATATCGCCCTCCCGCACTACATACTCCGTGAATTCCTCAGACACGGTTGGAACCGCGGCCTCGGGGGTTGTGGTGCTTTCGGGAGCCTTGGGAGATACGGGCGCCACGTTATCCGGCGCAAGTTCCGCGGGTATTTCCTGGCGTTGCAGGTCCTTGGGGCCGATGCGCGCCTTGAGTTTCTCGCTGTGGAAGCCATCGCCTTTGTCCTCGGCCACGACTTCACGCGCGTGATTCAGCACCTGATCCCAGATCAGGCCAAGCCCGAGGCTGACAATGCTTGCAACGAAAATGGCAATCTTCACTCCGCGGTCCATGGCATTCTCCGGCGACAATCCCAGACATCCTTCGGCAATCAGGCCGCGCAACTGAAGCCCCAAGCAATTCGGCACCGGCTTTGGCTAACAACTGGCGTCAGCCAGAACTAGAATTGCGCGCGCATGGGACTCATCTCCAGCATCTTCGGCCAAAAGAAAGCGGCCCCGCCAGCCCTGCCGGCACCCAAGGCCGACACACCCGGCGCGCCCGACCCGGTGGCAGCCCAGCCCACTCTGGATGACGCGGCCAAGCTGCCGCCTATCACACCGCCGCCCAAGCTCGGTTGGATTGGCGGCATCAAGCAGCGACTCAAGGGCGAAGTCGATGAATACGTCAACGAGAAGGCCGAAGAAGCCCGCGCCATGGCCGAGCAGTTCCGTGCCGACACGCTGTCGCAGGTGAAAACCCAAGCCTTTGAACTGCTCGACATCACCGAACAGCGCATCGACAAGAAACTGAACGAGATTGAAAAGCGGCTCGACGAGCGCCTGCAGCAAGAACTCAAGATGCGGCTGCGCGCCATGATCTGGACGCTGGCATTTGTGCTGCTCATGGCCATCGTCAGCATGGTTTACGTATGGGCCAAGCACGAGGCCGGGCTCGACAAGACCCCCGCTGAAAGCACTCGCAAGTGATCCTCTCCCGGGCCCTCCAGAACGCAACGCAGTCCTTTGAAGCCACGCCGCAGGGCGCGCGCGCGGCATTGCGCTTTTCCGGAGCAGAGTTCTTTTTTGCCGGCCACTTCCCGAGTGACCCAATCGTGCCCGCTGTGGTGCAGATCGATATCGCGCTGCACCTGGCCTCACGTGCCTTTGGCCGCGCACTGGCGTTACGCGAAGTCACGCGGGCAATATTCAAGCGCCCGGTGGGGCCCGGCGATGAGCTGGAGTTCCGGCTCGCCTGGAGCGCGGCCGAAGAACACCTGACGCGCGTCAAGTGCGAGGTTCGAAGCGGCCAGCATTCAGTGGCGGAATTGGCCCTGCGCGTCGCCTGATCCGCAATAATTGTTCGAACAAACCTGCATCAACCTGCGTACTATGGTTGCAAGCGCCCCGATTGGGGCGTGAATCGTGCCAAGGGATCACCCATGCGTGCTCGCAAGTCTTTTGCCGGCCAAGCTTTGAGTCTTTCATTGCTGTTGCTCGCGCTGCTTTTCATGGCACGCGCGCCGCTCTATGGCCAGGACAAGCCGGGTGAATCCGATGCCACGGAAGCGTCTGACAAAGAGAAGCTCGAAAAACTTGCCGCCAAACAGAAGGCCGTAAGGCAGCAGCTGGCCAGCTTGAAGGAGCGCATCCAGAAACTGCTCGAAGAACTGGAGAAGAGCGAAGACATCCAGGAACAACGCCGCATCCCGCAGCTCACGGCGGCGCTCAAACGCCTGGGCGAGCAGGCCCTGGAACAGGACATGGAGGCCATGGACGAAGCAATCCGCAAGGGCAACGTGCGCACCGCGGTTGCCCTGGGCGACACGATCCAGAAGAAGATTGAGGAGATCGTCGATATTCTCGAACACGGCGAAAAAGCCGGCGAAGACGAGCGCATCAAGGCTCGCGAAGAAGCCATCAAAGCCCTCGAAGACATGCGCAAGGAACAGGAGGACATCCGCAAGGACACCTCCGAACTGCGCAACAACGAAAACGCCCAACGCCTGCAGGAACTCGAGAAGAAAGCGCGCGAAGCCCGCGAAAAAGAAGAGCAGTTGCGCAACGAAACGGCCAACCTCGACAAGCGTCGTGAAGACCTTGAACGCCAGATTCAGGAGCTGAAAGAACTCAAAGAAGCCCAGGACAAGGCCAAAGAGCAGCTCGAAAACAAGCGCAAGGAAGAACAGAAAGCCAACAGCGAGACCGCCAAGAAGCTTGAGGAGTCCATCAAGGAACTTGAGAAGCTCGAAAAGGAAGCGCGCGAAGCCAAGCAGCGCGATGAGAATCTGGCCGCGCTTGACCAGGTCATGAAGGATCTCGAACGCCTGCAAAAGGATCAGCAGGCAGTGGAGAACCGCACCGAAAAAGCCGGTGAAAAACCCGAGCAGAAGGCCATGGACAAAATGGCCAAGGCTGAGAAAGAACAGGCCGAAGCCTACCGCGAAACGCGCAGCACCAACGCCGAGCGACAGGGCGCCAAAACGCCCCTCCCCCAAGAGCGCCTCGAAAGCCTCAAGAACAGCCAGAAAGAGGCCGATGCCGCGCTTGAAGACGCCAAGAAGGCGCTGGCCGAGATGCCCCAATCCGCCGAAGCGCGCAAGGCCGCTGAAGCCCTGAAAAAGGCTGAAGACGCCGCCGAGCAGGCCCGCAAGGACCTCGAGAAAGGTGATTCTGACGCCGCCGAAAAATCCCAGGCAGAAGCTGCCAAAGCCTTGAAGGAGGCCGCTGAGGCGCTGCGTCCGCAGGCCCTTGAAAACAAGGATCTCAAGCAGGCCACGGAAAGCCAGAAAGCCGCGCAGGATCAGGCCAAGAACCTGGAAAAGGCCATGAAGGGCCTGGCCGATGAAATCGCGCGTCAGCGCAAGGAAGCGGGCAACAAGGAAGAGGCCAGCAAAGCCGACGAAGCCCGCGGCAAACTCGAAGACGCCCAGCGCGAGATGGAAAAGGCCCAGGAATCGCTCGGCAAGGCCGAATCCGAGGCCGCCCGTCAGCACATGGACGAGGCCATGAAGAAGCTGCAAGAGGCCCAGAACGACCTCAAGAAATCCGATGGCGCCAACGCCGAGGGCAAGCCCGACTTCAAGTCAGCCGCCGAGAAACAGAAGGAACTCGCGGAAGCACTCGAAAAGATGAGCAAGGACGTCGGCAACCTTCCGCAAGCCAAGACCGACAGGGAAGGCCTCAAGGACGCCGCAAACAAGGCCCGCGAAGCCGTCAAGCCATTCAAGAACGATGAAGACCCGCGCTTGAAGAACACCGCGCGCCAGCTCGACGACAGCCTCGAAAAACTCCAGAAGGAAATGGAGAACGGCGGCGAACCCAGCGCCGAAACCATGCGCGATGCCGCGGACCGTGCCCGTGCGTTCCAGAAACAGGCCGAGGCCGCCAATTCGCCCAACGCCAAGGAAGCCGCGCGCGCCGCGGAGGATCTCGCACGACGCCTTGAAGAAGCCGCCGACGCCAAAGATGGCGCAAGTCAGGCGCAGGAAGGCCTGAAAAACGCCGCCCAGAAATCGGCCGAAGCACAGAAGTCGATGGAGGAGGGCAAGGGTCAAGAGGGCGTCAAGAACGAATCCGACGCCATCGACCAGATCAGCCGCGCCAAGGAAGGGCTCAAGCGCCGCCTGGAAGCCGAAAAGGGCTCGCGCGGCATGCAGGGTGCGGCCGAGCAGCAGGAAGACATGGCGCGCCGCGCCAGCGAAGCCGCGGGGGAGATGGAGAAGGCTTCCAAGAGTGCAGCCGACCCCAAGTCGCGCGAGAACGCCAGCGAAGCCTCCAAGGCAACCAAGGAAGCAGCCGAAGCCATGAAGCAGGCCGGCGAATCAATGAAAAAGGCGGCGGAGTCAAGCCAGGGTGAACCCAAGCCGGGCGAACAGTCTCAGCGCGACCAGCAAATGGGCGAGGCGGCCAAGAAGCAGGCCGAGGCGTCAAAGAAACTGGATGAAGCAATGCAGAAGCTGGAGCAAGAGCGCAAGGATGTCGAAGGCAGGCAGGCCGAGGCTGCCAAGAAAGTAGCCGACAACCAGAAGAAGGTTGAAGAGCAAACCAAGGAAGTCCGCGACGCGCTGGAAAAAGGCGCCAAGAACGACGGCCAGATGAGCGAGTCTGAGAAGCAGGCCCGCGACGATCTGAAGCAGGCCGAAGATGAAATGAAGAAGGCGCAGGAAAACCTTAACAAGGGCGATTTGAAGGAAGCCCAGAAAAACCAGGAAGAAGCTACCAAGAAACTCGACGACGCCGTTTCCAAGATGCAGCAGGCGCAGAATGAATCGATTTCACCCGAGAACCGCCGCAAGTTTGAGGAACTCGAAGAGCGCCAGAAGAACCTCGAGAAGAAGCTCGAGGACTTCAACAAGGATCCCAAGAACGCCGAGAATCCCCAGGCCAAGGAAGCGGCCCAGGCAGCCCAGCGTGAAATGAAGAAGGCCAAGGAAAAGCTCGGAAAGCAGAACTCCAGCGAAGCCGAGGAGGACCAGAAAAAGGCCGAAGAAGAAATTGAGAAGGCCAAGAAGGCGCTTGAGGAAGAAAAGAACCGCTACGTTCAGCAACAGCAGGAACAGCTGCTCGTTGACGTTGAAAACAACCTCAAGGCGATGCGCGAGAAACAGGTCGCAGTCAACTCCACCACGCAGGAGCTTGACCTCGACAAGCGCCAGCAGGGCCGCTGGACGCCCCCTTTGCGTCGCCGCGCCAAGAAGGTGTACGAGGATCAGGCCGAAGTCGGCAAGACCTGCGACGAAACCGTAGAAGCCCTGAAAAAGGGCAACTACGGCGGCTTCACCAAGAACATGGAAATCATCCAGCGCCTGCTGCGCGGCATTGAAGGCAATCTCGAAAGCCGCGACCCGGACACCGGCGAAGGCACGCAGCTTGACCAGCAGGAAGTGGTCGAGAAGATTGACCGCATGCTCAAGGCCGTGGAAAACGAGCGCAAGCGCCTGTCCGAGAAGCGCAACAAAAAGCCGCAGGAAGGCAAGCCGCCGGAGGGCCAACCCGCGCCCGAGCCGCTGGTTTCGAAGATCGCGGAAATGGAGCTCGTGCTCGAAGAGCAGAAGGCGCTGGGCGAAAAGATCAAGAACCTGGGAGAAAGGGCCAAGGAATACAGCCGCGACGACCTGCCCGACTACTTCCGCAAGCTCTACGAGCGCTACAGCGCCGAACAAGCCGCGCTGAAGAAGATCTGGGACGATCTGCGCAAGGGCATCCCCGGCGGCGAAGGCGGGTAACGAGCCGAAAGTGCCTTGATTTGCGAAGCAACCGGCGCCCAAAAGCGTCCTATAATGAAAGAGAGCCGGCAAAGGCCGGAATTGGAGCAAACCATGAAACGCATCCTCCTTATGCTCGCCCTTTGCGGCTTCATAGGCACCCCGGCGCTGGCGCAGGAAGCCGGCCCGGAACGCGAAAAAACGCCCGAAGAACTCCTCAAGGAGCTTCACGAGTTGATGAAGGAGGCCTCCAAGGAAATGGAAGCCGCCGAAAAGGAGCTGGCCAAGGCGTCGCTGCCGCCCAACAAGGCCGACGTCATGGCCGAGCGCATGCGTGTGCTGCGTGAGAAGCTGGCAAAAGGCGAAATCGACGAAGTTCCCGAAGGCCTGCGCGAGTATCTGCGCCAGCACCCTGAAGAAGCCGCCAAAGCCACCGGCAAGACCGTCGAGGAATTCAAAAAGATCGTTGACGACCAGGAAAAACTCAAGGAACTGCTCAAGAAGCAGCCCGACCTGCTCAAGAAGCTGGCCGAGAGCGAAGAGGCCATGGAAAAGGTCCTCAAGCACGAGCAAGAGGCTGAGCGCAAGCTCAATGAAATCGTCAGGAAGCAGGAGGAAGCGGTCGAGAAATCCAGGGACAACGTTGACAAGTCCATCGATGTTGCCCATCAGCTCAAGCAGCAAGGCCAGGGCAAGGGCAAGCCCGAGATGAAGGACAACGAAGGCAAGACCAAAGATCCCAAAGACCAGGGCGACAAACCCAAGGATGGCCAGGGCAAGAACGCGGAGAGCGATTACCAGCCCGGCGAGGGCAAGGTCGAACGCAAGGACGAAAAGGAAGACGATTACACGCGCCGCGAAGGCGATGGCTTCAAAGCCGACTCCAAGAAGAAAGACACGGCTGAGGGTGCCGGCAGCGAGGGTGCTGGCGGCGCACCCGAGAAATACAAGGGTTTTTGGGACAAGTGGTCCAAGGCCGTGCGCGAACGCACCAAGGATTCTGCCAAGGAAGCACCCAAGGGTGGCGACAAGCCCAAGTAGCACCGTCTTTCACTCACCAGCCCCCGCTTCCGCGGGGGCTTTTTTCACGCCCTTTACAAAAACAATGAACCCAAACGCCTCCATATGCGTAACAATGGGTGTGCAGCGCGTTGTTCACCCCGCCTTGCCGTACAGACCCTTGGGGAGTGCCATGAAAAAGATTCTGCTGATGTTGGCCCTTTGCGGCTGTGCCGCACCTGTGTTTGCCCAGGAGGCGCCACCCGCTGAAAAGGAAAAGTCCACACAGGAACTCCTGGAAGATCTGCACAAGATCATGAAGGACGCCTCCAAGGAGATGGGCGAGGCTGAGAAGGAACTCGCCAAGGCATCCCTTCCGGCCACCAAAGCGGACGTCTCGGCGGCCAAGGTCAAGGAGCTGCGCGAGAAAATGGCGCGCGGCGAGATCGACGAAGTGCCCGAAGGCCTGCGCGAATACCTGCGCGCCAACGCGGACAGCGTCGCGAGCCTGCTCGGCGTCAGCGAAGAGGAACTCAAGAAGCTCGTGGACGATCCGGCGAAACTGAAAGAGCTGCTCAAGAAATCGCCCGAGTTGCTTAAGCGTCTGGCCCAGAGCGAAAGCATCATGGAGAGCGTGCTCGAACACCAGCACAATGCCGAAAAGAAGCTGGAGGAAACACTCAAGAAACAAAAGGACGCCACGGAGACCGCCGAAAAGAAGGTCGATGACGCCGTCGGTATCGCCGTGAAGCTCAAAAATGGCGGATGCTGAAGCGGCTCATCCGTGTCCCAGGATGGGACCAAGGATCCGAAAAAGGAAGGCGCCGAAAAGCAGGGCGGCAGTAACAGCTCCGGTAACAACGCCAAAGAAGGCTACCAGCCTCCCCCCGGCGAAAAGACCTCCGACACCACAGACACCGCAACGCGCGGCATTGACGACGCAGCTTTCAAAGCCGAAGCACGCAAGGGCGGCACAGCCGACGCCACAGGCAGCGAGGGCGCAAGCGGCCAACCTGCCAAGTACAACGGGTTCTGGCGCAAGTACATTGAAGAGTTGCGCCGCCGCACCAAGAACGCGCCCAAGTAACGCGCGATGAAAAAAGCCCCCGCATCGCGGGGGCTTTTCATTGGTAGAATCGCCTGCGATGTACAAGCCGCGCTATCTGGAACTCTCTACCACCGGCGAACTCACGCGCCGGCGCGTCGCGCTTTACGCCAAGCTTGCGGCCTGCAACACCTGTCCGCGCCAATGCGGCGTCAATCGCTTCGAAAGGGGCAATGGCTTTTGCCGCTCAACACAATTGGCGCGCGTGGCTCAGGCGAAGCCGCACTTTGGTGAGGAGCCCTGCATCACAGGCCATAATGGCTCAGGCACGGTGTTCTTCACGAACTGCACGGGCCGCTGCGCCTTCTGCCAGAACTGGGAAATCAGCCAGCAGGGTGAAGGCAGCGACTGGTCGCCCGAGCAACTCGCGCAAGCCTACCTCGATCTGCAAGGTCAGGGCTGCCACAACATCAATCTGGTCACGCCCACGCATTACGTGGCGCCCATCGTGCACGCGCTCGAACTCGCCATTCCGCGCGGCTTCTCACTGCCCTTCGTCTACAACACAAACGGCTATGACTCCGTCGAAACCCTCAAGCTGCTCGACGGCATCATCGACATCTACCTGCCCGACCTTAAATACGGCGAAGACGCGGCGGGGCTGCGCTACAGCGCATTCGGCAAGCTCGACCCCGCCACGAAAGAAATCCGCGCGGGCTATTTTTCAGCCGCAAGCAAAGCCATCGCCGAGATGTATCGCCAAGTCGGCGCCATCGCGCTCGATGAAACCGGCCTGGCTTGGCGCGGCGTACTGGTTCGCCACCTGATCATGCCCAACAACGTGGCCCAAACACGCCGCGTGCTCGAAGAACTGGCCGCGATCTCGCCCCACATGGCCGTCAGCCTCATGGCGCAGTACTTCCCCACGAACCGCGCCAACAAGATCCCCGAAATCGCGCGCGGCATCACGCGAGCTGAGTACGAAGACGCGGTCAGCGCGCTCGAAGAACTCGGGCTAAGCGCCGGCTACGTGCAGGAATTCAGCGACGATTTCGGAAGCGGCAAAGACTTCTGCGTCCCCGACTGGCGCGACCCCCGCTGGGCAACACCTGCCGCAATGACATAGCGCCACTATTCCTGCTATGCTCCCGCCGCAACCTGTGCGATAATCCGTCCGCGTAAGCGGGGCCGATATGAAGGTCAAGTTCTGGGGTGTGCGTGGCAGTCTGCCAACGCCGGGGCCGAAGACGGCCCGTTACGGCGGTAACACCACGTGCCTGCAGGTGCTGCGCGACTCCGGCCCGCTGATCATCCTCGACGCCGGCACGGGCGTGCGCGAGCTTTCCGACCACCTGATGAAGTCGCAAAAGCCGCCCTACGATATCCGCATGCTTGTGACCCACACGCACTGGGATCACATTCACGGCTTTCCGTTCTTCGTGCCCATTTACGTGCCGGGCACCACCATGGAAGTCTACGGCATCGGCCCGATTCACAACGGCAAGAGCTTCGAGCGCGTGATGCGCGACCAAATGACGTACAGCTATTTCCCCGTCGAGAACACCATGCTCGACGACACCGTGAAGTATTTTGATTTCAACGACCTCTTCAAGCATCGCGAAGGCGGCGTCGAGGGCTTCTTCAAGCTCTGCCCCGATGTCACGGTGCGCCTGAAACTCACGAACCACCCGGTGTTCTGCGTCGCCTATCGCATCGAGGCCGACGGCAAGAAGTTCATTTTCACCGGCGACCACGAGCCTTACTACGACACCACGCCACAAAGCAGCGACAGCACCAGCACCGAGACCGACAACAAGGCGCTCGTGGATCTCATGAACGAGCGTTTTATTGAGTTCTGCGAAGGCGTCGATCTGCTCGTGATTGACACGACGTACACTGACGCCGAGTACAACGGCCAGCCTGGCAAGCCCGCCACCAGCAAACGAGGCTGGGGCCACAGCACGTTCGAATACAACATCGAGGTGGCCAAGCGCGCGAAAGTCAAAAAACTAGTCTTCACGCACCACGATCCGACTCGAACCGACGACGACCTCGACCGTTTGATGGAGAAGTACCTCGCGCACGCCAAACGCGTGATCCCGAACATCGAAGTCATGGCCTCGCGCGAAGGCCTTGTGGTGGATGTGTAGCACGGATCTCCCGGTCCGTGATTGCCAGATTGCGGGCGCCCATGTCTGAATCAGCCGCACCAAGCCTCAAAGCCGCGCGCAAGCCTTCCGCGAGCTGGATCAACGTGCGCGCGCTGCTGCGCGGCCCGGAACTGCGCCAGTCACCGCAGGCGCTCAAGGCCGCGGGGCGCATGGTGCTGCTTTTGCCGTTGATTCAGATTGCGCTGCTGGTGGGTTTGCTCAACGCCGAAACCTGGCTGGCGCTGCTAGGACTGGAGGGTCTGCTGCTGGGTGCGCTGGCGCACAACCAGCTCTCACGTAACGATGCGCAATACCGGTTCGTGGGTCTTGGACTGGCGGTGGTGAACATGCTGGCACTTGCGTTCATCGGACTATTCGTCACCAGCCACGTGTTCTGGATTTCAGCGCTGGTCGCGCTCATGCCCATTCTCGCGCTTGTACTGCTTCCCACCAGGCCCCACAGCATCAAGTTGGCCTGGGCATTCTACGGGATCGCATTCGCGATGTTGCTTGGGCTTGCGGGCGCGGCCCGATACTGCGTCGAATCCGCTGCCGGAGACGAACCCGCCGCACGGCGCATGAAACTCAGCGTGGCCTGGGTGGCATTGGTGGCGCGCGGCGGCAATGGCACCGAACGAGCCTTGCTGCGCCTGCGCATGGCGCAAGCCGCGTTTGCCGATCAAGCCTATGACGCCGCGTTCGAGTACGCCGACAACGGGCTGCGTTACGAAGACGGCCGCTGGCGCGACCTGCCGGCTAACAATCTTGCCGAGCCGCTGTTTCAATCTCAGTTAAACGTGAAAGCGCAAGCCTTCTACAACGCAGCCTGGAACAAGAACGACCCCTACCGCTCAACGATAAAAGTCGAGGCCCTTGACGCGTCAACACTCAGCGAATGCCGTGTAAAGTGGGGGTTTTAGTACGTGTAGAAACCCTCTCCCGTTTTTTTGCCCAGCTTGCCCGCTTTCACCATGTTGCGCATGAGTTGCGGCGCCTTGAAGACTTCGCTCTGGAGTTCGCCATGCAAATAGTCGGCGATGTTCAGGCGCACGTCGAGGCCGACCAGATCCGTCAGCTTCAGCGGCCCCATGGGGTGCGCATAGCCGAGTTCAAGGGCTTTGTCGATGTCGGATGCACTTGCCACGCCCTGCTCCACCATGCGAATCGCCTCAAGGCCCAGGCAAACGCCCAGGCGCGACGTGGCAAATCCGGGGAAGTCTTTGACCACGATGCAATCCTTGCCCAGCTTCGCTCCCAGTTCACGCACCGTCGCCAGCGTGGCTTCGCTGGTCAGATTCGTCACCACCACTTCCAGCAGCTTCATGATGTGCACGGGATTGAAAAAGTGCATGCCCAGAAATCGGTCGGCGCGCTTGGTTGCGCTCGCAATCTTGGCGATGCTCAGGCTTGATGTGTTGCTCGCGAAAATCGTTTCCGCACCGCACAGCGCATCAAGTTCCCGGAACAAACCCTGTTTGATTTCAAGTTTCTCGGGCACAGCCTCCACTGCCAGGTGCACGCCCTTGGCTGCGTCCGCCACCGTAGTACAGCCGCGAAGATTGGCCAGCGCAGCCGCGCGCTGTTCGGCGGTAACCTTGCCCTTCTCGACGCCCTTGTCGAGGTTGCCCTTGATGCTCGCCAGGCCCTTATCGACAAACTCCTGCTTGATGTCGTAAAGAGCGACTTTGAGCCCGGCCTGAGCGGCCACCTGCGCAATGCCATGGCCCATGGTGCCGGCGCCGAAAACTGCGATGTGGGAGATTGCCATAGAAGAAATTCTGAATGCTGAATGCTGAGTTCTGATTGAGCTGCCTTCAATTCAGAATTCAGAACTCAGAATTCAGAATTGCCGCCTTGCGTCGCTACTTCTTTTTCTTCTCCAGAAAGTCCGTCATGCGCTTCATTTTGTCTTCGCTTTCAAACAGCAGTGCTTGCGCCGTGCTTTCAAACGCGAGGCCGCTGTCCAAGCCCATACGCGCGCTTTGATTCAGCGCCGCTTTGGCCATGCGTACTGCCAGCCCGCCCTTCCTGATAATCGTGATCGCCAGCTTGCGTGCAGCGGGCATGAGGTCAGCATCCGGGTGCACCTTGTTCACAAGGCCGATCCGATATGCCTCCTGCGCGTCGATGATGGCGCCTGTGAGCACAAGTTCCTTCGCGCGGCCAAGTCCCACGATGCGAGGCAAACGCTGCGTGCCGCCGGCGGCGGGAATGATGCCGAGATTCACCTCGGGCTGGCCGAACTGCGCGCTCTCGCTCGCAAGACGAATATCGCAGCTCAAGGTCAACTCGCAGCCGCCCCCAAGGGCGTAGCCGCGTACGGCCGCGATCACAGGCGCGGGAAAGTTTTCGATTCTCGCAAAGAGTGCGCTATTGATCGCGGCGAGCGATTCAAGCGCTTTGCGCTCGCGCAATTCGGCGATGTCCGCGCCCGCTGCAAAATCCGGCCCGTCGCCCGACAGGATCACGCACCCGACATCGCTCTCGCGCAATGCATCAAAGGCGTGCGTGAGTTCCGCCACCATGGCCTTGTTGATCGCGTTCTTGACGTCCGGCCGCTTGAGCGTGACCAGCGCCAGCCGGGACTCCTCGGAATCGCGCGTAACAGTGACGAGTTTGTATTCCATGGTTGCACCCAAACTGCCTGGACGCGAAGTAACGAAGGAGCAAGGCAATGCTTTTACTTTCGTTACTTCGTTCCTTCGTGTTCAAACTCCGCAAGCAAAGGATCATGGCAGGTAGCGGTTCTCGACTTCAATGTTGTGGTCTTCAACATACTTGCCCAGCACATAAAAGTGAGGTGAGGGCAGCAGGTTGAGATCGTCGCCGTGGTAAAGCTCCACGTGCTTGAGCATGTCGCGCGGCGAGTTGAACACAAGCTGGACAAAGTAAGTGCGCTCACGCACTCCCACGGCAAAGCCGGGCGGCACTTCGCCGTCGGGCAGGGGCTCCGGTATGAAATAGCTGCCGTGCACGAATCCGGGGTTCAACATCGCAGCCTTGATGTACTTCTTCAGCGCGGTTTCGACATCAATCCCGGGCTTGGCTTCGAATTTGATGATCTGGCAATACATGATCGTTTCTCGTGTTTCGTGCCTCGTGTTTCGAGCCGAAGTCTGCTTGCCGCACCCACCATAAGCTCCGAAACACGAATCACGGAGCACGAAACACGGCCTTTACCACTGAGTTGCGTCCAGCACCACCTTGCCAAATGCCTTGCGTGACTCGACGTATTCGTGGGCGGCGCGAATGTCGCGCATGGCGAACACGCGATCTACCACGGGCTTCACCTTGCCGCTGCAAAGCAGTTTCCAGACTTCGATCTGGTCGGCCTTCGGCCCCATCGTGGAGCCGATCAAACTGATGCGCTTGAAGAACAGTGCGCGCATGTTGAGTTTTACCTCACCGCCGCTCGTGCTGCCGCAGGTCACGTAGCGGCCGCCCCATTTAATGACCTTCATGTCGCCGTCAAACGTGTCCGGGCCCACGTGGTCGAAAATCACGTCCACACCCGCGCGCTGCGTAAGCTTCTTGACATCCTCGACCCAGTCGCCGCGATAGTTGATTATGTAATCGGCACCAAGCTTGCGCGCCTTTTCCAGCTTGTCGTCGCTGCCCGCCGTAGCAATCACGTTGGCGCCGATCAGCTTGGCCAACTGGATGCCCGCGCTGGTCACGCCCGATCCCGCGGCATGCATAAGCACCAAGTCGCCCGCCTTGACGTCGGATTTTTTCAGCATCGTCCATGCCGTCAGGAACGCAAGCGGGCAGGCCGCGGCATCGGTAAAACTCATGTTGGCGGGCATGCGCATCAGGTTGCGCGCGGGAGCATCGAGGAACTCGGCGCAGCCGCCGTTGCGCGTCTCGCCAAAGATGCCGTAATCGCGCGCAATGTTGTCCTGGCCGCTGAGCGCCTGCTCGCTGAGCGGGTCGGCAAACCCGGGCATGACCGCCACGCGGTCGCCCACTTTGAACCCCGTGGCCAGAGAACCAACTTCGGCGATTTCGCCGGCGACGTCCGTACCGGGAATCATGGGCAGCGGAAACTTGTGGCCGGGCACACCCTTGCGCACCCACAAGTCAAGGTGATTGATGCCCGACGCCTTGACGGCGACGAGCACTTCATCGGGCTTGATGCGCGGCTTTTCCGCCTGCTCACAGAGCAGCTTGTCAAACCCGCCATGCTCGCGGACAACGATGGCTTTCATGAGGCGAGAGAGTCTAGTTCTCAGTCTTGCCAGCGCAACCCAACCGGTTAGTAGTGGACATTAACGGGTCACGGGCGCTGGCGCGCCCGTGATAGTGCTGAAGCCGGGGGAGGCTATTTCGGCTTTCACCGAAACTTGGAGGAGGACTGATTCCCCGACTCCAGCAACAACAGTATAAACGTACGCAGCATTGTCTCAAGACAAGAAATTCTTAGGAATTCCATGACGGCGCCCAATCTCAAGTTTCTCGATTATCTTGGTAAGGTCATTAGGCGCGTCCATTTGCGCCATTTTGGCAAGCTCAAGCCTAACCAGATTGACCTCAAGCGCCGTCGCGACCTGCTCACCGCCGCTGACACTGAAACCGAGCACGTTGTTATCGCCGAGATCCGCAAGCATTGGCCTGAGCACAGCATTCTCGGCGAGGAATCCGGCGCTCACCTCAACGACAGCGAGTTCTGCTGGATCATCGACCCCGTTGATGGAACCACTAATTTCGCGCGCGGCTTGCCTGTTTTCGCATGTTCAGTGGGCCTTTGCCGCCGACTCACACCTGTGCTGGGCCTCGTTGAAGTACCGTACCTGCGGGAACATTTCACCGCCGCCATGGGCAAGGGTGCATTCCTTAATGGTGTGCGGCTCAAAGTCAGCAAGGTGCCCGACGTGCATGGCGCACTGTTGGCTACCGGCTTTCCGTACATCCGCAACGAAGTGAAGAAGAACAACGTGGATAATTTCGGCAAGCTCTGCCTGATGTGCCATGACATGAGGCGCCTGGGCGTTGCCAGCGTGGACCTGGCCTATGTTGCAGCCGGACGCTTTGATGGCTACTGGGAACTCTACCTGAAGCCGTGGGATGTCGCGGCGGGCGCATTGATGGTGCGCGAGGCTGGCGGCACCGTGACCGATTTCGAGGGCGGAGACGACTGGCTTTTTGGCGAGAACTGCGTGGCCAGCAACAAACGCCTGCACGAAGAGCTGCGCAGCCATCTTTCCGGAACGGAACGGGGCTACAAACCATGGGGCCGTGAGATTGAAGCGAAGCTGCGCACAGGCCATTGATAATTGACTTTTGATCATTGATCATCGAGCACCATGGACACGTTGGTCATCGTCCGCAAGATTCGCGAGGCAGAAGCGCTGGCCGAAACCGGCAAGCACCGAGAGGCGCGCAAGCTGCTTGAGCCGTTGCTTGCCCAAAACGGCGTCTCTGACTCGCACAGAAGCCTGATCTCCAAGAAGATCGAGGTCATTGACAAGCAGCTTGATCGCGCGACGCGCGTGATGTCGCGCCGCGCAAGCGACTCCAGTCGGCGCGATCCTTCCGACGACACCGACCTCGGGTCTGGCCGCAAGCCGGCCTTGAGCGCGGAACCTCCGCCTTCTTCCGGCGACACCACCGTAGAACGCCCGGCCATCGCCCCTGGAGCCCCCACCGAGGAAGTGCCGCGACCGCGCGACAAAGACACAACCAAACTCCGCAAGAAACCACAGCCCGACAAGCCTGGCGGCGACACTACGCTTGCTGACCGCGACCTCATTTCACTCTATGACAGCTCCATTGAGCAGCCGCGTGGCGAAACCACAGTGCGCGATGTGCCCGCGCCCCGAAAGCCCCCCAGCGATCGCCGCGTAGTGGTGCGCCCGGGCGAGGCAAGCGCAAGAGACAATGGCCGCGATGCGCGCCAGATCGACACGGAAATTCCCTCGCGCTCCCATTCGAATCGTCTCAAGCCCGCGCCATCGGACCTCGCGCCATTGCACGAGGATCCTGCGGATATCCGCATCGTGGACAGCCAACTGCCACCGGCCACCCCAAGAGTGCAGCTGCCTGCGTCTGCGTTGGGCCGAAACTCGAATGAATCGCAGGAGATTGAACCCGTGAAAGACGACGGGTTTGAGTCCGACGAAGCACCGGCACTGGTTGATATTCCCAAGCCTAAATCGCGCGGCGACACGCGCGGGCTTTACAGGGCGCTGGACGAGGAACCCGCGCAAGCAGCTCCCACCGACGTGCGCGTGCAGGACAGCCTTGTTGCCGCCCCCCAGGATCCGCAACCGGCCTCCAGCGATCGCTCGCGCGCTGCGCGCACCAGTAAAGACCTCACAAGCTTGGTCGAGCGACTGCCCGATGACGATCTGCGCAAGGAACTGGCGCTGGAAGTAGTGCGGCTGCGCGAAGAACTGGAGAAGGCCAGGAGCGGCCGTCGCGACACGGATCGCACTTCGGCCGGAAGTTCTCGCCGCATCATCCCGGGCGAAAAGCCGGAATCGTCCATGTTCCGCATCCCCAGCAACCGCGTAAACACGATCGTGCGCACGGCCGCCGGCACCAGCGATATCACCGCACACATGCCAACGCGTGACGAAAACGTACCCGAACTGGAAGTGATGCGCCGTGACACGCTCAAAAAGCAGCCGGAAAACGGCGCGCCACGTGACTCGCGCGTTTCACTGGCACAGAACTACCTGGAGAACGCCCGACCGAAAGAAGCCGACCGTTACACGCTGCTGGCCACCGCGCTTGGTTTGCTGGTGGTCGTCGGACTTGTGGCCTGGGCCATCTATTGGGCGGTGAGCGTCGTCTCCGCACAACAGGCGCAGTGACATGCACGTTGTCTTCGCCCATCACGAACCGATTGACGCGACCAAAGCGCGCTGGGTGGCGATCTGCCGCACGCTGGCATCCATGGCCCGGCTGACGCCCGTGTCGTGGCTGACGCCGGACAGCGCCGCGCGCGTGGATGCTTACTTCGAGCGTGAGCTGGGCGCCGCGCGCCCCATTGCACTATCCGTTCGCACCCTGCCCGCGCTGCGCAAACGGCTGGGCATTACGCTCAATGGCGTGTTCTTTCGCGCCGCACGCAAGGCAATCGCGGAACTGAAGCCGGACGTGCTCTGGCTGCGCAGCGACAAACTCGCCGCCTACTTCGCGGAGAAGCTTGACACGTCAACACCCGCGCTGGTCTATGAGGCGCACCTGGTCGGCGAACTCTGGGCGCAGGATCGCGGCGCTGCCGCGTCATCAGCGCGCAAACTCGGGCGTATTGAGCAGGCCGTTTACGCCAGAGCGCGCGGTGTGGCCGCAATCACCCGGGGATTGCTGGACGAAATCAAGTCACGCTTTTCCTACTCCGGCGCAACCGCCGTGGCACCAAGCGCCGTTGACCTGGAACTGTTCTCGCGCCGCTGGAGCGGCATCACCACAAACACGGTCGTCTATGTCGGCACACTGCAGTTCTGGAAGGGTCTCGGCACCCTGCTGGAAGCCCTTGCGCTTGCGCCAGGCCTTCGTCTGCGCATCATCGGCGATGGCAGCGAGAAAGAGCGCTTTGATCTGCGCCGCAAGATACGTGAACTCGCACTCGACTCCCGCGTTGACCTCAGCGGGCGGATGCCGCAACACGCGCTGCCCTCAGCGGTTTGCGGCGCGGCTTGCGCTGTGCACGCGCTGCCGCCGGAACACTCAATAGCCGCGCGTTTCACCTCACCCCTGAAGTTGTTCGAGTACATGGCGCTGGGCATGCCTATTGTCGCGAGCGACCTGCCAAGCGTACGCGAAGTGCTCACGGACAACGTCAACGCTCGCCTGTTTGAAGCCGGCAACGCGCGCGCATTGGCGACCGCGCTTGCCGAAGTCTGCTCGGATCAAGCCCTGGCCCATCGCCTGTCAGTCAGTGCGCACGAGCACGCGCAACGTTTCAGCTACGACGCTCGCGCGAAACTTCTGCTTGGGTTGTTTGACCGATGCGTTACGAAACGGGCTTGACCAACTGCGGGCCCAGAAGTTGGCGCTTGAGGTGTTCAACCTCGGCGGCGAGGTTCTTTGACTTTGCCACTTTCGCCGCCACGGCCTGGTGCGCAAACACCACCGTGGTGTGGTTTTTGTTGCCAAAGAAGCGCCCGATTTCCTTGAGCGAATAGCTCGTAAGCGTGCGGGCCAGATGCATGCACACCTGGCGGGCAAGCGCCACGGGGCGCTTGCGCAACCGCGAATGCAGGGCCGCGCTGGTTACGCCAAAGTGCGCGATCACAAGATTCTCAATATCGGTCAGCTCCACCATGCGCGAGCGGTTCTGCAGGAAATCCTGCAACGCCTGCTGCGCGAATTGCATGGTCACCTTCTGACCGTACAGGCCGGCGGGCGCCACGAGGCGCGTCACGTAGCCTTCAATCTCGCGCACGTTGCACTCGAGCTTATGCGCAAGGAAGTTGACCACGTCATCGGGAAACAAATGGCGATGGCCTTCGAGCTTGCTCTTGATCAGCGCAAGGCGTGTGGTGTAGCCGGGCTGCTCAAGCTCTGCCACCATGCCCTGCGTGAAGCGCGTGGTGAGTTGCTCCATGAAGCCATCAAGCGCGCGCGGCGCGCAGTCAGCGGCGAGCACAATCTGCCGGCCATTTTGAACCAGCGCGTCCAGAGTGTGCAGCAGTTCTTCCTGGGTGGCATCCTTGTTTGAGAAGAACTGGATGTCATCGATGATCAGAACGTCAGGTGAACGGAACTTGCGCCGGAAAGGCTCCAGGTTCTTGCTGCGCAACTGGCCGGTAAACTGGTTGACGAAATACTCCGCAGGCACGTAAAGCACGTTCATGCGCGCATGGCGCTCATGCAACTCGCGCGCAATACCCTGCAGCAGGTGCGACTTGCCCGTGCCCGAGCGCCCGTAAATGTAAAGCGGATTGAATGCCTCGCCCGGCTTTCGCGCCACTTCAAAAGCGCAGTTGAACGCCAGCTGGTTGTTGGGCCCCACAATCACCCGATCCAGCGTGTAGCGCTCATTGAGATTGAAAATCTGCCGCGGAACCGGTGCAGGCGCCACGCGCGGCTTGGCTTCTTCCCTGACCAGGGGCACGACGGGCGCCGCGTTGCGGGCCTGCGCTTCCTGGCGGCGCAATTCGCGAAACAAGTGGCCGTTGACGGAAAAGCGAATCTTGCGCGGCCTGAAGCCAGCAATGCGCTCCACGCTGTTAAGGATTTCGCTCGAGAATTTTGCTTCAAGCCACTCGCCGGCCATCATGTTCGCAACGCCGACTTCCAGCAGCTCGGGCTCAAGTTTCACGACCAGAGTGTGGCGCAGCCAGAGGTTGAAGGCCTCGTCGCCGACGCGCTGCTGCAGATCGCCCAGAACGCGACCCCAATTTTCTTTGACCAGCATTTCTGTCACGACATCCCCCGGCCAATTCCACCGCCGCAGAGTCGAAAAAACTCAGGGCCGGTCGCTCACGGCCCTGAAGACTCTGCTGTGTATGACACTCCCCCTCGGTGGGAAGCGAAAGGTAGCACTGTGGTTTGGCTGCGTCAAACGTTTGTGCCCCGGTCGCCAACCCGCCTGTAGAGCGCATTCGCGGGCAGTGCTGTCCGGGAACATGGGAGAAATGCGGCTTGCGGGCCGGAAAGATTTTTTCGCGATAGAGCGCCCCCGCAATTTGTTTCACGATGCCGCGACGATCGCTATTCTCTGCCTATGCCCGTGGATTCCATCTACCGCGCCGCGTTCGTTGCTGCCAACTCCTATCGCCAGGATGTTGCCGACAGGCTTGGCGCCAGCGCAGCTGCTGAAGCAGCACGCGAATGGAACCAGCAGCGTTTCTGGATCTGGCTTGCAGACCGGGTGCTGGAGCACGCGGTCGGCGAAAAGCAGTGGCTCGAGTTCGGCCCGCGCTGTTTCTCGCGCGTTGGAACACGCCACGGTGAGTTGCAGCAGTGCGTTGATGAACTAGTCAGCACCCGCAAGAAGCTGGTCGGCGACACACTTCTGCCCTTTGCCGAAAAAGAGAAGCTTTCGCAGCGCGTGGCGGAGTTGGCCAACAGTCTGCTCGAGTAGTTACTTTCCCGCAATTCTTGTGCGCGAAGAAACATTGCCCGCCTTGCGCGCTTCGTAGCGAGCCTTGGCCTCCGCGTTGAACTGCCGATCGGCGTCGGTTTCCAACTCAACGGGCGGAACAGCCGTGGGCGTGTTGTCGCCATCAAGCGCCACGAAGCTGAAGAACGCGTCACACACTGATTTGCGATCACCGGTAAGCGGATTTTCCGCAATCGCACTGACGTAAAGTTCCATGCTCGTGCGCGCCGTGAAATGCACGCGCGCGGTGAGATCGAGCAAGAAGCCATGCTTCACCGGCGCCACAAAATCCACTTTGTCGATGCTGACCGTAACGCAATTGCGCCGAGAGTGGCGCATGGCGGCCATAGCCGCGCATTTGTCCATGAGCGAAAGCAGGCGGCCGCCAAACAGGCTGCCATGAATGTTGAGGTCCTCGGGCTGAACGATCCAGGTGATGTGGCTCTGGCTCTCTGAAGCTTTCTTGGGCGCGATGGGCATGGGTACTTTATAGCCACCTGCCCAGGCTGGGGCTACTTCAGGCAGGCACGGGACACTGAATTCAGAGAGAACATCAGCGACGCGTTTCCAGGAGACCAACAATCTGCTCCTGTTCCGTAGGAGTTACCGCATCTGGAAAGTTGCGAATGTACCTCAGTGAAGGGCAGTCCTTCACGAATTCGCCAAACTCAGGCATGCCCGATTCCGATTCGCGACCGAAGGGAAGTGCCAATGCGATGTCACGCAAGCGTGGCAGGCGCGCAAGTTTCCGTACCGATTCCCAACTCAGCTTGGGGCAACCATTGAGAAGAATGGTCTCAAGCTGCGGCATGCCCGCAATGGCATCCACCGCAGCATCTTCAAGATCGCTGCAATACTGCAGCGAAAGCCACTTCAATGAGCGCAACGCAGAGAGTGCCATCAAACCCGGCCCCTTGATCCTGAACGAGAACTCCAACGAGAGCAGTTCAAGTTGGGGAAGCTGCGACAGGTGCTCTACACCGCCATCAGTGACCTTGGTGTCCTCCAGTGTCAACTCTCTCAAGGAGCGAACCGCCGCAATGTGCTTGGCACCAGAGTCATCGACTTGATATGCGCGATCAAGGCGCAATTCGCGCAGGTTCGTAAGACGCTGCAAGTTCAGCAGCACGTCGTTGGTCAAACTCGGCGAACCTGCAACTTCGAACCAACCAAGTTCCAGCCTCTCAAGCGATCTGATTGTCATGATCGGCAAGAAGGCAGCTGCACTCTGAAACACGCCATGCCAAAGCTCGATTTCGGTAACATTTGGAATTGCTGCAACTTCATTTGCAAGCTGGACTTCCACGACTAGTTCGCGATCTTTGCGAAGTCGGTCCAGTAGCGATTTATTCTGTGCGTCCATTGGGTGAATGTTAGCTCCCGCTTAGCGCACCGAGCGATAGAAGATCGCTTCAGGTTACTTGCCAATTGCGAGGTCAGGCATAGTCCACACTGTGCACTCCGCCAGGCCTAACAAAGCCTTGGCGAAATCCGGTGGCTAACCGCCTTTGCGTCTGCCCTGGAAGCGCCAGGCCATGAGGATGCTTGCCGCCACCGCAGCGTTGCAGCTTTCGACTTTGTCCGTTTGCGGCAGGCCGATGCCGATCACGTCGCGCTCGTTCCAGAATGGCTGCACGCCTTCGGTTTCGCCGCCGATGATGAATGCCGTCTTGGGCGGGAAATCAATTTCAAACGCGGGTTTGCCGCCGCGCGCGGCTACGTAGGGCCATACGCCGTGCGCGTTGAGTTGTTGCATCACATCTTCGGGCGTGAGGTCGGCGAATACCGGCACGTGGAACACGCCGCCCATGCTCGCGCGCACGGCCTTGTTATTCCAGGCATCGACGCAGCCCTTGAGCAGCAAAAGCCCGCCGCAATCGAACGCAGCGGCGTGGCGGCAAATCGCGCCAAGGTTGCCCGGCTCTCTAATGTTGTCGAGCACCAGCAGCGTGAGATCGTGGCGTTCAAGCAGCGGCGCAAGCTCGTAGTGCGGGATCGCAAACACGGCCAGCACGCCCTGGCTGTTCACGGTGTCGGCGCATTCGGCAAACTCGGCCTCGCCGGCGCTCACGCACTCGATGCTTTCTTTGGCGCAGCGTTCAATCAGCGCCTGAACCTTCTCGCGCGGGCCTTCCTGCTTTTCGCTCACTACCACAAAGCGCGGCATCACCTGCGCCTTGAGCGCTTCTTCAAGCAAATAGGGTCCCTCGGCGATGAACAGGCCTTGCTCGTCGCGGCCTTTGCGGGAGGTCAGTGCGCGCAGTTGCTTGAGGCGGGCTTTTGAAATCGTTTCCACGGGGCGAAGGGTTTAGCACGCGGCGCGAGTTTGTAAAACACCCCCATGAAAACGCCGGTGGTCCTCATTTCAGGTTTTCTCGGTGCGGGCAAGACCACGCTGCTGGTGCGGCTGCTGCAAGCCGCGCGCGACGCGGGCATGAAACCGGCGGTATTGATGAACGAAGCGGGCGCGATCTCGATTGACGGCCCCGTAGCGCAAAGCGGTGGCGCCATCGAGGTGCTCAACGTGCTGGGGGGCTGCATCTGCTGCACGCTCAAGGGCGACTTGCACACCGCATTGCAGGAAATCGCGCGCGATGTGCGCCCGGATTTGCTCTTCATCGAAACCACCGGCATCGCCGACCCCGTTGAGGTGCTCGACACCTGCACGGCCCTTGACTTGCTCGAAACACTCGATGCACGCGGCTTGATTTCGGTGCTCGATGTCGAGCACGGTCTCGAAGCGCTGCGGATCAATGACCTCGCGCGCCGCCAACTGGAACTCGCGCAGATTGTCGTGCTCAACAAGATGGACTTGGCCGACCCTGCCTGGTTCCCGCAGCTTCTGTCACGTGTGCGTGAGGTTGCACCCGGCGCTGAACTGGTCAACACCGTGCAATGCAACCTCGACGCGCCCGCCACGCTCAAAAAACTGCTGGCCCTGCCCGCGCCGCGCACCGGCGACGCCGCCGTCGATGAACTGTTGCACGAGGCGCACGGTCACCATCACGATCATGGGTTTCTTGCATTGAGCTATCGCGTCGCGGATGTTCCTGACAAAGAAGCGCTGCTTGGCGCATTGCGAGCTTTGCCGACAAACGTGATTCGCGCCAAGGGTTTTGTTCGCTTGAAAGGCGATGCGCGCCTGTACATCTGCCAGCTTGCGGGCGGCCACGCGCAAGCGCATGTGTTCCCGCTCGAGGGGTTCGATCCTGAGCCGACGCTGGTCGTGATCGGACGCGAACTGGAGCGCGCGCAAGTCGAAGCCGCGCTGGCAGCGTTGTCGCCGCGTGCTACTTCTTGACGGGAAACTCGCCCGTGGCCGTTTTGTCGGCGCGTTCCGGCGTCATCTCCGACTCCGCCGTCAGGATAATCTCCAGCGCGCGCTTGATGTCTTCCACCTGCTCGAGCAATTTTTCGGGCTGCACCACCAGGCCCTGAATGTTGTCGAGCCCCCCCGTAGAAAGGCGCTTGGTCATCATCGCCATGTGCGCGCACAGCACCGTTTCCAGCGCGTTGAGCCACGCGATCACCCAGGCACGGAACGTCTGCTGGTCGTATTCCTGCAGCTTGCCGCGCGGGTTCACGATGTGATCGAGCCGCACCATCTTGAGCGTCTCGATGGTTTCTTCGGCAATGAGACCGCGGATGCGCAGAATGTGCTCGCGCACTTCCGCGTCGTCGAACTCGGGAATGTTGATGCGCTCGCTCAATTACTCTTCCTCGGCGTCGTCTTCGTCTTCCTTGGCCTTGGAGTTGTAGTGGCCTTCTTCGCACGAAGTCACGAAGTGCTCAAGACGGCCTTTGAGCCGGTTCCACTGCTGGCGCAGGCGCTGGGCCTCGAGGTCGTCAATCGTGCCGTCATTCGTGAGCGACTTCTCGGCAAACTGCAACAGATCCGCAAAGTCATTGAGCGCCGACACCGTCTCCGACACAAAATTGACGCGGCTTCCGCCCTGTGGAACCGGGTTGGGCGTGTAATAGCCGCGCGCGGTCTGGCAGATGAAGTGGATCAGTTCAAGATCCTGGCTCAGTTCAAAAATCGCAAGCAGCTTGTCGAGCGGGTTGCGGGCACCACTGGCCGCGGGGTTTTCTTTGGTGCGCGCAGGCTGCGTCCATTTGTAAACCAGGCTGAGCGAGATATCGAGCGCGCGCGCCACGCGTTTGGGCCCCGCGCGATCCACAGCCTGCTTGAGCACTCGATGCGTCTCGGAAAAAGCCCGCGACATATCGGCCTGGTTTGCCGCCTGAAGCTGCTCAAGTTCCTTGATCGGGTCGGCTTTGGCAGGGGGCGGCGTTTTTTCGCGCGCGGCTTTGCGCATGGCTCGCTCCAAAATGGGCGTCGCTTTCAGTGTGGGAAACGCGGTTTCAATATACGATGCGCCCCCACCGCTTGTAAGGAGCCGAGTTTGAGCTTTCCCCGAACGCTGCAATGGCAAGGCGACGCAAAGGCCGGACGCCTTACAATCATCGAACAGACGAAACTCCCCTCTGAACTGATCTACCTCGAACTATCTTCGCTCGATGCGTTGATCGACGCCATCAAGCGCCTGGCCGTGCGCGGCGCACCCGCCATTGGCGTTTCCGGCGCTTACGGCTGCGTGCTGGCCCTGCGCGAAGGCCTGGGCGACGCCGGTCTCGAACGCCTGGCCGAGGCGCGCCCCACGGCCGTGAACCTGCGCTGGGCAGTCGAGCGAGTAAGCGCGTTCGCCAAAGGCGACGCGTCCCGGGCTCTTGAAGAAGCCAAACGCATCAACGCCGAAGATGTCGCGGCTTGCGAGAGCATCGGCAAGCATGGCGCCACGCTGATCAAAGCCGGCATGGGCGTACACACGCATTGCAACGCCGGCGCGTTGGCCACCAGCGGCATGGGCACGGCGCTCGCGCCCATGTACGTCGCGCATGCAGCAGGCGTGAAGTTCAAGGTCTTCGCCGACGAAACCCGCCCGCTGCTGCAGGGCGCGCGCCTGACGGCCTGGGAACTGGCTCAGGCGGGCATCGACGTGACCGTGATCGGCGACGACATGGCGGCGATTGTGCTGCGCGAGAAGAAATCGCAACTCGTGATCACCGGCGCCGATCGCATCGCGCTCAACGGCGACACTGCCAACAAAGTTGGCACTTATTCGCTCGCACTCGCGGCCAAGACCCACGGAGCGCCATTTTACATAGCCGCGCCTCGCAGTACCTTTGACGCGGCCACAAAAACGGGCGCCGACATTCCTATTGAGGAACGCAACGAAAACGAACTGCGCCAATGGAACGGCGCGCAACTCACCGCCAAAGGAGCGAAGGTGTTCAACCCGGCATTTGACGTAACACCGGCGGATTTGATTTCGGGCTACATCACAGAAGACGGCATTTTGCAGGCTTCGCAGATTGCGAAGTGGCTGAGATAAGGAACCACGATGGCCAGGAAAATTACCGTGTTGGGCGCGGGCATGGTCGGGTCGGCTATGGCCGCCGACATGCAGCGATTTGGCTTTGACGTCACGCTGGCCGACGCGCGCCCGCAGGCGCTCGAGCGCGCCAAAGCAAAATGGGGCGTGCGCACCACACAAGCGGACCTCGGCACCGCGGCGTCAGTTAAGAAGCTTGTTGCAAAATCCGACCTCGTGCTGGGCGCGCTTTCATCGGCCATCGGCCTGCAAACGCTCAAGGCAGTGATTGAGGCAAAGAAGCCCTACGTCGATATCTCGTTCATGGCCGAAGATGCGTGGGAGCTTGACGCGTTTGCCAAAAAGCACGGCGCATGCGCCATTGTCGATTGCGGCGTGGCACCCGGCGTTTCCAATCTGCTTTGCGGGCACGCCGTCGAGCAGCTCGACGAATGCACCAATCTGGAGATCTATGTGGGCGGCCTGCCCGCCGATCGCCGCTGGCCTTATCAGTACAAAGCAGGCTTCGCGCCCTCGGACGTGATCGAAGAATACACCCGGCCCGCGCGCATCGTTGAGCACGGCAAGGTCGTGGTCAAAGAGGCGTTGAGCGAGCCCGAACTCATGGATTTCCCGGGGCTGGGCACGCTCGAAGCATTCAATACCGACGGCCTGCGCAGCCTCGCCTACACGCTCAAGGTTCCGTTCATGAAGGAGCGCACGCTGCGCTACCCCGGCCACATCGAGCTCATGCGCGTGCTGCGGCATACCGGCCTGTTCTCGAAGGACGAGATCACTGTCGGCGGCGCTAAAGTTCGGCCCCTGGATGTCACTTCGGCGCTGCTCTTTCCCAAGTGGACCTTCGAAGACGGCGAAGCGGACATCACGGTCATGCGTATCATCGCCGACGGCCGCAAGGGCAAGAAATCCGTGCGCATGGTCTGGGATCTCGTCGATCGCATGGACCCGCAAACCGGCCTGCGCAGCATGTCGCGCACCACAGGCTACGCGGCTACCTCGGTCGCGACGCTGGTGGCAAATGGCAAGTTCACCAAGCCCGGCGTGCACCCGCCGGAACTGCTCGCCAAAGAGAAAGGGTTCGTGGATGCGTTTCTGGCCGAGTACGCTAAGCGAGGCATCCAAGTCATCGCAAGCCAGACAGAGCCGCCAAAGTAGCTCACGCCCCGAAAGCACAGGCCATGCGCCCGCTTGACGTTTGAAAGCAATGCGATACCGTTTTGGCGCTGTACCCCAGAAACGCAGCAGAAGCAATTCGGGGCGTAGCGCAGCCTGGGTAGCGCGCTTGCTTGGGGTGCAAGAGGTCGAGAGTTCAAATCTCTCCGCCCCGACCAGACAAAACACACCGCTTGGGCGGTGTGTTTTGTTTGATGCGCGTGAGCGGTCGTCGAGCAGCGTTCGATATTTGGTCGGCGCTTTTTTGCGCGGCCGCTTCGCAGAGCTGCGCTGAGCCAAAGCGCCGCTGGCGCTTTGGCATTTCTCCGCCCCGACCAGGCAGAACACACCAGTTGGGCGGTGTGTTTTCAATCTGACGCTGTAACTGGTACTTGGCCCCGCGGGGGGGGGGTGTGAAACGTTCATTCCTTTTATCGATGGGGTGAAAATGCCTTGGCTGGAATTGGACGAAGGGGCCTTCATGGCGTAGATTGAAGCAAGGTATTGGAGGAATCTGATGAGACCTACAATTGTGTTGCTCTTCGCGCTGGCAGGCGCGCTGAGCGTGCCGCCCGGGGGCTCCATTGCACAGGACCCCCCGCGCGATACGCCAAGCAAGGGTCCTGCTCCCGCGATTGACGCTGAGCAGGTCAAGCAGGCCAAAGGCACGCTGGACAAGTTGGATCGTCGCGCCTACGTCACCATCTCCGGTTTGCGCCACCTTTTGCGCAACCTTTTTGAAGACGACCTGTTCGTGGGCCGCTGGCGCCGCGTCTGTCCCATTGAACCCTTCGAAACAGCTGGTACGGGCGCGCTGGACGCTGCCGAGCTGTGGCGCCTTTGGGCCGTGCTTGAGTCGGGCATGCCGCGCAATGAAGCACTGGACGCCAAACTGGCGCGTCTGGCGCTCACGCCAAGCCCTGAGATTACACACGAACTCGCGCCAGCGGGTCTTTACATGCTGGTGATCCGCGCCGCTGCGCGACGCATGAGCGTCAAGGATGCCGCCAAGCTTTTGGAAAACGCACGCATTACGCTCTCGGCTGCCAAGAATGCGGCCAACGTCTGTTCGCCCCAGTCCTACTGGGCAACTTCCGACGCGGTGTCCGTGCAGTGGTATTCGAACCATTTTTGGCGTGCGGTGATCAATCGTTGTGCGCTCGACATCGGTTTAGCCGCTGAATTCAAGCAGTGGGGCCGGGATCTCGACTTTCTGGGCCGCGCACACATCGAGAACCTGGGATGGGGCTGCCAGAAAGGCCAACCGCCGGACGTCTCGGAGGATCTCAATGCAAACGTGCTGGCCATGGCTGCTTTTGGCCTGGCTTCGGGTGCCCCGCCCGGGCAATTTTCGCGACCCAATCTGGCCGATATCGAGACTGCTGCGCGATTGATGCCAGACACACTTGAGCGGCTGCAGAAAACTTACTCCGAGCCCTTTGGCGCCGGCCGGCTCGCGTTTGTCATGGCGAGCATGGCCGCGCCCAAGGGCCTGAATGACGCGGCTCAGTGGCGCAATTCCCTGCACGCGAACTATCTGGAAGCGATGAAAGCTGGCACACTGGCCAGCACCCGAACGAACCTAGCGGAGGCCTTTGGCTTCAGCCAGCGTACGGGTCGCGAAGATCCACTGGCCGAAGTCACTGAGCACGCGTTGTTGCTGGCGCCGGCCCTTGGCGGTTTCCTGTCTCCGGCCGATGGCCCGTTGGCAAAGATGGAGCTGGCAGAAGTCGGCCGCGCGATGCACGCCATGGCGATTGTTGAAGCAGCGGCCGCACCCGCGACCAAGCCGCGCACTCCGATTGAACAGCGCGCCAATGACGCACTGCAAAAGGCGCGTAAGTTTCTGATCGCAAACCAGAATCCCGACGGCAGTTTTCCCAACGATATGTGGGGCGGGGCGAAGTCCGACGGTACGGGCGTGCAATGCCTTGCGGTTATGGCGCTCCTTCATGCGGGCGAGCCGCGCGAAAGCGCGACGATTCGCAAGGCCATGAGCTTCCTTGAGAGCCGCAACTTCGCAATGAAGCGCGAGACCTACGAAGCCAGCCTGCAACTGATGTTGCTCGAGAAGTTCTTTGAAAAGGAAATCGCTGCAGCCGGCATGTTCACAGCGACGAACCTCAACGAATACAACGCCGCACGCAACAAGCTGGTTGAACTCATGCCCCGCAACTATCGCGAGTTGGCCAAGGCGCGCGCGAAGTTGCTGATAGAAAAGCGCGAGTTCGATCTCGACGGCTACAGTTACTCGTGCGGAGGCGCGCTTCCGCCCAAGCCGCCAAAAACGCCTCCAGCCACGCCGCGCAAGGCGCCTCCGGGCGTGCCGCCCAAACCCATCACGGGGCCGAGAACTCCGCCAAAACCGCCCAAGCCCGTGACCATGGACGCTTCCAAGACCTCGCAGGACGGCTGGGACAACTCCAACAGCGTGTACGCGCTGATGGGGCTCAAGGCGGCCTGCATGCTGGCCATCAATGTGCCTTCGAGTGTGTTCCGCTATGAACTCGAGCGCGTCATTGGCGAAGCTGAACTGGATCATTCACTCGCCCACGTACCCATGGAACGTCCCTGGAAAACACCCCCGCCCAAAGATCCCAAGCGCGCGGCCAAACAGACCCGTGCCAGCGAGCATGTTCACTGCTTCAAGTTTTTCTACCGCCCGGACTGGGCGAGTTTCTTCAGCAATGAAAGTGAAGGCCCGCCCGTCGTAAAGAAGGACGAGAAGGACAAGCAAGACGAAAAGGAAGCCAAAGCCGACGTCGGCAGCGGGTCCTTTGGCTGCTCAGCCGGATTGCTGGCCAGCCTTGGCATTTGCTTTGACGAACTCACCTTGCGCGGAGAGTGGGGCAAAGGCGAATTCGACGGAGACCTCGAACGCTACGGCGACCAGGTTCTCTGGGGAGGCCTTTCGTGGCTTTCACTCTGCATGCTCAAGCCCGCTGCCAAGTACAAGAACCGCTGGCAGATCGACATGACCAAGCCGCGCTCCGCGGCTCTTGACGGTGTTGGCTTCTACAACGACGCCTGGGCGCTTTCGCGCGCATGCATCCAGCTGGGCGCCGTGGAACTGGCGGGCGGCATTGACTGGTATGCGGTGCTGGCCCGCGAAATCTGCGACAGACAGTTGCCCGACGGAAGCTGGGGCCTGGAAAACGCGCTGCCCGCGGCTTCACGTAAACCCGCATTGTGCAACACCGCGTTTGCGATCCTTGTGCTCGCACGCGCTCATCAACCGGTGCTCTCAGGCGAAAGGCGCGGCCATGACGCACCTCCTCGCCGCCCGGCAGGCACTTCTGAGCCTGGGCCTGGGCCAAAGCCCGTAGAGCCCGCGCCCAAACCAAAGACCGAGGAGCCGGAGAAGACACCGACTACCGGCGAGAAGTAACCGCCAGCATCGGGATCTGAAGCGGGGCGCGCCACGGCGCGCCCCACTCAGTTCAGGCGCCAGAGGGTGAAATTCAAAGCGCTGGCGAATGACACCCACGCCAGGTAGGGCATAAGCAGCGCCGAAGCGACGCGGCTATGGCGCCAGAACACAGCAATAGTTGCGGCAATCGCGCACCACATGGCCACAATGACGGCGAACGCCGCGCCGGGTTGCTTGAGCCCAAAGAACACCGGCGTCCACAAAGCGTTGAGCAGGAGTTGGATCAGGAAAACAGCCAGCGCGCGCCTTGCGCTGCCCGTGCGCCAAACCAGCCAGGCACTTACACCCATCATGATATAGAGCGTCGTCCAGACAGGCCCAAACACCCAGTTCGGCGGGTTCCATGCCGGTTTGTTGAGCGACGCGTACCACTCACCCGGCATGAAGGCGATGCCCGAAAGCGCCGCCGCCCAGCAAAGCGCCACCCAGCCGGCGAGCGCCAAGGCGTTCTTCAACGGGCTTGATGGTTGCTGCGCCTGCGGCAATGCGATTTCCATACCATGGCTCCCGCCCCCGGGGCGGTGTCTCAACGCGCCAAGCGGGCTCGATCATCCCGCAAACCGGCTACTGCGGGTGTTCCGGAACTTCGATGGTGCCCTCGAGGTACTTCACAGCCTGGCCGGCCATCTTTACGCGATCCTTGACGTGCTCGCAGAACAGTTCGCCGCCGCGCCTGCTGACTTGAATGGCGTGCAGCTTTTTCTTTCCCAGCTCGTGGGCCCAGTAGGGCACGAGCGTGCAGTGCGCACTACCCGTGACCGGGTCTTCATCCACGCCATGGCCGGGCGCAAAGAAGCGGCTGACGAAATCGCAGTCCTTGCCGCGCGCAGTCACGATCACCATGCGGTCTAAGTTCTTCAGCGCGGCGAAGTCGGGCTTTAGATCGCACACCTGCTGCTCGTTTTCAAACACGCACAGAAAGTCGCGCGCTGCGAGCACAGCTTTCGGTTTCAGCCCAAGCCCGACTCCAAGCCCCGTGGGCGCGTCAACCTTCTTTGGGGGGCGAGCGGGGAAATTCAGCACCATGCGGTCGCGCTCGCGCGTGACCTCGAGCCGATCGGTGCGGCTGCGAAACACAATGCGCTCACCCTTATAGCCGCGCTCCTCGTAAAGCACCCAGGCGGAGGCCAGCGTGGCGTGGCCGCAAAGGTCAATTTCAGTCGTAGGTGTGAACCAGCGAATGCGGAATTCCTCGCCATCGGGCGCAAAGAATGCCGTTTCACTGAGGTTGTTCTCGGCGGCAATGGCCTGCATCAGCGCCTCATCGGGCCACTTCTCCAACGGGCACACGGCAGCGGGATTGCCGCGAAAGACGCGGCTGGTGAACGCATCGATGTGAAAGAGTTTCAGGCGCATGGCGCGATTATCGGTTGACCGCGCGCAATAGAAAGGCGCCGGCTGCCCGGCGCCCTTCTTCCAGAGTCTCAACGCTTAGCGGCCGATGTTGGCCACACCCAGCACGTCGCCCAGGTTGGTCAGGCGCGAGAGTGTGTCGGTGGTGGAGTCCCACTGCCACAAGTCGCCATAGGTGACGCCCTTTTCGTCGGTGAAATGGAAGACGAGATAGGCAACCGTGCCTTCCTTATTGAGCGCGACTGACTTGCACGTGTAGCCGCCCAACTGCGGCCATTTGCGCGCAAACGTCACCTGCTTCTGGGCCGGCGCAGCATAGAGCAGCCCCGGCAGGCCAAAGCGGGCCTTCCCAAGCCAACCCGGTGCGCCGGCGGTACAAACCCAGCCGCTGCCATCGGCCAGCCAAGCGCCCTGCGACGAGAACGAGACTTCCACCCCCTCGGCCAGCGCGGTGCCCCAGACTTCCTTTCCGCGCGAGTCATAGAAGTGAAGGCTGCCCTTGCCGCCGCTGGAATCGGTCACAAACGAGAGCATTCTCGCGTCCGGGCTCACGGCCATGGCGCCCGTCAGCAGGCCGAGGTTGGCGTCAACCTCCTGCTCTTTCCACGTGCGCTTGGGGTAGCCCACGATCGCCACCGTTGAGCCGGGGTAGCGGTTGCAGACTACGTCCCCACCCTTGGCGAAACTGGGCGAACCGTAGCCGTGCTCAACAGCCGGCGGGCTGATTTTCAAATCGCCGATGTCCTTGTCGCTATCGCCGGTGAGCAGCACCGTGGCCGCCATTGCCTTGCCATCGGGCAGGAAGCGATAGCCGCGCGATTTGCCGTTGGTGTAGTTGGGCAGGCTGGCATAGGCGTGTATGAATATGGAGGTATTGGCCGGCACGTTTTCGAGCCTGAACTTGCCGGTGGTGCCGTCGATCTTCGAGAAGCAAGCCGTGTGGTCCACCCGCACCCAGCCGACGTAGAGACCGTCGGTTCGATCGATGCGTTTTTCGTCGTCGAACCACACGAGGCGGCCGGTCACCGTCACGGTCTTGCCCGTGTCCAAGGGTTTGGTGATGCCTTCATTGGTGGCCCAGCTTGGCGTGATCTGGTTGACAACGCCGCTTTCGAGTTCAAGCACAAACACGTTTGCTTCGGCGATCGAGATGGTGCTGTTGCCGTTGGATCGAAACGCGATGCGTTTTCGGTCGGGCGAAAGCGCAAGCTCATTGAAATTGTAGCCCTTGGGCAGCGCGGCCAGCGTCTTGGAAATCTTCCGCGCCGCGGGGTCAAAGCTCTGGATGCGTGAGATGGAGCCGGCGCGGGCAATGACAATCTCGTTCGCGGCAACCGCGCCGGTTTTGACGGTGTAGAGGTCGCTGACTTCATTGGGCCCTTCGCTGCCGTTGTCCGCGCTTGCGTCCACCAGTGCGCCATAGGCGAAGTCGCGCGACATGGTCCAGCTCACTTCAATGGTGCAATCCATGCCGCCCGCTTTGCCCTTGGCCTTGCACGTGCCGGTGCTCGTGAGCGCCATGATGTGTCCGCCCACAAGATAGGCCGCCTTGCCCTGGATCTCGTACTCGACACTGAAGTTGGCGGTCTCGCTGCCGTCAAACTCGTTCACGGTGCGATAGCCGGACTTGATGCTGGCCGTGTAACTCAGCCAGGCCAGAGCGCGGCCGGCGTCGTCCTTCCTGGTTTCATCGAAAGTGACCGAAACCGAGGTTTCGCTCATCTTTTCCTCTACGCCCATCACGCCCGCAAACCCAAAGTCAGCAGCGGACACCTGCCACGTCGCGCCCGCTTGGGCTTCGCCGGCGGGTGCAAGGCGCGGCGTGTGGTCGGTTGCCGCCGCGTGAATATCCTTGGCCTCGACAAGCTGCATGGCCTCTTCGGCCAGCTTGCAGTTGCCGGAAGGATCCACGTTGAAAACAAAAGTGTGGCGCGAGCGGCCGTCAACGGCCGGCATTTCCACCGGGTCGCCGTCGGCCGTTACCCACAGCTTGTCCGTACCCTGAATCTGGTCGTAGCTGCGCAGAAGCTTTGTCGGCCGCCCGCCGCCGGCCGCTGCCACGTATTCCTGCATGGCGTACTCTCTGCTGAGCTCTTTCTTGCTCGCGGAGGTTTCGTTGCCATCAAACAGGTAGGCCTGGCGCACACTCGAATGAACCTTCGTGAGCGAGCTGCGAATGACGTTCTGATCCAGATTGTCGGTGAAACTCGCCGCGGCCTGGCTTTGCGCCGGAACGCCGCATAGCGTGGCAAGCGCCATGCCCGCTGCCCCAAGTGCAATCAAGCCCAACGTCCGATTGGTTTTCATTGTGCCCTCCGTGGCCCGCAAATCCCGAATGCCGCAATGATACGCGCCCACGCGCCAGCCGCCAGCAACGAACGGCTGAACGAGAAGGGGAGCAAATACCGAAATCGAGGCCGCCCGTTACGCAAAAAAGACGCATCCCGCGGCACCTTGGGGCGTGTTACCTTGGAATACTCCTTGGGCATTGCCTGTTCATGCCGCGAAAGGAACTGCCATGAACACCTCCTACATTTTCGCGCTGATTCTGGGCATGTCGGCGCTGCTGCTGGCCGCGTGTGTGGGCCAGAGCAACGAACCCGCCAGACCCACGCCGCAACCCGAACCCGCCATGAAAAAGAAATACACCAAACCTTCAGACGCCGAGCTGCGCAAAAAGCTCACCGCCGAGCAATACGCCGTGACGCAGCAGGCCGCCACCGAGCCGCCCTTCCGCAACGCCTACTGGGACAACAAGGAGCACGGCATCTACCTCGATATCGCCACGGGCGAGCCGCTGTTTTCGTCGCTTGATCAATTTGATTCCGGCTGCGGCTGGCCGGCGTTCACCAAGCCGATTGAGAAGGCGAGTGTGGCCGAGAAATCCGACAACTCCCACGGCATGCAACGTGTTGAAGTCCGCTCATCGAACGGCGATTCGCATCTCGGCCACGTCTTTGACGATGGCCCGGAAGATAAGGGCGGCCTGCGCTATTGCATCAACTCGGCGGCGCTGGAGTTTGTGCCCTGCGCCGAAATGGCAAAGCGAGGCTTTGGCGATTATCTGAAACCCTTCATTGATGCCGGCGTCTTCAAGCCGGGCAAGGGCACCCGTACCGAGCGCGCGATTGTGGCGGGCGGGTGCTTCTGGGGCATGGAAGAGATCATCCGCGACATCCCCGGCGTGAAACAAACCAACGTGGGCTACACCGGCGGCACCAAGAAGGACCCCACCTATAAGGAAGTGTGCAGCGGCACCACGGGCCACGCCGAGGCAGTTGAAATCGTGTTTGACCCGGACGTGATCGACTACGCGACAGTGCTCGATTTCTTCTTTCGCATGCACGACCCGACCACGCTCAACCGCCAGCACAACGACGTCGGCACGCAATACCGTTCGGCGATTTTCTACACCAGCGAGGAACAGAAGAAGACCGCCGAGAAAGTGAAAGAGCGCTTCGACAAGTCCGGCCGCTTCAAGAAGCCGATTGTGACGCAGATTGTTCCGGCTTCCGAGTTCTACGCTGCCGAGGAGTACCACCAGGATTACTTGCAGAAGCATCCCAACGGCTACACCTGCCACGTGCTGCAGGACTAAGTCGCGAGTCACACGTAGGGGTGACCTATATGTCGCCCCTACCGCTTCAGCAGGTCACGAGCCAGCTTGCGTTCGAGCCACCAACTCATCATGGCTGGCACCATGAACAGTGAAATCACGTCCACCAGCATCCCGCCGAAGATCGGCAGGGCCATGGGTTGCATCACGTCTGAGCCGCGCCCCGTGGCCCAAAGAATTGGCATCACGCCGATGATACTGGTCAGGGTGGTCATGAACGCCGGGCGTATGCGCCGCGCGCCGGCTTCGAGCACGATATCGCGGATATCCCCCACCGTGCGCGGCTTGCGCTCCTCGATCAACTGGTCGATGTAGGTACCCACGACTACGCCGTCGTTGAGCACCACGCCCGCCAGCACCATGAAGCCCACAACGACCGCGACGGTGATGTAGATGGTCGGCCCTTGCGGCTCGCCTGTAAAAACGCTCTGGATGAAGGGCCAATACCGGATCATCAAGGCGCCGCCCGCCAGGTTGAGCGGCAGGCCGGTGAAGACAATCAGCGTCCAACTCCATTTGCGGAAGTGCATGTAAATGATGAACAAGATGATCGCCAGCGCGATGGGGATGATGAATGCAAGCCGCGCGTTGGTTTTCTGCTGCTCCTGATATTGCCCTACCCAATTGAATGTAGTGCCCTTGGGCCAATCCACCTCTTTGCGCTCGATGGCCTGATTGACCCGCTGTTCAACGGCGGCGATCAGGCGCGTCTCGTCAATGCCCGCCGTGTTGAACGTGACGTAGCCCGCGACCTTGCCGTTGGCACCGCGGATTTCCGACGGGCCCACGACGTATTCGATGTCCGCAAGATCGGTAATCGGAACCTGAGCGCCGCTGGGCGCCGACACCAGCACACGTTCAAGATCTTCGAGCTTGTCTCGCAGTTCGCGTTCATAACGGATGCGCACCGGATAGCGCTCGCGACCCTCCACGGTCGTGGTAACTCTCCGGCCGCCCAGTGCTACTTCAATCGTGTCCTGCACCATCATTACGCTGACGTTGTAGTGCAACATGCGCTCGCGATTGAGTCGGAACTCCACGTAGGGTTTTCCACCGGTGCGCATAGCCACGACGTCCGAGGCGCCCGATACGCTCTTGATAACGGGTTCCAGTTTCAGAGCCAGTTCAGCCAGTTCGTTGGCGTCGTTGCCCAGCAGCTCCAGGCCAATCTGGGAACGAATACCGCTTGAGAGCATCACGATGCGCGTCTGAATCGGCTGCAGCCAGCTTGGCGCAGCTCCGGGTAAATGGGTGGCCTTGCGCAACTCCCCCACCAGCTTCTTCTTATCCATGCCGGGACGCCACTGATCACGCGGCTTGAGCAGCACCACTGTTTCGATCATGCCAATGGGTGCGGGATCGAGCGCAGTCTCGGCCCGCCCCAGTTTGCCCATGACCTGCTGCACCTCGGGCACCGTCAGCATCTGCTCGTTCTGCCACTCCATCACGCGCAGCGTTTCAGAGAGCGACGCCTGGCTGAGCAGCGACGGCATAAACAACAGCGAGCCCTCATCGAGCGGTGGCATGAACTCCTGGCCAAAACCGGGGTAGTGCTCTTCGAGCGCGGCTATAGGCCGCACGCGAGAAGCATCGCCGCCCAAGGCCTCAACGCCCGCCTTGACCGGAACAAGAACGAACGAAGCACCGAACGCTGCCATGGCGCCGAATAGAATGATGAAGAAGCTGGCCACACGTAGCACTCGCCGGTGTTCAAGGAAGAAGCGCAGCGTCGGGCGGTAGGCGGCAACAAGGCCGCGCGCCACGGGGTTGCCGTCGATGGGCGTCAGCGGCTCCGCCCAGATTTTGAGCACCGCCAGCGCACCCAGCACGAATACCGGCACGGCGACAAAGGCCGCGTTCAGACCCAACCAGCCCTCGACGAAGCGCGAACTGCGCACCGTGATCCACGCCAGCAAACCCGCAATGCCCAGCGCGGCTACCCAGCGCAGGACTTCGCCGAAGCGACGTTGCGCGGGCGTTTTGTCGGCGCGCCGGCCGCCGAGGAACAGGTAGCACAGCACGGGCGTGAGGCAAATGGCGAGGAACAGCGAAGCACTGAGCGTGAGCGTTTTCGTCCACGCCATGGGTGCAAACAGCTTGTAGCTCTGTCCGGAGAGCGCAAAAATCGGCACGAAGCTGATGACCGTGGTGGCCACACTGGTAACAATGGCCCCGCCCACTTCGCCCGACGCATTCTTGATGACCTGCAGGCGCGGCGTCTTGCCTCCGTCGGCCAATATCGCGATGTAAATCGTCTCCACCATGATGATGGACATGTCGGCGATGTCGCCAATAGCAATGGCGACGCCGCCCAGGCTCATGATGTTGCTGGAAACACCAAAGGCCTGCATGCCGATGAAACCAAGCAGAATCGCCAGCGGGAAGCTCGCGGCAACGATCAGCGCGCTGCGCAGATGCAGCAGGAAAATGAGAATGATCAGCGCCGTGACGATGATTTCTTCGAGCAGCGTATCGCGCAGCGTATCGAGCGTTTCGTCAATCAATTCCGTGCGGTCATAGAAGGCGTTGACTTTCACGCCCTGCGGCAGCGTGGGCTCGATGCGCGCGATTTCCTTCTTTACGCGCTCGATGGTGTCGAGCGGATTGGCGCCGTAGCGAATCGTAACGATGCCGCCGACTCGCTCGTTGTGGCTGTCCGCCAGCGCGCCGCGCCGGAACTCGGGGCCAAGCTGCACTCGGGCCACATCCGAAAGGCGCACCGGCACGTGGCCCTGGCTCTTCACGACCAACTGCTCGATGTCTTCGAGGCGTTTGATGAACCCCACGCCACGTACAAGAAACTCATTGCCACCGCTTTCAATGGCCTTGGCGCCGACATCGAGATTGGAGTTCTCCAGCGCCTTGACGACTTCCTCCAGCATCACGTCGTGGGCGCGCAGGCGCTCGGGGTCGATTTCAACCTGATACTCGCGCACAAAGCCGCCGATGCTGGCCACTTCCGCCACGCCATCCACCTGCTGCAAGGAGTAACGCAGCGTGTAATCCTGCACGCTGCGCAACGTGGCCAGGTCGTAGGGGCCATCAACGGTGTACATGTAAACCTGGCCCAGCGCCGTGGCGTCGGGGCCCAGTGCAGGCGTCACGCCCGGGGGCAGGCCGCCTTGGACTACGGCCAGGCGTTCGAGCACGCGCGAGCGCGCCCAGTAAATATCGACGCTATCTTCGAAAATCACGTACACACGCGACATGCCAAAGCCCGTCATCGTGCGCACGTCTTCCACGCGCGGCAGCGCCTGCATGGCCACGGAGATTGGATAGGTCACCTGGTCTTCGACATCCTGCGGGCTTCGGCCCATCCACTCCGCCGAGATAATGACCTGGTTTTGCGAGATGTCGGGAATCGCGTCCTTGGGATTTTCCAGCAGCGCCTTGAAACCAAGCACCACCACCAGCGCGGTGGCCAGCAGCACCAGCAGCTTCATATCGAGGCACGCGTTAATGAATCGCGAGATCATGGTTAGTGTCCCGAGTGTGCGCCGCCCTCAGACCCGCCCTGCGGCCTGAAAAGCGAAGGCTTGCCCGCCAGCTCCTGCTGGCTGTCGATGAGGAACTGCCCGTTGGTCACAATGCGCACGCCCGTGGGAAGGCCCTCGAGCACGGGGTAGTAATCGCCTAGTTTGTGCAGCGTGCCGTCGTCCATTCTGTGAAACGCGCTGCACAGCGGCCCGAGATGAACTTCAAAGCCCTGGTATTGCGGCTGGGCGAGCTTCTTGGCGTTGCCTGCGTGGTCGTGCCGGATGCTGCCATCGGTTTCGCGCTCGGCCCACCACTCCACGTAAATCAAACTACGTTTGCCGGTGCTCAGCACCGCTTCGCGCGGCACGGCCAGCACCTTGCCCGGCGCCCTGCCCTTTCCCGGTACGCGCTTCTTGAGTTCCATGCCGCAGATGCGGCAGCGCCCGGGCGCATCGCTTCGTTGCAGTGGGTGCATCGGGCAGGCGTATTCGCCGGCCAGCGCGGGTGTTGCCAGCGTTCCATCGCTGGCAAGTTCAGCAAAAAGCGTAGCCGCGCCAAAGAGTCCGGGCTTGAGCAGGCCCTGCACGTTGGGCACTTCGACGCGCACGCGCGCCGTGCGCGTCATGGTGTCAAGCACGGGGTCAATGAAGCTGACTGCTCCTTCGAAGTGATGGCCGGGCAGGCCCGAAACTTCGACATCAACGCGCTGGCCCAGCGCCACAAAGGCCAGGTCGCGTTCATGAATATTCAACATCAGCCATAGGCGCGAAAGATCGGTCACGCGATAGATCGGCATGCCCATTTCGACGTACTGGCCCTCACGCGCCATTTTCTCGAGTACTACGCCCGAAGCGGGCGAGGGCACGGTGAACGTCGCGGTCGTGGCCTCGCGCTTTTCAAGCTCGGCCAGTTGCGCACCCGAGAGGCCAAGCCGACGCAGTTTTTCGCGCGCCAGCTCGACGAGCTTGTCAGCGCCGGGTGTTTTGTTGGCGGCCGACTGCTGGGCCACTTTGAGTTCGCGGTGCGCGGCGTAGAGTTCGGGCGAGTAGAGATCAAACAGGTGGTCGCCCTCGGAGACCGTCACGCCCGTGAAATCGGCATAGAGGCGGTCAATGCGCCCCGCGACCCAGGCCGAAACCACGCGATCGAGCGATTCGTCCGGCTCGAACTGCCCCAGCGTGCGGATCTCGCGCGCCAGTTGCAGCCGCTGCACGGGCGCTGACTTCACGCCCATCGAAACGCGCTCGCGCTGGGTCAGTTCCAGCATTTCACCGGTGTCGACAAAGCGCTCCAGGTCCATGCCGCACACCGGGCAGGTGCCGGGTTTTTCCATGCGCGTGCAGAACATGGGGCAGGCGTAGAACACCTCTGACTTGCCGCCTTTGGCCGCGCCCGTGTCGAGCTTTGCCACCGGCGCGCTGATCAGCCAATCCTTGGGCAAGGCAATCGCGCCCACCAGCCCGGCCAGCCCGCCGCCCAGCGCCGAAAGCAGAAACGCGCGGCGCTTCAGGAACGATGGCTCAGTTTTCTTTTCGTCGCTCATGGCTTTCTCCGCTATTTGCGCACCAGCTTGCCGTCGCGCTCGATCAAACCGTAATGGGCGTAGTGCTTGTCGGCGTTGGCAAGAAATTCGTCGGGGCAGCCGCTCCAGCAGCAGAAGTAGATCTTGAATCCGCGATGCAGGATGAAGACCTCGCCCTCGGGGTCGATCTCGCCGCCCATGATCGGACACTCCGACGCCAGCGCCTTCTCGTATTTCGAGCCGTCCACTTTCAGCAGGCGGCCATCCGACGTGGGTTCGAGCGAGAGCTTGGTGTAATAGCGCATCGGGTTCTTCTCGAACTTCTTGCGCGTTTCCTCAGAGGCAAAGCCGATGCGCCACTGTTTGTGATCGACGAGCACCGTCGCACCCTCAAGCTTTAGGCCGCTGACGGGATCGATCTCGTTGCCCAGCGCCGCCACCTCCGCCGGCTTATCGAGCGGCGGCGTGTGTTTCGAGTGATCCTCCGGCTCGGGCGTCTGCCTGGGCGGCGGTGCATCTTGCTGATGCGCCGCGTGTTCATCGACTTGCGGCGTATTCGCCGGCGCCGCATCTCGCGATAGCACCGCCGCGCGCACTATGGCGCCGATCAACAGCAGGGCCGCAAAGGCCGTTGCAAAAGCGAACACATTTTTCATGTTCATTCTCCTTCACCCTTCAGTTGCAGGCCGGTCAGTGAAAGCAGCATGGCACGCGCCTTGAGCACCTCGGTGCGCGCCCGAATGCGCGACAGCTCGCCCGCCAGCAGCGAGCGCTGCGCGCCCAGAACATCGCCAAAGCGGGCTTTTCCCGTGGTGAAATCACTCCGCACCAGATCCAGCGCCATGCGGGCCTTGGGCAGCACGTCATCGTCAAGCAGCTTCTGCATACGCTCGGCGTCGGCGAGTTCAAACAGCGCGAAGTCGAGCTCGGCCAGCAAGTCGAGTTTGCGCTGTTCAACAACCAGCCGCGCCGCCAACTCATTGGCCGCGGCGGCGTCGGAGCGCGCCTTGTTGACGTGAAACTGCCACGGAATGGAAATGCCCGCGCGCACGCTGACCCCGCTCCAGGTGCCGCCCTCGCCCATGGGCGTACCCATGTCCATCCAGCTTGCGCCAACCACGAAATCGGGCACCCACATCCAATGGGCTTCTACACGGCGGGCGTGAGCCACCGCTGCGCGCGCGTGCTCCATGCGCAGCATCGGATTCTCTTCCACGGCCACGAACAGCCGCGTCCGCTCGGGAAGCAGCGTGCGCGCCGACGCAAAAGCCAGCGCTTCCAGTTTCACGTCCGGTGCCAGCTCCACGCCACTGGCCGCCACCAACTGCCGCACAAGCGCGCCACGCCGCAGCTTCAGGCTTGCGAGGTCGGATTCCATTTCCGCGCGCTCTACCTGCATGCGCAGAAACTCGGCCTGTGTTGCCATGCCTGAGGCCAGCATGGGCTCCATGCTTTCCTCCAGGCTGCGCATCAGCCCCACCAGCTCGCCGGTCACAACAACTCTTGCATCAAGGGCCTGCAGATCGAAGTAGCTCATGGTCGCACGCAGTCGAACATTGCGGCGGATGGCGTCGTAGTCCTGCGCCATGACCGTTGCCTCTGCGGCGAGCATCTTCTCACGCGCCACAAGCTTGCCCGGGTTGGTGATGGGCTGGGTGAACATCACCCCGCGCTTGCCGCCATCAAGCATGATGTTGGAACGTGCATCCTCAATTCCCTCGTAAAACTCCAGCATCGCCTCGGGGATCTCTACGGCCGTGCCGATCTCCGCTACAGCCGCGCGCCAGCGATGATACGCGGCCGCCAGACCGGGGCTGCGCAGGTCGCTCTGGCGAAGGAGTTCTGCCAGTGTCACAGACTTCAGCGCGGGCGCGGCGTGAGCACCGGCCGTGGCGGACGCACGAGCCTGATGCATCGCTTCAACCACCGGCGCTGGAACGCGATCAAACTCGTGGCGCGCCACGCGCGCATCGGTTGTGCAAGAGGCCAATAGCCAAGCCGCGCTCAAGGCCGCACAAATGACGGAACAACGCATAACAGCTCCTCTGGTAAGCAAAATGCCGTGTCAGGCCTGTGCGCGATAGCACAACAGCCCCCAGCGTGCCAGAGGTGCTGCTAGATAAGAATGCGCCGAAGGTGGGCAACAATGAGGCCATACGGCGGAGGCCGCTGGCGGTGCAACGTTGAAGGGGCAAGAACCGGCGCGCTGAAATGAAACTCCGGCAACGGCGCGGCTACCATCGGCAATGTCTCGCTCTGCATAGGAATCAGATCCGCCGTGGCGAAATCTGCCTGGTGCACAGCGAATTTCAAACACTCGCCGTGCTTGCGCGGAGCAGGCAACTTTGGCAATTGGCCCGATTCGTCAACCTCAGGCGCATGCGACTTTCGGCAGCAACAGCAATTGGGCTCAGCAGCTGCCGCGCGCACGCGGCTCTTCGCGCCAGCCTCATCCAAGGCGCAAGCGCAAACAAACGAAAAGCCGTTGCAGTCGCAGGGCTTCAGCGCCGGCAAAACCGTGAGCAAGAGCGCAGCCAATATGTTGAGCACGACGATCATCAGGGTGTAGTCTAAACCCGTAGAGTACTACAGCTTCCAGCGAATTCGAAGAATCGCGCCGCGAGCCGACCGCGCAAACAGGCAATCGACAACCTGAGCGCTCGATTCGACAATCTCGCCCCGTGGATTGGCAAAGCATCCAGGCTTACATCGTTCAGTACGGCTACATCGCCGTTACCGTGGGTACTTTGTTCGACCATTCCGGCTTGACCATGTTCGTGGTCGTGGGCGCGGCTTATGCCCGCGTGAACCCTGAGTTCATGCTCTGGGGTGTGATGGTGGCGGGCATGCTGGGCAGTTTTGTTTCGGACATAGCATTGTTTGCCATCGGGCGTTGGCGTGCCGATTGGCTCGATCGCATTGTCCGCAGCGATAAAAATAAGGCGCGCCTGCAACTGCTGGGCGAGGGCATGGCGCGTTATGCGTTTCCGCTTCTGGTCTTCGGGCGCTGGGTGCCGTGGTTTGGCCGCTTCGTACCCGCAGCTGCGGGATTGCGCCGCGTTTCAGCCAGGCGGGCATTCCTGTTCACATTCCTCGGCGCCTCGATCAATGCCGCGTTGCAATCCATGATTGGCTATTACGCCGCTGCATCGGTCGAGAGTTTCCAGGAATATTCGCTCTGGATCGTGGGCGTCGCGCTGGTCATCAGCTTCCCGGTTTCCTGGCTCTTTGCCAAGCGTTTCGACGCGGCCGTGGAAGCCCGGCTCAAGAAAGCGCTCAATGCACGAGCCGGGGAATGAAGAACCCATTGTCGTTCAAGATCTTCTTGCGTTGGTCTTCGGTCAGGCTGAGCACGTTCAACATCTCGGTTTGCAGGCGCACTGTGGCTGCGCCGGCTTGCGCGCCCTGGGCGCAGGTGTAATTGCGGGCCATGTTCTTGGCGCACGGCGTCAGAGGTGTGAGATCCTGCATCCAGCCGTCAATGGCGGTAGCCAACTGCGCTTCCTGCTCAGCACTGAGCTCATAGCGCTTGCGCAGGACGTCTTGAAGCTTGGTCGAGATTTTCGCGGTCGTGTCACCGGTGATGATGGGCGAAGTATGGATGATCATCAGCGAGACATCATGCAGATCCAGACCTGCCACTTTGAACACCGCGGGCACGACCACCAGCGCGTATTGGTCGGCATCCAACAACGCAAGCATGGCGTCGCGGAACTTGTCCTTGAGCAGGTACTCGTCCAGCATTTTCTGCGTGCGCAGCGTCTTCTCAGTGTACGCGGCGCGGAGCTTGGCAAAGTCGGCGTCGAACTGCTCGCCCAAAGCGTTGATGCTGGTAACCTGCGATTGACTCAGCGGCTTGCCCGCGAGCTTTAGCGTCGTCGCCAGGAGGTTGGCCATCGAAATTGGGTGGGTCAACTCACCGTTGTGCTCGGCGGCCGTGGGCATCTTTCGAATCGTACGGTACTCGTACTTCCGCATCTTCTCCGTGTTCTCCTGTAAATCGATGTAGACCTGATCCGGCACTGGCTCACCCTTCTGGCCACATTCGTAGATCATGATCAGGCACTGCTGGATGACCGCATCGGCCTGCGCCATCTCCTTCCAGTCCGCTTCGCGGATGGCCTCGAGCTTGCCTGACTCGCCAAACGTGAACGTTGGCCCGCGCAGTGCCGCAGCCTCGCGGTAGGGCTGCAATTCCGCTTTGAGTCGCTCGTTTTCTCGCGCGACGTCCGAGCGCTCTTTCTCCATAGCATCCGAACGCTTCTTCATGGCGTCGGCCTCTGCGCGAGCGTCGTCTCGTTCTTTGCGTGCCTGCTTAAGCGCTGAATCGTTGGCGGGCGATGTCGCGGGCGCGGGATCCTGGGCGGGTACTTCGATGTTTCCGCTCTTCACTTCAGACTGCTGCCTAGGGAAGTCGCGCACCGGCTCTGCGTTGGTCTTGAGCGAATACCCGCCGACCATGCCAACACCCAGTGCCAGTGCCACCACCACACAAGCCGCAACCAGCACATACTTGCCCATGACTGCTCCTCCAACGATGGCCGCGCCTGAGGCAACGGGGATGACTGAAACGGCTGCGGCTTTCCATGCCGCAGCGGCGGCTTCGTAGCCGCCGGGTGGTTCAACGACAGGCAAAACCGCGAGCATTGCGCCAAGTTCGTCCTGGCGCGATTTCAGTTTTCCGCGCAGGCGTTCCATGCCGCGCGCGACCTGCGAGCTGACCGTTTTCTCGGGCAGGCCCAGAGCCTGAGATGCTTGCGCGTGGGTTAGGCCGTTGACGTGCGTGAGCACGATGGCTTCGCGCTCTTCTTGGGGAAGAGAATCCAGCACTTGCCAAAGAACACGGCTGTCATCCTCGCGCTGCGCCGCCAGTCCTGGAACATCGCCATGGGGCTTTTCCACTTGCACTCCCTCGGCGTTTGTCACTGGCCGCTTTTTCCGGCGCATATTGCGTGCTTCAAAACCCACCACCACAGCAAACCAGGGCCAGGCGTCGCCGTCAGGAATGCGCCCGGGGTTCTTGGCGGCCACCAGGTAGGCTTGCTGCACACAGTCAAACGCCGTGTGTGATTCACGCAGCAGGCTGTAGGCCAACCGCCACGCACGCTCATGCGCCGTTTCAAACAACCGCTCGAGTCTGCTTTGGGAGTCCTGCATCCATTGGCCCCGACAAAAAGCGTCAGGGCATTACGATTTCCCTTTGGAATTCCGGGAAAAAATGCCGCCGCTCACGGCGCCAGCCTGAACTCCGTGTGTGGCTTGAGTTTCTTGAACGCGGCTATCACTTCTTCGCGCTTCACTTTCTCAATCGCCGCGATCTCGGCCTCGGGCTCGCGCACGAATCCGAGCACGCTCTGGAACACCGTGTCCGTCACGCGCGCGCCCAGTGAATCCAGTTGCGCGCGCCTTGCTTCAATCAAACTTGCGCGCGCGGCTTCGAACTCGTTCTCCGAAAAGCCCGACTTCTGCATGCGTGCGAACTCGCTGTGAATCAACTTCGCAGCCGCGTCGATTTTGGCGGGATCCACTGCGGCGTGGCCTATGGAGGCTCCGCGCGCGCCGGCGAGGTGCGTAGAAACCGCATAGGCAAGGCCGTGCTCTTCGCGCACCACTTTGAACAGGCGCGAGACCGAAAGTCCGCCGAAAATCGCATCGCCAATGGAGGCCGCAGCCCAGCCGCGCTGTCCGTACAGTGGTGCGCCGGCCCATGAAAACACCAGGTGCGCCTGCTCAACTTTCTGCGCCAACTTGTGACGCTTGAGTGCATGCGGCTTGAGCTTGACGGGCGCCGGGAAATCCGGGCGCTTGGTTTTGGGCAGCTTGAAAGCCTTGCCGAGTGCCGCAAGGCCCTCCGACGGTTCAACGGGTCCCACGACAAAAGCCATCACCTGTGCGTTACGCACGATGGACTCGTGGCGCTTGAAAAGGGACTTGCCGGTAACTGCCGAAATGTCCTCGAGGCGCCCGCCTTCGTAAACCGCACCCGGAGAACCCGCATAAATGCGCTTTTGGGCCTCCAGCATGGCTAATTGGGGCTTTTCGTCGGCGATGCCGCGCAGGTCCTGTTCGAGTTGGTACTTCTCTTGCGCAAGAGATTCACTGCGTAGGGATGACTTGGACGAGTCCGTGGCCGGTTCCAACAGCATTTCGGCCAGCAGGGCGAGCACGCGCTGCAACTCGTTGGCGCCCTTTGGCAGGAAACGGTCGGCGGGGAACTCAGCGCGGCC
>JADLFN010000076.1 GCA_020845475.1 Planctomycetota bacterium
GGCAGGTCGTGACCCACTGCATCCAGCGCGCCAGATCGCCGTCGTGGTAGGGCCAAAGCACAAGATGAAAATGGTTGTGCATGAAGCACCAGCCCAGAAGCCGCATGGGAATGCGCTCGCAGGCCAGCGAAAGAATGCGCTCGAAGGCCAGAAAGTCGGCCTCGTTATGAAAAACCACGGCGCGGCCATTACCACGGTTGATAACGTGATAGCAACCACCACCAAGGGCAAGCCGACGAGGGCGAGGCATGAGGGCAAACTACGAGTTCAAAGCCAAATGGCCACGAAAAAGTAGCCAGACCCCTTTTTAGGTTCCGGCCAGACGCACTGGTGCTCAACGTGCGTTCGACAACGCATTGAACGGCGGAGGTCCCAATAGCATTGTGAATGGTGTAGGTAAACATGCGGGCATTGGAGTTCGTAGGGCAATACTGATTCGCAAGTGAGTGAAGAAACAACAATCATCAAGAAGGAGTACTCATTCAAGCTGGACGCCCAACTGGCCGCCCAGCTTGAAAAACGGGGCTTCTTCCGTCGCGGACGATCTTTAATCTATGAACGAATCCTTCCGGAGTCAGTCCAGTTGCTTGATTTCGAACTCGAAATGCGGCCAGCCGATCGCAAAAACTGCGTTGCAGCAGTTTACCCTTGGCTGGAAGTGGACATCGGGCAGGTTAAGTCAACCGTGCTGGAAATGATCGGAGGCGATCATTCCCTCTTGAGCGGTGTTTCCGGCACCACGCTGCGTCAACCGGTAGAGCTTACTGCTGCGAAATCGGCTCATGCCAGATGGTTTGTTCATGGAGAAGATTCAATCAATGCAATTCTGATCGAATTGCACTTCTTTTTGGATCACTGGGCCTTGCCTTTTCTTGACGCTTACACCAACGCCAAGGACGTGTGTGTGGCGTACGATAAGGCAGATCAACGAGTGCTCCACGATCTTCCTCAAGCTTTGCGAGTTGCAGCTGCGATGTTGATCGAACGTCGCTCGCAAGACGCGAAGGCTGTAGTGGACAAGTGGTTTGGTAGGCCTGCAGCAAGGAAACGCTACCGCTATGTCTTTGACTACATTGCGGCAAGAACGTAACGATGCCTCAAGGCAAGGGCGGCACGTCGTGTGCGCGGTAATCTATCGCGCAAGCGACTTGTGGAGTTCGTGGCCTTCTGTGACGAGTTCGCGCCGTACTTCCGCTTCCTGCACGAAGACACGCAGGGCAACACGATCGCCACGACTTCGCTCTGGGGTGATCGCCTCGATGAATATGATTACACCGACTACGGCGTGCCGCTGCACGCTCCTGTGGCGCTCGATGGCCGCTGGATTGCGGGCATCGCTTCGGGCGCGACCGACGTCAGCATCGTGACGCTCAGCAATTCGGACATGCTTGTGCCCAATGAGCTCATCGGCTGCGAGCTGCGCGTGGCGCTCGAGGACGCGGGCGCGGCCAAGCAGGTCTTCCTTGCCGGCACGGTGATTTCGCATCTGGGCGCCTTGGTCAAGATTCACGACCCCGGCCACAAGATCGCCACCGCCTGGAACCAGACGGCACAAGGCCAGGTCCACAAACCCTCGGTCTGCTTCTACGACATGCGCGAGGGGCCGCGAAGCGGCTCTGGCTGAAGCGAAGCTCCTGCGGAGCTTCGCGAAGACACTCGCGGCGTGATCGACAGCGCCTCGACCGGCACATGGCTGGGCCTGCCGGTTGCGTTCATCACGGTCGGTAACGGCGCTTTCGAATCGTGGATGATATCGAGCTACATCCAGCTAGGGAATGTGTCCGAGGAGGCACACCTTGAATTGAATTCGGCGCGCGTTCACGCTGGGCCTCCTTTTTCTGGAGGTGGGCGATGGCGAGCGCGGCGGGGACAAGGTCAGAAGAACACCGGGTTGAGTTCAGACCGGGAAGAAGCGTCGGCGGCTTGATTGAGAAGGTTGGACGCGAAGGTTATTGGCGGGAGCAAGTTGGCGCTTGGCGAGTCGAGTTGGAGCGGGCTGAACGTGCGGGTCTCGCGCCGGTCACGGTGCGCGAATTCTGCCGCTCGCGCGGCTTGCGCGAGCCGTGTTTTTATTTATGGCGGCGGGAACTCTCTCGGCATGACGGAAATCGAGCGACGCGGCGCAAGTCGAAGCTGGTGGAGAAACCCGCAGGCGCACTGTTCGCGCCGGTCACGGTGAGACCCGAGCCGGCAAAGGCCCCGGAGATTGCGCCCATCGAACTTGAGGTCGGCGGCGTTTCCCTGCGCGTCCCGTCAAACTTTGACGAAGCCACGCTGGCGCGGCTGATCGCGGTGCTGCGGGCCCATCGACATGACTCAGGGCAGGCATGAGCTTCCTGCCATCCAGCACGCGGGTGTTTCTTTGCCTCGCGCTTACGGACATGCATAAGTCCATTGACAAGCTTGTCGCCCCGGCCAAAGAGGTGATCGGGAGCGATCCGCTTGGCGAGAATCTGCAGGTCTTCAGAAACCGCGCCGAAGACCGCTTTAAGGTACTTTTCTGGGATCGCTCGGGCTTTGCCATTACTACAAGCGCCTGAAGCAGGGATGCTTCTCGTTTCCTACAGATGCGGGCGCATTCGGCCAAGACATCGACCGCGCCGCAAGAAAGGGGTTAGCCACTTTTTTGCTGCGCAAAAAGAGCCAGACCCCGGGCGGTTTTGGCCCTTGACCTGACTTGCCCCTTCGTTACCCTATGTGTCTCCCCCGTTGGTTTGTAACCCCGGTTCCCCAGGTTCGGCGACGACGCTTTCGTTCCCTGCGTTGGCATGTCGCCAGTACCAAGGTGAGGACAACGCTCCATGTTGACCATTCGGAACATGCTGGCCGCGCTTGCGCTTGCGTCAGCGTTCATTGTCACTTCCGCTTGCAGCGTCATGCCGTTCCAGCCGCGCGACAAGAACGTCGCCAAGGGCGACGAAAAGCCCTCGGACGACCGCGTCTCGGCCAAGGAAAAGGCCGAACAGCCTGCGGGCGAAGCACCGCGCGAAGTCAAGGGCGCTGAAACGGCGAAGGACGCCGCCGAAGGCTCGTCCAAGGGTCAGGCTGCCGGTGACAACCGCAAGGTGTTTGACAACGAACGCCGCCGCGACGTTGAACTGCGCTGGCTGAAGGATCGCGCGGCTGTGGCGCGTTCTGAAGGCCGCCTCGAAGACGCCGAAGATTATCTGCTTCGCGCCATTGACCTCAACGCCGCCAACCCGGACGCCGAGGCCAAGCAACAGCTCGAGGAAGTGCGCCTGCAGCTCTCGAAGAGTGCGGGCAGCTCGCCCAGCTTTGACAGTATTCCCAAGGCCGCGCAGCAGGAGTATGAGATTGAAGCCGCGCGTACTTATGACCGCGCCAAGGAAGCGGAGCGTTCGGGCCGCTGGACGGATGCGGAAGCGGAATGGGAAAAGCTGCTGCGCCTGCTGAAGTTCATGCCCTACAGCGCCGAGATGGGCAAGAAGTATGAAGAAGTGGCCCGTGCCGGCCTGCGCAACGCGCGCGTGGAGCAGCAGAAATCGCGCAAGCAGCTCGAGAACGAGGCACTGGAAACGGAGCGTCGCCTCGAACAGTTGCGCATGCAGAATGAAGAAGACCGCCGCAAGAGCGAAATCCTGGAGCTGTACCGCCAGGTGATCTACCTGCTTGAGTTGCGCCGCTTCAAGAGCGCCGAAGAGATTGTGGACCGGATCCTTTACCTTGACCCGCAGTTCCGCAAGGCCGAGGAACTCAAGCGCGACTTGGCCGATCAGCGCCTGATCCAGCTCAACCGCGACAGTTTCTCCAAGCGCATCCTTGGCCACTACACGGCGCTGCAGGATCTGAAGCGGGCGATGGTTCCGGAGACGCGCATTGTGACGTACCCCACGGGCCTGCTCGCGGAGCGCATCCGCCAGCGCAAGGGCACGGAAAGCGTCAGCCTCGATCCGCGCATCCAGAACACGCAGAACATCCTCGCCTCGAAGGTCATCCCCATGAACTATGAGGAAGAGACTTTTGAGAACGTGGTGACGGACGTTCGCAAGAAAGCCAACATCAACATCGTACTGGACAAGGCAATTCGTGAGAGCAAAGGCAAGGAAAACGTCACGATCAGCCTGGACAACATCCCCGTTGGCAGCGCTCTGAACATCATCCTGACGGACTTGAACCTCAAGACGACCTACAAGGACGGCGTGCTGTTCATCGTGGCCGAAGACGCCACACCGGACGTGAGCCAGCTCGTGACGCGCGTGCATGACGTGCGCGACCTGACCTTCCATATCTCGGAGTTCATTGGTCCTTCCATCCGCCTCAAGGCGCAGGATGAGCAGGCGGGCGGCCCGAGCATCGTGTATCCGGATGAAGCGGAAAAGACGCTCGACATCGACCGCATCACCGACTTGGTCACGGAGTCCGTGGCCAAGGGCAACTGGGATCTTCCGTTCAGCGTGAAGTTCTTCGGCGGCCAGCTGGTGGCCACGCACACGCCTTCGGTCCAGGCTGAGCTGCGTGACTTCCTCAATGAGCTTCGCAAGATCGCGGGCCTGATGGTGCACATGGAAGTGCGCTTCATCAGCGTTGAAGACGATTACCTTTCGGATTTCGGCATCGACTTCCGTGGCAACGGCGGCCCCGCCCAGGTTCCAAACCAGGCGGCCACCGACCTTGAAGACGTGCGCACCGGCCAGGAAGACAACGCCGGCGGCCAGTTCGACAACAACGCCGGCGGCATTGCCCCGGCCAACCCGAGCTCCGGTATCTTCTTCAATAACCAGGATCCCTCGAACCCGCCGGTGAACTTCAATCAGGACATCCGCGGCCGCTTTGAGCACATCTACGACAACGCGCTTGGCAACCAGCTTTCCCCCACGGGCGGCTTTGCCATGCAGTTCGCGTACTTCTTCAACCTGACGCAGATCAACGCGGTGATTACCGCTGTGCAGAAGCGCAAGAAGGCGCGCCTGCTTACGGCCCCGCGCCTGTCGGCGTTCAACACGCAGCGCGCGAACATCACGATCGTGAACCAGATTCCTTACATCCGCGACTTCGAACTCGGCACTTCCACAAGCGCCGCGATTGCGAACCCCGTCGTGGATACGATTCTCGACGGCATGGTGCTCGACGTGAAGCCGACAGTCAGTAACGACCGCCGTTTCATCACGATCGAAGTCCAGCCCACGATCGCTGACCTGCTGCTGCCGATCCCGACGTTTACGACCACGCTCGGCCCGACCTCCGCGGTCACGATCCAGATCCCGGAAATCAAGGTGCAGACCGTGCAGACCACCGTGCGCGTTCCCGATGGCGGCGCAGTCGTCATCGCCGGCCTCAAGACCGTGCGCGACATCTGGCGTGAAAGCGGCGTGCCGATTCTTTCGGACATCCCGCTCTTTGGCGTGCTGTTCAAGCGCCAGGGCCGCGACAAGGAACAGTTCAACCTCGTGATCGTCATCCACGCCCGCGTGGTGGACCTCAACGACGAAGAGCTGCGCCAGCCCTGGGCCACGGGCGGCAAGTAACGTTACTCGCAACGCAAAGAGGACAGGCTTTTGGCCTGTCCTCTTTCTTTTTCTAGCTACAACGGCGGCAACGCGCCAAGCCTTTGCCCAGGTTCGCACCCGGCCAATATGAATCGCAATTCCAAAAAGCCCAACGCCGAGGCGCGGAGACACAGAGAAATAACTGCGAAAACTGATGCGAACACAGTTGGAACAGCCGTAACTATCATTTCTCTGCGCCTCGGCGTCTCGGCGCTTTGCAGTATGGACTTCCCAAGTAGAACAGTATCGAGCGTCTTGGCGCGATGCTGCCTTTGTCTTTCTTTCACCAACCGAAAACCGACAATCACGCCATGCCCTCGCCCCACTTCTCCGGTCTGCCCTTTGCCAACGCGGAGCGCGTGATCCAAACGCACGCCAACATCGTCGTGCTGATGAACGACCGCGCCTACAAGCTCAAGAAGCCCGTCAAATTCCCGTTTCTCGATTACTCCACGCACGAATTGCGCCGCCATTTCGTAGGCGAGGAAGTGCGCCTGAACCGCCGTTTCTCGCCAGAGGTTTACCTCGGCACATGCGACGTGTTTGCGCACGATGGCACCCTGCATTTCGGAACGGCACCCGCGAACACGCTCGTTGACCACGCACTGGTCATGAAGCGCATTCCCGAGCAAGCGTGGCTTCCCGCGTTGATAGCGGCGGGCAGCGTGCCCGACAAAGGCATCCACGCGCTCATTGAGCGCCTGGTCGCTGCATTCAACGCCGAGAAACCCACGCCCGAAGTTCAGGCCGCCGGGCTGCCCAATAACCTCGCGAAAAATACCGTCGCCAACATCGTCGAGTGCGAGCGCTATGTCGGCCGCTGCCTGTCGCGTGATCAGTTCTCCCGCCTTGAACGAGTCTTGCGCGCGGAGTTTGAGCGGCTTGCCCCGATGTTTGAAACGCGCGTGAAGCTGGGCCGCATACGCGACGGCCACGGCGACCTCAAGCCCGGCAACATCGCATTCATTGACGGCAAACCGGTGATCACCGATTGCATCGAGTTCGGTACGCAGTGGCGCTATCTCGATACGCTGGCGGAGATGGCTTTTTTGGCCACTGGTCTGGAATCGCTGGGCCAGTTTGCGCTCGCACAGCAGGTGTTTGAGCAATATCGCGTCGCGGCCAAGGACGAGTTCTCGCAGGAACTTCGCCGTTACTACCAATGCCACTTCGCCTGCGTGATGGCCAAAGTGTCTGCGTTGCAACTCGATGAGCCCGAAGTTCCCACCGACGCCAAAGAGCGCGCACGAAGGGCTGCCACGGACTATTTCAAGCTCGCCGATTTCCACGCCCGCGAACCGCACATTGTCGCCGTGTCCGGCATCATGGGCTGTGGCAAGAGTACGCTGGCCGAGGCACTGGCACGGAGTCTGGGCTGGCCCCATTACTCCAGCGACGCGACACGCAAAGAACTCGCCGGAGTTGTGCCCACCAAGCGCCTGCCGCAGGACGCCTACTCCCCGCCAATGACCGCTCGCGTTTATGGCGTATTGGGCGCGCGGGCCAAGGATGCGGGCATCGGCGCGATTGTGGATGCACAGTTCGGCAAACGATCTGAGCGCGCAGCAATGGCGGAAAACGCAAAGCCGGCCGGCGGTGCCTTCACGTTTGTGCTGTGCGACGCGCCCGATGAAGTCGTGCGCGAGCGCATGAAGAAGCGCGAGCTCGATCCAAGCCGCGTCAGTGACGCGACGGCTGATCTGCTCGATCAGGCGCGGCGCAACTTTGAACCGGTGGGGGACGAAGAAGGCCTGAACGTGCTGCGGATCGACACGCGCGAGCCGCTCGAAGAGAACGTCGAACGCGTCATGAGGGCGCTGCTGGGGTAATTATTCTTCTTCGTCGAAGGAGAAACTTTCGACCAGGCCCTTCTTGAGGTCAAAGCAATCCTTGAAGTCTTCGAGCTTGTCTTCTTCAGTTGCGCGCAGCAGGTTTGCGTTCACCAGGTTGAAGATGATCTGCCCGAGATCCTGTGTGCAGTGAATGCCCCACTTCTTCCATACGTCGTAAGCCATCAGCCCGAACTGTTTGAGCGCCAGCCGCCGCATGCCCTCGCACAACTCCGGGCCTGTTACATGGCGCGGCGCCTGGAGCTTCAGGTATTTCTTGAGCGTGAACTCCAGCCCTTCAAAGGCGAATTTGTAGGCATCAATGGAGTAGCGCGGATCCTTGCGCTTGATTGCAAGCAGCGCGGCTTCGAAGTCCACGGGGCCGTCGTCTGCCTGCGGCTTTTCGGTTTCGTCGGGCATGCTTTACGCTGTCTCGATGCGTGCGAACAACGGCTCGGGCTTGCCCACCTCGTGCATGGCTTTGAGCAATCCCCAGCGCAATGAATCGTGCAACAGCACCTGCGATGCCTGCTTGCTGGCCTGTTTGGGCTGGCCATCCAGTTTGGCGATCATCTGCGTCAGGCCCACGCCGTCAAGCAGCGATGCGCCCTCTTTGATGCCCAACTGTTCACGGATGCGCCGCGCGGTATCCGGCAGGAAGGGTTCAATGGCGCATCCCAGAACGCGGCACACTTCGCAGCACGCATACATGGATGCCGCAAGGTCCTTGGCCCGCGTGGGATCCTTGGCCAGCTTGAAGGGTTTGCTTTCGTCCACGAACTGGTTGGCCTTGCGGATGATTTCCCAGATCGCCTCCAGTGCATCGCTGATGTCAAAGGCTGCCACGCGCTCGAGCAGCTTGCGCTCAAGTCCGTTGACGAGCGTGATCAAACCCTGGCGCGAACCTTCAAGCGCGGCTTCGGCGAAGCTGGTCTCGGCGGGAACTCGGCCTTCGAAATACTTGTGCAGCATGTTCAGCGCGCGGTTGACGAGGTTGCCCAGGCCGTTGGCGAGGTCGGAGTTGTACTTGGTGATGAAATCGGCGGCGCGCCAATCGGCGTCTTCCTTGTTGGGGCCGGCCTTGAGCACGTAATAACGCAGCGCATCGCGCCCGTATTTCTCGACGTACTCAAGCGGCCGGATCACGTTGCCGATGGTCTTGCTCATCTTCTGGCCTTCAACCGTCCACCACGCGTGCGCGAACACGCGGCGCGGCGGCTCAATGCCCGCGCCCATCAGCATCGACCACCACACCACGCTGTGGTGCCAGAGAATCTCCTTGCCCACGAGGTGCACGCTGTGCGGCCACCAGTGGGGGAAGGGCGCAAAACCGGCGGGCGTGGGCGATTCATGGCGCGCGCGGCCTTCGATTTCGCGCGACGGCAGGCCATGGGCGCTCGGCCAGCCCAGGCCCGAGATGTAGTTGATCAGCGCATCAAACCACACCCAGATGACATGCGCTTCATCGCCGGGCATGCGCACGCCCCAGTCAAACTTGGTGCGTGAAATTGAAACGTCGCTCAGGCCCTCGCGCAGCTTGCCCAGCACTTCATTGGCGCGGCTTGAGGGGATGATGCGGTTTGTGCCGTCGTTGATGAGCTGAGTCAGCTTCTCGGTAAAGGCCGAGAGCTTGAAGAACCAGTTCTCCTCCTCAAGCTGCTCGAGCTTGAGGTTGGGGTGATCGGGGCAGCGGCCATTGACGAGGTCTTTTTCCGTCTTGTAGGTCTCGCAGCCCACACAATAGAGACTCTTGAAGATGCCCTTGTAAACGTAGCCGCGCTCTTTGGCGCGGCGGAAGAACTCCTGCACCGTGCGTTCGTGGAAATCGTCGGTGGTGCGGATGAAGATGTCGTAGGTGATGTCGAGCTTTTCCCAGAGTTCGAAGATCTTGCCCACGATGTTGTCGGCGAAGCTCTTGGGATCGGTGCCCTTTTCCTGAGCGGCCTTGAAGATTTTCTGGCCGTGCTCGTCGCTGCCGGTGAGGAATAGAACGGGATGACCGGCCGCGCGCCAGAAACGCGCCAGTGAATCGGCGTAAATGGTCGTCGTTGCGTGGCCGATGTGAAGCTCATCGTTCACGTAATACAGCGGGGTGGTGATGTAGATGGGTGTGTTTTCGTCAGCCATTGTGCGGGATACAACTGTGGTTTAGCTCATTCCAGTGCTGACGCACCTAGTAGTTAACACGCCATTGTCCATTTTCGAGAAAGAGCACGAACTCGGTTGTACTGACCTCTTCGTCGGTGTTCCTATCCTTCTTGTAGCGCATAATGCCAGCGACTCTTCCGAAGTCGCCGTCAATGTGAATGTCCTCGCCCTTAAATTCGACCCGAAAATAGCCACCCGCTTCCTTAAGCCTTGCGTAAAACTTCCGGTAACGCTCACCCTTTTCGTCGCGTATCTTCTTCGGCATACATTCAACAATCCCCTCCGCGTCCATTACCTCAAAGGCCTCGGAGAACGTGCGCATCGCGTTTTGCGGCGTAGAGAAGTCAGGTTTCGATCTGCTTCGTTTGTTTTTTTGACCGCCGCTTTCCGCCGGAGTGTTCGGGCTGCTACCTGCGCTACAACTCAAGGCAAACATGCAACTGAAACCCGTTGCCACACCAAGCAGCACAAACACCAGTACTTTCGACGTCGCATTCACCCGATTATTGATCCCAATGAAGACTCTTCGAGCGATTTCCATGGCGACACGCAGTATCGGGCAAGCGAAAAGAGTTCGCAAGGGACAGCAACGCGGTCGTTATTCGGCCGGCTTGTCTGGTGGGGGCGCAGGGTCGTCGGGCGGCGGCATTCGGCCGCTTTCGGAGACGATGGGTTTTTCCGGTTCATCAATCGGCGGCGGCACGGACGGCAGCAGCGCGGATTCGCTCGCATCAAGAGCGGGATCCACTTGCGCCAGCGGGCCGGATTGGCTCGACGCCGGAACTTCCGCATCGCGCTGTTCGATAACTTGCGCCTGAGGTACTTGTGCGGGCGACGCCTCCGCCTGGTTTTGCGCCAGTTCAGCTGTGGCGGCCGGCTGTGCGCTCGAGTTATCGCGCGGCGCGACCAGTGACGGATCGTTGGGCGCGCCGGTGCGCGTGACGCTGTGGCGCGTGTCGGCGGCGCGGCGCTGCGGGTTGCCGGACTGCTGCTGCTGTTGGCGGCGCTCGCGCGATTCCGTGCGCTCCTTGGCGCGGCGTTCGCCGGCGGCGATGCGCTTTTGGCGTTCTTCCTCGCGCTTGGCCCAGACTTCTTTCTGGTAACGGCGCACGTCCTTTTCGGTCCAGCTCGGGTCGTACTGGATTTCCTTGATGTCGCGCAGCTCGCGCTTGCCATCGCCGAAATCGACCGTGACCTTCTGGCCCAGAATATCCACGCTGCAGGCCGTGCAGTCATGGCCCTCGCACTTGCAGGGCTGGCCTTCAAGCGGCACGGATTTCTGCAGTTCCGAATAGAGGTCGTCTTCGTACTTCAGGCAGCATTTCAGGCGGCCGCACATGCCTGAAATTTTGTTGGGGTCCAGGCTCGTGCGCTGGTTCTTGGCCATCTTCATCGAGACCGGCACGAAATCGACGATGTAGCTGACGCAGCAGAGTTCCTGACCGCAGACGCCAACGTCACCGGTCAGTCGTGCGGCATCGCGTGCACCCACTTGACGCAGTTCAACGCGCGCATTGAGGTCGCGCGTGACATCTTTGACGAGTTCGCGGAAGTCGATGCGGTCTTCACTCTCAAAGTAAACGACAAGCTTTTCGCCGCCCAGCATTCGCTCGGCCGCGATCACGCGCATGGGCAGCTTGTGCTGTTTGGCCAGCACGCGGCATTGCTTGATGAGGGGCTTGACGTCCTGGAATTTGAGTTCGCGCGCCTTGGCCGCGTCATCGAGCGTGCTTTTGCGCAGCACTTCGCCGGCGATGGACTCTTCGGGCTTGAGCCTGCGTTCCTGGGGCAGAGATTTCACCTGGCCCATTTCGGTGCCGCGTTTGGTGCGCAGCACCACCATGTCGCCGACTTTGACGGGCAAGTCGTCGGGAATGCGGAAGGGCTCGTGCAGCTTGAGCAGGGAGTAACGAACCAGCACCGTCGCCATTCATGGACCTCTAAGGTCCAAGAATAATGGACGCAGCTAAATGCGCAATGGCGTGATGCGTTCTATAATCCCGCCATGCCCGACACCGGAATCATTGAGTGCCCCGTCTGCAAGACCGAGAATTCGGAGAAGGCCAAGTACTGCATCAACTGCGGCGCGGGACTTGCGGCCGACGCGCAAAAGCCGCACACGAAAACCGATGAACTGGGCCTCAAGGACGGCGGAAAAGCGGCGCTGGTCGCGGCCAACGTCAGCTATGATCCGGGCACAGTCGTGCTTAACCGTTACCGCGTCGAGCGTGAGCTGGGCCGCGGCGGGATGGGCACGGTGTTGCTGTGCCGCGACGGCAACAACGACGATGAGCCCTGCTGCCTCAAGGTCATCAACCCGCAGTTGATTGACAACGAGGACCTCGTTGAGCGCTTCAAAAGTGAAGGCCGCATTGCGCGCAAGATCCGCCATCCCGGCATCATTGCCACGCACGACATCTTTGAATGGAACAAGCGCTGGCACATTGCCATGGAGTTTTTTCCCGGCACGGTGCTGCGCAAGCTGATCACAGAAAGCGACAACGCCGGCACGCCCATTCCACTGGAACATGCAACCTCGATCCTGACGCGCATGCTTGACGCGCTCGAAGCCGCGCACCAGGTGACCGTGCACCGTGACATCAAGCCGGAGAACGTGATGTTCTACGGCGATTTCAAGTCTCCCGATTTCCAGGTGAAGATCCTGGATTTCGGCATTGCCAAGAACTTTGAAGTCAGCAATGCAACCATGACCGAAGTGGCCATGGGCACCACCGGCTACATGGCGCCCGAGCAAGCCAAAGACGCGGCCCGTGTAGATGCGCGCGCCGACATTTACGCCTGCGCGGTGATTTTCTACGAAATGCTGACGGGCTTGCTGCCGGTAGGCAGCTACGACCCGCCCAGCGTTCTGCGCCCTGAATTGCCACCGTGGGTCGATGCCTTCACCGACCGCGGCCTGAAGTACCGCGCCGACGCGCGCTATGGCAGCGCCGCCGACATGCGCACCGCGTTGCACAACGCGGGCCAGACGAAGGCCGATTCGCAGTCGCAGCCGCAGGCCGCGCCCGTGTTTGCGGCCGTGGACAGCGCGGTGGATGGAAAGAAGGGCCGCTGGCTGCGCGTGAAGTTGATGGACAGCAAGCAGGGCCGGCTGCACTCAGTGGCGTTTTCGCCGGACGGCCAGACTTTTGCGACCGCGGGAGATGATTCCACGACGCAAATCTGGGATGCGCGCAGGCTCAAGCGCGTGGTTTCACTTGCAGGGCACAAACAGTGGGTGAAGTCGCTGCATTACAGCCCCAACGGCCTGATGCTCGCCACGGGCAGCGGCGATTCAACGGTGCGCATCTGGGACACGCGCAACTGGCGCGAACTCACGGTGATTCGCGGCCACGAACAACCCGTGATTGCGGTGCGTTTCTCGCCCGATGGCAATTTCCTGGCCAGCAGCGGCGCAGACCAGCTTGCAGTGTTGTGGGACGCGTTCACTTTTGAACCCGTTACAGAGGTTCGCGGCGGCGGCATTGCCGCGCTTTCATTTTCACCAGACGGCCTTCTTCTGGCCAGCGGCACGTTGAACCAGAGTGTGGTGGTCTGGGATCTGATGCGCGGTGAAACGCTCGTTGAACTCAAGGGCCATCGCGGCACGATTACCAGCCTCTCGTTCTCGCCTGAGGGGCGCTATCTGCTCACGGGCAGCGACGACACGACGATTCGCGTCTATGAATTGCCGGGTTTTGACCGCACTTTGAAAGTGCGCAATCATTCGAGCCTGATCTGGTCGATTGCCTTTTCGCATGATGGCAAACTTGTCGCGAGCGCAGGCGAGGACAAGATTCTGGTGCTGCGATCGCTGCCTGACTGGGAAGAAGTGGCCACGTTCTCCGACCACCCCAAAGGCGTGACGGGTGTATGCTTTTCGCCCGATGGCAAGATGATGGTAACCGTAGGGCGCGAAGGCGGCGTGGCCGTTTACGCGCTTCAGGTGTAGGCCGATCGGCGCAGAAAGCGCAGTACGGAATGCGAACTATGGCTAACCAGGTTTTCAACCTCATCCAGCAGCAAAAGCGCGCGCAGCGCCAACGGCCCATAGCGCTTGTGCGCAACTTGCTGATTGCACTGGGTGTGCTGGGCATGTTGGGCCAGGTGGCGCTGGCGCTTGCTGCGCGCAAGAGCGACGGCGAAGGTGAAAGCGTGGCCGTGAGTTCCGGCGCGCCGGTGCTGCTGAACACGGCCAGCCCGCCAGTGGCGCCGGTGTTGCAGCTTTCCAAGCCTACTTCAATTGAACAGGCATTCGGCCGCTCGCAACTGACCGGCGAACAGGTGGAAGACGTGCCGCGCGACCCGCTGGCCTCGCTCGTGCTCGACCGCCGCTACGATGCGGGGATGCCGCCCGCGGTTTACAAGGCGCCCGCCGACCTGCCCGCGCAACCCGCCAGCGATGAAGTTCGTGAGCCGCCGCGCTCGCCCAAAGGCGCAGAGATTCGCGAGGATGAGTTCTCCGATCTGCCGGAAGCGGCGCGCAAGCGCGTGACTGCCGCGCAGACGCTGTATAAACAGGCGCGCGACCTGATGGACGCCGTAGTGCCCAACCACCCGGAATGGAGCGCCAAGCAGCGCGATGCCGCCGAGCTGCTCAAAAAAGCCCGCGACGAACTGTACCAGGCGCTCGCGGAAGCTCCCGGCTCACGCGCTCTGCTAGACCTGATGCAGCAGGTGAAGGCCGATCTTTATGCCTGCAACAAGCACCGCCTGAAGTAGAACGATGGGCATTGCACACCCAATGCGCGCTCTAGAAGTCAAAGCGCACGGTGTCCTTGACCTGCATGCCTTCGAGTTTCCAGCGCCACGTCAGAACTCCGGCGATGCCGATGACTCCTATGCCTGTCAGGGCGAAGTCTTCGTAAAGGCCCCAGAGCCAGATTGAAAAAGGCGCCGTCATGGTCCAGATCAGCGGCGGAAGCACCATCCACAGCCGAGGAGCCGGGCGCGCGGCCAGCGCCACACCCATCGTGAATATCGCGACCGACCCCGGCCCGAGGCTGTAGGTTGTCGTGGCTGGAAAGCCACGGCCCAGCAGCCAACTCAATGCCGGGTAGGCGAACACGCCAAAGGCCACCACGCAGACCGAGAGCCAGCTCTGGCCATCGGGCTTCCAGTGAAACTGTGGCGGAAAGGCGCGCGCCGCCGATGCCGCATAGAACACTGCCGTGCCGATGTAAAAGACCGCGCATACATAGCCCAGGGGATGGGACCGGGCCATGTGCAGCAGGAAGAACAGAACGCCCACTATGCCCCACTCCGCAGCGAGCAGCAGCATGACGCCGCGGCTTGTGTCCTGGCGCGTACCACGGATCAGCATGACGAAAACCAGCAAGGTCGGGATGTAAATCAGCACCTGCAGCGGCGAGATCTGCGCGTTGTAGCGCTCGGCAATGCTCAGCAACTGATCGGTGGGCAAAGGCTGCACGTAACCATGTTATCGTGCCGAACCGGAGATTGTATGCCCGATGAAATTGACCAGCCGCATTACTGGAACTCCATTTACCACGAACCCGGGGAGCCGCGCTGGGTGCTCGGACGCGCAGCGCCGCCACTGGTTCACTGGCTGCAAAGCGCCAGGCCGCTGCCGGGTCGGGTGGCCGTCCTGGGTTGCGGCTACGGCCACGACGCGCTTGCGTTTGCCGAGCACGGGTTTGACGCAGTGGGCTATGACTTTGCCGAACTCGCCATTGCGCGCGGCAAGGAGCGCACTCTGCCCCTGCACAAGGGCGGGCGCCTGAAACTGGTGCAAGCTGATTTCTTTGAGCTGCCCGCAACAGAACGCGGCGGCTTTGACTACGTTTACGAGTACACGAGCTTCGTGGCCATTGCACGCGAACGCAGGCATGAATACGCGACGATGTGCCACGCAATTCTCAAGCCCGGCGGAATCCTGGTTGGCTGTTTCTACAACCACGGGCGCGAAGGCGGGCCACCCTTTGACGCTAATCGCGAGGACGTGCTGCGTGTGTTTTCGCCGCTGTTCAAGATTCGCAGTCTTGAAGTGAGCACGCACAGCATCGAGCGGCGGCAGGGCCACGAACTGTGGGCGGAATTCGCCAAACTTTGACACGCATCAGGCGCTGCGCTCGCCCTTGGGGCTTTGCTTTTGCCCCGCTGCCACTTTTCTGCGCAACGCCTCGAGGCGCTCCTTCAGTCTCGCTTCGTAGCCACGCTCGGTGGGCTCGTAAAAACGTTCGCCCTGAATCTGGTCAGGCAGGTAATGCTCGGCGGAAAACGCATCGGGCGCATCGTGGGCGTAAACATAGTTCTTGCTGTAGCCGAGGTCTTTCATGAGTGAGGTCGGCGCGTTACGCAGCTTCAACGGCACGGGCAGTTCACCGGTTCTGGCGATGATTTCCGCGGCCTTGCCCATGGCCGTTGCGGCGGCATTGGACTTGGGCGCAATCGCCAGATAGGCGGCCAGTTGGCACACGGTGTAACGGGCCTCGGGCATGCCAATCTGGTTCACGACCGCGATCGCGGCCGCCACCAGCGAAAGCGCACTGGGATCGGCGTTGCCGATGTCCTCACTGGCCAGAATGGCCAGACGGCGCATCACAAAGTTCACGTCTTCGCCGCCTTCAAGCATGCGCATGGCGTAGTAAATCGCGGCGTCAGGGTCGGAGCCGCGCACGCTCTTGATCATCGCGCTTGCAAGGTCGTAGTGCGATTCGCCTTTCTTGTCGTGGCGCAGCACACGCCGGCCCAAAGCGCGCTTTACGTGTTCGTGGTCGATGGTGCGGCTTTCAGTCGGTGCGCCTGCCACAAAATCTGCGGCGATCTCAAGCACCGAGAGCATCCGTCGGGCGTCGCCGCCCGCGTCTTCCAGCAGGAGCTCGCGCGCCTGCGGCGCGAGATTCGCGCCGCCCACACCCAGGCCCAGCTCGGGCTCGGAGAGCGCGCGATCGATCAGTTTTCCGAGCGCGGCTGGATCAAGCGGTTTGAGCACATGCACGACGCAGCGGGAAAGCAGCGCGGAGTTGACCTCAAAACTCGGGTTCTCGGTGGTGGCGCCGATCAGCACGATGGTGCCGTTCTCGCTGGCATGCAACAGCGCGTCCTGCTGCGCCTTGTTGAAGCGGTGAATCTCGTCGATGAACACGACCGTGCCCGCGCCCGAGTGGCGGCGCCGCAGCGCGGCGCGCTCGACGACTTCTCGCACGTCTTTGACGCCGGCACTGGTGGCCGAGAGCGTGTCGAAATGGAGTTTGCTGCGCAGGGCAAGCAGGCGGGCAAGCGTGGTTTTGCCACTGCCGGGCGGGCCCCAGAGAATCATGTTGCGCAACGGCGCGTCGGCGCGCGCGAGAGATCCCTGTTCGCCCACCAAGTGCTGCTGGCCGGCGAAATCCTGCAAGCTTTGGGGGCGGAGCCTCTCAGCCAATGGCAAGTGGCGCGTTTCCACCGGCTTTTCAGGGTTGCCGAACAGTTCGGGCATGGTCGGCCTTGCGCAACGGGGAGCTATTTGCCCGTGAAGTGCAGCACGCGACCGCGAGCCGTACCGGCCGCGACGCCAAGGTTGCCCGGTGCCGGGCCCAGCGCAGAAAGCGTGGCGCCCGCAGGCAGCGGCAGAGACCCGACGACTTTCAAGCTTGCGGGATCCACGTAGGTGATGGCCCCGCCGGAAAGAACAACCAGCAACGCGCCATCGCCGGTAAATGTGAGCCAGTTGCCTTCGACCGCAACCTGGGCCGCACCAAGGCCGTTGATTACCAGCGGTCGCAACTGCCCCGCGACGATCACGAATACGCCTTTGTCCGAGGCCGCCACGGCCTCAACGGAACCTTCGGAGAGGTTGTAACTGCGGGTTTCATTGAGGGTGGTTACGTCCAGGATCAACACTTCGCCACCGGCCGTCGCCACGTATAACTCGTCGCGGCGCGAAGCCAGCGCGTTGATGCGGGCGTTTTTCTTAGAGACCAGTTTTCCGGGAACGGTAGAACGCCACAGTTTCCCCAGCGCGTCGCCGGCCACAACCTGGCCGCCGCGCGGCCAGTGCAAGGTAGTCAGTTTGTCGGCTTTGAAGAGCTCGGTGTGGGTCAGCTTTTCGTTGTCCACCAGCAGCACGCGCTGGTTGGACGTCAGGGCGGCGAAATTGCTGCCGTTCTCCTGGTCCGGCGCCATGATCCGAATCTGGTAGCTGCCGCTGCTGTTCGAGGCCGCTGGTTTGTCAAAGGGCGCGCGCCACAGGTGCACGCTGCCGTCGAGGCCCGAGGTCAGCATGCTTTTACCGTCAGAGAGCGCGGCCACGGCCAGCACCCCGGTTCCGTCCTTGTGAGCGGCGATGTCATTGACCGTGAGTGCAACGGCGGCAACGGAACCCTGGCCGCCGTCGGCGCCATCAGCGCCTTTGCGGAAGAACTTGTACCAGACGCCCACGCCCACGCCGCCCAGCAGCAACAGCACGATGAGAACGCCAGCGCCGCTGCTTGAACTGCGTTTCTTGGGTGTGTAGCGCTGCGGAGGCCCGTCAAACACGCGCGTGGCCCCGGAGGCCGAAGGGTTGGGCTTGTTGTCCCACGGCGCGGCAATAGCGTCTGGGCCTTTGGCCGTCGAGCCGCCCTGGGGTCGATCCAGAGTGGGGAATGACTTGGCAGAGTATTCTTCCCAGCCGTGATCCTCCGCGTCGGAGCCCGCCGCAACTTTGCTGCGCCGAGACGCGCTGCCGGGCAACTCGTCGCCGATGGGCGGCAGGCTGCCTGACGAGCGGCGCACACTGCCGGGCCTTTCGCTGGGCTTGTCGGCAATTGGCTGTTGGCGGCCCGAAGGAGCACGGCCTGTTTCGCCCAGTCCCGGCGGCAGGGCCGGAATGGCGCCGGAACTGCGGCGCGCACGCGCCTTGGCCTCGCGCACCAATTCCGGTGTGAGATCAGCGAGATCCTGCGTGATGCCCGCCGCCGGCCCTTCTGATATCTGCGTAACTTTGCTGCGAACTTCAGCGCCGACCTTGCGCAGTTCATCGAGCATGGGGTTGGCTTGCGTGGGCGGCTTGGTGGCAGGTTTGGGCAGCGGACGCGACGGCGGCATCGTGGGAGCCTGCGACCCGCCGTCCAACGTCTCCTGCATGGCGTGCATTTCGTTGATCGCGTCAACCTTGGCTTTCTCGATCGCCCGCGTGTCGATGCGGAAGCCGGCTGTGGCAAACAAGGTCGCGCCTTCGCTCATCAGTTTTTGCGTGGTGTTGCGGCTCATGCGCGCGATGCCGGAAAGACGCTCTGCGACTACGTGCATATCGACGAGCCGGGATTCGGGCTCCTTCTCGGTCAGCTCGTGGATGATCTGGGCCAGGGCGCGATCGGCGGGAGTTTTCAGACGCTCCTGCGGCACGGTGATGCGACTTGTAACGTGCTGCAATGCCACAGCCATGGGCGTGCTGGCTGAAAACGGAGGCCGTCCCACGAACAGGTGAAACAGCGTGCCGCCCAGGCTGTAAGCGTCGGCGGTGGCGCCGGCCTGCTTGCCCTGCGCCTGTTCGGGCGCCATGTAATCGGGCGTGCCCATGATCGCGCCGGTCATGGTAAGGCCGCTGTCGCTTGCCGTCGCGCGCGCAAGGCCGAAGTCTGCTACTTTCACGCCGCCTGTTTCCGGCAGCATCAGGTTCGCGGGCTTGATGTCGCGATGCACCACGCCTTCGGCGTGGGCGTGGGCCAGCGCCTTGGCAGCGCCCGTGCCGATGTCCGCCACCGTGGCTGCATCAAGCGGGCCATGAGTCTTAATCAGGTCGAGGGCGTCGTTGCCCTTGACGAATTCCATGACCAGGTAGTAGTAGCCCGACTCTTCGCCTACGTCGTAAACGCGAACCGTGTTGGCGTGATTCAATTTCGCGGCGAGTTTAGCCTCGCGGAGAAAGCGCTGAACAAGGCTGGCGTTGCTCGACAAGTGCGGAGGAAGCACCTTGACCGCGACATCAATATCAAGGCCGGTGTGCATGCCTTGATAAACGGTGCCCATCGCGCCGCGGCCGCAGATGCGCTGCAATACGCACTTGCCAATCGTGTAGCCGACAAGTGATTTGACCTCGGGCGGTCGCGTCATCCACAACTCCAGAACTGCTTTGATACGCGACAACTGGCCGCGTCACGGTTGAATCATTGTTTATAGCAGCCCATGGCTGGAGGCTCTAGCCTCCAGCACAAACAGCGGAGAACTGAACGCGCGTTGAAAACGCGGCACGTTATGACACGAGGCCGTGCTGCTACTCGAAGCACGCCAGCATCGAAGGCCCACCCCTGAAGCGCAGGGCAAACGTGCGATGGCCTATAGCCGCGTCGGTCTGGGCTTGCAGATCAGTTGTCTGGCGGGTGAGCAGATTTGAGCAGCGCACACGCCATTGGGGGTCATTGGAAAAGCGCAGTGCGCCCGTGTAGCCTGCGCCCAACATCAGGTTGACGCTGCCAAAGTCTGTCGTGCCGTTGGGATACTCGGCAAACGCCCCGGGGATCGGCGTGGCCAGATTGCCGAGATAGACCTTTGCGTTGGCGCCCAGCGCCCAGTTCATGCAGGTTTCGAGGTTGGAATCCACGCTCGAATCCTCCATGACCCAGCGATACCACTCAAGCGCCTGCGTCAAGTGGCCCAGCATCCAGGCCTGGAAGCTGCCGGTGTTGTCTGCAAAGCCCTGCCCGTTGGGATCGTTGGGCTCGACATTCGTCTGGCGAACGCGGATGCGCGCCAGAATGTACTGCGCCATCGTCTTGGCATCGGCCGAGCCGGTGCAGACGTAATAGCTCGTGGCCACATAAAGCGCATTGGCAAACCAGACCGTCGGGCATGTGGCCGTGTTGTCCGCGCCGCCATAGTTGGCATCGAAGTGGCGCTTCCAGGTGCCGCGCACATAAGAATAGGCTTCCGCCAGGACGTCGAGCGAGAGTCCGTCGCCGTAGAGCAGATAGTGATCGCCCAGGAATTCGCCCTTGAGCGATTCAAAGTTGTGCGCGCCGAAATGGAAGTTGCCCATGTCGTGCTGTTTGTTGTTGGGCGTGACGCGTGACTTGCCGCGCTGGCTGGTTTGCTGTGTAGCGCCGTAGGTGAACACGGCCGGATTGCCCGGCTCGCTGTAGTTGTAACGCCGACCGACATCAGAATGGATTACGTTGATATCGCGGAAGTGGCGCGAGGTCATGTCGCCCAGGTAGAGCATTTCGCGCGCGGCGCTGGCCGCAAACCAGGCAAAGCACGCGCGGCCAACGCCGTAATCCTGGTTGTCCCAGGCTCCGCTGCCGTCGATGTTCTTGGCGTCGCCGAAGTTCCAATAGCCATATTGGTGGCCAATGGCGCTGCCGTTGCCATCGGTCAAATCACTGAACAAGTCGGTGAAGTGGCGGCTCATTTCGGCAAGATAGGGCGTAATGTAGGCCTGATAGCCTGCGTTGAACGCGCTGACGCTCGTGAACGTTGAGTTCGTACGCCCGATGTGGCCAAAAGCCTGGCTCGCGCGGTAGTGCGAGGGCGTGCACACCGCAAAGGGCGGATCGTTAAGGAAGTTCGCCAGCGTACTGGCTGTGCCGGAAAGAACGCCGGCCTGTCGCTCAAACGAAAGCGCGGCTTCGTGCGTTTTCATCACGCCCTCGAATACTTGAAGCTTCCAAGCGAGCGACGGCCAGAATTCCATTTTCAAGACGCCGTTGCCCTGCGCCGTCAGTGCGTGCGGGTACTCCTGCCAGAAGTTGCGCATCGCGGCGGTGACGCGCAGATTGTTGCCGGAAGACCCGAAGGCCATCTGCATCGCGCCGGGCGCCTTGCCGCCCGTGCCGGTGATAACGCCGCCGCTCATCGAGTAACCAATCTGGTTGTCCGCCTGCGTGGGCCAGACGTTGGTGAGAGTGTCACCGCTGCCATCGCCCGTGCCGACCACATAGGCACCGGGTTGGGGCAGGTTCTCGCTGTCAGTCACGTCATAGCTGCCGAGGTAGTTCTGGAACTGAGTGGCAGTTTGCACCGCCGTGAGCGTGTTCTGGTGCGTGCCCGTATCGCCAACGAACATGCAGATCGGGCTGCCGCCAAAATTCATCGGCAACTGCAGCGCAATCGAGTCGGCTTGCACATAACTGGCCAGTTGCGCGGCTTCGCTGGCCGCGCCGCTGTTGGTCGCGGCGTGGTTCTGCATGTTCTTGTAGCTGTAAACTACGCGAACAAAGGGCTGATCGTTGTAGGCGTGGATGCGCACGATGAATCGAAGTCTGTCAGCGCCCGTGGGCGTGGCGCGGTGGCGGCCCTCAACACGGATGCAGGTGCGCAACGGGCCCTGTTCCTCGACGGTGATGCTGTCTGGGGTAATCTGATTCATGAGGTAATCGGTGCCCAGATCGTTGACCACAACGCCACGCAGTGCTGCGGTGTCGAGACATTCGTCGTTCACGCCGCCCGCACCATCGCGGTCAATCAAGACGCTTTCGAACAGGCGAAACGCGGTCTTGCTCACGGTGAAAGTGAGTGCGCCCGTTGAGACGGTAATCGACGAAGCGCCGTTGATGACGCTCATGTTCGTGCCTGTTGCGCTGCCGCTGCCACCGGTGTTGAGGCGATAAACGCCGCCTGTCGTGGTGTTCGCCAGGAAGTCAATCAGCACCCAGCGGATCGAGTTGTCGCTCCAGCGCGAAAGCACGCGGAATTGCGCCGGCACATCAACGCCCGCGCCGGTCTGCACGCGCAGCACGTTCTCGCTGCTGCACAGGCCCTTGGACATCGGCACACCCGACGTAACAGGAACGGCCGTGCTCAACCAGCCCGTGCGCGAAGCCACGTTCAAGTCGATGGGGAATTGGCCCGGGGGCGGCGCAAAGTAAAGGTTGATGTTGGCTTCACCGTACTGGGTGGGGTCCACCACGGCCGTTGCGCGCACCTTGACCAGCGCGCCCGTTCCGGGCATGGCGCTGGGTGCCTGGTAAAGGCCCGTCGAATCAACGGTGCCCTGCCCGGGAATGCCCTGAACATCCCACGTCACTTGCTGGTTTGCGGAATTCACGACGGTCGCCGTGAACTGATAACTTCCGCCTAACGGTACACCCACATTCAACGGTACAACGTCAACGCGCACAAACACGCCGCCGCCTCCACCGCCGCCGGGTGGACCGTCACCGCCGCCGCAGGCCAGCATGAAAATCGTGAAGCAGCAGATCAGCAGAAACAGAATCTGGCTTTGATAACGCATGGCTTCTCCGGCCGTGTCAGCGGGTGGGTTCACTCATGAAGGCCGGGATTCTACGCGCCGCCATTGTGACGCAGCCAAGTGCCGGACGCAAGCCTTGCCGCGGGCGGCCTGCGCTACAACAATGACCGCCCATGTTCGCCGAAACAGCCTATCTCTTCCGGCACGCTATGCTGCGCGATGCAGCTTACCAGCTGCAGCTCCCGACTACCCGGGCGCGGCTGCACGGCATGGTGATTGAAATCGTGGAGTGCCTGGCACTGGGCCGCGGAGAGGTGACGGCCCTTGAACTGGCGGAACACGCCCGCGCCGCCCAGGTACAGCAGGATCCCGCGCAACAGTCCTTATGGCGCGCCCGGCAGCAACACTACCTGCAAGAAGCTGTCGCGTCGCTCAAGCGAAGTCACCAGTACCCGGCCGCAGCCGAGGCGCTTCGGCGCATGGCTGAACTCTCGACGGGCGACGATTCTCAGCGCGCGCTTTTGCTCGCAGACGCGTCGCGCTGTTTCGAACTTGCCGGCGACGTGCGGAGGGCGGGCCCGGCAACGTCAGCGGCGCTGGGACTCGCGCGGCAGGTCGCCGGCATGTCCGACTTGTGCCTTGAGCTTGAATTGCGCATGGCGGATATTGACGGCGTTACGGGAAACAACACCGCCGCCATCGCGATGTACGAGTCCATCGTCGTGCGTGCAAAAACGGTCGGCAGCCTGCATCTGGCGGCCCGCGCATTGATGCAACTGGCATCCGAATATCACCGTCTCGGACGAAGCGAGCAAACCCATCAATCGCTCGATGCGGCAGCCTCGCTGGTGCAACAGCTGGGCGACGAGCGCCTTGAGGGCGAGATTTGCAGCAAACAGGGCATGATCCAGGCTGATCACGGCCATCTGGCCCTGGCGCGAGTTCAGCTCGAACGCGCGCACCAGATCGCGCTCAAGGGCAATGACAAATCGCGGCTGGCCGTAACTTACTCGCATCTTGCGAACATCTACTCATGGCTCAACTTGATGGATGATTGGAAAGCCAGTTCCGAAGCTGCGCTCGCGCTCAATCGCGAATTGGGCGATTTGCGCTCACAGATGATCGTTGTCGGGAACCGAGGCATCATCGAGCGCGAGGAAGGGCGTCACGCGAAAGCGCTTGCCAGCTATCTTGAAGCAGAGGCGTTCGCGCGCGAGATCGGCGTGCCGCACTCGGTCGGCATCAATCTCGTCAATCAATGCACGGTACTGTGCGACCTCGGGCGTGTCGAGGAAGCGATCGCGAAGGCCGAAGAAGCCCTCGCGATCGCCCGCAAGCTTGGTGCAAAGCTACTGCTGGCCATGGGTCTTTACGCCAATGGCAGTGCGCTTTCGGATTTCGGCCGCAAGGCTGAAGCCGAGCCACTGCTTCTGGAGTCCAAGCGCACACTCGAGGAACTGGGCGATGAAGGCTATCTCGGATGGGTGATGATTGAACTCGGTGACCTGCTCATTGAGACAGGCCGCTTGGCGAAGGCAAGAGCGGAGTTCATCCGCGCCCTGCAATTGGCAGAGTCCATGGGCGAATCCAAGCTCGCGGCTATGGCGGGCGCCCGCATGGCGGTGCTGCACTTGAAGGAGGGTGATTCCCTCGCCGCAGAAACGCTCGCAACCAAGGCGTCAAAGTACCTGGAAACAAACCCGGACAGTGCATCCAAGACACCCCTCATTTGTCAGGGAGTTCTCGGCATCGTCCATGCCCGCGGCAACGACAAGACGCTGGCACGGGCGACCTACGACCGCATCAAGCAGATCCTTCTAAAGGCAACGCTTGCGCAGGCCACCGAGCACGCAATGCTGCGCTGGTTGGCGGACGCACTTGCCGCAGAATTGGAGTTCAATCAAAGTTCATGACAGGTTCGTCGTTGCGCTATTCCGTGCGTTAGGAAAGTGCGATAAGCTTCACCATCAATGGCGCTGGGCGCGCGATTTGCCATGTTCGGGACGTTGCGAAAGGAACGCGGATGCGCGTCTTGTTGTCGTTGCTGGCGGCCAGCCTGCTTATTGCCTCTCTCGCTTGCGTTGTGACTGCGCCACAAGCTCAGCGCACGCCGCCGGGCTTTCCCCAAAGCGAACCTGACCTTTACAACCTTGGACCCATCGGCGGCAAAGCCGCGCTTAATGGCTCGAAGTTGGAAGTTCGCAGCGTGGTCAAGGACGGGCCCGGTGAAAAAGGTGGTTTGCGCCAGGGCGATGTCATGACCGGCGCCAATGGCAAACCCTTTGCCGACGCCTACCTCGATCTCGCCAAGGCGATTCAAACCACCGAAGCGCTTGCCAAGAACGCCAAGCTGAAAATTACCGTTGAGCGCGGCGGCAAGGCCAGCGACCTCGAAATCACGCTCACCGCCTTTGGCAAAGAAGCGGCTTCTTTCCCCGCCGGCAAGATGCGCGACAAGATTGTCGAAGACGCGCTGGCCTGGCTCGCCAAACAGCAGCAGGGCGACGGCTCGTGGGAATGCCACCTCTCCGCTGAAAACGGCAAAGTTTGCATGACCAGCCTGTGCGGCCTGGCGTTCATCGCCTGCGGCAGCACTGCGGAGAAAGGCGCGTACTCGGCCAACGTGAAGAAAGCCGCGCAATTCGTGATGGCGAACATCGGCGTTGAGCGCGAGTTCCCGGGCATGCCCAAAAGCGGCGGCGGCAACTGGAACCAGACCAACTGGGGGCTGGGCTACGGCGGCATGTTCCTCGCGCAGGTGCAGATGCTCAGCCCCGTCAACGGCCTGAAAGAAAAACTGACGTGGGTGCGCGACACCATCCTCAAGAACATGGAGGAAACAGGCGGCTTTGCCCACGGCCCCGGCGGGCCTAATGCGCTGAACTATCTGGAACTCGAGATCGTCAGCAATTACTGCCTTTCGGCACTGGGCGGCATACAGGCCTGCGGCATTGACGTTGACAAATCGAAGGTCGACAAAGCGCTGAACTATGTGCAGAAGTGCGGCGGCGGCAAGGGCGGCGTGGGCTACTCAACGCGGCCCGGGCAAGTCGGCATGGGCGATGTCGGTCGCACGGGCGGCGCGGTGGCGGCGTTTGCGGCGCTGGGCCGCACCGATCACGCTTACTACAAGCCCATGGTCGGCTTCATGCTGGGCAACCTGCGCAAGATCAAGGACGGCCACGTCAGCCCGATGATGCACTGGCTTGGCGCGGCTATCGCCTGCCGCAAAGAGGGCGCGAAGGCGTGGGAGGCGTTCTGGGAAACGCAGCGCGAGGAGTGCACCATGCTGCGCATGCCCGACAACACGTTCACGGCGCGGCCCACCGATGAGTCCGCCACGCTCGGCAAAAACAACGACCGCGACCTGGGTGCAGTGTGGTGCACGGCCCATTGGGTGATCATTCTGGGGCTGGAGAAAGACAACCTAACGTTGTGGCTAGGCAAGAGCAAAGCACCCAAAACCAAGCCCGAGTCCAAGAAGGAAGGCCCCGTCACCGAAGAAAAGAAGCCCGAGCCGCCCAAGGAAAAGACCGCCGAGGAAAAGAAGAAAGAGGCGGAAAAGAAACTCGAAGACGCGATGAAGGACTAGGCCAACTGCAAGGGTTGCTATAGGTTGTGGCATGGCTTGCCTAGGCCATGCCAGGCGTGAGCCTGCCCGCCCCAAGCCCGTACAGGTGTTCGAACGGCCGGTCGCGGCATTTGGCCGCGACGCACGGGATTGGGCAATCCAATGCTGGGAAAACAGCGCATGTTCAGGACTCGGTGCGCAAGCGCCTGTCTTTGCACGTGTATTCGTTCAGTACATAGCCCGCGGAGCGGGCGACGTGGGATAGCGATGGGCGGAAGCCCATCGAATCGCAGTCCCGTTGCCTGCCAGAGCCCGCGGAGCGGGCGACGCTTGTCGTGCGGCGCGTGCACCGTATGCGCCGCCCGCTCTGCGGGCTCTCATATCGGCTGTTCGAACAATCGTGGGGCTGCCGCCCCACGCTATGTTTCGTCGCCTGCTCCGCAGGCTCACATGGGTGATGTGGGTAGAGATCTGTGTGAAGGCCGGCGCATATGCACCTGCCCCGCTCTTGCGATTGGCCCCGCTGATTCGCACCATTTCCGAAGCATGGCTTGGGCAAGCCATGCCACTATCTAAAGGAGCATGTGCAGGACCGCTCAGTCCTTCCACTCTGTGCTCGCCGGCCTTTCTTTGACCAAGCAATACACCTCGACGGTGTTGCCCGCGGGGTCGAGCACGGTGTAGCCCCAGTAGCTGTCCTGGCGCCACGTGGGGGTCTTGGTCATGGCCTTGATGCCGGCTTGGCGCAGGCGCTCGAACGTGGCGCGGAAGTCTTCTTCGGGAATCGCCACCGACCATGATGTCGCCTGCCTGGGCCCGCCGCCGTCGCCGGGTTGGCCCGCGAACTCCGTGGGCTCGATGTACTTGCCCTCGGCGCGGAAGAACATGAACTCGAAGCCCTCGCTGGCGATGTTCACCCAGCCGAACTCCGGCTTGTCCATGAACGACGCGATCTTCATGCCCAGCAGGTCGCCGTAAAAGCGCTTGATGGCCGCCACGTCGTTGCACACGTTGTAGACGAATTTCAGGTTCACGCGCGGCTTGTCGGCCATGGTTGCCTCCTTCCCTACCTTAACCCGAAGCACGTTTCCCTCAAGCGCAGCGCCCTGCTTTGCCGAAACTCCTCTGGCGGCTGCGTTTGCATCCGCCGCGCATGTGCATCTTTGGAGCGACTCATGGCAGGCAAAACCCTCAGCGCGCGGATCACCGATGCCACCCTTCCCCGCATCTCGGCCATTTTCAAACGCGAAGTCGTTCAAGAGTGCTGCGCTTTGAGCCTGTTGCTTGCGGTCGCCTTTTGCGTATTGGCCATTATTTCCTATGACCCCGCCGACGTTGCGGGCAACGTTTACCCCGTCAATGAATCCGTGCGCAACCTCGGCGGCCGCGTGGGCGCGATCCTGGTGGAAACCGGCTATCGCTTCCTGGGTGTGGGCACATTCCTGCTGGTCGCGCTGCTGGGCATTTATGCCACGCTCGTGTTCTTCCGCCGCAAGGCCGCCGATTGGCCCCTGCGTATGCTCGGCACGGTGCTGCTTGTGTTCACGTTCTCGAGCCTCTTTGGCGGCAGCTACAGCGAAAGCGGCCTGATGCCCTCGCGCGGCGGCGTAGTGGGGGCGAGCATCTTCTCGCTGCTTGACGCCAACTTCGGCCTTACCGGCACTTATCTCGTGCTGGGTTTTGTGGCCCTGCTCAGTTTCCTGCTCGCCACCGATGTTCTGTTCTACCCCATCGTTCGCGACCTGCTGCACCCACTGGGCAATGAAAACGACCTCTCCGGCCCGATGGATATCGAGTTCGCGCCCGAGCCCTTGCTCGAAGAGCCTGAAGAAAAGCGCAACTGGCTGACGCGCCTGTTCCTGCGCGGCGCTGAAGAAGAAAAGGCAGCCGAGGTTGTCCAAGCCGCGCCGGTAGATGCCGCCATCGCCGTTGATACAGAAGAAGAAACAGAAGTTGAACCAGCCGCCGAGGCCGCGCCAAAGAAGCGCGTAAACCGCCGCCCGGCCGTCAAAGAAGAAGGCGGCGAAGAGAAGTCCTTTGAAGAACAGGTCGCGGCTTACACGCCGCCGACGGTGGATCTGTTGCAAGTACACAAGAAGCCCGACGCGCAGAACAACCGCGACGAGCAAAAAGTGTGCATGGAGCTGATACGCCAGACGTTTGCCCACTTCAAGCTTGATGTCAAAATCGTGGGCGTCACGCGCGGCCCGACCGTGACCACCTACGAGCTCGAGATTCCGCCCGATGTGCTCGTGAGCAAGCTCGACCGCTACAAGAACAATCTTGCGGTCAACCTGCGCGTGCCCATGGTGCGCATTGATATGGCCACGGGGCGCGGCACGATCGCACTTGAAGTGCCCAACCGGTTGCGCGACACCGTGGGCTTCCGCGAGATTCTGGAGTCGCCCGAGTTCGAGAAGGCGCGCAAATCCATGGAATTGCCCATGGCCTTCGGCAAGGATTCGATCGGTCAAGTGGTGGTGCGCGATCTTGCCAACATGCCGCACCTGATTGTGGGCGGCGCAACGGGCCAGGGCAAGTCGGTGTTAGAGAACGTGATGCTCGGCTCGCTGCTGTTTGCGCGCTCGCCCAAGGATGTGCGCCTGGTGCTCGTGGATCCCAAGCAGGTCGAGTTCATGCCCTATGCGCACACGCCGCACCTGATTGCGCCGGTGATCGATGAATCGCGCCGCGCGGTGGGCGTGTTTGAGTGGGTCGTCACGGAAATGGAGCGCCGCTACACGCTGCTGAAGTACGCGGGCGTCAAAAAAATCACCGAGTACAACGACCTGAAAAAGACTGTGCGCCGCGAGAAACTGACCGCAGCGGGCGCCGATCCCAACGACGCCAACGAGAATCTGCCCTATATCGTCGTGATGGTCGATGAACTCGCTGACCTCATGATCGTGTGCGCCGACAGCAAGCTCGATGAAATGATCAACCGCATCGCCGCCAAAGCGCGCGCTGCGGGCATTCACCTGATTCTGGTTACGCAGTCGCCGCGCTCGGACGTGCTCAGCGGCATGATCAAGGCCAACATTCCCTCGCGCTGCTCGCTGAAAGTGGGCACGGGCACCGATAGCCGCGTCGTGCTGGACCAGATTGGCGCAGAGGATCTGCTCGGCAAGGGAGACCTGTTGATGGTCCAGCCCGGCGATGCGAAGGCCGTGCGCATCCAGAGCGCCTTCATGAAGGACGAAGAACTCAACGCCCTGCTGGGTTACATGCGCGGGCAGATCAAGCCGAATTACGTGATCGATCCGGCCAAGCTGCGCATGGCGGAAAGCGAAGATGCGCCGGCAGGCGCCGAGGGCGACGCGCCACTGGACGAGAAATTCGCCGCCGCCGTCGATCAAGTCATGGCCACGGGGCGCGGGAGCGCACAGTTCCTGCGCAGCGCTTTGCGCATCGGCTACAACGCGGCTACGACGCTCGTGTATCAAATGGAGCGGGCAGGGATTCTGGGCCCGGCGCGCGGCAGCAAAGAGCGCGAAATCCTGATCACGCACGAGGAATGGGAAGCGCGCAAGGCGGCTGGAAATTACGGCGGCGCGCAGGCGGGAAGCGAGGTCGCGGACTCAACGATCGAAGACTAATGGCAGTAGGGTTGCTCTCGCCCAAGTCCTGCCATTCTGCGAAGCGCGTAAGTCTATTCCGCTCGCACCTGATTGACACCCCCGGTTATCGCGATACCGTTACCCGCGCAACACGGCCTGCGGAGAGGTGGCAGAGTGGCCGATCGCGCCTCCTTGCTAAGGAGGTGTACCCGAAAGGGTACCGAGGGTTCGAATCCCTCCCTCTCCGCCAGTTTTATGCGGGCGTCCCATTGGGCGCCCGCGTTTTGTAGGGGCGCATGATTTCTCGCAGATTGAATGAACGGCAACAACGAACTCGCTCATCCTGTGGAATCGTCCGCAGGATGATTCCCCAGGTACGCTTTTATTGGTCGCCGCTCGGGGCTCTGGCTGCTTTGTTGCTGGCCGGCTGTGCTTCAGGTGGTGAAAAATACAACCCGCACGTGGATGCAATGTTCCGTGAAACCGGCGCGCGCACAGAAAACGTGCTCACAATGTCTCGCCCTGCGCTGGTGAACGAGGTCAACGGCGCCTACCAGGTCAATGCGCTTGCGTATGTGTTACGAGCTGCGCTCGCGCCAAGCGGCAAGGTGATTTCGGGCGGCAACGCGGTACTTACGGTGGAGTTCACGGACCTGGGCGACATCGGTGTCTTGCGCACCGACGACAGGGACGTATCTTTGCGCGCCGAATTGGGGCCTGACGGTAAGGTGTTGCGCGCTCTTCTCGGAAGCGAAAGCGGTCATGTGACCGAGGGTTTCACCAGCGCGGTCAATGACGCATTCAAAGAGGGCTCTTGGAGGCTGCTGTATGATGGGCCCGATATTGTGGTCGGGCGGCTTGACCTGAAGTTCACGAAGTATGAAGTGGCGGTCAATTTTCGCGCCCTGAAGAAATAGAAACGAGGCTGCGGTGAGAACAATCCTGGGAATGGCGCTGTTGACGGTATTCGCGCTGACTGCGCTGCTCGCGGTTTCGGTGGAAACGCAGGCGGCCACGGCCAAGACCCTGCCGAATTTCGAAATGCGCGGGCTCGATGAATCAGAGCACCGGCTCTCTGATGAAAAGTACAAAGACAAAGTGGTGCTCGTTGCCGGTTTTTCAACCTGGCAGGACGTCAGCATCAAGCAGGCTCGCGAATTGCAGGCTTTTCACCTCAAACACCCACAAGTTGAAATCGTTGCGTTTGTCTCCGATGACCCAGCGGCTGCACGTGATTTTGTGACCCGCCAAGGCTTGACCTATCCTTGTTTCAAAAGCAATGGATCGCCGGGCGGGGATGGCAGCCCGAGGCTGTCGCAGAATCTCAACCGTCTCTTTGAGACCAAGAAGGGCAAAACGTTGTCGCTGAACAAGCTGCCTTTTGTCGTGCTTGCTGCCAAAGACCGCCGTGTGGCCTATTCGAACGTCGGCCTTACAACCGAGGCGGTTCTTTCGGAGCAGCTCGCGGCCATCAAGTAGCTTTCTGTTTCTTTTGTCTGCGCTTGCCTTTGAGGCCTGTTTAGGCTGTAATGGCTCCACGGGTAAGTTCTCCCGCCACCCCCCGACGTGAGCCCCAGGGAAACCTGGCGATGCAAGCATTAACCAAGGAAGCGAAAATCTATATGTTGTCCCAGGCGGATGAGTTGCTGATCCAGATCATCCTGAAGAAC
>JADLFN010000077.1 GCA_020845475.1 Planctomycetota bacterium
AGCACGACCTGAGCCGCGCAAAGATTCGCGAGCAGGTCGGCGTCAGCATCCGCAAGAGCCTCAGTTTTCCAAAGCGCAGCCACGATCATCTCCGGTGCGCACATTGTACAACGCCATGCGACAGCCCAAGCCAACCCCGCGCGGCAACCCCGACGCCGCACGTAGCGCCGCCTTCCAGGCGGCCTCGACGGGCGCATCCTGCACCCGTCCAAGCCGTGGGCAGGATGCCCACGGCGAAGCCGGCAAGATGCCGGCGCTACGAAATGAATTTGTGCCGTTCATGAACCGAGGCCCTTTCGGGCCTCGGTTGACCTTCGAACGCTTACTTCGGCGCCCAGGGATCGTCGGGGTCGCCTTTGGATGGTGCCGGTTTCTCACTGCGTTTCTCGCTCTTGCTCCAGCGGTCTTCGCCGGGAACTGCCTCGCCTTTGGCGTTGAGTGCGAGCGCATCCTTGAGCACCTTGGCGCTGAGCCAGCCCACCTGCCCGTCGGCGTAGAGCACCAGATGGCCGCCAAACGCTTGAGCTTCCGTTTGATACAGCACGATGAAGCCGGCCTTCTGTTCCTGCACCCAGCCGCGCACGTTGCTTTCAACAAGCGTGTATGAGTTGAAGCCCAGTTTCTCGTTGGCCTCCACGAGCGCAGCCGCGTCTTTGTTGACCCACTCGGGCAGCTTGCCGTCTTTGTCCGGGCGCATTTCACTGAGCCCGAACCACGCCAGATGCTCGTAGCCGCCCTGCCAGCGCGCGTCAAAGGGCGTCTGGAAGTGCGCTGCGCGCAGGCCGTCGGCTTTCAGCAGGCCTGCCATGGTGGGCTGACCGGAGTTGCGCACAACATAGCTCTGCAGAGCGCTGCCAACATCGCGCAGGGTGCCCTGGCTGTAGCGGTAAGCGTCGCGCGGCGAGCCTTGCCTGCTGCCGACCAATCCGCCGAAGGCGTCAATGAAATTGGGCAGGCCCCAGATGCGCAGGCCGACTTCGACACTCATCGTGTCTTCGACGGTGCGCATGGAAACGGTGGTGGTCTTGAACCAGGTGGCGGTGTCATCCATCTGCGGCTCGGCGAAGCGGTCGAGTTTTTCGGCGAGCGTATTGCTCATTTCCGAATAGGCCCCGACCATGGCGCCGACGTTGACATTGATGAACTTCGAGCTGGGGCTCAGGAACTTTGCGTCGCCCCTGAAAGTGGCCTTGGAGGCGTCAATCATGCGCTTGAGGCCGGCTTCAAGGTGGGCCGCGCCGTCTTCAAGCTGCGGGCGTGTGAATGTGAGCAACACGGCATCAGCGGTCAGCACATAGGCCCAACCCTGGCGCGCGTTGACGTTGAGTTCAAAGCCGCCGTGGCTTGCCGTGGTGAACGTGTCCTTGTTCGGGTCGCCGCCGTTGCGCACCTTGTCAAGCACCGCCTTGGCCGACTTGGCATCCTTGATGCCGATGATCAGCCCCATGTGCGAATATTCGAGCAGATCGCCAAAGCCGCGCGCGCCATTCTTGAGCGCGCGGGCCGTGTCTGCCGTGACGTGGCCGATGGCCTCGCTGCCGAGCGCGGCCAGCACTTCTTTCAAGCTCGTTCCGAACTTGGCGAGCTGCTCGTCGATCTCCTTGAGAGTCTTTTCTACTTCGCCTGGCTTTTCGCCATCGGGGGCGTTGCCGGTTTCGTCCTTTTCGCGTTCATCTTTGGGCGGAGGCAGCGGGGATTCTTTGCGGTCCATGGCGCGGTGGGCGATTTTTTCGCCGTCGCGCGCGAACTCAACAAATCGCTCCCAGGTCATGGCCGCGTCGCCGAGCTGCACGCCCGCGCTGAGCATGGCATCAGCGGGCAGATACCTGAGAAGTTTGAACTCGGCGGGCGAAATGGCGAGCTGTTCGAGCAGGCGCGTTTTGCGCCTGGTGGTGAGCTTGGCGTCGATGCCGAAGCCCGAGCGCGCTTCGTCGTAGTCAAAATCAACCACGATGCTCTGGTACTCGCGCAGTTGCAGCCAGCGGTCGGCTTCGTTGTAGGCGCCGGAGACATCGTGGCCGCCGGCCATTTTTTCGTCGGGCAGCATGCGCTCGACGGCCTTCTGGATTTCCTTGCCAACGATGAAGAAACTGAGGTCGTGGGGCTTGCGCGTGTCGCGCCAGGTGGCGAACTCGGGGCGCGAAGAGAGGCTCTCGCTGTAGTCCCTGGTCACGAAGCGCTCGATCACGTCGTGCATCGAGCTTTCGAAGTTGGTGACTACCAGCCCGCCCTCAATCGCGGCTACGTAGAAACGATCGAAGCCGGGCACTTCGATGCCGCGCTCGCGGCCTTCTGCCTTGCGCTCGTTCTTGATTTCGTAAACGACCACGCCGATGTCGCGGATCTTGAGTTCTTCTTTCACGAGCTCCTTGAGAAAGTCGGGGCGCGCGTTGAAGGCCGCGCCTTCCCTGGCGCGCAGCACGAGCAGAAATTTGCCGCCGCCGAGCGTGACATCAAGCAGGCCCATTTCCATCGAGGCCGTGGCATCGAGCGAGGCGAACATGAAATCAGCGATCGCGCGCTGCTGCTTTTCCTGCTCGGGGTCCGCGCCTTCCTTGGCGGCGTCTTTGGCGATCATTTCATAGGGCCAGGCCTTGAGACGCCACTCGCCCTTTTCGTTCTTGCCAAAGAGGCGATAGGCGGTGTCGGGCCGGTCGGAGGTGGCGTAGAAAATGATGTCGTTGCGCGGCAGCAGATCGCCGTTTTTCGGCAGGCCCGCGCAAAGCGGTGCCGCCGCCAACAGCGCAGCCAGAACAAAGTATCGGTTCATCGGAGACTCCGTGAGAGATGTGTTCGATAGGCGCACAAGGCAGACCACTGGGAACACGGGGTAACAACGGGCACGCGGGGAAATCAGTTGTCCTTCTCTGGCCCAACGGATACCCGCTTTATGCCCAACTTCATAAGACGTACGTTGAAGTTAAGGAAAAAACCACGCCGAAATTTGAGCAGGTTCAAGTAATTGTTCGTTTGCGCAAAAAGTAGGTCAGAGATTGCCTCTACTGACTTCAACTCCAGAAGCAAACAGCCCTCAACGGTAATGTCAGCGCGAAAGGCAACAGGCAGCCTGACACCGTCGTAGTAAACCGGCACCTCTACTTCAGCCTGCGCTTGCAAGCCTTCGCGTCTCAACTCAACAATCATCGCATGTCGATACACTGATTCATTAGAACCTGCTGGCCCAAGCTTCTTGTGAACCAGCGTCGCGCACGTCAGCCCTCTATCAATGACTGCTTCGCTGCATTCAGTGTAGTTGCTTTCCCTGTGCTCCCGCTCCATCCCCTGTGATCCCCGTGGTTTGCCTGCCGCCCGCTATTCGTCGTCAGGGCCTTCGTTGTGTTCGTCCGGCACATCCTCGTAGGGTGCGTCGATTTTGCGCTCGGCGTCCAGTGCGTCGCCCTCGAAGGCTTCCACGCTGCGCTCGGTTCCGTCGTCGTCGATGACTTCGACCTCCATCATCTTGACCTTGGGCACCTCTCGGGCGTTGCGCGGGCGCGCTTCCACGAGCGGGCGCAGGTGCGGGTAACTTTCCACGGGCCTGCCTTCCTTGGCGCGCGCCAGCGCGCGCTCGAGCTCTTTGGGCGAGAGTTTGACGATGTAGCCGTTCCAGAGCACCGCCAGATGCTTGCCGCCCAGGCCCGGCTTGGCCTGATAGGCCAGAAGCACCGCCTGGCGGATGTCGAGATCCTTGGGGACCTCGGCAAAGGCGTAGGCGCGTTTTTCGCCCTCCTCTCCGAACGGGTCGAGGAACTCCTTGGCCTTGGGCAGATAGCCGCCCTGCCTGATTTCCTCAACGCTGCGCGCGGCCTGGCCCTTGATCGCGAAGTGCGTAGTGGCGCCATTGAGAATCTGGATGAAATCGTTGCGCACCTGCTTGTTGCGCGCGACATCACGGAAGTGGCCGGCGAGTTCCTTGAACCGATCCATGCTCGGCCAGCCCGCCACGCACAGCCGCACCGCCAGTTCGTTTTCGCGCGCCTGCGTTCCCCAGACCATCACGGTGTTGCGGAAGAACCGCGCAAGATAGGGCGTTGAGTTCGCGTCTTCGCTGGTGGCGTCCACGGTGGCGGGCTGCTCGCGTTCATAGTAGTAGCGCGACATTCCGCCGCCGGACATCTCGATTGTCGCGCCGATGTTGAGGTAGGTGGTGGAGCCGCACTTCTCCCAGATCATGCCGCGCGCCTGATTGTAAACGTCCATGGTGCTGAGCGTGGCGCCGCTCTTGCGCGCGTGCACCACGCGCTTGATGCCCTGCAGGTTGCCGAGAATGAACACATCGTTGACGAAGGCAAAGGCCATGGGGTCTTCGTCATCAGCGGCGGGCGGATGGTGGATTTCAACATCGTCAAGCATGGTGATGTCGAGGTCGGATTTGCGCAGCGGCTCACCCAGCTTCGTGCGCAGCAATTTCTCATAGAGAAACTTTTCGGCTTCCTTGACGTTGCGCAACTTGAACAGGCCCACCACCTGCACATTGCGGAAGCGGCGCGACGGCTTGTCCGATTGCGACGGCGGCAGCACCAGCAGCGCCTGCGCGTTGGCGAGCTGGTCGAGAATTTCCTCCACCTTGACGCCCTGGCCGCTGGCCTTTTCCTCGAAGCGGTCAAGCTCGCGCAGCACTTCCTGCTGGCCGCTTTCCTTGGCGCGCGAGCGCAGCAGTTCCATCACACGCGTGTAAAGTTCGCGCGGCTTCTCAATGCCGTAGGTCATGCCGTAAACGGTGTCCACGGGCACAAACTCGGCCAAAGGCTGCGGCACGGGCTTGAGCTTGATCGCGGAATAAATGGCGGGCTCGTTGTGGAACTGCACGCGCGCGTCGGCGCGCAGCGTGTTCGTGGCCTCGTCAATCCACAGGCCCGCGGCGATGCTCTTGAGCTGCTTGTACTCCAGCAACTCGCCCGTGAAACGAATGATGCCGCCGAAGAACTCGTTGATCGGTGAATTGCCCTTGTCGCCCGAAACGCGCTCGATGGTGTTGATCAGGGCCGTGGTGTTCACAAAGCCCAGCACCGTGGGGTTGTCGAACTCCACAAGCGCGTCCTTGAAGCGCTTGTTGCCCGCGAGCGTATCCGTGGCGTCGTCGGGAAAGCTCAGGAAGTCGATCGCATCCTTGACGTGATTGAGGCCCGTGGAGGCCACGATGTGGCGGTTGCCGTGCACGGCGATGAACAGCACGTCAAAGGCCAGGAAGTCATCCATCGGGTTGGCGGGCGCCCAGACTTCGGGGTCCACTTCCACTTCGCGCGCAGGCAGTTCCACTTCGTAAATCTTGACGCCCTCATACTCCTGCTCGTCGCGCACGCTGCTTGAGCCGCGCTCTTTGGCGCGGGCGAGCGCGTTGGCCAGCAGTGCTGGATCCTCGTGGCGCAGCACTATCTGCATCTTGAGCCGCGGGCGGCCGACACCGATATCAAGCAGGCCCCACGCGGCGCGCTGGATGCCGCCCACAAGCTTGCGCACCTCGGCATCGGTCAGCTCGATTTCGAGGCGCTCGGTCAGCTCCTTGCCGAAATCCGGAACTTCCAGGTTCATGCCCAGGCCCTTGAGCAGCGAAGGGTCGGAGAGGGTTTTGGTCATCTGGGCGACATCGCCTTCGATGTAGGCGATCGTGGTGCTGGGATAGCCGACCGAAAGCGCCGTGGGTTTCTCCTGCGCTGAAAGTGTCGCGCACGCAAGCAGCAGCACCAGCGGTACGAAGCGGCGAATCATGGGCTTCTCCGGTTCAAACAGGGCCATCATAGCGCCAAGCGTGCGTGCCTGCATTCACAGAATCGCCCAAAAGCGCGCGCGTTTACGGGCTTCCCACGCGCGCTGGTGCTGGCAAACTTGGGGGCGTGGAAAACCGCACCATCACTGTCGCCCGTTTTGATGAGACTTTGCGCGGGCGGTTTGCGGCTCTACAGAATGAGCGCTGCATGCCGATTGCACGCATGGCCTACCTGGCCGGCGCGGTGCTCATGTTCGGGTTTCTTGCCTCGGATGCGCTGCTCGATCTTTCCGTGGTCTCGCGCACGTTGCCTGTGCGCGCGGTGGCCAGCGCGGCTTTCCTTGCGCTCTACTATTTCTCGCGTGCAAAAGATGCCGCGCTGCGCCTGAACATGCTCAACCTGCTGGCCTCGTTGATTGCGGGCGTGGGTGTTTCGGTGGTGCTGGCCATGCTGCCGCAGGGCTTTGCTCACGGCGTGGCGGGCCTGAACATGGTGGTGTTCGCGGCGGTGGCCGTGACGCCTTCGTGGCGCCAGACGCTCAACGGCGGGCTCGTCGTGCTGGGCGTGGCGAATGCGCTGCTGGCACTCACGAGCCAGGGGTGGTTCAGCTTCGGGCAGCTCAATATTTACCTCGTGCCATCGCTCGCGCTGGCGACATTGCTGAGCTACCTGCTGCAGGCGCGCCATCTGCGCGCGTACGCTCTGGAGGCTGAGCTGGAGCGGCGCGCAACGACAGACGTACTGACCGGCGTGGCCAACCGCCGGCACTTCTCTGAAACCGCGGAGCGCGAAATCGACCGCGCGCGGCGCTACGGCAACAAGCTTTCGCTGCTGATGCTCGACATCGACCACTTCAAGCGAATCAACGACACCTACGGCCACGCCGTGGGCGATGAAGTGCTCAAGAAGCTGCCCGGCGTCGTGCAACCGCTGCTGCGCAAGCTCGATTTCATGGGCCGGCTGGGCGGCGAAGAATTCGCCATCGTGCTCGTCGAGACCGACGGCGAAGGCGCGGCTGTGGTGGCCGAGCGCCTGCGCAAGGGCCTGGCCGCCGTGGAAGTGCGCGCCCTGGGCGTGCAGTTGCACTTCACCGTCAGCATCGGCTGCACGGAAGTGCGCGTGAATGAACAGGCCGAAGACCTGAAACGGGCACTCGAGCGCGCCGACGAAGCGCTCTACAAGGCCAAGGACAGCGGAAGAAATAGAGTGGTCGTAGGCTAGGGGACTGTCCCCAAAGGGGACTGTCCCCGCTTCAACTAAATACCCCAGACAAGCATTTCAATCGCCAAGCCTTTCACGCGCAATCCACTCCTCGTTGCCATGAGGCAAACTGCGAAGCAGGCAATTGCGAAGCAAGGAAAGTTCAGTCTCACTTTCACCAATCCGCAAGCTTTCTATCCAATTGGCCGGTCTTGGAATTGGCCATTCCGAAATCTGGAGTTTCGTCGGCGTGAAAGCGCTTGACCAGGGCCAGTTCTCCGCAGCATCGCAAAGTTTCGCACGCACCGGATTACGCTCTATGTATCGAAGCACGCGCGACAAGTGCTCTCCGGTCTGAGTCGCGAACGCTTTGAATCTGCCCTGCCAAACATGACCCACGCCCGGCTTGGATTTTCTGAAATGCGATACATGCGTTGTCATCAGCCATTGCATGAACTTGCCGAGATTGCCGTCGCCGTGGGGCCACAGACATAAATGGAAGTGATTGGGCATGAGGCAAAACGCGAGAATCCGCATGGCCTGGTGTTTCTTGGCTCCCTGCAATAGCTGAATGAAGTGCGCATACTCCAGATCGTTTGTGAAGACTTGCTGGCGCTCGTTGCCACGGTTGAAAACGTGATAGCAGAGCCCGCCTCTATCTAGCCGCGCTTGTCTTGGCATAGATCCGTCACTTCCCCATTGTCTGGGGTAACTAGTTGAGACGGGGACAGTCCCCTTTGGGGACAGTCCCCTAACCTACCAGCGCTTTCATTTCGGCGTCGGCGAAGGCTCCCTCTTTGCCGGTTAGATAAGTAATCAGCGCGTTGTTCTCGTTGAAAATGTCGCCGGCGAGCAGGCTGGTGATGCTGCTTTGCAGCAGCGGGCGGCGGCGTGAGGTTACCATCTGCTTGAGAAAATCGCGGTTGTAGAACGCGTCAATGAACGCCCAGAACACGTTGGTGCCCTTGCGGATCAGCTCTTCGTATTTCAGGTAGCTGCGCTCGCTGAAATCTCTGCTCTTGAATGCTCCGGCAATGGCTTCGGCCGCGAGTTCGGCGGCCTTGGTGCTGAGGAACACGCCCGACGAGAACACAGGGTCAATGAAGCAGCCCGCATCGCCCACCTTGATCAGGCGGTCGGCCACATGGCGCTCACTCGTGAAGCTGAAATCCGCTTCGTGGCGCCACTCCCCCACCGCCACCGCGTCGCGCATGCGCGGCGCCATGCTGCGGCTTTGCTGGATGCTGGCCCAGAAGAACTTTTCAGGGTCGAGTCCCGCCTGTTTGTAGTACTCGGAATCAGCCACCACGCCAACACTCGTCGTGCCATCGGCGAACGGAATCAGCCAGAACCAGCCCATCTTGGTGTCGCCCAAGCGCGCGATGATGATGTTGCTCGGGTCCTGCTCGCAGCGCACGACATCCTTGAAATGGTTGTAGGCCGTGACTTTGCGATGAGTGGGATGAATCTTGCGCTGCTGTTGCTTGCTGCTCATGAACGTCCAGCGGCCGGAAACGTCGGCGACGATCTGCGCGTGGATGTCGCCCTTGGCCGTGCTGAGCACGGCCTTGTCTGCGAGAGCCTTGAAGCCCGTCGCGTTCAGAGGCTGGAACACCTTGGTGCCCAGCGACTTCGCGTGTTCGAGCAGCAGCTTGTCAAAGGGCGCGCGCTGCACCTGAAACGCGTAAGGATGATCCTTGTCCAGCCCGTTCTTGAACCAGAAGCATTCCTCTTCGAGCGATTCGTCAATCACAAAGCGCGCGCCGCGCTTGACGATAAAACCCGCCTTGTGGATTTTCGGCAGCACGCCCGACTTCTCGAAAATGTCCATCGAGAACGGCAGCAGCGACTCGCCGATGCGAAAGCGCGGAAACTCGTCGCGCTCCACAATGCAAACCGACTTGCCCTGTTTGATCAAAAGCGCGGCCAAGGTGCTGCCGCCCGGCCCGCCGCCCACGATGGCAACGTCGAACTTGCCCAGCACACCGGCGGGAAGTTTCGCGGCCGCCTTCCTGGGCGCAGACTTCACTTTGGCAGTCTTACGCTTCGGCGCGGCCTTGGCTTTGACGGCTCGACGCTTGGGAGCGGTCTTACGGCTGGCCTTCTTGACGGAAACAGGCTTCTTCGCGCCTGAACGTTTCTTGCCCTTGGACTTCATGGAATCCCCTTTACCCCCGCGCGGGCAGTATCCGGCCGTAACCCCCCGCATGCAAGAGCCTGGGTGGTGCACCAGTTTGGGGTGACTACCCGTGGCTGGCGACGCCCGTCGCTAGAAAAGCTGGCCGCAGGCGCGGCCAGCCACGCTGCTCTTTCATTCAAACTGATACACCACCGGCAAATGGGTAATGGCTCAATTTGAGAAATCGGAACCAAGAAAAAGCAAAACGCCGAGACGCAGAGGCGCCGAGAACAGCTTCAAGGCAAGTTCGTAGGCGCTGTTCTCACCTAACTTTCCAACGCTTTTTTGAATTGCAGTCCTCCGCCTCTCGGCGTCTCGGCGTTTTGCTTTGCTGCCCGTCGGGGGCCGAGGAAGGTTCGATTTGAGCCATTACCCATTTGCCGCCTGTCTTGCAACATTCGTTCGCAACCCTAGATTGCCCCTTTGCTTTCGTGAGGCCGCGCTTGCTCGTAGCTCTTGAACACATCAACTGGGATCCCGTCATCTTCAAGGTGGCGGGGCCTTTGGCGCTGCGCTGGTATGGCCTGATGTACGTGGTGGCCTTCACGATCGGCTATTTCGTGCTGCGCTGGCTGCAGCGCATTGGCCACCTGCGCGTCAGCGTTGAAGACTGCACCAACATCATTATCTGGGGCGTTTTGGGCACGTTCATTGGCGGCCGAATGGGCCACCTGTTTTTCTATGAGTTCGACGACCTGGTGCTCAATTCCATGAACCGCCCGCTCATGGATCGCATTGTGCAGGGCCTGCAGGTCTGGAAGGGCGGCATGAGTTTTCACGGCGGCGTGATAGGCGTAATCACCGCCGAAATCATTTACGCGCGCATCCGCGGCCTGTGGTTCTGGAATCTGGGCGATGCCTGCGTGCATGTCGTTCCCATCGGCATCACCACCGTACGCTTTGGCAACTACATCAACGGCGAGCTCTATGGCCGCGTCATCACCGACGAAGCCGGCAAGGCCGTCATGGCCACCGACAAGCTGCCGTGGTACGCCATGAAATTCCCCACGGACACGGACAGCCCCGGCTATCGCGGACTGCGCGCGGCTATGGAAGACGACTGGCTCAAGGGCCACCCGAACGTGACCAAGCTGCCCGACGACTGGTCGATCTTGCCCGTGAAGCCCGAAATCTGGGCCAAGTATGAACCGCTGTTTTACGGCCGCTACCCAAGCCAGTTGCTGCAATTCGCGCTTGAGGGCTTTGCGCTGCTGGTGTTCATGTACGTTCTGCGCCGCTGGTGCAAGCGGCCCGGCGTGCTGGGTTCCTGGATGCTGATTGGTTATGGTGTGCTGCGCTATCCCGTTGAGTTTATCCGCGAGCCCGACCACGGCCTTGACCCTGCGAAAGACGCCGGCGCCGGCGCGACCGCCACGTTCCTGGCCGCGATCAACATGACCATGGGCCAGTTCCTGTGCGTGCTTTTGATTCTTTTCGGCACCGTGCAGATTTTCCTGTTCATGCGCCCGAAAAAGAGCATCACCGGCGCGGAGTACCCGGATTTCACCCGCAAGCTCTGGCCCTTCAGCAAGGGCAACATTCCGGCCGACGCCAAAATCGGCCCGCCCATGCCCGAAGAAGAAGGCGCGCCCAGGAACGCCGCCAAACGTGCGGCCAAAGACGCCGCCGAACAGGCAAAGTCCTGATCCCGCCGCTGGAGGGAAAGCATGAGCTACGTCGATGGATTCCTGATCGCGATCAAGAAGAAGAACCTCAAGGCCTACAAGGCCATGGCGACCCTGGGCTGCAAAATCTGGCGCGAGCATGGCGCGCTGGATTACAAAGAATGCACCGGCGACGATTTGAAAGTGCCCGAGGGCTGCGGCAACTCGTACCTCGACCTGCTCAAGTGCAAGAAAGATGAGACCGTTATCTTCGCGTTCATCGTCTATAAGTCGCGCGCAGATCGCGACAGGATCAACGCCAAAGTCATGAATGACCCGCGCATGAGCGCGGCCATGCAGGGCAAGAAGATGCCCTTTGATATGAAGCGCATGTGGGTGGGCGGGTTTGCCGGGCTGGTCGAGATGTGATTCCAGGGAGCGAATCATGGCGAAGGCCAAGAAAGCGGCGAAGTCAAAGGGCGTGGCGTTATTCGTGGCCACGCGCAAGGGCGCATGGATTTTCACGAGCGATGCCGCGCGCAAGAAATGGAAAATCAACGGGCCGCATTTTCTGGGCCACATCATTAACCACGTGGTGCTCGACCCGCGCGACAAGAGAACGCTGCTGGCCACGGCTTCGACGGGGCATCTGGGCCCGACGATTTTCCGATCAACCGATTTCGGCAAATCGTGGAAGGAAGCCAAGCAGCCGCCCGCCTTCCCGAAAGCTCCCGAGGGCGAAAAAGGGCGCAGCGTCAAACACTCGTTCTGGCTCACGCCCTGCCACGAAAATGAACCCAACGCGTGGTACGCCGGCACCTCGCCGCAGGGCCTGTTCCGCAGCGACGATGGCGGCGTCACGTGGGCGCCGCTTCCCGGCGTGAACGACAACGCCACCATGCGCCCGTGGTTTGGCACGGAGCAGGACGGCACACCCGACGGCCCGAAGCTGCACTCGCTGATCGTGGATCCGCGCGACAAGAACCATCTCTACTTCGGCATGAGCGGCGGCGGCGTGCATGAATCGCTCGATCAGGGCAAGACGTGGCAAACGCTGATCGACGGCATGGAAGTAGTGGAAGGCTTCGGCTTCGACATCAAGAACCCGATGTTCCACGACCCCCACTGCGTGCGCATGTGCCCCAGCAATCCTGACCGCCTTTATCAGCAAAACCACTGCGGCATTTACCGCATCGATCGGCCGGGCAATAAGTGGACGCGCATCGGCCGCGCCATGCCCAAGAGCGTGGGCGATGTCGGCTTTCCCATGGTGGTTCACCCGCGCGACGACAAAACCTGCTGGGTGTTCCCCATGGACGGCAGCGGCGTGTGGCCGCGCGTCAGCCCTGAGGGCAAGCCCGCAGCGTTCGTGACGCGCAACGGCGGCAAGACGTGGCAGCGCCTCGACAAGGGAATGCCGCGTCAGCAGGCATGGTGGACGGTGAAACGCCAGGCGATGACAGCCGACGCGCGCGACCCCGTCGGGCTCTACTTCGGCAACACGCAAGGCGAACTCTGGCAAAGCCGCGACGAAGGCAGGAAATGGGAGTGCATGGCGCGCAACCTGCCGGAGATTTACTCAGTGGAGGCGGCGGAGATTTAGCTGCTTTTCAACCGAGAGCGCAGAGGAAGGCAAAGGCTTTGGAACCACAGATGAACACGGATGGACACAGATAAACCAAAATGAATCTGTGGTTCAAATGCTGTTGCCGTTGCTGTTGACCCCTGCGCATTTCTCTGTGCGCTCTGTGGTGAATGCCTTTTCATGCATGTACTCATTCCGAGCCCGCTGGTTTCGTACACGCGCAAAAAAGAGGTCAGCGCGCGCGGCGCTACGTTGGGCGAGTTGCTGCTCGACCTTGAGCGACAGTTCCCCGGTATCCGCTTTCGAATGATTGACGAGCAAGATCGCGTGCGCCCGCACATGCGCATCTTCATCAATGGCGAGCAGGAGTTCAGCCTCAAACGCGCGCTAAGCCCAAGCGACGAAATCTCCATCGTGCAAGCGCTCAGCGGGGGGTAGGGCGCAGCATGCTGCGCCCCTGCTGAAAGCGCAGCTTAGCGCGCTCGCGGGCTTTGGCGGCCTCGACCTCTCGGTTGCGCGGCGCGGCTTGAGTTTTCAGCGAGCGCATCAACTTGCGCGCCGCGGCGGCTACTTCATCCACGGCTTGCGCAAACGCTGCGTCGTTCGCCTGTGAGGGCTGCGCAAATCCGGAAAGCTTGCGCACGAATTGCAGAGAAGCCGCGCGGATTTCTTCCTCGGTGGCGGGCGGCTCGAAGTTGAACAATGTCTTGATGCTGCGGCACATGGGGCCTCCGCTATTTGAAAGCGTTGCGGATCAGGACGACAGCAGAAATCAGCGCGCCGAGAATGAACGGCAGCCACGAAAGGACGTAGAGGCCCAGGCCGCGCGCGGGCGTCTTGGGTTTGTCGATGTAGGCCAGGAAGCGGCGCTGCACGAGATTGTCGTGACGCTTGACGGTGTTGAGCGCGCCGCCGCGCCAGCGAAAGTATGCCGCCCACATCATGCCCGCCAGCAGCGGCGTCAGGCCCATGGCGAAGTGTGCGGCCAGAACACCCTTGCCCAGTGCCGGCGCATGCAAGCCAATCCAGGTGATGCTGCCGACCGCGCCGAAGATAACCGCGTTCTGCGCAAGATGCCGCGCCATGGGCCCCAGTTCCTCTCGTTGCTCGGGCGAAAGCCTGCGCGAGAACAACGCCTTGAAGGCCTTCATCATTTCCGCGTGGGGGTGCGCGATATGGCCCAGCGCCCAAACGCCGATCAGCGCGGCCAGCAGGTGGAGCGTCAGGCTGCCGCGGCGCAAGTCTTGCGCGAAATCCGTGGGGTGCGAAAACGTCCAGCCGGAAAGCGCCATGCCCAGCACGCCAAGGCCGATCACGCCCGCGGTCAGCGTCCAGCGCCAGAAAAAGTCGCGGTGATCCTGAGCGGGAACTTCGCCCATGGCGTCAAGGCGGCGATAGGTGCCCTGCTCCACCAGACCCACGGCCAGCACACACATCAGGCCCGCGCCAAACATCTGCACCGTAACTATGGCCGCGAAATTGCTGCGCGAAACAAGCGCAAAAAGCAACGCGCCCAGACAGGGCAGAAGATAAACCCACTTCGCGCGACGGCAGGCCTCGGCCGCGAAGTAGCCGCGCAGGTGATCGCCTTCAACGCCCGAGCGCGTCCAGAGCAGCACGGCCTGCGTGCCGTCATAGGCATTGCGCACGCCCATCGTCGCCCACTCCAGAAGCGATCCAAAGCCCAGCGTCAGGAAGGCCGAGAGAATCCCCGGGTAAACCAGGTGCGTGCGCAGATCGATGTTCTCGGGCCCGCTGATGGTCATGGCTGTGACGAGATAAAGGCTCGTCGCGAGCGCCAGCACGAACACCTTGCCCATGAGAGCAAAGCCCACGCCCTCGGTGCTGCTTTCGGCCAGCTTGCGCTGCCACTCATCAAGCGCGGCTTGCAGCTCGCGTACATTCTGGAAGCGCTTCTCGCGCTCGGCCTCGAGGCACTTCATGCAGATGGACTCAAGGCCGCGCGGAATCACCAGCGCCTTGTTCTTCTGGCTGGGCGGAAGGGGCCGCTCACTCATGACTCTGGAAAGCAGGTCGCTCGCGGTTTTGGCGGCGTAGGGCGGCTGGAGGCAGAGCAGCTCATAGAGAATGGCGCCCAGCGAATAGATGTCGCTGCGCTCGTCAATCTTGTCGCGCTCGCCGCGCGCCTGTTCGGGCGGCATGTAGGCGGGCGTGCCCACGATCTGGCCGTCGAGCGTCTGGTCGCCCGGCGTCTGAAGTCTTGACGTGTCAACCTTTAGCCCGGCTTCTTCGTCGGGCTTTTTCAGCACGCGCGCCAGGCCCCAGTCCATCAGCAGCACTTCGCCGAAGTCGCCCAGCATCAGGTTGTCGGGTTTGAGGTCGCGGTGAATCACGCCGCGCGCGTGCGCGTAGGCCACGCAATTGAGCAACTGGCCAAAGATATAGAGCCGCTTGCTGAGCGGCCAATCAAGCCTCGCCTTGGCATCACCGCGGCGCAGATCGCGCACCACGCTTGCCAGCGAGCGGCCCTCGACCAGCTTCATCGTGAAATAGGGCCGACCGCGCGGGTCGAGCCCCAGCTCGTGTACGGGCACGATGTTCGGGTGCGCAAGCTGGCCCTGCACCTGCGCCTCTTCGATGAAGCGCCCGTGCGAGCGGCCCGTGGCGCGGTCAGCGCGGCTAATTTTCAGGGCCACATTGCGGCGCAGGTCTTTGTCAAAGGCCTTGAACACCACGCCCATGCCGCCACGACCGACCTCGCTGAGCAGGTCGTAGCGCGCGCTTTCGGTCAGGTGCGGCGAAACAATGCGCGTGGAGGCGTTGCTTTCGTGCTCGGTGCTTGGTGCCGGGCCAAGATCGACGAGCGTGGCGCCATTGGCGGGCGAAACGCCAATCGTTGAATAGATGCTGGGGTGCCCCAGGCTCTGGCCCACATCAAGAAGCGTGTCCTTGACCGGCGGCGGCAGACCTTCGGCATCGAGGATTTCGCCGACGTCCTCGGCCGAAACGGGGTCGCTTCCCGCGGAGACCCGGGTTTTGGCTTGAGAATCGGCGTGATCGGGCGGTTCGGCCATGGGCCCGTACTTCCCTCGCTGGACGCGTTAGATGATAATGAGCCATCGCTGACTGAAACACAACAGGCCCAACTTTGCGCACGAATTCTCTCTTTCCCGACGGCCCGGACGTGAGCGTCCTGGGCGTGCGCGTGGCTGCACCGCCCATGGCGCCTTGGCCTCTCTACGGCGCACAGTGCCTTTACGAGGTTCGGCGGCTCAACGAGGCTCCTACGCTGGAGATGCTCCAAGCCGCGCTTGAGGGCGGCGTGAACTTCTTTGACACCGACTGGGCCTCGGGCAACGGCCACGCTGAAGAGGTGCTGGGCAAAGCGTTGCGCGGCCAGAGTGCCGTGATTTCAACCAAGGGCGGGCCGCGCTTTGATTTCTCGGGCCGGTTGATTCACGACAACTCGCGCGCCAACCTGATGAACCAGTGCGAGGATTCGCGCCAGCGATTGGGCGTCAACAGCATCGACCTTTACTCCGTTTACGGCCACGACGAAGCCACGGAGCTAAAACAAACCGCGCGCGGCCTGGCCGATCTTGCGCACAACGGGCGTGTTGCGGTACTGGGCGTGGCTGATCTGCCGTTGGAGCCGCTGCGCGCATTGGTGGATCTCGCGCCAATCAAAGTTGTGCAGGCGGAATGTTCTCTGCTTGTGCCCAACGCCGAGATGCGCGCCCATTGTCGCGAACGGGGCCTGGGCTTTGTGGCCACTGGCGTGCTTGGACACGGGATACTGGCAGGCCAGTTCACGGGCAAAGAGCAGTTTCCTGAAATCGACCCGACGCGCGCAGGGCCGCTGTTCAACCCGCCGCTGTTTGAACGCGCCGTGGCTTTTGCCCGAAAACTGGCAGAGTTCGCCCACGATCGCGGAACCACGCGCGAAGTGCTGGCGATTGCCTGGGTGCTGCGTCAAACTGGCGTGACCTGCGCGCTGCTCGAGCCGCGCGACGCGCGGGAGCTGCACGCATGGCTGCATGCTGGCGAACTTGAGTTATCGGAAGCAGACGCCGTCGCGATGCCGGATTTGTTGAAGTCAAGCATGTGACGCTTGTCGATTTGGAGTGCGCCGGCTTGCCGGCGCGATTGACGCGCAGGCGTGCCTTCGCGCGCTGACCGGGGCTATGGGGCAAGCCCCATAATCCAAAGCGCCGGCGAGCCGGCGCACTCCAAAATAACGTACCCTTTGGCGGGCCCCGCGCGTTTAGAGTATGGGCCCACATCCCCGAACCTCCCCGAATTCAGGCCCCATGCGCTATTTTGCCATCCTGCTTCTTGCCTGCTTTGCCTCGACACTTGCTGCCGATGACGTTGGCGTTGCCCTTGGCAACAAAGCATGGCTGCTCTTGTCTGAGCCCCTTGGCCCCGGCCCTGAAGCAAACAAAGACCTGCACCCGCACGCCGGCGACCCCGTCTTCCCTGCCCCCAACTGGGGCGGCTCGGGCGGCTATGCGCCTACCGAACTCTGGCAATTCGACGCGGCTACAGGCAAGTACTCGCGCCTGACCCAGGTGGTGACGAACAAGGCAAATCTGGATTGGGTGAGCGGGCGTCGCACGCTCTACGCGCCGTTCTTGATCGGCGGCGAACCTTATGCGCTTCACTACGACGCAGCGCGGCTGCACGACGGTTCAAGCATCTGCCAGGCGCTAAAGGCAAGCGCGGCCAGGCTGAACGAGGGCCGCAGGCCGCTGCTTGATGGAGTGGTTCTGGCTTCCAGCGAGTATCTCGATGCACCCGCAGTTTCGCCCGATGGTTTGCGGATTGTGTTTCGGGCCTTTGCCGGAAAGGCAAGCACCCTGAGGGTGTTCAGCACGACAGATTGGAAACTCGTAGCGGAATCCGAGGCGCGCAACTGGGGCCGGCCGGTGTGGACGGGCGCAACTTCTCTAGCCGCGGTTGCATACAATGTGGCCTATGGCCGCGTCAAAGAAGAAGACCCGCAGCCGCTGGCGGGCCAGCTGATCGACGTGCAACTGCACGAGTCTATGGCGCTGAGCGTGCTGCTCGAAGGCGCCTTTCCGCCTGATACGTACAGCCGCGCTATAGCGTTTGACGCGATGCGCGGAAAGCTGATTGTCGCGCGGCAGGATGCGCGCAAGTCGCCGCGCAAGGACGTTCCCAACGAGATCGTGGTTGAGCTGCGCGACGGCGCAAAGCTGGAACGCGAGCTGGTGCGTTTTGACCATTATCGTGGCGTGGTGATCGACAAGACGGGGGTATTCATCGCGGGCGTGCGCGACCGTGCGGTGGACGACGACAAGAAAAACGACCGGCGTCTGCTGCTGGCGCATTTGCGAGCGATTTCGCCGGCACCCGAAAGCGGCGAAAAGGATGAAGTGGTGGTGCGACCGCACTACGAGCTTTCACCCGATGGCCGGGGCGGCTTGCAGGATCTGGGCGACGGCATTGGCGCAATGATCGAGCCGGTGCTCAACCCGACGGCCGGCAAGCAGGGCGAACCGCCGCTGTTGCACACGCTCAACGTACTGAACTGGGTGAGTTGCAACACGCTGCGCAACCCGCGCGCGATTCAATACCTCTCGGCCATGGCGCGGCGCTTCAAGGAGATTGACGAGTTTACCTTCACGTACGGCGAGGGTGATAAGGCTCGGCTGGTGCGCCCGCGGCTGCAAAGCACGTTGCTGGGTTTTGACCTCGACATCAAGCTCGACGACAAAGCGATCAAGAACAAGAAGGGCCGATACCTGGAGCTTTTCTCAAACGAAGGACGCAAGGGCGGCCGCATCCGCGTTGAGGACAACATCAGCGGCAACTGGCAAATCTACACACTGACAGGTGATGGCACCGTGGCCGGTGACAGGGTTTTCGGCAACACCGGCGAAGACGGTGCCATGAAACAGACGGAGGCCAAGGATTCTGGCATGTACGACAAGTTGCTCAGCCAGATCGACAGCCGCAAGTTGCTCATGCTTGTGGGGCTGGAACTCTCTGCTGACAATGGCGGCCTGACGTTTGCGGGCCGCGACACCTGGCGCGACCCGATTACGGGCCTGCTGCGCCGCATCTGGGTTTTCAAGCGACAAGGTGCGGGCAAAGATGCCGCAACGATGGGCTTTGTCGCCGATGCACCCTATCGCAGCGATGACATGCCCAATGCGCACCCGCTGCTGGTGGCGGCCGTGGCCTTTGCCATGGCCGGCGGCGGCGTGCAAAGCTCGATTCTGGCTTTTGACCAGAGCTACATTGAGCTGCCCGACCTCAGCCCCTACAAGGCTAAAGGCCCGGCCATGATCCTGCCCAAAGTCGTCCGAGCGTTTGCCCGCAACGATAAGGGCGGCCTGGATGAGCAATTCTCTGCCACGCTGCTGAAAGAGTTTGATCACCCCACCGTGCCCGGCGGTAAAGCGCGGTGCGGCTACAACGTGTGGGGAGCCAGGCAGGATGACAACTTCACCAAGCCGGCGATGGTCGTCAATGTGAAGTAACGGCTAGCGAACGTGAACCGTAATCGTGAACACCTGCGTGGGGCCGGTGATCAGTGTTTGGGCCGGCGCGGGTGAAACCGTCAGCGTCAACGTGTAAGTGCCGGGCGTGGCGCCGGTGGGTGCAGAAATGCGGCCAAAGGGCAGCACCGTCACGTTCAGCGGCGAGCTTGAAACAAACGAGTAGCTCACAAAGCTCGGCCCGCCAGAATCGCCGTAGGACTCCAGGCCCGTGCCGCCGAGCGTCTCCATGGCGAAGATACGTGAGGCGAACTCATCTCCCACATCCAGATCCACCTCGCCCGGCACGCGCAAAACCAGATCATAAGTGTAAGTGGGGCTGTTGATGTCGCGCGCGGCGCTCAAAGCCGTGATCAACTGGTCCAGCGCGCTGCCCGCCGCGATGCCGGCGTTGTCCGGGCCGCGCACGCGCTCGACATTGCCCACCGCCAGATAATCGTCAAAGAGCGCGTCACCGAGAATATTGGCCGCGCTCAGGTCAGGCATGGCAATACCGGTATTGGGCACAAACCCGATGGATCCGTTAAGATCGCCGTCATCGAGACAGTCGCGAGACATGCCTTCATAGAAATCAAACACGTTCGTAACGCCGATGTTCTTCGCCACCTGGCTGAGCGCGGCCATCACGTAGGCGTACATCTCGTGGTCGCCAAAGGAGCCGGTGCGCGCGAAATCATAGGGAACAAAAGTGCGCGTGTGGCCAATGCCAAAGAAATCGCCCAGGTTGCGCGTGCACATGCCGTACATGCCTGCTGAAACGCCGCCCAGAAACAAGCCGCGCATCACGGCACAGGTAGTGAGCGGCGTAATGGCGACATCGCCGGCGTTCTTGCCGTTCCAGTACGGAAGCAGTCCGTAAAAAACGTGGCCGCTCTGCATGTCGTGGAGCTGGCTGCTTTGCGAAGTGGCCGGGTTGCCGCCCTGTGCCTGCACGCCCGCGACGTTCTGGCCGCGCACTTCAACAACAATGGGCCCGCGATAAGTCTTGTCGCGCACAATGGCCTGGTAGATGCCGTTGTTAAACGTAACCGTCACGCCTAACGAGTGGCCGTCGTCGAGGTCAATGCTGCCGTCAGCGAGCACGGGGCGCAGCATCACAAGGGCGTTGCGCACCGCGCCGCCGATGCTGACGGTGCCGCGAACGAAGTTTCCGCTCGATGGATTGGGCGTCGTACCCGTGCTGCCGGTGCCACTGGCCACGGTGCGAGCCACTTCAACGCGCTGGTCAAAATCGCCATCGCACGCGGCCAGCGCGAGGGCGAGCAACACAAAGCTGACGGCGAGTCTGGCTCTCACGCGCTTACTCGATTTCCTTGCGGGACTTGACGATCTTGGCCACAAGCCCGTATTCGAGCGCATCCTTGGCGGGCAGCCAGAAATCACGGTGAACGTCTTTTTCGACCTGCTTGAAGGGCTGGCCGGTTTCGTCGGCCACGATCTGGTTGTACTGCTCCTTCATGCGGTCGATTTCCTTGCTCAGGATTTCAAGGTCGCTGGCCTGGCCCTGCGCGCGCATGCTTGGCTGATGAAGCAGGAAGCGCGAATTAGGCGTGCAGTAACGCATGTTCTTCTTGGCGCCGAGGTGAATCATCACACCGGCGGAAGCGCAGATGCCGCAAACGATGCTGCGAATCGGCGGCGCCACAAAACGCAGGTAATCAAGGATCGCAAAGCCCGAGTCGGCGCTGCCGCCGGGGCTGTTGACCACGATCGTGATCGGTTTGTCTTTGTCGTCGGCTTCCAGCACGATCAGCTGGGTAATCACACTCGTAGCCAGCTTGTCGTCCACGCCCTTGGAGATCAGGATCGTGCGCGTCTTGATCAGCTTGGCCATCATGTCAAAGCCGCGCTTGCCCTTTTTTTCGCCCTTCTCTTCCTTCTCGTCTTTATCCTCCTCGTCGTCGTCTTCTTCGAGCGCGAAGCGGGGCAGGATCAGATCGTTTTCGTATTCGAGCATGGTTCACCTTTAAGGACGCGGAACTTGAGCATTTTACGCTCAAAGAATCAACGCCGTTTCAAGGCGTGTTATTTCACAGAGGCGTTGGCAAGCCTCGATGCTTGTTCGCGGCATCGGCCCTTTGCGCCGCGTGTCAGAGCGTGTTTTTGCTCAAGCAGTACTGTGAAACAAACGCGATGATGCGGCTCATCAGGCGCGCGGCTGCGAATTCCGTCTGGTGCGATTCCTTGACGGGCGCGACCTCGACGATGTCGAAGCCCACGATGTTGCGCGTTTTGCAGGCGCGCTCGATCAGGTCAAGGCCGGTGTACCAGCTCAGGCCGCCCGGCTCGGGCGTGCCGGTGGCGGGGAACACGCTGGGGTCAAAACCGTCAACGTCCACCGTAAGGTAAACGTTGCGCGAAAGGCGGGATACGGCTTCGTCCTGCCAGGTGCCGCTGTCACGGTACTGAAAAGCGTGATAGACGTGCACGGGACGATCAGGGTGGCCGGGCTCGTAGGCCTCGCGCGAGCGGATGCCTGCCTGCACGATGGAGCACAGTTCATTGATGCGCGCGGCTGCCGTGGCGTGGTTGAACTTCGAACCGTGGTATTCGTCGCGCATGTCTGAATGCGCGTCGATGTGCAGGCAGGAAAGATCAGGATACTTTTCCCAGCAGGCCTTGACCGCGCCGAAGCTGACAGTGTGCTCGCCGCCCACGAGAATCGGGATTTTGCCCGCGGCTACCACCTGGCGCGCGACTTCATAGATGCGGCGATTGATCTCGGCGCCATCGCACTTGGTGTTGAGCGCTTTGAGCGTGCACACGCCGTGCTCCGTGATGTGCTCGCGGCCGAACATTTCATCGAAGAGTTCGACCTGCTGGCTGGCATCCCAAATCGCGCGCGGGCCTTTCTCGGCCCCGCCGCCGTAAGTAACCGTGGCTGCAAAAGGCGCCTGGATGACCACAAAGCGCGCACGCTCAAAGGTGGCGAGCTTGGGGTCGATGGCGAAGTAGTTGTCGTCGCCGCGAACCACCAGAGAAGCTACACCCAGGTCCTGTTTGGCGGGCTTGGCCGCGCGCTTTGAGCTTTTCTTTTTCATTGGTTCACATTCCACTTCGTGGTTTGCCTATGGCAACCCGGCCCTTGCGGGCCGGGCCGTTTCTCATGACCTGATGTGTGTGCTACTCACCAGACTTGGACTTGCGCGGGCGATCAAGCTTGTTGATTGGCTCGGGCAGAAGCAGTCCGCCCGGGTGCTGTTTGGCGGCGGCGACGCGCGCTTCATCAGCGCCAAGGCCCCAGTTGTCGAAAATGAACACGCACGCCGCAATCACCGTGGCCCAGTGGCCGTCCTTGGGGCCCTCGGCCGATTGCGTGATATTGCGCGTGGCCACCATGTGCCCGCCAATTTTCCATTCCTGCTCGCGTTCCTTCCATGCCTTGCCCGGGTCAAAGGGCGCGCCCAGCACGGTGGCAAGCATCGAGGCCGCGAGATCTTCGGCCTTCTCGCCCAATTGCTCGTCGTTCTGGCCGTAGTCGTGAAGTTCGCTCAGATAGCCGTAGCGCGTGGGGTCCTTGGGAATCGCCACGCCCACCGAAGCCGCGATCATGCGCCGGTATTCGTTGGTGCTCTGGCGGCTCATGACGCAGAAGCCAACTTGCCCGTCATGCAGCTCCTTGACGCCCTTTTCCTTGCTGATGAGCTTGCAATGGGGCGGAAAGATGGAGCTGATCGTGACAATATTGAGCGCGGCAATGCCCGCGTCGCGCAGCGCATCTTCAAAGCTCGCGAGGTAATCACGCGAAATGCCGACGCCTTTGGTGAGAAACGCCCGAGTGGGAACCAGTTGGTACATGCCAGTGATCCTCGACCTTGAGAATACTCGAAATGGGCGCGGCATTGTAAAAGCCGCCCCGCGCAACGCAAAAACCACGCAGCAATTTTTTGAGCCCGCGGAGTGTGCAAATGCGCGGGCTCAAAGTAAAGCAACATGGAAGGATGTCAGTAACTTGCCGCACTATTTCCAATGGCCGGCCAATTCATCGGCCCGTGACTTGAGGTAGGCGGGATCAAGGCGGTAATAAATTTCGAGCGACAGCACGTTGATGGCGGTGGCGTAAAGGCGCCCGCCGCCGCCCTTGTCGGCCCAATACTCCAGAGGGTCATAGCTGCCTTTGCGCGGGCCGCTTTGGCACTGGTTCTTCAGCAGCGCTTCCTTCAGGCCCACGTTCCACTCGCGCCAACGGTCTGCGCCGCCGGTTTCATCCTTGCCCATCAGCAGGGCCAGTGAACCGTAGTACCAGAAGTAGAAGGACCCATCCTGCTTGTTGTCCACTTTGCCCCAATCCGGGGCATTGGCGGCAAGCGCCTTGTGTTGGGCGCGCTGCGTGGCGGAATCGCCAGGCTCGCCAAGCAGGCGCCGGCACACGTTGCTGACGGCCAGCATGCCCAAGCCGCGCTCGCCGGCGCGGGGTGCGACGTCGGCGTACTTTGCGCTGCCATCGGAGGAAGTGGCCTTTTTGAGAAAGCCGGTCAGGCGGCGCAGGTTGTCTTCGGGTACCTCAAAGCCGGCCTCGCGCCCGGCAACCAGGGCAAGCACACACCAGCCGGAGATAGAGAGGTCGTTGCGCTGCTCGACTCTAAACTTGGTGCCCGCGTGACTGGGCAGGTATTGGTCGTAGGTCCAGCCGCCGCCCTCGCGCTGTTGTGACAGCATGTAAAGCAGCGCCCGTTTCAGGGGCGCGCGCAGGCTTTCGTCGCCGTTGGTCAGGTAGAGGTCCGCTAGCGCCAGCGTTGCCAGGGCATGGTCGTACATGGTAGCCGCTTGAGCCGACTTGCCGCTGAACCCGCCGTCCTGAGGCCGCTGCCTGTTCAGCAGGTACTTGCGCGCCCGCAGAACCAATTCGCCGTAACGCGCATCTGTTTCCGTGTAGCCCGCCCCCGTGAACGCGAGCAGGCACAGGCCCGTCATGCCAACGTCTTTGTACGTTCCGCCCGGGCCCTCCGCAAAGCGCTCGGCTTCCGTCGGTGCGTTGAGATAGTGCACCATGAACCCGTCACTGTCCCAGCCTCCGTCGGAGTCTTGCACCTTGGCCAGAAAGGCAAGGCCCGATTCAACGGCGCCCTCGGTGCCCACATCGCCGCCGTTCTTGCTGAGACCTTTTCCGTGACGGCCGCGACCGCGCTGGCCGTGGGCGCCGCCGCCGGGCACAACGGCACCCTCCGCTCCAGCAGCGCCACCGGAGTTTTCCAGCGAGCCATCGAGCCGCTCCTTGAGCGGGCGCGAATCCGCCTGCTTTTGCTCCGTCTTGCCATCATTCTTGGGCACGGGGGGTGCTTGAACTTCCCGGGGTTGAACCTTGGGTTCGCGCGCGGGCTTCATCGCGTCGGCTACCGACTGCGGACGCTGCCCGATCTCTGCGGCAAGATCCCCTTTCGCGGCGCCGGCGTCTTTGTCCGGCTCCGTTTCGGGGCCAACATCTTTGCCCAGTGAAAGCACGTACTCGCCCGGGCCGCGCGCCTCGCCCATCAGATTGAGCAGGCGCTGGTTGATCGCAAGTGTGAACACCATCAAGTGCAGGCTGATGGTGAGCAGCAGCGGCGATAACCAATCGCGCCGGCGCTTGCGGGGAGCGAGCTTACCGTCCGCCATGGCCCGCTCCTGACTTCTGGCGCGTGATTTCTTCTTCAATCTGTTTGCGCAGCGATTCGAGCTCCTCAGGCCGCATATCGGAAAGGTCGCGCGTGGCCTTGCCTACCAGGCGCGCGCGGGCACGGTGAGCGGAGTCGCGCACTTCCTGCGATTTGTCGTTCTGCGCCATGTCTTCGATGTACGAAAGCACGGCCGTGTCGCTGAGCATGGCGCACACCGTGCACGCAAATGCACGCGTGCGCGCGTCGCTGTCCTTGAGCAGTGCGCGCACCCATGGGCGCGTCGCAATCAGGCGGCGCGAACCGGCTTCGATCAATCCTTCCCACACAACGGCCAGGTCGCGGCTTTCCAGCTTGTTGATCGTCTCGCGGGCAATTTGCTCTTCAACGGCGGCCAGGTCTTTGATAGCTGCCTCAGGGAGCAAATCTTCCTTGGGCGGATCATCCGGTTTTGCTGGCTGAGGCTTGTTGACGGCCTTGCCGGAATCTTCAACTTCCGGCTCCAGTTTCTCGCGCGGCTGCTGCTTGCGCGGTTGGGGCTCTGGCGCGTTTTGCGTACGCGCCGTGGTCTCATTGAGCTTGGCCTGCGCGGAAATCGCATACCACAATGAAAGCGCGAACATCGGCAGCACAATGGCGATCAAGATAATCGGCAGGATCGGGCGGCGTTCCTCTTTCTGCGCCTGCGCCATGTAGGCCGCGCTGTGCGACGCGGCTTTGGGCGCCGCGGGCAACGCCACAGATTTCCGCGGCGCGCGAACCGACGGTGCCGGCGCGGCCGCCGCGTGCGTGACGACCGGAGCGGCGCCCTTGCAGCGCACGCACTCGACGTCATCGCCCAGGCGTGCGGCGCGGCCCTCAATCAGATCAAGCGCGGTAATCGGAATGCCGCACGACTTGCACTTCCAGACCTTCTCGGCGTACTCCGCAAGAGGCCCGGACTTGGCGGCAGGAGCGGGCTTGGCGGCCTTGGCCTTGAGTTCGCAGGCACGGCAAATGGTTTCGCCGTCGCGCTCAATGGCTTCACCACGCGCAAGCGCGCCTTCGGATAATGGACGACCACAGGAATCACAGAAGTGCAACTGCATGGCGAGCCTCGGGGGACGGGCTCAGGAGGACCTTTGCTCTCATCCAGTGTAAGAACGAGTCAGGCCTTATGGAAGTTCAAGTTTGAGGCAGAACACGCTGCCGCCGGACTTGATGAACTCGCCCGTGTCAACCTCAATGGGCCTGAAATTGCGCTTTTTGAGTTCTGCCACGGTTTCTGCTGAACCCTGCTGGAGAATGACGTGCTTGCCGTCGGGGCAGTGCGCGTTGCAGGCGAAATTGGCGGCGTCTTTGGCGCCCACTTCAATCAGGTTCGAAAACGCGGCTTTGACTCGCTCGCGCGAGGCGTCGTCAAAGGCCTCGGGTATCCACAGGGCTGTTGACGCGTCAAGGCACGCCAGGCAGGTATCAAGGTGGTAGAAGCGCGCGTCGGTCAGGCGCACGGGGATTACGGGCATGTCCGATATCTTCGCGACCTCGGGCCAGGCGTTTTCCGCGCTGCGCGGGCCAATGCCGCCGAAGATGATGCGCTTGCCGGGGTGGCGAATGGCGTCGCCCATGCCCTCGAAGCTCGACACCTGTTTGGGCAGCTCATGGATGCGCCAGCCGCGCTGGCTGTACCAGCGTTCGTAATAGGGCACTTCGGGCGCGCGTGATTCGTTTTTCATGCGCGAGAGAATCACGGCCGGGCGCGAGTGGCCGTCGAGGAACGGGAAGCTCTGGTTGGCGCAGAAGCAGAAATCGGGCAGCTTGCCGCCGGCCTCGATCACCTCAACGCCGATGCCGATTTTTTCGTAGGCGCCCTTGAGCGCTTCCCATTGCGCAATCGCCGCCTTGGGGCTGACTTTGTTCAGCCGCCCGCTCTTGGTTTTCATCCACGGGTTGATCGCGGTTTCGACGGAGAAATGCTCGGGGCTTGCCATCAGCACGCGCGTGATCTTCGCGCGCTCCGGCGCGGCTTTGAGCGCCGCCTTCACTTCAGCGGGGGTATTGAGGATGGAATCGGGCATGCATTTATCACACGGATTTGCGCTCGCAGGTCAAGACAAGTGGCGGCCAATCGCGCGGCCTTGTATGTAATGGCCATGCCCTGGCTGAGCATCATCAACGCCGCGATTTTCGGATGGCTGTGCGCTGGGATTGCCCTGCGCAAGCGCCACGGCCTGCACGCAGCCATGATGACGCTGGGCTTTGGCTTTGACCTGGCGCTGCTGGTTTACGTCGAATTCTCGTCAAAGGCGATTGAACAGACCGTCGCCAAGCCGCCGGGCGTTGTGCTCGTGATCCACGTGCTGCTGGCCACGATCATGCTCGTACTCTACCCGTTCGTGATTTACAGCGGCGGCAAGGTGCTTGCCGGCGGCAACGTGCGCAAACACAAGCGATTGGCCATGCCATTCATGCTGGCGCGCCTGCTGGTCGTTATCACAGCCTGGATGGTCGCGCGCTAAAGGGGACTGTCCCCAAAGGGGACTGTCCCCGTCCCAACTGGCGCAGCAATCAGCCGAATCGAGTTCCAATTGAAGCGGGAACGATATCTCACGACTTTGCCGTGGGGACAGTCCCCACATACTTCTTCAAGAACTCCCGCGCGCGCTGGGCGACTTCGATGGCTTTGTGTTCAAACGTGTAGAGCTCGACCGTGATCCAACCGTTGTCGTAGCCGGCACCGCTGAGCGCCTTGAAGAACGCGTCGAAATCAATGGCACCATCGCCGGGCACGAGGTGAAAATGCACGCGATCCTTGGCGATATCCTCGATCTGGATGTGATGGATGCGATTCTTGAATCGCGTCGCGTTCGCGGCGGGATCCTCGCCGACGCAATAGAAGTGGCCCACGTCGAAGTTCAGGCCAAGCCATTTCTCGGCGCGCTTGTCGCCCTTGAAGCGCTTCATGAATTCGTCGTACTCGCCGGCTTTCTCGATAAGCAGGCCGGGCTCGGGCTCGATGCACAGGCGCACGCCCGCTTTCTCAGCGTCGGGCAGCACGCTGCGCAAGCCTTCTTCAAACCAGTCCGCTGCCTGTTTGCGCGTGACGCCGGGATCAATGGGCCCGCCGGGCTCCGTTGAAATCGTGGGTGCGCCCAGCTTCGCCGCCAGATGCAGGCACTGGCGCGTGTGCTCGATGCGCAACTTGCGCCGCGCGGCTTCCTTCTGGCACCAGCTCGGGCGGTGGCAACCCTCAATGCCATAGAGCATGAAGGCGTTACAGTTGCTGACCTCGAGGCCGCGCTTTTTCAACTTGGCGCGCCAGCGCTTGATGTCTTCTTCTTTAACCTGAGGCGGAAATGCATGGGGCGGATCGAGCAGAATCTCAATGCCCTGATAGCCGGCGTCAGCAACGAGATCGATGGCCTCGTCGAGGCTGTAGCGTTTCATGGCATTGGAAGCGAATGCGAGTTTGAAGGGCACTGGTTACTCTCGTGGGAAACAAGGCAGGAGTTCGTTGTATTCACCCAACTGGGCCTTTGACAACTTGCGGTCCTTGAAATCTACAGAGTAGCTTGGAACGTTGCGGGCTTTGTCGCCCCGGACATGAATTGAGCCCACAAACTTTCCCGCGCTGTCAAACTCGGAGCGCCACATGAATGACTCGTTTGAATAATAGCGTGTGTCGAAGTCGGAAGGTGCGTCAATCAATTCCGCATTGAGGAGATCTGTCCAACCCCGGGCATCCACTTTCGCAGCATGTGCGGCTTCGAGTTTTGCCCGTAGCTGGTACGTTTTGACCACAATGTCATCTGTGACGTCTTGTCGGTTTCCAAGCACTCCTTGCCTGCGGCCAGCTTCGACCAACACCAAGCTGCCCACTGTGCACGCGACCAGAAACACTATCGCTACCTTCATTCTTCTGCGCAGAATCAACAGTCCCATAGTGGTACCAAAAAACACGGTCAAGCCGTGTCGCGCAAGGCCCGGAAAACTCATCAGGAGTTCAAAATCAGCAAGGGCGAACATCCCGATCCACCCCGCGGAAAACCCTCCAAGCATCAGCAAGGCCAGACCGCAAATCCAGTCTGCCGCTCTGAACAACCAGTGCTTTGGCTGAACGCCTTCTTCGGACATTGATAACAAGTTTGGCCGGATCACTTGAGGCCATCAAGAGCCTGCTTGGGAGCGCGTCGCCTCCAGCCCTCGCTTGCGCTTCGGGCTCTTGTTTCGCTATTGTCCCGCCATGCGCATCCTTGTTACCGGCGCGGCTGGCTTTGTTGGCTCGCACGTATGCCGCGCTCTTTTGAAGCGATTTGATGAAGTCGTCGGCTTCGACGACTTCAACGACTATTACTCGCCCGCCATCAAGCGCGCCAACGTGGAGGAACTCAAGAAACTCGGCAAGTTCACCGAGTTCGAGGGCGACCTGCGCAAGACCGAAGATGTCGAAAAGGTCTTTGGCGACAGCGGCTTTGATGTGGTCTGCCACCTCGCCGCGCGCGCCGGCGTTCGCCCCAGCCTTGAGAACCCTCTTTTGTACGTCGACACCAACGTGCGCGGCACCACGAACATCCTCGAGGCCATGCGCAAGCGCATCGTGCCCAAGAAGTCGAACACCACGATCAAGGGCAAGACGCGCATGCTCAAGTCGGGCGTTCCGAACACGAAAATCGTGTTTGCCTCCAGCAGCAGCGTTTACGGTGGCAACACCTGGGTGCCGTTTTCGGAAAAAGACCCCGTCGAAAACCCGTGGTCTCCCTACGCCGTCACCAAGCGCGCCTGTGAACTGATGCTCGCCGCCTATCACCATTTGTACGCCATTGAGAGCTATGCGCTGCGCTTTTTCACAGTCTATGGCCCCGGCCAGCGGCCGGATCTCGCCATTGCCAAGTTCGTCGACCTGATCGAGCGCGGCGAAGAAGTGCCGTTTTACGGCGACGGCAGCAACGGGCGCGATTACACGTTCATTGATGACATCGTCATGGGCGTCGTCGCCGCCATCGACAAAGTGAAGGGCTGCGAAATCATCAACCTGGGCGGCGAAAAACCCGTCACGCTCACGGAGATGGTGGGCGTGATCGAAGCCGTGCTCGGCAAAAAAGCGAAGCTAAAGAAATTGCCCATGCAGCCCGGAGACGTACCACAAACCTACGCTGACCTCGGCAAGGCGCGCAAGCTGCTGGGCTTCACGCCCAAGACGCCGTTCTCTGAAGGCGTCAAACGCTACGTGGCCTGGTGGCGGGCGCAGAAGAAAGCATGAAAACCGCGCGCGTCATCCTTGCGTTGCTGCTGCTCGCCGTTGCCGCGCTGCACTCGGGCGCGCAAGACAAGCCGCGCCTGCTTTCCACGCAGACCGGACATTACCTGTTCATGTCGGATTGCGAGCAGGCCAACCACGATGAGTTCGCGAAAGTGGTCGAAGCCGCTTGGGCGCCGATGAAAGAGTTCTTTGCCGCCGAGCCCAAACTGAAAAAAGACGAGCGGCTCAAGGTCTATTTTTTCGAGAAGGAAGCCGACTGGGCGGCGCAGATTGAAAAGGACGGCACGCCTGCACCTCGCGGCGCGGGCGGCTACTACTGGCCCCCCACCAGGACGGCCTATTTGTGGCGGCAGCCCACGCTCTACAACACGCGGCAACTGCTTTTGCATGAGATCATCCACCAGTTTCACTTCCTGGCCAAGTGCAACAACACCGGCCCCAAGGATGCCTGGTACACCGAGGGCATCGCCGAGTATCTCTCGCGCCATTTCTGGGACGGCGAGAAGGTCACGCTGGGTGCTTTGCCGCTTTTGACGCTCGAGAATTACTCCGAGCGGGCATTGCTCTACTTTGAAGACAAGAAGTACGACTTCACAGGATTGATTCACTCCACACGCGCATCCGACCGGCCCGAACAATGGGCGCTCGTGCGCTTTTTCATTACCGCTGAAAAGGGTGCTTGGCTCAAGAAGTGGCAGCAGATTTCCAAGCGCCTCGACGCGGGCGAATCTTCCAAGAACTGTTTTCGCGCCATCATGGGCGACCCGCGCACCGTAGCCGCAGCCGTTCTCAAGTGGCTGCAGGGTGAGCAGGAACCTTTCAAGCCGGTGTTCAACGAATGGGAAGGAATCGCGCCCGGCGTGTTCAAGGGCTGGTCGAGCGTCACGACACTGTGCCACGCGCGCAAAGACGCCGCCGAAATCGCGGCTACGCTGCAGGTGCCCGAGGGCAACTTCATCGGCGGCCTGCTGCTGCATTTTTCCAGCACCGACGATTACACCTGCGCCTACGTGAAGACCGGCGGCAACGTCACGGTCAACCGGCGCAAAGACGGCGCGTGGCAGGTGCTGGGCACGGGCATGGTGATGTCAGCCGAGACGCCAAAGCAACATCGCCTCACGGCCAGGCGCGGCGAAAAGGGCGTCACGTTCAACGTCGACGGCACCGACTTCGGCCCCTTCGACCTGCCCGGCAAGAAACTCGGCCTCTGCCTCGAAAACTGCACGTTGAAGTTCACCGACGTTGAAGTGAAGTAGGGTTGTCCCAGTCGCCCGGAATCTCAATTCGTGCATCCAGTCCGCATGAACTTGAAGAATTCGTCACCGCAACCTTCCCTGAGTTTTGGGCTTTCGCGGCCACCTTGCAACCTTTTCAGCAGTTTGCAGCCCGTCTGCATTCGTGTTCTCCTGAGGATTGTCAAAAGCTGCTAATGAAAGGAAGCCCTATGGAAACCAAACGAAACCTGCCAAAGCCGGACGCCGAGCTGGAAGCGCTTGTAACTGTCGTCATTGGCGCGGCCATTGAAGTTCACACGATACTTGGGCCGGGCCATATGGAGTCGACCTATGAACGCGCGCTTTGCAGGGAATTGAAGTTGCGCGGCATTGCCTACAAGAAGCAGCACAAGCTTGACGTGGACTACAAAGGAGAGAGGGTCGGCGAATCGCGAGCTGACCTGCTGGTGGCGGGACGATTGATTGTCGAAATGAAGGCCGTTGAGTCCCTCGCTCCCGTTCATCACGCGCAGGTACGCTCATACATCCGCATTCAAGGTGAGATCTTGGGCCTGCTGCTGAATTTCAATGTGCCTGCAATGAACTCAAAGAACGCCATTCGTCGCGTGATCATCGGCGAAGTCGCAGCCGAGTGATGCGTGGACGATTAGGGTCTGGGACAGCTCGATTTATCCTTGTACAGAGGAGTGGCGCCCGCTTGCAGGCGTGGCAAAGCATTGCCCCGAAAACCCAAAAACCCAAGACTACAGTTCCTCTCAACTACTCTGGTAACCGCGCCAACGTAACTGCCTTGGGGTTTTTGGGCTTTTGGGGCGCCCTTTGCATCAACGTCCAGAACAGGAACTCGTGCAAACGGTCCGCCACCACTCGGAATTCAAGAGCATTGAATGGCCAAGCCTTCTACGCGCGTGTGATGGTGGAGAAACGAGCCCGACGATTAGGCTTTTGGGTTTTGTGTTGCCGCGGCTAAAACACCCGCCCATGAAGCTTCTTGTCGAGGTCAGCCAGGGGTTGGGCAACTGCGTGCAGGGCACGCCGCTTTGCCATGCCCTTCATCTGCTTGGCCACGGCGTGGACATGTTCGTCAATCGCCACTCCGGCGAGAAAGCGGCCGAAGTTTTCGCCGATCTATGGCGCGGCTGGCCCATCGTCGGGAAAGTGTTCACCCATCGCCGCCAGTTTAATGTGCGCGACTACGATTTCGGCCTCTCCTGCTATGGCCGCAAACTGATGCTGCGCTTGTTCGAGCCCGGGCTGGCGCTGGGCGTGATGCAGGGTGCCGTCAAGCGCCAGAGTGAAAGCGAAGCCAACGTTGAGCTGGCGCGCTTTCTGGGCTATGGCGGCGATACTCCCAAAAGCTTCGTGCTTTCGAGCGATCGCAAGTTCGGCCTGCCGAAGAACTCCGTCACGATTCACGCCGGCTGCTCGTGGTTTGCCACGGAGAAACGCTGGCCGCGCTGGCGCGAAGTGTGCGAGCGGCTCAAGGCGGAGGGCTTCCACCCGGTCATCCTCGGCACCGAAGATGACCGCAGCAAGGAGCGCTGGGAAGATGCGTTTGACAACCAGTTCAAGCTGAACATCAAAGATGTGATGGCGCTGCTGGGTGAAGCGGTGGCGCACTTCGGCAATGACTCTGGCGTCGGCCATCTGGCTGCAGCGGCGGGATTGCCGGGCGTGATCTTGTATGGGCCAACAAGCCCGATCAAGAACGCCCCAAACTCGCGTGTGCTCTTGCCGCTCGTCGCGCCCAAACAAGAGGGTGAAGAGCACGAGCAGGCCGCAAAGAAACCGGTGCCCATCGAACGCCTCACGCTCGACGAGGTCTGGGCGGCAATCATGCGCGTGCTTAGGAACCCGCAGCGCGATCCCGAGCGCGCGCTGCCGCCGCGCCGCACGGATTCGCCCGAGGCGCGCTGGCGCACGTACATTGAAATGACGCAGTCGCAGCGCGAGGCCGAGGGTGTCACGGAGATTGCCCATCTGCCGGAGGAGTTTGCGCCGCGCGTCAGCGTGGTGATTCCCACGTTCAATCGCAAGGAAGCCGCGCTGCGCGCCGTGAACTCTGTGCTCGCACAAACGGAAAAGGGCGTCGAGGTCTTGCTGGTTGATGACGGCAGTAGCGACGGAACCAAAGAAGCATTTGCACAGCCACCCGAACGCGTGCGCTATCTGCTGAAACCCAACGGCGGCGCTTCAAGCGCGCGCAACGTGGGGCTGCGACGCGCGCGCGGCGAGTTCATTGCCCTGCTCGACAGTGACGATGAATGGCTGCCCGAAAAGCTCGCGAAGCAACTTGCCGTCACGGGCGACGCGCTTGCCAGCCGCCACGTGCATGTCAACGTCGATGGCTCGCGCGAGAACAAGCCGGAGGACCTGCCCGGGCGCGACATTTTTCGCGACCTCTACTGGAAGCTGTCCCTGAAAACGAGCACGCTGGTTTTCAAACGAGCGCTGCTCGAAAAGGTCGGCCTGTTCAACGAGCGTTTTCCGATCAGCAACGATTGGGATTTCTTTCTGCGCGTCGCGCGCGAAACAGGCGAGCGCTTTGCCACCCTGCCCGATGCGCTGGCAATCATCCACCGCAGCGACAACTCCATTTCGCGCGGCAACCGTTACAACGCGCTCGAACACGCCTATACGCGCATCTGCACGCTCAATGCGCTGCTTTGGGGCAGCGGCCTGGTTTCGCGCGAGACCATGATCCGCCGCGCGGGCGCCAAGCAACTTGAACTTTCACGCGCCAAGCACGCTGAAGGCGGCAAGCGCGCCAAGCACAAGGCCCGCGCCCACGCCCGCGATGCCATGCGCGCCGGTTTCTGGCTGCAAGGCGCATTGCGTTATGTGCGCGCCTTGTTTTAGTAGCGCACGTGAACCAGCCAGACTCAAACGTTGAAGCCGCGTTTGCGCAGGGCCCTGTGAAGGCCACGCGCAAGGCGCACATTCCCGACGGCAAGCGCCGCGAGAAACGCCTTGAGCGTCTGCGCCTGCAGGGGTTCTATCCCATTTACGCCGCCGCCTGCTTTCTCGCGCTCACGGCGCCACTGGCGGAGCCGCACCCGGCGTGGATTGCGCTGCGCTTCATTGGCCTGGGCCTGATGGTGTTGGGCCTTCTCATGCGCATCTGGTCCTTTGGATATCTGCTCAAGCGCGAGGAACTGGCCACGGCCGGCCCCTATGGCCGCACGCGCAACCCGCTTTACGTGGGCACATGGCTGATCGGGTGCGGCTTGATGCTCAACGCGGCCGCGCCCTACAACCTCGCGCTGCTGGCGGCATACAACGTGCTGTTCTACTTCATTTATCGCGCGCAGATCGGCATTGAAGAAGAGATGCTGCGCGACATCTTCAAAGCCGCGTTTGATGAATACTGCCGCAACGTGCCGCGATTTTTCCCGCGCGTCAGCGCATGGAAAGTAGGCGATGTCAGCACGTTCTCGCTGGGCCGCGCGCTGAAAAACAAGACGTTGCAGCCGATTGCGGGCCTGCTGCTTTTGCTGGCACTGCAGATGACAAGCTGGGGGCTGCTCTGGCCCATGCTGCGCGGCGCCAGCTTTGAAGCTGCTTGGCAAGCATTCATGGCCGGTGGCTGGATTGGACTCAAGTAATGGCCTATCCCTGGACCAGGACGCCCCCGCAGGTGATCTGCTTTGACATGGACGGCACGTTGCTCAACAGCGGCGTATTTGGCGTTCGCGCCATCACGCGCGCCTTTGAGTCGCTCATGGCCACCGGCCGCCTGCCGGGCCTCAAGGCACCGCCGCCGCCGGAACTCATCAAGGCACAGATTGGCAAGCCGCCTTCGGTGTTTTATCGCGACCTGCTGCCGCCCGCACTCCAGGAACGCTCGCACGAACTGCACGAACAAACAACGCGCAACGAACTTGCATCGCTCGCCGACGGCTCCGGCGGACTGTTTAAAGGCACGCCTGACGTGCTCGACAAGCTCAAGCAAGCCGGTCTCAAGCTCATGCTCGTGAGCAACTGCAGCCAGGCTTACCTCGATGGCGTTGTGAACACGTTTCATCTCATGCGCTGGCTTGACTACTCGCAGTGCGTGGGTGACCACCCGCCCCAGGACCGCACCAAGACCAATCTCGTGCGCGCGGGGCTGATTGAGCTTGCAGTGAGCCAAGGCGCCATGGTGGGCGACCGCATCCACGACGGCGAAGCGGCCCAGGCCAACGGCTTGTGGTTCATTGGCTGCACCTACGGCTACGGCAAGCGCGAGGAATTCGCTGAAGCAGCGGCGCTGATCACCGACATCCGAGAGCTGCCGGCACTTCTGGGATTCTAGCGGGTAAGCCAGGCTGCACCCAGCGCCAGCAGGGCGCCGGCAAGCGCAAGCCATGGCGCAAGTTCTTCCAGCGCTGCGGCGCCGCTACTTGACACGTCAAGACTTCCTTCCGGTTCAAAAGGCGCGGCAAAGGCCGCTCTTTCACTTGGCAGTTTCAACCCGCCGACGACGGCATAAAATGCAGCTTCGCTCGGGCGCTCGCCCTTCAGCACGCCCAGTGCGTTGTCAAGCAGCAGCGCAGCGGCTGCGACGGGCGCACGCGCGAAGGGATCGCCCGCAAAGCGCAGGCTCTTTCCGTCGGCTGAAAGCAGCGCCAGAGCCCCAGCCGCCTGGCCATCGCGCGTAACCGAAAGCAGCACACGCTCGTTGGCTGCGGGCGCGAGCACAAGGCCGTCGCCAAGCCAGTCAAAGGCGCTCAGCGGAAGTTGCGCGAACAAAGGGTGCTGGGAGTCAAAGCTGACGCTTGCTTCAGCCAGGTCTGTCGCGCTGCCGCGCCAAAGCTCTATGCGCAACGGGGCCCCGACATCAAGCCCGATGTCGCCCGGCGCGCTCTGCCTGTAGTTCGAGTTGGCCAGCAGTGCCGCGAGCAGGGCCCTGTGAGCGTCGCTCTTCCAGCGGCCGCCCGCTTCGATCCTGACGCCGCTTGCCTGCTTGAGGCGGATGGGCGGCAAATGGTGCGCCGTGATCTCGATCTCTGCGGCCGTCGCCTCATACTCGCGCAATGTTTCGCCATTGGAACTGCGCGCGCCACGCAATGCCGCGCCCTTGATTTCCGGTGCTCCAAACCCCGAAGAGCGCACGAACACGCGCCGTCCCTGAACACTCAGGCCGAAAATCACGCCATCTTGCCTGGCCGTCACGCGCGGCAAGACCAGCCCCGCAGAAGCCGCGTTGCTGTCGGCTGCGCACAAGAACATCAAACGCGCGCTTGCCTGGCTTGATCGCGCGCGAAACTGAGCGAGTTCCTCCGCGATTGTGCCCGGCGCAAGAAGCGTTAGCGTTTCGTCGATCTCGGAATGCCCCGTTGGCGTCGCCGCGTAAAAACGCAGTTGCGCCTCTGGAGCGGCTTCCCTGGCGCGTGCCAGCACGTCGGCTGCGTCAGGCTCAACGCCATCCGCCGCAAGCCGCTCCATGTACACAGCCACGATGAATGCTCCGTCTGGCTGCGCGAGCGCGGGGCGTGCCGCCGCCAGCGCGCCAAACGCGAGCGCGCCCGCGCACAGCCAGAGCAGCGGCTCCATGCGTGCTTGGCGCCTGCGCGCATCAGGGCGCGCGGCCAACTTGCGCCAGATGAACAGCGTGCCGACTTCAACACGCCTGGCGCCGCGCTGCATGAACACCAGCCATGCCAGCACGGCAAGCGATAGCAGCAGACCCAGAGCAGGCAATTCGAGCCAGGTCATGCAGCGCCTCCAACCAGGGCAAGTTTGCCGGTGAAAAGCGCACGCAGGCTTGTGTCGGTGGGCGCAAGGGCATAGGTCCAGCCGTGGCGGGCGCACAATGTCTCCAGTGCTTCGAGGTGCGCTTCCAACTCGGCGCGATAGGCGGCAAGGCTTGACGCGTCAAGTGTCAGGCGCAGCTCTTCGCGCTCCTCCAGGCCAAGCAGATCCGCGCCGCCACTGAAGCGCGGCGAGATTTCGTCAGGCGAAAGCACCTGCACCAGCGTGATGTTGCTGCGCCGCTCGCTCAGCGAAGTCAGCGTTTCCACGCTTGCCAGCGGCTCCATGAAATCCGAGATCACGACCAAGTCCGAAGGCGCGCGCTTGCCCTCGGCTGCGGCTTTGAGGCGTGGCCCCAGTGTGCCGTCGTCAACGGGCTCGGCCGCGCGCAAGGCATCAAGCCACTTGCCTACACGCGTGCCACCCTCAATGGCTGTGCCCGGAAACAAGGCGGCGCTGCCTTCGGCCTTCAGCGCCAGAAACCCCAGCGCAGCGGCGACATGCCGCGCGAACACATGTTTGGCCGGGGTGCCGGCAGCCATCGAACGTGAGCAATCCAGCAGCACCGTCAGGTGTTCGTGGCGCTCGCGCTCGAACTCGCGCACGAACATCTTCCCGAGACGGCCGTAGGCGTTCCAATCCAGTCGCCGCAGGTCATCGCCTTGCGAGTACGGACGATGGCCGCGAAACTCGCTTTGGCCGGCCGCGCGCCCCGCACGCGCCACGCCCTCGCCGGGGCTGCCGCGCAGCCGAAGCAATGCCGCGTGCAGCGCCGAAAGTTCCTTCAGGAAGGCAGCGTCAAAGAGTTCCATCAGCGTGCAGGTTCCACAGCAAAGCGGGTTCTAACGGTCATTTCGCTTGCGCCGATCATGGCGCCAGATCTCGATGGTCAAAGCCGCGCCGCCGCCCGCCGCCGCAAGGAACAGCAGCACGGCGAGGCCGGGATAGCCAAAGAGCGTGAAGTCCGTCTTGACGTTCATGAGCAACGCCGCGCCGATAATCAGCGAAGCGATGATCAGCCCCTGCGCCACGCGATTGGCCACCTTTTGCAGGCCTTCAACGAACTTCTGCTCTTCCACACCTTTGATGCGCACTTCAAGCCGGCTGTTGGCCAGCCGATCGAGGATGCGGTTGACGCGCCCCGGCAGAAGCTGCACGAACTCATTCATCTCCATGGCACGCGCAAACACGCCCGCACCCGTCATGCCCTTGCCCAGTTGCTGCACGAGCAATTTCGGCGCGGCTTCGCGAATCGATTTATAGGGATCGAAGTCGGGTGCAAGCGCGCGGCCAATCTGGTCAATGTAGAGCATCGTGCGCCCCAGAAGCGTGAGCTCGCGCGGCGCGCGCATGCCGCACGTGCCGGCCTCCTCGGCCACCTTGAGCACCACGGCGCCGATGTTGGCTTCGCTCACACTCGTTCCGGAGTGCTGCTGCGTGACGAGATCGTGAACGGCGCGGCGCATCTTGGCTTCGTCGTAGTTGGCGCGCGGCTGGCCGATGCGCTCGACGAGGTCGGCGGCTTCCTCGCTGCGGCCTTCCCCCACTGCCAGTAACAGCCGCAGCAGCAGTTCGCGCATGGGCGGCGTGAGGCGCCCGCAGGAGCCGGCATCCAGCAGCACGATTTTGCCGTCATCGGTGCGCAGCACGTTGCCGGGGTGCGGATCAGCATGAAAGAAGCCATCGAGGCAGATCTGCTGGATGTAGGCCTGCAGGAGTTCCTGCGCGACCGCAAGGTTGCCCGGCGCCTTCTTTTCATCTTCGTTGAGCAGCGTGACCTTCTTGCCCTTGCAGAATTCCATGGTCAGCACGCGCGCCGTGCAGTAGTCGTCAATGGGTTGCGGCACGATGATGTTGCGATAATCGCGCAGGTTCTCGCGCAGTGTGGCCAGATTCTCTGCCTCTTCCTCGTAGTCCAGCTCGCGCATGAGTGACCTGCGCAGATCCTCCACCAGCTTACGTACCTCGTAGTGGCGCGCGACTTCGCTGAAAGCCTCCATCGCGCTGGCGACCTCTTCCAATACTTCAATGTCATCGGCCAGGCGCGCTTTGATATTGGGGCGCTGAATCTTCACCGCCACTTCGCGGCCGTCAGCCAGCGTGGCTTTGTGCACCTGGCCCAGCGAAGCCGCTGCCAAGGGCTTGGGTTCGAACGTCAGGAACGCCTTGGAAACGCGCTGGCCCAACTCCTCGTAAACCACGCGCTCCACTTCCTCGTAGGCAAAGGGGCCGACCTTGTCCTGCAAGTCCGCAAGCGCGCCCAAGTAGCGCAGCGGCACGATATCCGCGCGCGTGCTTAGCAACTGGCCCAGCTTCACGAACGTGGGGCCCATCTGCTCAAGGCTTTCGGCCAGTTCGCGTGGCTCGGGATGGGCATGGCGCGTCAGCGGGTTCTGCGCCCCCAGCAACTCATCGAGGCCTGTGGCGCGCACGGCCTCTGACCAGCCAAAGCGCGCGAGCAACTGCGCAATCTCTCGATAGCGTTTGAGGTGCTGGGGCTTGAGCGAAATCTTCACGTCCGCATTGTGGGGCAACGCAAGGCCCACGGCAACATGTAAGGTGCGGCTTTGGCATTCCACTATCTGGCATCAGGAGACCCCGCCATGAAAAGGACCCTGGCGATTTCATTCGCCGTGCTCTCGCTGGCCTTGGCTGCCTTGGCACTGGCGCCAAGCCGCGCTGGCGCCGCCGACGAATTCAGGTGGTTTGACAAGCTCGACGACGGCATCGCCGAGGCGAAAAAGACCGGCAAGCCTATTTTCTTGTGCTTCCGGTGAGACCCCTGAGGCGAATGCAAAGAATTCGACCAACAGGTTGTTGGCGCCCAGGGAAGTCTTCGCAAGCTGATGTCCAAGTATGTGCTCGTTCGTCAAACGCGCATCGAGGACATCGACATTGGCCACTATGAGTTCGACCCGCAGGTCACTGTCTATTTCTTCGTGATCAACGCGGACGAGCAGATTTATCTGAGATACGGCGGACGCGACGATGAAAGCGCGGAGTCCTATCTGAATCTCAAATCGATGGAGGTCGCTCTCGATCGCGGCCTCGAGCAGCACAAGCTGTGGCAGGAAGGCAAGCTCGAAGCGCCCAAGCGCGCAGCAGCGAGATTCGTCAAGGACTACGAGGAAATCAGAGATGGCCCGCTCAAGAGGAACAACTGCGTGCACTGCCACATGATTGGCCAGGGCCAGACGGGCGACTTGATGCGCGCCGGCAAGCTCGACAAGCAGCGCGACCTGTGGGTGTATCCTGACGTCAAACGCCTGGGCATTGTTCTTGAGGCAGAGAAGGGGCTGGTTGTCAAAGACGTCAAAGACGCGGCCAAGAAAGCTGGTTTGGCCAAGAAGGACGAAATCACGCATCTCAATGGTCAGAGCGTGCTGACATTCGGCGACTTGCAGCACCTGCTCAACAAGGTGCCGCGCGATGCCACCGAACTTGAGCTGACGGTCAAACGCAAGGACGCAAGCGAGAAAGTAACGATCGCGCTCGACAAATTGTGGCGCGTGACCAACATCGAGCGTCGCGCCACTACTCAACGCGCCGAGCCCTTTCCTGAGTTCTGGGGCAAGGCGCTGACCGACGACGAAAAACGCGCCGCCGGCCTGAAGCCCAAAGGCTTCGCCCTCAAGGTGACCAAATTCTGGGTGAAGACCAACGCACAGGCCGCGGGGCTGAAGGTCGATGACATCGTGTACGCCGTCGACGGCGTCGAGGAAGACGAAACCACGCAAAGCGCCACGCTCTACATCAAGCTCACCAAGAACGCCGGCGACACCATCAAGGTAGGCGTGCTGCGCGGCGGCAAGAAACAGGAGTTGAGCTTCAAGCTCAAGGCGCGGCCCTGGTAAGCGCAAATGCTGCAAACTTCAAGCAGCTTTCCGCAAGGATGGGTGGAATAATCCGCCCACCCGTGGAGAGGACCCATGAAGGCCAAAGCCCTCCTGGCCCTGCTTGCAGCCGCTGCGGCACTTTGCGGCATCGGTGCCGCGCGCCATGACGCAAAAGCGCAAGCCGCGCCGACACTCACCGAGTTGATCGACCATTCGTTCGCCGAGGTTTGGAAGCGCGACGGAATCTCGCCCTCCAAAGCCAGCAGCGACGAAGAGTTCCTGCGGCGCGTTTACCTGGACGTGGCCGGAGAATTGCCCACGCGCGCCGAAGCTGCGGCCTTTTTCAATGACACCCGCGCCGACAAACGCGCCCGGCTGATCGAACAGTTGCTCGCCGACAAGCGCTTTGGCCAGCATCTCGCCGATCAATGGACGGTCATCCTCGCCAAGCGCGGCCAGGACGCAGGTTTCAACAGCGCGCGTGATCTGCTCGCGGTCTGGCTGGCCGAGCAGTTCAACCAGAACGTCGGCTTTGGCGAGATCACCCAGCAATTGATCACCGCCAAAGGCCACCTGAGCGACAACCCGGCAGCGGCCTATTACGTGCTCATGGGCGAGCCGCGCCCATCCACGGCCGACATGGCGGGCCTGACGCTCAAACATTTCTCGGGCGTGCAGATCCAGTGCGCGCAGTGCCACAAACACCCATACGAAGAGAAGCTCACGCAGGAGGTTTTCGGCGGCGTTGCGAGCTTCTTCAACGCCACCGACATCAAGTACGATTACACCGTGCTGCCGCTTGACCCGCGCATCGTCGATGAACCCACGCCGCCCAAGCGCGCGCTGGAGGGCTACCTCAAGGGCAAGAACGTGGACGCCGAGGTGCGCAACCGCATTGAAGAAATGATGCGCTACACGCAGCCGCAATTGCCCGACGACAAACCGGTCAAGGCGCGTGACGTCGAAACCTGGAGGCCCATGGTCGCAAGCTGGCTGACCTCGCGCCGCAATGAAACCGTTCGTCAGTACCTCGCCAATCGCTTTTGGAGCTTCCTCCTCGGCAACGCGTTTGTCACGCCCGTTGATGATTTCAATTCGTTCAATAAGGCCGCGCTGCCGGAGTTGCTGGCGGCGTTGGGGAAGGACTTCCAGCAAAGCGGCTACGACGTGAAGCGTTTCTATCGGGGAGTGCTCAATAGCCGCGTCTATCAGTTGAGCAGCACGGGTGCGCCCAGGAACGCGCAGCCTTGGCATTTCGCCAGCTACCCCGTACGGCAGGTGAGCCCCGAGGTGTTCTTTGCGAATTTCTTTGTGCTGATTGGCGGCGACGCCTTCATCCGCAGCTTTGAGCGCCAGACCACCAGCGCCATTGACAAGCTGCGCGCCTATGCCGAGTTCATCGAGGCCCAGAAAGCAAAGGACCCCAAGGGCGAGTACCCGAAGTTCAACCGCCCAGTGCTGGAGAAGTACGAGCGGCTCATCAAGCCCATGGACGCCAAGTGGCAAATCCGGCGCGGCTTGGCCTCGAAGTACGCCACGCTGACGGCCGACGACGAGATGAGCGAGGCGGAGGGATTCTCGCTGACCATCGACCAGGCGCTGGAGGTCATGAACGGCGACGTGACGCGGCGCATCGGCGGGTCGCTCAACGGCACGCTGCTGTTCGAGTTGTTCGAAGAAACCAAGGATGATGCAGAGCGCGTGCGTCAGCTCTATCTCGCGGTCTTGACGCGTCAACCCAGCGAGCCCGAGCTCAAGCGCGCGCTGGAATTCATCAGCACCGAGTGCAAGACACGCAAAGATGCGCAGATCTACGAGGACGTGTTCTTTGCGCTGGTGAGCACAACGGAGTTCGCGACGAACCATTGATTAGCGCTCGCGTTTGTAGGTGGGTGCGCTCAAGAGCTCTCATTCTGGCCTTGGTACTTGTTTGGGGTGGCCACGTCGGCAGCGGGGATGCGCGTGATTTGGTCGGGTTGGCACCTCCGGCCAATCACAGACATTTGCCTGTGGTAATCAGCAGAGATTCCACCAACGCGACACCACCAGTTCCAAGAAAGGACAAATCCACGACTTCTGATCACGTCAGCACGAGTATTCCTGTAAAAACTGTCGTGAGACAGGCCGAGCCACTTCCCGGCGAGAATGCCGATTTTGACTGGGCGGAGTACCTTTCGGATTACCGCAGGCTCGGACCTTTTGCGCTCGATAAACATACGGACAACTTTGGAACGTGGCGGAGCAATCGGTACGAAAGAAGTTTCGGCGGCGGCATGGACATGCCATTTGGGCGACATCCTTTTGGCCCTTGGAGTCCGGGACCGCGATTGGACGGTGAGGAAGATTAGTTGGTGCCGGGGGCGGGGGTCGAACCCGCACGAGGGAGTTACCCCTCAAGGGATTTTAAGTCCCCTGCGTCTGCCGATTCCGCCACCCCGGCCCGCAACAAGCTTGCCAAGGCCCGCACGGAGCGCCAGCCGGTGCTTGCCAGCGCGCGCGGTTCGCCTAGCCTTGGCGCGTGAACATCGCCATTCCTGAACTCGCACTCGTCGTTCTCATCGGCCCCGACAGCGCCGCCAAGCGCGCCTTTGCGGTCAAGCACTTCAAGCCCGACGAACTGCACGAGCCCGACGTGCCGATCATCGAAGCGCGACTTGAAGCCGGCAAGTTCACAGTGGTGGACGCACCCAACGAGAGCGTGGAGGACCGTGCGAAGTTCCACACGGTTTCGCGCCATCACTTCGTTGAGCCCGTCGCCATCCTGTTTGATTTTGCCAAAGGCAAGAACGACTCCGCGCGCTCAGCGCTGCTCGGTCGTCGTCTCAAGGCGCTCGACAAGGAGGGCTTCCATCGCGTCGGTTTGCTTGACAGCGAAACATCGGCGGCCAAAGCCACCGTCACGCGCGAACGCCTGCCCCAGCGCCGCCCCGAATTGACCGGCCCCTTCGACATCATCGGCGACGTCCATGGCTGCTTTGACGAACTGGAAGAACTGCTCAACTGGCTTGGCTACCTGCCCGCAAGCAACGACGCGGGCGAGCGCATCTATCGCCATCCGAATGGGCGGCGCGTGATCTTTCTTGGCGACCTGGTGGATCGCGGGCCGCGCGTTGTGGAGTGTGTGAAGCTCGCCATGGCCATGTGCCGCGACGGAGCACTCTGCGTGCCCGGCAACCACGACGTGAAATTCGCCAAGAAACTCGCCGGCCACGATGTGCACGTCGCCCACGGCTTGCAGGCTTCACTCGACCAGACAGCCGCGATGCCGGAGAAAGCGCGCGAGAAGTTCATTGAAGACTCGCGCAAGTTTATCGAGACGCTGCCCCACCATTACGTGCTGGATGGCGGTAAACTCGTGGTGGCCCATGCGGGCATGCGCGAAGAAATGCAGGGCCGCAGCGGCGGCCGCACGCGCGAGTTTGCGCTCTACGGCGAAACCACGGGCGAGTACGACAGCTTCGGCCTGCCGGTGCGCCTGAACTGGGCAGCGCAATACAACGGCGCGGCTTTCGTCGCCTATGGCCACATGGCAGTCAAAGAAGCCGCGTGGCTGAACAACACCGTGTGCATTGACACCGGTTGCGTTTTCGGCGGCCGACTGAGTGCTTTGAAATGGCCGGAGAAGGAACTCGTGCAAGTGAAGGCGCGCAAGGTTCATTGGGCTACGAGCAAACCACGGTCGTAGCCGCGCGTAAGCTTCAGCTTGGCAACAGACTCATGTGAACAACCCCACGCCCAGGGCCGCGGTCAGATCGCGCATAGCCAGCGCTCCGCGCACGCTTGTTCCCTTGGCGTCCACGGGTGGTGAAAACGCGGCTATCGCAAATCGTCCGGGTACGATTCCCACCAGACCGCCGGAGATTCCACTCTTGGCGGGAATGCCAACATCAAAGGCAAACTGCCCCGAGCCGTCATGCAGCCCGCACATGTACATGAGCGCGAGCACATGCTTGACATGACCGCTGTCCAGTGCGACTTCACCTTTCACTGGGTTCACTCCGCCGGCCGCGAGAGTGGCACCCATGCGCGCAAGCTGGCGGCAAGTTGTACTGACAGAACACTGTTGGAAATAGAGTTCCAGCGCGGCTTCCTCATCGTCAATGACATCAAAATTGCGCAGCAGGCAGGCGATGGCTTTGTTTCTTTCGCCAGCCGCGCGCTCGGCCAGCAACACCTGCAAGTCAACGCGCAGGCTGTTCTCGCCGGCAAATCGGCTAAGTCCCGCCAGCACGCGATTGAGCCGTTCCGTGGCGCCGCCGCCGGGAATCATGGAACAGCAGGCAATCGCACCCGCGTTCGACAATGGGTTGAAGGGCAGGTTGGTGCGCGGATCAAGCACGATGGCATTGAACGGGTTGCCGCTTGGCTCAAAACCGACTTTGCTGTGAAGTGCGCTCACACCATGCGCCTGCAGTGCCAGGCCGTAAGTGAATGGGTTGGCAGCGGCTTGGAGTGTGAACGGAACAGCCGCGTCTCCGGTGCTGATCTCGTCGCCATCCACGGTGCAGATTGATAGCCCGAAGAGATTGGGGCTGACGCGCGCCAACTCGGCGATGTACTTTGCCACGATGCCGCCGCGTTCACTGCGGCGCTTGCGATGAATCTCGTCCAGCAGCCGGCTCAGTTTGCCTGTGCTGATGTTCTCGCGAACAACGGCCCGGCGCGCCGAAACCGCTGGGCTTCTTCCGGAACTTGAAGGCTTGCGCAGCGGCGCGTTGAACGCATGCAGGTTCAGTTTCTCAGAGATTTCCCGCAGCGCGTGCAGGGCGCGCAGCGAGTTGCCGCGCTCATCAAGGGGCGGTGAAAACGCGGCCAACCCCGCATTGCCCTGCGCCACCGCAATGATGCCGCCGCACACGCCGCTCTTGGCTGGAATGCCGGCTTCGAATGCAAATCGCCCGGCGGAATCGTAAAGGCCGCAGGTCAACATCAGGTTCAGGGCATGGGTGACTGCTTCCTCAGGCAGAACGCGTATGCCGCTGACCGGATTGACGCCCTTGTTGGACAGCGTTGCCGCCATCACAGCGAGGTCACGGCAGCTCACTAGTGCCGAACACTGTTGAAAGTAAAGATCGAGCGTGCGCTGCACGTCGCCATGGAGCATGCCGAAGTGCTTCATCAGATGCGCGATCGCGCGATTGCGATGGCCCGACGCGGCTTCCGAAAGATAGACGGGCAGATCAACGTGTACGCGATCGCGGCCTGAAGCAAGCGCAAACAGGTTCAGCAGGCGCTCCAGCGGCGCTTTGCCATCCCGAGTCTCAATCATGCTCGTGACGGCAATGGCGCCCGCGTTGATCATCGGGTTGTGCGGCCGGTTCGTATTCTGCTCAAGTCGGATGATGGAGTTGAAGGCGTCACCGGTAGGCTCAACGCCCACGCGTTTGTGCACAGCTTCAGCGCCGTGGTCGGCCAGCGCCAGCGCATACACAAACGGCTTGGAAATGGACTGAATTGAAAACTCCAGCCCGTCATCACCCAAAGCCGCCAATTCGCCGCGTGAGGTGCAAGCCGCCAAAGCGAAAGAGGCTGCGCTGGCCTTGGCAAGCTCAGGGATGTAATCGGCCACGCGCCCGCCGCTGAGTTTACGGGCGTTATGGAAAGCGAGAGTCAGTGCCTGCTTGAGCGCGAGAGTCGCCACGCTTAGCCCTCTTCGCCGGGGCCGTTGAGCTCGGCGAGATCCGCGTCATTGGCAACGGCTACTCTTACGTCCACGCTCAGCGCTTCCGGGCCGCCGCCGGCGTAAATCGTGCCGCTGGTGGGCGTGGCATCAAGGTAATTGCGGCCGCAGGCCACGCGCATGTGATCGCTGCCGACAACGCAGCCGTTCGTCGGGTCAAAGCCGCGCCAGCCCACCCAGGGCAGGTAAAGCTCGGCCCAGGCATGGCTGGCTTCGCTTTGAACTTTGTTCTGGTAGTTGGCGCCGGTGTAGATGTAGCCCACACGGTAGCGCGCAGGAATGCCGAGCAGGCGCGCGAGGCAGATGAACAGGTTGGCGAAGTCCTGGCACACGCCTTTGCGCTGGGTGTAAACCTCAAAGGGCGTAGTCTCGTTGCGCGTGCTGCCGCTGACGTAATGGAAGTCGCGGTAGATCGTGAGGTTCATGTCCACAAGCGTTTCGAGCAGGTCAAAATCCTGGCGCTCGACAAAGCTCATGGCGAAATCAGAAAGCTCTGAAAGCTGCGTCTCGGGCAGCTCCGGCGGCAGCAGGTAGGGGTTCATCATTTGGCGCTGCCACGGCATCCAGACCAGCGGAATGGTGAGCCTGCGCGCAGGCGAGCGATGCAAAGTGCAGCCCGCGCCATCAACGCGCACCAGCGAGCGCGACGAGATCACCATTTCCTTGAACGGCGTCTCGACCTCCAGGTGCGTGGCGGAGTTGCCGAACACGTCTTCGAAATCGCGGCGCAGGCCATCCACGTTGATGCTCAGAGTGTGGCTGAGCAGGTGCTGCGTGGCGTCAATCACGGGCTTGAGGCGGAAAACGTGCGTCGAGCGCTCAACGGGGTTCACATATTGGTACTTGGTCTCGTGCAGAACATTGAACACGCGCACTGTGCTGGCCACGGCGCGCATGCGCCCGGAATGCGAGCGCCGGTGAGTGTGTGTTTTGCGCGCGGCTGTCTGCTCGCCAATGGCGACTTGAACGCGCCCAGTGTGTTTCTTGACGCGCGCCGAGGTGTCGCCCGTAGCGCCCAGGATGGCGGGCGTGATAGCCGCGCCCTGGCTGTTCCAGACAATCGCGCCGCGGCGCAACACCAGCATCTGCCCGGCTTCGAAGGGCACCCAGTAATCGTCGCCTTTGAGCGCCTTGGTGCTGATCACGCACACCGTGCGGTTGGTGTCCATTTCATCGGAGAAATCGAGCGAGACTTCGTCGTTCTCCAGCTTGTTGTCCTTGTGCGGTGGCAGGCGGCGCGTCCAGTGCAGGCCGTTGAAGCGGTTTTTGTCGTGGTAAACCACGAGGTCCTGCCCATCACTGAGCAGGAAGTTGGCCGTGCCGTGTTTGTTCAATTCCGTGAAGTAGGCATAGAGCTTGTGCCAGCCCACATCGGCCAGACAGCGCGCGCCCATGCCGCGCACCTGGTCGAGCAGCCAGCAGAACACGTGCTCGGTGTCCGTCAGGCCGATGGGCTCAAAGGGGGAATTCTTCTCAAGAGGAAACAGACCTTCAAGGTCGCCCTCGATGTCGCCGTTGTGCGCGATGATCCAATCTCGGCCTGCGAAGCTGCGTTCAAAAGGGTGAGTGTCCTGTTGCGTGATTCGCTGCGCGGCGCCGCGGATATGGCAAAGAAACACGCAGCTCTGAAAGCGCTCCCAGTCGCGAAGCACTTTGGTCATGGCGTTCTCGCCGATGCTCGTCGGATCCTTGATGACCACGGCCGCGTTGTCGCCGCGCGGATACCAGGCAAAGCCCCAGCCAAAGGGCTGGTCGCCGCTTTGCCGCTGCGCGGGTTTGAGCGTGATCGACGGCGATGCAAGGCCGTCAAAGGACATCGCGAGAAGTTGACTCAATGCTGCTCCGGACCGTTCGTTGCCATTCTACAAACGTTAGCCGCCGACGTTTATTCATCCCTGCCGCTGCGCCATTTCGCCTTTTGTCATCAACTCCGTCATGCGCGGAAGCGGCGGGTCAAAGAAGTCGAGCCTGATCGCATCGCAGATAGCCGCCGTTTCTTCCACGATGCGCGTGCACTCCTTGTGGATGCCCGCTTCCACGCTGACCAGCTTTGGCAAGGTCAACGCCGCCAGCCGGTCGTTGAGTGAGCGCAGCACGTTGTCCGAGCGTTCGCCAATCGGGCCTTTGCCTCGCACCCGGTTCATGAAGTTCACTGCGCGGCTGACGCAATACAGCACACTGCGAGGGAAATCAGGTTCCAGAAAAAGGAATGCCGCGATTGCGGGCCCCGCCAGTTGTGCGCCGGGCTGCTTGAAAAAACTTTCGTAGCCCGAGCACGAGCGCAGCAGCGCCAGCCACTCGGCGCTCTCCGCGAGCGATTCCTTTTCTGCGCTGGTCGGGCCCATGGCGTGATACTTCACGTCGAGCACGCGCGCGGTCTGGTTGGCGCGTTCGAGCAGCATGCCCAGGCGCATGAAATTGAAGGGCTCGTTGTGCATTACCGTGTTATGCGTCAGGCCATGGAACAGCGCGCATTGCTCCTTCACACGCGAATAGAAATCATGCTTGTCGCTGCCAAAGCGCCGCTTGCCTGTTTCGCCAAGCCAGAGCCAGAACGAATTGAGCGCTTCCCACATTTCAAGGCTGATGGCCTCGCGAATGCCGCGCGCGTTCTCGCGTGCCCAGCGCAGGGAACTCATGATCGAGACCGGGTTCTGCTCGTCAAAGGTCATGTATTCCTGCACGCGATCGGCGTTGTCGGCGGCCTTGGCCGAGTGCAGTTCGACAAAGCGAGGCTCTTCGCCTGAGACGATCAGGACGGGCCGCCAGCGCTCTTGATCTTTCAGGTGCGCGTCGAGCACGAGCAAAAGGTTGACATCGAGTAAACGCGCGACGTTCTCGACACGCTCCATGTAGCGATAGAGCCAGAAGCACGATTCGGCAACCCGTGAGATCATCCCATCACCCATGTGTCTTTGCTGCCGCCGCCTTGGCTGGAGTTTACGACATAACTGCCTTCAACCAGCGCCACGCGCGTGAGGCCGCCGGGAAGCGCCCAGGTGGTTTTTCCGGTCACGATGTACGGGCGCAAATCCACGCGCCGCGGGCCGACCGCCTTATCGACCCAGGTTGGGCATGTGCTGAGTTCAATGCGCGGCTGCGCGATGTAGCCCCGCGGGTTTTTCTGTATGCGCTCGGCAAAATCCTCGAGTTGTTTCTTGTTCGCCTGAGGGCCCATGAGCATGCCGTAGCCGCCACTTTCATCGACGGCCTTGACGACCATTTTTGAGAGGTTTTCCAAAACGTGCTGACAGTCTTTTTCGCGAGCGCAGATGTAGGTCTCCACTTGGGCGAGCAACGGTTCTTCTTTCAAGTAGAAGCGGATCATGTCCGGCACATAGGGGTAAACAGCCTTGTCGTCGGCCACGCCGTTGCCGATGGCGTTGGCCAGCGCGACGTTGCCCTTGGCGTAAGCGGCCATGATGCCGGGCACGCCCAGCATGGAATCTTCGCGGAAGACTTTCGGGTCCATGAACTGGTCATCGACGCGGCGATAGATCACATCCACGCGCTGCGGGCCCTGCGTGGTTTTCACGAATACACTGTCCTGCCACACGAACAAGTCCTGGCCCTGGACGAGTTCGCACCCCATGCGCCGCGCCAGGAAGCTGTGTTCGAAGTAGGCGGAGTTGAACGGGCCCGGCGTGAGAATTACCGTGCGCGGCGCGCCTTGGCCCGGCGATACGCTGTCAAGCGCCTCGCGCAGGCGCATGGGATATTCATCGACGTTCCGCACGCTGGCTTCGGCGAAAATGCGTGGGAATACGCGCTTCATTACCCGCCGGTTTTCGAGAACGTAAGAAACGCCCGAGGGTGTGCGGATGTTGTCTTCGAGTACGCAAAACGAGCCATCGGGCCGGCGAATCAGGTCAATGCCTGAAATGTGAATATGCACGCCCTTGGGCGGCTTGATGCCCTTGGCCTGCTTGAGATAGCCCTTGCTGCCTTCAATCAGCTCGCGGGGGATTACTTTCTCTTTGAGGATGCGCTGATCACCGTACACATCCGAGAGAAACAGGTTCAGCGCGCGTATGCGCTGCTCCAGGCCGCGCTCGAGTTTGATCCACTCAGAAGCGGCCACGGGTCGCGGGATCAGGTCAAAAGGGAAAATCTTTTCTACGCCGCGGCTGTCGGAATAAACCGAGAACGTGATGCCGCCCTTGAGAAACGCGGCATCGGCCAGTTTCTGGCGCGCACGGAATTCGCCCGTACCCATGGAATCAATGATATCGACGATTTTGGCGAATTCGGGGCGCGGCACGCCGTCAGCGCCAAACAGCTCGTCATACGTGCCATCTTGCGGTTTGTAAGCCTTGAACACACGCCGCGTAGTGCGGCGTGTGGATTTTCGCGAGGTGGATTCAGTCTCAGACAAAGGGGCTCCGATACCTTGGGTTATGCGCGGAGGATTGTAGCCTTGCCCGCCCGATGTGGCAGGTGCCAGGTGGAGGGTATCAGGTTTCAGGTATCAGGTTTCAGGGAAGACTTGGGTTGGCGCCCTGAAACCTCAAACCTAACACCTGGAACCTGTTTCTCATGCGCGTAAGAGTCAAACACGACACCCGCTACCTTTATGGAGGCAAAGTCCTCCTTGGGCCGCAGATTGTGCGCTTGCGCCCGGCGGAACATGCGCGCGCCAAACTTCTTTCCTATAACCTCGAAATCTCGCCCAAGTGCGAGGTGCGCTGGCAGTACGACCCCTGGGGCAACCACATTGCGCGGCTCACCTTTGCCAAGGGTGTCGAACCCGAGGAGTTTCGCGTCACGGTGGATGCTTCGTTTGACATCCGCCCCGTCAACCCGTTCAACTTTTTCATTGATGACCGCTGCAAAGAACTGCCCTTCAAGTATCCCGACGGGCTGGAGCACGAGCTTGCACCTTTTCTGCAACACGTGAAACCTTCGGCGCGGCTCAAAGCCTTCGTTGATGAAGTGCCCTTTTCGGGCAATCCCACGAGTTTCCTGGTGGCGCTCAATATGCACGTGGCCAAGGCGGTGCGCTACATCATCCGCACCGAAGCCGGCATCCAGACGAGCGATGAAACGCTCCAGAAATTGTCCGGATCGTGCCGCGACAGCGCCGTGCTGCTTGTGGATTGCCTGCGCGCGCGCGGCTTGGCGGCACGGTTTTGCAGCGGCTATCTGGTGCAGCTTGCCGATGAGGGCAACATTCCCGATGTCGCCAAGGGCGTCTTGCATGACGTCGTCGATCTTCACGCTTGGGCCGAAGTGTTCATCCCCGGCGCGGGCTGGATTGGCCTTGATGGCACCTCGGGCCTGCTGTGCGGCGAGGGCCACATTCCGTTGTGCAGCACAGTCAACCCGGAACTGGCCGCGCCGATTACGGGCACGTCGAATGTTCCAGCGAAGGACTTCGCGTTTGAAATGACTGTGCAGCGCCTGGGCCACGAGCCCAGCCCGCGCAAGCCCTACACCGACGAGCAATGGGCGGCCATGAAAGCCGCCGGCGATCGCGTGGATGCCACGATTGCGGGCCACGGATTGCGCCTGACCATGGGCGGCGAGCCCACCTGGACGTCGCGCGAGCACCCGGATTTGCCGGAATGGAACACTGAAGCGCTTGGACCAACAAAGTGGTCGCAGGGTTTGAGGCTTGCGCGCGAATTGCGCAAGCGATTTGGCGTGGGCCCGCTGGCCATGCAGCACATGGGCAAGCTTTATCCCGGTGAAAGCCTGCCGCGCTGGGTGCTGCGTTTGCTTTGGCGCGCCGACGACAAACCCATCTGGAACAACGAGAAACTTCTCGATCTGTCAGACCAGCAGCCAGGCACCGGCGGCCGCGCGGTCAGCGAGAATGAAATCGAAAACGCCAGGCGCTTTGGCGATGCGCTGGTGAAGATTCTCGGCGTCAGGCCCAACCTCGTCCCCGGTTACGAAGACGCCTGGGTGTTCCTCACGCGCGAAGAAAACCTGCCCGTGGATATTGACCCGCTCAAGGCCGACCTCAAAGACCCCGATGAACGGCGCCAGCTTGCGCGCGCGCTGACGCGCGGCCTCAACTCCATTGTGGGTTTCGCGCTGCCGCTGCGCCGCATGGGCGGAGCGTGGCAAACCGCGAATTGGACTTTCCGGCGCAGGCATTGCTTCCTGATTCCCGGCGACAGCCCCATGGGCCTGCGCCTGCCGCTTGATCGCATCCAGGGCGTGCCGCCCGAGGATTACGAGGTTGATGTGACCACGCCGCAGCCGCGCCTGGAGCAGGCGCGCGTGCAGCGTGAAACGGGAGAGGCGCCCGGGCTTGCCAATCAAGTCGCCGATGGCCGTATCGTGTTCCGGACAGCGCTGTGCATCGAGCCGCGCGAGGATGCGCTGAATGTCTTCCTGCCGCCGATGGTGAGCGCTCAGGATTTTCTCGACTTGATTGGCGCCATCGAAGATGCCGCCGCGAAAACAAGCCTGCCCGTGCGCCTCGAAGGCTACCCGCCGCCGCGCGACCCGCGCTTGCGTGATTGCCTGGTCACGCCCGACCCCGGCGTGATCGAAGTGAATCTGCCGGTTACCGAGCGCATCTCCGACTATCTCCAATTGATGGAGACCGTGAACGACGCGGCTAACCACGCGGGCCTGAGCACGGAGAAATACCAGCTTGATGGCCGCGAGGTCGGTAGCGGCGGCGGCAACCATTTGACGCTGGGCGGCCCCACCACAGTCGAGAGTCCGTTTTTGCAGCGGCCTGAGTTGTTGGCCAGTATGCTGCGCTTTGCGCAGAATCACCCAAGCCTGAGCTACTTGTTCACGGGCCTGTTCGTCGGCCCCACTTCTCAGGCGCCGCGTCTTGATGAAGCGCGCATGGACTCGCTGTATGAACTCGAAGTGGCGCTCAACCGCCTCACGGAAAAACCCGGTTACGCGGCGCCGTGGTTCACAGATCGATTGCTGCGCAACCTGCTCACGGACCTGACGGGCAACACACACCGCACCGAGTTCAGCATCGACAAGCTCTACAGCCCCGATGGCACACACGGCCGCCAAGGGTTGCTCGAGTTCCGCGCCTTCGAAATGCCGCCCCACGAGCGCATGGCAGCAGCGCAAATGTTGCTGGTACGCGCACTGACGGCGCGTTTTGCCAAAGAGCCCTACGCGGCGCCGCTGGTGCGCTGGGGCAGCCGCCTGCACGACCAGTTCATGCTGCCGCATTATCTCTGGCGCGACTTCGAAGATATCGCGCGCGACTTGCGCGAACACGGCTTGCCCTTTGATGCCGAGTGGTACCGCCCCTTCCTGGATTATCGCTGCCCGCAGGCCGGCCAGCACCAGATTGAGGACTTCGGACTGGAAGTTCGCGTCGCCCTCGAGCCCTGGATCGTGCTGGGCGAGCAACCCACTGGCGGCACGGTTTCGCGCTACGTTGATTCCAGCGTCGAGCGCCTCCAGTTGCGCGTCACCGGGCTCGTTGAGGGTCGCCACGCCGTGGCCGTCAATGGCTGGAACCTGCCGCTGCGCGCCACGGGCATTGCGGGCGAAGCCGTGGCCGGCGTGCGCTTCCGCGCCTGGCAGCCGCCGCACTGCTTGCAGCCGCATATCGGCGTGCACCACCCGGTTCGATTTGACGTTATTGACCTCTGGGGCAAGCGTTCGTTGGGTGCCGCCACGTATCATGTCTGGCACCCGGAGGGCCGCAGCTTTGACAAGCCGCCGCTGACGGCGTTCGAGGCTGCGGCACGGCGGGCACAGCGCTTCACCACGCAAGGCCACATGCCCTGGCCTGCGGAAATCAAGCCGACTGACGTTCACGGTGAGCAGCCCGTCTCGCTCGATTTGCGCCGCTTTGACATGGGCAAGCGCGTGCCACCGGCATAACGCCATGAACGAATTCGACGCCGCCATCCGGGAGCACGATGCGAAGGTCGCCGCGCTGGGCCTCGAAATCTGGATCGGCGGCGAGCCAACGTTCACCGACCGCACTTCGTTCGACGCCGCCTGGAACTTCGCGGCGCTGGGCGCCGACAAAGAAGAGCGTGCGCAGCGCATGCTTGCCCTGCGTGCGGTTCTATATCCCGGTTGCATCATCCTGCGCACGCTGGGCCGCCAATACCCCGGAGAAGAGAAGCCGCGCTGGAGCTATGGGCTCTATCGGCGGCGCGACGGCAAGCCTCTGTGGCAGGGGCCGCCTGATCCGCTGATGTTGAAGGGCCTGACTTCAGCGCCCCCCGACGCCCACGTTCGACTGCGCGACGGGCTGGCGGCGGCCCTGACGGGTCGCGGCTATTCAACGTTCAGCTTTGACACTTTGGATGGCTCGGCACGCCTTGCCTTTACTATTGACGCGTCAAGGATCATGGACAAGTCCGATGCGCGGTTGTCCCGGCCTTCGATACACGGCCGCAAGATTCCGGAGGCCGGCGCAATAGACGAACTCGCGGCCGAGGGCGTGTTCCTGCTGATGCTCACCCTGAGTGAAGGCATCGTCAGCCTCGAGCTGCCGGCGCTGCCCGATGTGGGAACGTTTGCGGCGCTGCTGACCGATGTCGCACATAGCGCCTCTGGCCTGGCCGCGCTTGTCGTAGAAGGTTTTCCGCCGCCGGTGGATGCAAGCGTGGCGTTTGCCACATATACGCCCGATCCCGCAGTCGTTGAGAACAACATGGCGCCCGCCCCTGATCTGGCCACGTTTCTGGAGTGGAATCGAGAACTTTATGACGCGGCTTCGCAAGCTGGGCTTTCCAGCTCGCGGATGCTTTTCAACGGCCTAGTCGCTGACTCCGGCGGAGGCGGGCATTTGACGCTGGGCGGGCCATCGCCGGAGCAAAGCCCGTTCTTCCTGCACCCGCAGGTACTGCCGCAATTGATTCGCTATTTCAACCGGCACCCATCGCTCAGCTATCTGTTCGCAGTCGATGCCGTAGGTTCTTCCAGCCAGTCGCCACGCGCTGACGAGGGCGTGCGCGAAAGCTTCGAGGAATTGCAGACCGCGCTTGAGCTCGTGTCGCGCATCGTGCGGCCCTCGCCCGAGACCCTCTGGCGCGCGCTGGCTCCGTTCATGGCCGACCGCACCGGCAACTCGCACAGGGCCGAGATCAACATGGAGAAACTCTGGAATCCATGGCTCCCTGGTCGCGGCCGGCTGGGAGTGATTGAGTTTCGCGCGCTGCGCATGGCGCGAACGCCCGAACGCGGAGCCGCGCTGGGCGCACTGCTGCGCGCCATCGTAGCCATGCTCGCAAAGCGCACGGCAGCATCGGCGACGCGAGATTGGTCGCTTGTGGACTGGGGCGCCGAACTGCACGATCGATTTGCGCTCCCGTTCTTCCTCAAGCGAGATCTACAAGACGTACTGGCCAGCCTCGGGGCTGAATCGCTCGGACTTGCTCCGCCGATAACGGAACTGCTGCTCGACGACAACGACCGCGCCTTTGGCACTTTCGAGTTGGGCGCGTGCGTGCTCACGCTCAAACGCGCAGTCGAGTTCTGGCCGCTGGTAGGCGATGCCGCTTCGCAGGAGAGCCGGGGTGCACGCCTAATGGACAGCAGCTCTCAGCGCCTTGAACTGGTGCTGCGCGCACGCTCAGGCAAGCCGGCCGACCTCGGAAACTGGGTGCTGTGCGCGGGCGGCGTGCAGTATACGCCCTCTAGCGCCACCGACGCCTCGGGCGAAGCGCTGGTCACGGGCATTCGCTATCGCGCTTTCGTGCCCCAGATCGGGCTCCATCCCACCGTCTTGGCACAGACGCCGCTTAAATGCCTGCTGCTCGACACCTCGCGGCAAGAGGCGCATGTACTGACGCTTCACGAATGGCGGCCAGACGGGCAAGCCTACCCCGAGTTGCCCACAAGCGAACTCGATTCAGCACGCCGGCGCAACGAAAGAGTCCGCATCGCGCCGATTGCCTGGCCCGGCACCAGCCTGCCACCCCCGCCACCAGGCGCCTTGAGCCCATGGTGCCTCGACTTGAGGCGATGCTGACACACACGAGCACGAAGCCCTGCCATGCAGCAGACAAACGCAAACCGCCTGCACGGGCGCCAGATCAGCCATGCAGGCGGGTTTGAAGATGGTAGGCCGTATAGGACTCGAACCTATGACCTCTACCGTGTCAATGCGAAATTGGGTAATTGCACCACTCCACTTTCGACCCGCTCCACAGGCATGAAAGCCGCCTTTCAAGCCACTCCCACGCACTTTTGACGACTTTTTTCTGTTCAGCCAAATTCAGCAAGGTAACACCATAATCAGTGCCTGAAGGTGTTACCTAAGGTGTTACCTTTTTTGGAGCACTCTTGCCTTTCCGACGCACAGATCACCCCGGCGTGACGGTTTCACGAAACAGGCACGGTAGCCTTTTCGCGCGATGGCGTGACCCTGACACGTTCAAGATCCGTTCGACTTCTCTTTCCAAGCTGGGCTACTCCACAAAAACAAAGGCGGCCGAATGGTTGCGGGACAAGGCCGAAGAAATTCGCAAAGGACGACACCAGGCAGCACTCGCTGGGCGCAAGAACAACGTAGATACTCCCTGGGAAACCATCGAGAGCACTTACCTCACCCACTTCAAGGGTGAGCACAGTAAAGATGCGGCGACTCGGCTTGAACGCGACTGGCTTCGGCGATGGCGCAAGTTCCTGAAACTTCGGGCGGTGCGACGCGGGGCCGACTTGGTGCCCGCGCACCTCATGTCGTTCCGGGCTGCGCTTGGAAATGAAGAAAGCCTGGCCCCCGCGACGCGAAATCGAACGCTTGGAGCGGTTCGCGCCTATCTGACCTGGGCCATGGATAATGGCTATGTCCGGCTGATAGGCGACCACTTGCGAGTTCACTTCAAACTTTTCAAGGCGCCCATCTACCAACCGCGCGTACTCAATAGGAGCGAGTTGATCAATCTGTTGGAAGCGCTTGTGGCCCACGATTTCGCAAGACACTTCGCTTCGCGTACTGACAAGCGGGCTTACTCGATTGGGAAACAAAGTCCAGAAGCGGCTCCCGTGTTTCAGCCTTTGGCCCCATTTACACTACTGGCGTTGCTGACCGGCGCGCGACCAGGCGAAGTGTTGGCCATGAAGTGGGGCGATATCGACTTTGAGTCAAGAGCGATTCGAGTGTGGGGCAGCAAGACCATGCGCGAGCGAGTTGTACCGTTGCACGACTCGCCTTTGCTGGTTCGATTGCTGCAGGCATTAAGGAAGAGAGCCGGCGACAATGTGCACGTTTGTGGAGACTGGGCAAATGACAAGCCGATTGAGCTGCATGATCGGCAATGGCGACGCGTAACCAAGCTGGCCGGTATTGAAAATGCCCCGATGAAATGCCTGCGGTCTACGTGCATCGCGCATGTAGCGTCAGGTAGCACTGAAAACGAATACCTTTTGGAATCAAGATTCGGACACGGCTCGAACGTCAGCAAGGCCCACTATCGCCGCCCACTTCATGGATTGTCTGAGCGCGGTAGCACCGTCGAGGAATGGTTGGGCATATCCGGCGAACTTGCTGAGGCAATGAAGTTGCTCGGGTACCTGGCTGATTGAAAGATTCGTAAGACACAGGTTGCCGGTTCAAGTCCAGTGAGTGATTCCGCCCAGATGCCGGTGCAAAGCGGTTTCAAAACTGCCTGGTGCCACGCAATTCCGAGGCCAATGCAGGGCTCGCCACCCCAATCGCCACACACTCTTTGGCCTCACGGAGTTGTAACGATTGATCTCTGAAAAAGTATTGTTGTGCCATCCGCAAGTGACGCCCACTTCCCAAGCGGATCAGAACGTTGAACGTTCGACTCGTTCCCGGTGTACCAGCAGCAAAGCTTCCTCCAGAGGCAATCTGGAGGCGGCTTGCGTTTAGGAACGGACGCCCAACAAAAGGCTGGTACACAGATTGGTCCACGTAATACTTGACCGTGCAACTGCGGTGCGCTGTTGTTTGTAGGAGTCGCGTTCTTTAGGGGAACTGATGCCGATCGTTTGGCGTGTCCCAGTGATGAACAAAGCCTTTGTAGTTGAGCAGGCGCAGAAGAATTTCGTGTGCCCTGAGCTAATTCTTTGCACGAAATTTGAGTTTAATGGGCGGTGTAAACTGCCTCCTCCAGTACGACAAAAAACCGAGTTGTTCCAGCGCGTCGGCGAGTGCCGTCCGCTCCAAACTGGCCAGCTCGTGCTTCGACAAAGTTTCGAGGACGCTTTGGCCGGACCCGGGGGCGGGGGTTGACCTGCCCCCCGCCCCGGGCCGGAACGCTGCCTCAAGAGTAATTGCTTGGTCGCGGACTTCGTCCGCGACAGTCCTATTTGGGCCGAGCTTCGCTTCGCGAAGTTCGGCCAGTCTGTTTTCGCGGCAGCGGTCGCGGAGTTCGCACAGTCTGGTGCGCTGCTCATCGGGGATGGCTTGGCGCGAGTTCCAGACTTCGATCCGCGTGGGCCGGGTGTGACCCCAGGGGCGGAGGATTTCGTTGCCGATGGATTGAGCTCGCTGCAGATCACTGCTGCTCCAGGCGTGGGGCCTCAAGTTCAGCTCTGCTTGATACTTTGCGCGGGACTTCAGTTCCCCGATGCCCCGCTCACAAGAGCCATTGTAGCGCGGGCAGCGGGGCGGCGAGAAGAGATGCTGCACGTTTTTCGCCGCCAGCAGGCCCTGCACACAAGCTTCAATAAAGGCGCTGCCGTTGTCGCTCTTGAGTACCAGCGGCGCGTCGTGCAACTCAAACAGCCGCGAAAGCGCCTCCAGAGCCACTTCTGCGCGCTCACCCTCACAGGGCTGCGCCAGCAGGATGCAGCCGCTGGACAGATCGAGCACGACCAGCACGCGGCGATAGACGCCGTCGATGGGAAACTTCGGCTTGGTGAAATCCATGGCCCAGACGGAGCCCGGCGTGGTCCAGGTCAGGCGGTCGATCCAGCATTCGTGCTTGCGCCGCCAGTAGCGCCGGTAGCGCCGCTGCAGATTCCGGGCCTCGGCCCGTGAGACCTCGGGGTGGCAGGCGCGCACCGCTGAAAGCCCGACATGAGGCCCGAGCTCCGCCAGCGTGGCCAGGAAACGGTTGCGCTGATCGACAGTCCCGCGCCGCACCTTCCGTCCGCGCGGCTTCACGGGCGCGTTGCGCTGCCTCTGCCAGTGGAAGAGCGTGCGGCTGTGCACCCCCATAGCCGCGGCGGTTTCACACTTGGTGTAGCCGCGATCCTTGGCCCAGTGCACGAGTTCGACGGCGGTCTTGCGCGCCCTGCGCTCGATCTCGCGGCGCGTGCGCTGCCGTGCCCAGCCGCGCGTGTCTATCGCAGCAGATTGGGCGGGATCAGGGGCTTTTTTTGAGCGGACTGGCTGAGCGCGTTGGGCTGGATCAGCACATGGGGCAACGAGGCCATCAGCTCCTCGCGAACCTGCCGCGTGTAGAGTTCGAACTCGAGGTCCTGCGCTTTCTGCTCGGCCTCCAGCGCCCGCTGCTCTTCGGGACTGATCGCCTTGGGGCGCGGCCCCGGCTTGCCCGGGGCGATGCCGTTGAGCGCGGCTTCCAGGGCCTGCTTGCGCAGGAAGTAGAGGCGCGACTCGCAGATATCGAGCTGGATACAGGCCTGGGCGATCGTCAGTTCGCCCGTGATCGTGGCCAGGATGACGCGCAATCGCCGCTTGTCCTCTTCCGGCCCGGACAAGGCATCGACCAGAGCACTCTGCTGGGGTGGACGTCCACGCTGCATCCTGTGCCTCCTGTGCGAGAAACGAGAGATCAGCAAGCGCTTCTCGCACCGGCGGCGCGACCCGCAAGCAGATTGTGACTTTGTCAGATTCGCGTGGATAACTCATATTACGCCTTCACCTCTTGCCCCGTGAGCGGCTTGGGGGCGTGGGCTGCTGCCGCCTGCGGGTCTTCGAGTCCGGCTCTCAGCACCTTCACCGCCTTGAGCGCGCGCACGCTCGGCCGCTTGGGTTTTCTCTTGCCGGGCTCGGGCTTGGCGTCTTTGGGAGGCGCCACGGGAATACCCATAGCACTGCGCATCGCTCGCTGCAGAGACTGGCCGCGCACCAGTTCCTGCTTCTGGCGCGTGAGCTGCTTCTGCAGTGCGGCGATCTCGGCGTCGGGGTTGCGCCGCGGGCCACGCGGCAGGGGCTCCATCGCCTTGATCAGCGCCTGAAGTGCCCGCGTCTCAAGCATGTAGTAGCGCGGCAGCGCCACACCCATGGCCTTGGCGGCGTCGGAGGGTCCGCGCAGACCGCCGAGCACTTCAAGTATCAGAGCCGCCTGCCGACGCGCTTCGGGTGTACCTTTCAAAGTGCTCAGCCCGACAGGTTTCGCTTTCTGTTTTGGCTTCGCAGGAGGTGTGACGGCTGGCCGCTCGTCCGGTTTTACCGGAGTCTTCGCGGCCATCGTTTTCACGGGAGCAGGTGTGTTCATGCTTCACCCCGCTTTTCGGTCTGCTGCGCGCCGTTGCGCCCGGACTCGTTGAGCACTTTGCGCAATTGCGCCAGTCCCTTGTCCAGCGGCGAAGTCCCCGGAGCCGCCGGAGCAGCGGCCGTCACGCCCGGATGATCCGCAGGCCTGCCCTCGACACTGACGGCCGGCGGCAATTCACCCGCCGCACCGGGTTCAGCGCGACGGCCCGGTGCAGCGAGATTGACTTCTTCGCGGCGGCCCTCGGTGTCCGTGAGTATCACCTTGTCACCCTCGCTGTGCAGCGACACACCGACGTCGCCGACCTTGCCGGTGAGGTAAACGGTTTTGCGCGGCACACCGTTGATCGCAAGTTCGCGGGAGTTCTGCGCCACGCGCGCCTTGAGCGTAGCGAGCACTTCCGGCGCAGCATTGAAGAAGCGATCGGCCGGCGCCAGCCCGCCAGCGCTCTGGTGCGGGCGCTGGAAGTTGTAGTGGTCGATGAACAGGCCAATACGCTTGCGCGCATCCTCCAGGCCCTGAAATACAGAGCTTTCCACGCACTCGCGCCAGAGCGTGCCCCAGAAACGCTCAATCTTGCCCAGCGTCTGCGGATGGTGCGGCCTGGCCACGATCTGCTTGATGCCGCGCTTTTCGCAGAGCTTGCGGAAGTCGCTCTTGCCGCGCCAGGTGTGGTACTGCGTGCCGTTGTCGGTGAGCACTTCCTCGGGCGAGCCGTAGTTGATCGTCGCGGCTTCGAAGACCTCGCGCACAAGCGCACTTGACGCGGTGGCATGGATGCCGAAGCCGACGATGAAGCGCGAGTGGTCGTCCATGAAGGCGACCATGTGCACGCGGCGGTTCTCGCGCTTGAGGATGAAGGTGAACAGATCGGTCTGCCACAGCTGGTTGGGCCTGGCGCGCTCAAAGGACTTCGGCTTTTGATTGTGCGCCGGTGGCCGTTCTTCTTCAGGCGGTGAGGTCAGGCTTTCCTCGACCAGCACGCGGGAGATGGCATGCGCGCTGGCGGTGTAGCCCTCGCTGCGCATCAGCACGTCCTGGATGCGCTCGGCGCCCCATTCGGGGTGATTGCGCTTGAGCATCAAAATCGCGCGGCGTGTGGCGACGTTCAGCTTTGAACCCGCGGGTACCCCTTTGGTCCGGTCTGAAAGCCCTGCGGGGCCGAATTCGTCAAAGCGTTTGCGCCAGGAGTAGAGCGTGTGCGGCGCCACGCCGACCAGAGGCGCGAAGTCGCCGGCAGGCAGCGCGGAACGCACCCAGATGTCCAGGATCAGAAAACGCTGTTGGGCCGTGAAGGCCGGCCGCACTGCGGGCGTGGGCAGCAGCACTTTGGAACGCAGGGTCTCGTCGTCCGTGGCCAAGCCCTCCGGCCTGTGCTCGGGAACCTGCCCGCGCTTGCGCCCGCCCAGGCGCACGTAGCCCTTGTGCGCGGGGCTTGGCGTGTGGCCATTGCGGCGCGGCCTGGGCTCGGGCCATTCTTCCGGCGGGACTTCTTCGTACTCGGCGCCTTCGGGCTCGACATCGGGAAACTCACGGCCCAATTCCTCGGCAAGAATCTGGGCTTCCTCGTCGTTGAGGTCGGCGTCGTCCTGAAGCTCCTCGTCGCCAAAGCTCTCGCCAGACCCGACATCAGCCGGCCCATCGCGACCTTCACCGGCCATGGGCACACCCGCTTCCGCCTCATGCTCAGTCAGCGACGCGGCATCATCAAACTCACGGGGGTCCGATTCAAAACGGCCACCCGGACTACCTGAATCTCCAGCCATGACTTCTTCCTTTCAGCGGCCTAGTCGCCGCCAAAGGGAAGAGGCAATTACCCCACCCAACTATTCAATTATCCACGCCAAGATTTCGGGAAGGGGGACAATCGAGGCGTTTTCCTGCATCAAGCGCGTGTTGTCCGTCTGCAGCTGCTTGTTCGCGTCTTCAAGTTGCTTGACCCTAGCCTGAAGCGCTTGCTCGTTTTCCTCAACCTTTTGTTGAGCGGACTTAGGAACGTTGGAAGGCGATGATCCACCACAGCTCAGGCAAAGACAGACACCCAAGAAGACGATCCAGAATAGAGCGAATTGCTTTGTGTTCGTCGGCATGGCACCCCTGAGGCTTCTTCAGACCGATTGCAGACTATACAGTTCACAACGGCACTGCACTATATCCTCTGACGACGAGTAAACTCTGCACCCGTAGTCTTCCGCCTCATGCTCGGGACGGAACTTCGGAAGGCACGCGAAGCTGCAGGGATTAGTCAAGAGGAACTCGGCTTCAAGGCCGATGTCCACCGCACCTACGTCAGCATGCTCGAACGCGGGAAGGCCTCGCCAACGGTTGAAACGCTGTTCCGGTTGTGCAAGGCAATGCGGATTCGCGCGTCAGATTTCATCCGTCGTGTTGAGAGAGCCAGCGAGCGAGCCTCCGCTAAGCGCAGCTGACACTACGGCTTGCGACCGGTGGGACAGCGCCACCAGGTGCGCCAACGACCCGTTGGCGATGCGCTGCCTAACAACGCACCCAAGTTCTCTTGAAACGTGGGCCGTCAGCTCAAACAGAACCGGCGGCTCAGGCTCAAAGCCAACTGCCATGAGCTGCATTCATCCGATTGGCTCTTTCCCGCCGTAGTACTTCGAAGCCCCGGGGGCGCAGGTCATGAAACAACGGATTGTTGGAATCGTGTGTCAAAAGCGCGCCGCTCATTATTCACTCCTCGGGGCGGTTCGGAAGAAACACGCTCAATTAGGCTAGGCCTTAACCTAATTCCACAAGCCAATCGATGCTCATGCTAGGACTTGCGACGGCGCTTCAGTTTTGGCCGAAGTTGAATCTTTTTCGGTCAGACCGATTTCGCGATCTCTTTCTTCACATCCTCTACAGGGTTTGTGTTCGCGAGAGCCTCTTCAAGTTTCTTTTCAAAAATGCTCTTTTTCGGGTTCATCAACGCCTCTCCTGGACCCTCGGACTCATTAGACTCCCAACGCATGAGAGCTTACTTAGTCCTTTGGGCACTTGATGGAGGCGGCACGTCGCCGCTTGCGTTTACTCGAACTGCGGGCAGCGAGTTCGTCCAATAGGCTTGAAACTGGGCTCCTTGGGATGCTGGCCGCGTTGAAGGCTCATTTATTTTGACGGTCAGCGGGATTGGGAAATCGACACCAACAACGGCTGCCTCGCCGGGCTCCAGCGTTGGGAGGAAAGCAGCGGCAGAACCGTCGATTTCGCCGCAGGCGCGCTCAACTACTTCGCGGTCCTTGTCGTTTGTGAGACGGTGGACAATGAGCGTGCCAATCTGGCTCAGCACGCCTTCCGTAATGTCCCTTGGGCGTTGTGTGGCGAGGCAGAGGTTCAGCCCGTACTTTCTGCCTTCTTTTGAGATGAGTTCGAACGCGTCCAGCCGGTATTGGGAATCCTCGCCGCCGAGGTTCCTGCCGAGGAAGTTGTGTGCCTCGTCAACAAATACCACCACCGGCCGTTTTCGGAACGCGCCCGTGCGGGCCTTTTGCAGCAGGTAACGTCCCAAAGCGTTGGCGATGATCTCGCGTGCCGAGAACTCGAAATAAATGCCTTCAAGGGAAATGCGCAACAGCCGGTTGCTTCCTTCAAGGAACTGATCTATCCGTTCAGTAATTGAAGGTCCCTGGTTTGCACCAAACACGCATTCGAGCGCTTTTGAAACGAGGACGCCGTTTATGCGGGTGAGGAGCGACATACAATAACTGAAGGTATTACCGTCGTAATCTCCCCACTGATCGGGGCTCGGTACTCTGTTGACGAACGCAGTTTCCCAGACGCACTCTTCCTGAATCTGACTAGCCAGCTTTGACGGGTCAAAAGGTGAGGTAGGGTCATCCAATAGTCGAGAGATTTCTGGTTTCGCCTCCTCTGAGAGTATCTCCTGTTTCCGTCGGTTGGCGCGGACGAGCAGGCCCGGCTTTCCCGCCGTCGTCAAACGTGGGACCTTTTTGACGAGACGGAGGCTTCGGATCGCCGCTCGCAGCTTCGGACCCTGCGTCTTGCCGGCGGGCTCGAACAGCGCCAGGAAGTCGCTCTCGGTAAAGCCCGAGTATGGCAATGCGCACTTGGTCGCGGTTGAAGGTTCGCCGGTTGGCGTGCCCAGATAGACGTGCGACGTGTGCGCATTGAGGTCCCGGTACTCGCCTGTTGCGTCAATCAGGATCACCTTGGATTTGAAGTGCAGGCATTCCTCGATGAGTCTTGAAACGGTAAAGCTCTTTCCGCCGCCCGTGGCGCCTAGCACAGCGCAATGGCGCCCGAACAGCCTTTCGGGCGTCAGGCGGACGTCTGCGTCTCTCGCGCTGTTGATAGTTCCGATTTTGAGCGTTACTTCAGGTTGCTTCTCGCCTCGTTCCATGCGCAACGCGACGGAGGCTAAGAAGGTGTCTGGCGCGGAATAGACGCGGTCGCCCAACCGGGGATGCGACGCGATGCCTGCAGTTACAGAAAGGTCGCTTAGCGCGACTGTGCCCAGCAGTTGAACGCGGGCAAGGGCGTTTACCGAGACTCCGTCGCCGGTTTCCCGGCTTACTTCCAGCCGTTCGCTCTCTGGAAGGCGGACCTCAATGATGCGCCCCAGCAATGCGGCAAGCTCGGTTTCGATGAGCACGAACTCGCCCACTTCGCCGAGGCCATACCGTGTGCCGCGATGCAGGCTGCCGCCGATTGACCCGGCTTTGTGAAGGTTGACGCGGACAGAAGTCGCTTCGACGGTCGAGACAACGCCAAGGCGCAGGTCGGGTTCAAACACGCCGTCCAAGTTGTTTACGTTTGTCATGTTTTGCGGGCGATTTGCGTGACTGCCCGTTCAAGTTGCTCGGCGGGTGAGAGGGCGCGGAGTTGGGGAATCAAGTCGGCGAATTGTTCAAACTCCGCATTCAAAAGCGCCACGTCTGTTTCCCCACTTGCGATCCGTTCGCTAAGAGTCTGAAAGACGCCGGACTGCTGGGCCTTGTCCTTGGCGGATCGGTCAACAACGAGAAGCTTGAACGAAGGGTTTGACTTCACCGCAGCCAAAATAGGCGCTGATAAATGATTATCGTTGAAGCCGAAACCGATGGTGACGAGACAAGTGTTTGGTTCTCTGAGCACCGCCTGGAATTGGGCCATCAATTCCAGATGCGGCTCAGAGTAGGATTGCTCGTACTTCGTGCTGGTCGGATAGATGAGGCACGGTTTGCTTGGCTTCGCTGCCTGAACGATTCCAACGTCTGTCTGGTCCCAGTTGACGGACCCATGTAGCTTCAAGATTTGTATGACTCCTTCGACGAAGTCATGCGCTTCATCGCTGTCTTTCGCTCTGCGCACAAGATCGTAGTTGAAGTAGCGTGGGTCAAACCTGCGTGGTTGCGAATACGAGAAACCGTCAATGACGGTGATGCCTAGATTGCCCGCCGCGGTTTCAAAGCAGATGTCGTAGTTGGTCGTGAAGAGCTTGAGACGTGGCGCGCGAAGCCTTCTCCGCGCCATGCGCCTAAGGAAAGTCTGATGGCTTTCCAGGTTCGCGCTTTTGAGAAAGTCGGAACATGCTTTCCATATCGTCTGTTCAGCGTCGGCCAGAAATGCAGCTACCTTGGTCGCGTTTTGCTGATCGAGGAATTGTCCCGCCATTCGGCAGCGCGAGAGAAGGTTTTCAATCCACCGGTCAGTGTCTGGGTGCTTTACGATGGAACACACGGCGGCAAAGTCTTTGTGGCCTTTCGCTTGTTCCCAGAGGTCGGACATGGACGGGCCACCTGCCTTGCCCAGCGAGGCGCCGCTCCCGGCGAGAACAACCAGATTCGGCGTGGTCAGTGCTGAGTGGAGGTAGTCCGTCAGAAGTTTCCCCGCCGCTTCGGCGGATTGTTGGGCTTTGCGTTTTTCCTCGTCACTGATGCCGGCGGCGATGTCCGCTTGCAGGTCTCCCCAGCTTTTGGATGGGTTAGCGGCGTGCTGGATGGACGGCTTTGTTTTTGCTGCTTGCGGCGGGGCTTTCCGAGGTTTGGCTGGTGCTTCAACCGAGGACGTGGGTGTTTTTTCTTTCACCATATTTTGCCCTTACCCGAGTGGAGGACTGGCCACTAGTGAGCGACGCCGGTCGCATTGTGGAAATTTGCATGTTAGAAGAAAAGGAGTCATGATTCACCGAGGGCGAAAGCTCTGCTGATTCAAGAAGCGCATGTGATGCTTTGCGGCTGACCTGTCGAATTGTACTACTTTGACGACGTTTATGCCCCTAGATCGATGGCCGAAAGCCTTTCCGGTGCGAAGCACTCGATTGACGCGCTTCGCCCTCGTAGAGCCGTCCCCTTGCTGCGGCTCGGGCATTGGGCTGGACAGTTCACGGAACTGCGGCTCGACCGCCGTCTTCATGCGCTTGGGCTGGCAGGACTGTGCCCGAGCGGCCTCAACTGAAGGACGCCGGTGCGGAAACGAACATGGAATCCGTACAACTGAGTGAAGTGTGGAGCTACATCTGCTGGCTCAGTGACTCCCTTATGGAGATACGGGTAAGTTTGACGAGCAACGTCTGAAGATTGAAGCGCTGAAGATTTGACGCCGCGTTGTACCACCCCACTGCTACAGGGGCGGGCATCGGCCGTAACTGGTCGGCGGAATTGCGCGCGCTTGACGGGCAGGCGGAGGCGCCAATGGCCGCCGCGGAGGGAGAGGTGAAACCCTGTCCTTCCTCCGTTTCTCAGCGGTCTGAGGCTGACGGTGCGCCGATTGCCGACCTGCCGCCACCTGCTGCATTGGTGTAGGAACACGGAAGTGCGTTAGGTCTGGTGGACGGCCTGCCGGCAGAGGAGCATCCTGAACCCGAAAGAATCGAGCGCATGATCGAGCGCGAGGCGCACCCTTGGTGGTGGGCGTAACGCCTTCACCTTAACACCGAGCAATCGACCGGTGGCGGGACGGTCCGAACAACCGTTAGGAGAGGCAGAATCTCGCACAACCCCAATTCAATTCGTTCGACAGCGGCAAAACGCTTGTTCTTCTTGCATACTCGATTCTGTCGGGTCGCCAAACAGTTTCTAGCAGGCAGCCGCTGGGCTGACCCGTGAGCCAACGATTTTGGGGCAATGCGCGATGAACTTAGACATACGGATCATTATTCTAGCCAAAAAGAACCACTTGAAAGGGCGCTTGTTCAACGGGCTGGCGAAGGACGTTCTGGCGACACTGGGCTACTCGGAGTTCCGAATGGAAGTCCCCGGTGTTGGCAAAGAAGTTGACATCATGTGTCGACATCAATCACTGGCCACGGAGGCCTATGCGGAATGCAAAGGATTGAAGGGCAAGGTACACGGGCCTCAATTGAACAAGTTTTTTGGAGTGCTAAACGATGGTTCAACGAGTAGGCGAGTTGGCTATTGCTTTTCGCTCAACGGCTTCGGCGAGCCAGCGATCTCTCAAGAGGAGAAGCGGGGAGAGCACGGCATCCAACTTTTTGGACCTTTGCGTATCATTGACTCACTAGTAGGCGCAGGGCGGCTCAAGTCGGCGGACTTCGTTGCGGGTGCCGTGTCGGACGTCCTCTCGAGAGAGGGCGCAAAGGGTGGTGTTGTAGCTAAGTGCATTCTATTGCTCCATTCGAAGGGGCGGGCCTGGGCTGTGTTCGTGGAATTGGAGGGCACTGTTCAGCGCGTTGCCCTGTTTTCGGATTTGGGCATCCCACTTTCGATGTCGCAGGCAGAGGGCTTGCTCAAACGGATTCAGTCCCTTGCGGCATTCAAGGATGTCTCTCTTTTGCCGGGTTTTGCCTCCGCAGATGCGTCCCTTGTCGGCGAATCGGCAGTCAAGGGCGAGTATCTCCAGCGTCTGCGCGCCGTATGCACGCGCACTGATCTAGCTGGCGTGCTTGGCGCCGGTCATCAGTCCACGGCAAAAGCAGACATTACTAATCTCTTCATCGTGCCCGCCATTGAACCCGTTGCGCCAGCCACAAATCTGCTGAAGGACGAGGCCGCGGAGGATAGCGGTGGCTGTGGAACCAGAGGATCCACGCCTGCCGGGCTTAGTCCGGCGTTGCGGCGTCACTTGTTGGATGAGCCCTCTCCAGCCTTTGGTGACCTCGTTTGCACGGGAAAGCGCGCCATGCTTGGCGCACCGCCGGGCCAGGGGAAGTCAACAGCACTTAATGCGCTGGCTCTGGCGTACGCTGCTCGAACGGGTGAATTAATCAGCAAGTGGAAATTGTCGAACTTCCCGTACTTTCCAGTCCTGATCCGCTGCCGGGAAATCGCTGACTATCCGGATGAATCGTTTACCGATTCGCTGATTCGCGTGGCAGCGTGTTGGGCGCTAGCCGACGAGCACGGAACAACCTTTCGCCGAATTGTCGTCAATGAAGCGCGCGCGGGCCGTCTCCTCCTACTCGTTGACGGTATTGACGAACTCGATGCCACCAGTTCACGTCAGCATTTCCTCGAACAACTGGGTCGCTTCCTTGACGCTTATCCAAAAGCGGCATGCGTTGCGACCACCAGAGATTTCCTACTTCCCACACTTGCGCCATCCGGACTCAGTCGGTTCGACGTGTATCGGATTGAACCAATGTCAGACGCCGCGATAGAGGCCTACGTCCAAGCTTGGAACTCGGCAAAACAGGACACCGGCGCAAAAGCATCGGAGCGCGCGCAGAAGTTCTTGGCGGCGCTTCACAACTTGGATTCACCCGAATTGGCCGCAAATCCGTTGTCCCTCACAAGTCTTCTAGTCACCTATGATGCTGCGGAGGAATTGCCGCACGCGAGAGCCGCGTTGTACAGCGCGTACCTCAGCATCCTGCTTAGGCGACGGGACACTGTTGGCCAGCCAAATTCGAGTTCCACATCGATCCCAACTCTTGCTTACGTTGCATGGCACATGCTGAACCACAACAAGCGGCGAATTCTGTTCGATGACCTCTGCAAGGTCGCTCGGGAAGCTCAAACTGAACTACCGGAATCTTTGCGAGTAACCTCTGCCAACGTTGAAGGTTTTCTGCGCACCGTTGAAACGCGCTCGGGCATCATCTTCACCGCCGGCCTGTCCAACCGCAAAGGAGAGCTGTTGGAAACCTACGAATTTTCCCACAACTCCATTCAAGAATATCTCGCGGCACTGGCGGCAATCGAAGGGTATGTACCTGAGAAGGAAAAACCCGCGCCTCCGTCAGAGCGGCTCAAACACTGCATCAAGAGCACGAGCGGGCATGCCGTGCTGCCCTTGGCGGCATCGCTCGCGGGCACGAACGCCCAACCGATTGTCGAACTGGTTCTTCGGTGGGCGGAACGAATGGCGCCAAGCACATTGGGCGCCAAGTCGTGCGGACGGTCGAGGTTCGCGGATACGCTGGCGGATTGCATCGCGGAAGGTGCTCAAGTTTCCGAGGCGATCAGAAAAAGGTCGCTGTTGGTTGTGGCAAAGACGTTTAGCGTCTCGCACACCGCAACCAGAAAGCTGGCAGAAAGGTGCTCCGCCGAATTCAAGCAGGTGGTCAAGGACGCGCTGTCATCAGAACCCGAGTGCCTCTTTCCGCTGGGGTGCGCTATGGGGGAGATATGTCGCGCGGAACTTGGACTTCCAGCGACGGACCATCACGGTAAGAACGGGAAGGGCGAGCTTCTGGCGTTGCGTCAACGTTACCGGGTTGAACGCGAAGATGACCGGGTCGAGTGCCTTTTCGTGCTGGCAACTATTGAAGTCGTTGAACTGGAACAGGTCGACGCCGAGATGCGAGCATGGTTGTCATCTTGGACGAACCTCGCTGCGGAGTTTCTCCGTGCAGAGGAGTTGTTCAAGCGATGCGCGGCTGTGTTTGCGCTTCATGTGCTTGCGAGGCTGCAGTGTGTTTCCGATTCCCAAGTCATCTATTGTTTGCCGGCTGTCGTCGAGATGTGGCTGGCTAGCAATAAGAGGCTTATCGATGTCTGGTATGACTTGGCTATCGAGTCACTCCCCGTTGTTGACAAGAGCGCAATGCCGCCAATTTCCTTGAGCGATGCACAGGCTTCCTGGATTGAGCAACAGTTCGGCAGCCCAGGTGAAGACTTTCCGAACGCAAGCAGGCAAGCGGCAAGCGCAATCGTTTCGTTCTATGCAGGCCGACCTTGGTCTGGAGCGGAGCTGAAAGACCGCGTTGTTTCTGCCGTTCTCTCCAGCCGCGTGCGCTATGATGAGCAAATCCCGGCTTGGGCGGATCGGATTTTCGAACAGCTCGGGGAGCAAGGCGAGATCGGACGCCGTGAGTTTATTGAACGGATCAGTCAACGAGAATTCGAGCAAAAGCAGGCGTTGCGAACACTGGTTGCCGACACGGGAGATCGTGAGATCGCCAATGGTAAGGAGGTTTGACACGCTGAAGCGAACGTAATCGCTATTTGGGACAACCCCAACCAAAGGCACGAATCAGGCTCGCGGACAGACGAATAGAGTGGCTGCTTGACATTCGGTGTGAAACGCTCGGGTCGCGATCGTCGGATCACTGGAGAGCTTGGTTTGAACCAGGTGCGACGATTCTTCGTAAATGCAGAGTTAGGCGCAAAAAGACTGAACGCCGCACCCCTGTTCTTCCTAAACAAAGGTTCTCCGTTCAAGCTTGGCCGCCGGTGCATCCTTCTGACGCAAGTGCCAGGCGAATTTCAGCTCGCCTGGCACTTTGTGTTCTCGGAGTGACCAGAACTATCAAGCAATCCGACGGAGTCGCCGCAGTATTCTGCCGAGGGCAATCGCAAGCAGCGCAATCAGCAGCCCTCCGGCGGCTTCATTTGTGCTGCAGCCGCCATCCTCTCCGCCACCGCCGCCACCGCCGCCCGGAGAACCGCTGGCGTAAGTGAAGGCGGAATTCGGCGTGTTGGTGCCGTTGGGAGTCGTCACGATCACACTTGCGGAACCGGCGACTCCTGTCGGCGTCGTGCACGTGATCGACGTGGCTGAGACAACTGTGATCGCGGTGGCCGCGCTGCCGTTGAACGTAACGCTGGATGTGCCGGTGAAATTCGTGCCGCTGATCGTCACCGTTGTGCCGCCAGACGTTGGACCGGTGCTCGGGAGTACACCAGTCACCGTCGGAGCGCTGGGGTTGCCCCAAGTGTTGGTCGAGGGATCAAATACGCCGCCGGTGTTTGTAGACGCGGTCCCGTTCCAGCCACCCCAGACAATCATGCGACCTCCCACGCCGGTCCACACGGCAGTGTGCTGTGCGCGCGGCGATGGGGCTCCGGAAAGAGAAGACGGTATCCAGGTATCGCCAGTGGGATCGTAAAGGCCACCGGAGTCAGTCGAGACGATGGACCCCGCCGTCGATCCACCCCAAACCACCATCCGGATTCCAGTCCACACGCCAGTGTGGTACCAGCGGGCACTCGGCGCTCCCGTGAGCGCGGTGCTTTGCCAGTTCGCTGTTGACGGGTTGTATCGACCGCCTGTGTTGACCGTCGTGCTTCCTGGGACCACGATGCCGCCCCAGAGCACCATCTGGGAGCCAGTCCAGACAGTCGCGTGGTTGGACCGCCCAGCCGGAGCACCCGTGGCGCCCATCGTTGCCCAAGTGTCAGTCGATGGGTTGTAGCCCGCCCCATTGTTGAAGACTGCGCCTACAACAGCGCCACCCCAGACCAGCATTTCTGTTGAATCCCAAACCGCGCTGTGATCGGAACGGCCGCCTGGGGCGAGCGCGTTGGAAATGACCGTCCACGAATCGGTCACCGGGTTGTAGCTGTTGCCGTCTGCATAGGGCGTGCTGCCGCTCTGCCCGCCCCAGATGATCATCCGATTCCCAGTCCAGACCGCGGAATGCTGCTGGCGGCCTCCCGGCGCGGCCACCGTAGTCACCGCAGTCCAGGTATCAGTGGACGGGTTGTATCGGGCTCCGTCCCCCAAGCCGCTTCCGCCCCAAACGATCATTTCAGTGCCCGTCCATACAGCGGTGTGGTATGCCCGCCCGCTTGGGGCGCCGACTGAGGAGATAGCGCTCCAAACGTTACTGGTCGGGTTATACCTGCCACCGTTGTTGAAAGCGGTCGTGCCGTCCGTGCCTCCCCAAACAATCATTTCAGTGCCGGTCCAAACGGCAGTGTGCGCATACCGCGCGGCGGGAGCATTTGTTGTTGAGGTCTGTGCTCTGAGCTCCGAGCAGAATCCTGCACAAGACAGAACTACGAGAATGCTGAAAAAAAGCTTTCGTGAGATCAATTGCGCAGCCATGCTTCGCCCTCCCGGTTATGCCTTCAGTGTGGGCGAGCGCACGCAAAGCCACTCGCCACCTGAATAACCGGGGCGGCTTGGAAAACCGGCAGCGCGTCTGCGAATGCCTTATGGGAGCGGCTGAAAAGCTAGCGTGGCACTTCCAGGACAACGCGAAGTCCCACGTTGTCCCAGCCGGGATAGCCGTCCATGATGCCGCGCATGCCTGTCATAAGCGCTTTGCGGTCGCAGTTTCGGTAAGTGCCGCAGCCGCGCGCCACTCGGCAGAGCCCTATCGTGGAGTCCGGCGGGCCCTTGGGATCCACGGCGTTCTTCATGCAATACATGGGATCGTACCAGTCAGAGCACCATTCCCAGGCGTTGCCGCACATGTCAAAGAGGCCCCAAAGATTGGGTGGGAAACTACCGACTGGGGATGTGACGACAAAGCCGTCGTCATAGTCAAAGCCATGCGGGCGCGCGCCACCAATGGCGCGGAACGAAGTCAAGTCGGCGAAGTTTCCCGCCGGGCCGCTTGGTGGCCAGACGCCTGCCTGCGGCTGTTCGGGCCCGCCGTTCATCCAGGGATACTTGCTGTCGGCGTTTGATCTTCCGCAACGCGCGCAGTATTCCCACTCCGCTTCCGTCGGCAGGCGATAGACGCGGCCCTCCCGCTCCGAAAGCCATTTGCAAAAGGCCTCGGCCTCGTACCAGGAAACAAAGACCGCGGGTTGATCTTCACCATCCAGGGTGAATCCCTGGACTTCACCGCTGTCGTGGCCGGATCGAAAGGCGCGAAACTGAGAGTTCGTCACCAAATGAGTTCCGACATAAAAATCGGAACTCAGGTCCACCCAATGTAGAGGGTTGTGCGACATCTCCTCGTCGCCCATCTCGAAGCGTCCCGCCGAGATGAGCTTGAAGCTCATCCCCAGGGAATTCTTGACTTCCGGGTCCTTCCTCAAGAAACGCAGGGTCTCCGCTAAGGCGAGGTCCAGCGAATTCAGGTCGTACGGGCCTTTTACCGAAGAACGAGCTTTGGCGGCTTCCTCGCTCGTCTTCGCACCCATGATCGCGCGCAGATGAGGGGCAAGGAGGCGTTCTTGGCGCAACGCCTCCAGGCGCAATTCAACAGCGCGATTCAACTTCTTTGCGTGGCGCATACCGGTGTATGCGAGCCGCGTCCGGAATGCGTCTTCGTCGCTGGTGGCTTTGCTTATGGCAAGCGCAATCGCCCGATAATCCTCCAAGGTCACTTCAATCGCCGGTTTGTCAAAATATGCGGGCAAAGACGCAAGTATCTTGGAGCGCGGGCGGGGCGGGATGGCCTGTCCGGCGGCGAATGCTTCGAGCAGATCTGCAAACTGCCCGGCACTCTCGAACCGCTCATAGGGGGGCTTGGCGATCGCCGTTTCAATAATCGTCGCCAAACCCGCCGGGATCGAGGAGTTTGCCAATCTCGGTTCCGGGCTTTTGCCATGCACAATTTCGAACTGCAGTTGTGCAAGCGTGGGCGCCTCCACGAACGGCTTGAGCGTGGCGAGTTCAAAAAGGGTTGCGCCAAGCGAATAGACGTCGGCAGCGGGCGTAACCGTGTGCGCGCCCGCGCCAATCTGCTCCGGCGCCATGTACCGAACAGTGCCCAGAACAAGCAGGCTTCGTGTGCCGAGTGACAGGTCGCTGTTCCATAGCCGCGCGAGGCCCAAGTCCATCACCACAGCGCGCCCATCCTCGAGCGCCAACATGATGTTCGCCGGCTTGATGTCGCGATGAACAATGCCGCGTTCGTGCAGATGCTGCACGCCACGTGCCGCCTGAGCCACGAGTCGTGCAATCCGGGCGTAGTAGGATCCGTCCGCCCGAAGCGGGCCCTCCACGGCCGAAGGTGTCTCCACCAACGGCTGTTCAGCGGCGGCGAGACTGCTCTCGACGCTTGAGGAAGTAAGTGTGTTTGCCGGGTCCTTGTGCTGCTTCATCAGCGCGACAACCAGACGCCCGAAATCCATTCCCTTGATGTATTCCATCGCGTAGTAATGGCGATGTTGCCCAGAGGGGCCCCGTTCCTGCCCGGTTGCGTAGACAGCAACAAGGTTTGGATGCTGGACCATGCCCAGCGCTACGACCTCGGCTTTGAAGCGGGCGACAGCGATTGGATTGCGTGAGACATCGGCAGGCAGCACTTTCAATGCCACCATTCGGCCCAATCCAGGCTGCCAGGCTTGATACACATCAGCCATCCCACCCTGGCCAATCTTCCTGATGACCTCCATGCCCCCGATGGTCTCGGCTGCGGGCAACACCTTGCGAGCGCTTGGCGACCCAAGTCGTGTGGCCTCATGCTGCAACAGTTCGGCGGCGTTCAGCGTTTTGACGCCGTCTCTCAATTCGGGGCTCAGGGACGCAACGAGAAATGACAGCGCATCAGGCTCAACAATTGTTCGGCCAGCGAGTGGATCGAAATAAGCCAGCTTCAAACTCCGCGCGGCGGAGGGAATCGCAAGATAGGCGAGACAACGATTGCCCATTTCGTCATAGAACCCGACACAGAGTGGTGTCACCCCGTGAATCAAGCCGTCCTTTTCTAAGTAGACCTCACCCGCAGCGATGCCAGGCACGTCTGCAGCATGAGCGATGCCTGACTCCAACGAAACTGGGCGGACGGACTGCTCGGCTGAAACCGGGTCTCGCCACCCCTCGGCCAGGAGCACTTGCGCACCAGGCACGATCGCGAGCTGGTTGGTAGCGCGCGAGACGGCTTGAGCAAATAGCAGCGCACACGAGTGAAGCTGATCACCAAGTGCTTCTCCAGCGGTTTCTCGCAGCGCGACTAATCCATCCAGCACACCAAGATTTGTTTGAGCCTGAGACGCCAGATCCTCGCGGTTTGCCGCACTGAATAGTGCGGCGAAGCCTGGAGACACCGCAGGTGAAAGCAAACAGCCGTAGAGGCTCCTGATGGTCATGTCTTCAGCGGGCGAATCTGCGAGTGCCCGCGCCAATGTTCCCAACGCGTTGACGAGCCGTGCCGCACTTGGCCTTAGCAGGTCGGAAAAGGCATCTCGTGCAGCTGCGGGGGCTAATTCCTTCGCATGCCAGAAGCAAACGCCGACGTGGACCGCAAGCGCCGCGTCAAGCAACGCGCAAGCCGACGCCCATGCATCGGCGCCCGTCTTCGCATTCCGTACCCTGCTGTGTATCTCGCTCAGGGGAAACAGGAGCCCGGGCAGGTCAATCGGATTTGTCGACATTGGCGCGTTTCCATCCATGATTGCTAGGGCTGTCTCGCATCCTAGAATCCTTCCAACCAGAGACGCCGAACATCCATGAGCCAGACAAGGGCAAGCTTGACTTACTTGGAGAGCTCTCCGCCCCCCGTGCAGAGCTTGGCCGAAATGCTGACCCGAGCTTCCGTGCTTCGCAGGCTTGCAGACTCCAGGTCAAAGGGCCGACTGTCCGCGTCAGGCACGTTTTCCATCGCAATTCCACGCTACATGAAGCGAGTTGCCGCAAGGCATGGCCTCAACTGGGCGTCGGACCTCGCCCCGGATGTTGCACAGTCCTTCCTTATTGAACCAGATGGCTTGGCAAAAGCGGCAGTTGGCTTTCTTGCTGCCTTTGCGCGCGACCCCCAACGTAATGCGGTTCCCGGATCGTGGCGACGTTACCTCCGCACGTGCACGCGTCATTACTTCGCGGACGCAGTGCGCAGGATCGCGTCGGTTCGCCGCTTCGAGCTGCCCCTATCGGACGGAAGCAGTTTCGTGGATCGAACGGGCGATTGGCAGGTGTTGGACACTCTTTGCCGAACCGAGCCTGGCGACGACGAACCTGACTTGGAGCCTCCGAAGCTGCCTTCCATAAACGTGTGGACTCGGACGTTGCGGCGCGCGCAGGACACCCAGACACACCGGCGTCGGCGCAACGGCATCATGCTCAGGGTCTATCTGGAACGAATCAAGGCAACGCCTACCGTAATTTCGGCCGGCGTGAGAGGCTTGGAGCCTGCGGCGCTGGAGGAACTGTGCCGATCCCGACTTGCCAAGTACGGATCCTCTTTGGCCTATCTTTGTGAGCGATTTGGTCTTGAGGACAGGGCGCTTCGAAACGCCCTCGAATCGGCTGGGGATAACATTCGCGGGGAGATCGAAAGCCGCCTAGAGGCACAGGATGTGCAACAGTTAATCCTGGCGATGCTTCAAGGACTGCCCCAAACTCAAGATCTGGAACTTTCCGATGAGACGCGCACCAAACTGGAATCAAATGGCATTAGTGAGCTGTTTGCGCGCATTGTACCCGTAAAGGCCATCCTCATTCGAGGGCTGGTCGCGCGGCTGGCATTCGTCTGAAATGCCTCGGGCCGGACACTGCAGCGGGCTGAGGGGGAACTTGGATTCTCCCGCACTGACTCTGGGGACAAAATGCGTTCAAGTACCATTACCATCGTGTTTACGGACCTTGTCGGTTCGATGCAGCTCAAAAGCACGCTTGGCGACAAGCAGGCAGTGGAGCGCATTCAGCGGCATCACGTGCTGGTCCGAAAACTGGCAGCCGAGACAGGCGGTCATGTTTTGAAATCACTTGGAGACGGCTTTCTTGTCACCTTCGATGCACCCACGGATTCATTACGCTTTTCGTTGTTTCTGCAATTCGCGCACGCAACCACGAGCAAGGACCTCCCTGGAGTGCGCATTGGAATGCATTTGGGCGAGGTTTCGGAAGATGATTCGCAGAAGGACATATACGGGCTAGCCGTCGACCTCGCCAGCCGCGTCCAGTCCCTCTCGGAGCCCGGACAGGTGCTTATGACTTCGACGGTGTATGAGGCTGTGCGCCCGCGGATAGGGTCTTTGGACCTACCGCTTCCGGCGAACACTATTGAGCACGGCAGATTCCGGTTTGCAGGCCTCGATTATCCGGTGTCTGTTATTGAAGTCGGCTTTGAAAAATACTCTCCGCTGCGTTGCCCCGGAAACAAGGCCAAAGCCTGGCGCTTGGTGGACGATGAACAGGCATACTCGCCCCCTATCGAGGAACACGCGGTGCCGGGGGCGCGCATCGTGTTCAGGAATTTAGGAAAAGGGAGCCAGCCCGCGGCCAACGAGGTCTTTATAATGGCACTCGCCGGCGAGCGCGTCGGAAGTGTCGGCTTGGCATCGTTGGTGAATGGGCAAGACCTCAACGCACTTGCGCGAGGCAAGGGCCCGATCGATCGAATCGTGGTTCCGGTTGATGAAACTTCACCTGCGCTCGATCACATGTTAGCCGCATCAATGGTGCAACGACTGGTTTCCGGCAAGAAGTTGGGTTCGCATCTCGACGCGTTATGCAGTTACGTTGCTCTGGTCAGAGAAGGCTTCAGGCCAGCGGCTCATCCTGTAGAGCACTCCATCGAGGCCATCTATCTCGCGATGCTGCTGAGTGGAGAACAAAATCTCGCGTTGCCGCGTGTTGGCGCGGAGTTCCTGAACAAATGGGGAAGGCTCGAAAGCGCCCTCTTTGCGGCCGCGGAACAAAAGTTGGATCCGTTCACAACGGCGTTTCTAGCGACAGAACCCGCATTTGCCCGCGAACGCGCGTTTCTGCTTCGGGATCAGGAAGTGTATCGCAGCGATGTACGGGACGGCGACCGCTTTCTGGTTTCGATCCCCGATGGGCCGGAACATGCGTCCGCATTGTTGTTGTACGAGCCGAGAAGCATTCTCTGGAAGTTCTGGTCAAGGGCGGATCGCGAGTCGCCTACGGGTGATGCATACCACGTGCTGGGTGTCAACGCCGGATCCGGTCGATGGGTGTTTTCCACTGACCCTGTTCGGAAGACCTCTCTCAAGGGGTTGTGGAATGGGCTTCAAAGCGCAGAGTCCCGTACCGACGCGGCTTTGAGCCGGCGCGACCCCTGGTCGGATGGCGCCATGTTCGGGCACACACTGATCAAAACACCGCGCGCGGGGACGCGGATGACAAAGGACGAAGTCGTACGGTCCTTCACCAAGTGGTGTTCGGCAAAACGCGTGGCCTAGGCGCGGCAATTGGAGGGGAAAATGAAGGCGCAGAGCAAACGTCGCGATCTGGAGCGGGCATGACAGGGGCAACGGGAACAGTTGTCCGCAAGTGGCTGCAATTACTTCCTTGGCCGCTCGCGAATGCGCTCAAGCGCGCACACAACGACAAGACGGCCCAGGGGCGGCACAACGCGGCATATTACTTCTTCGAGGCATCGCTGAAGATGGCCGCTTGCGCGCAGGTTGGATCGTATCTCGCGCTGTGTGCATCCGATCCCAAGCTGGACGAAGAGTTGAAGTCACTGGCCAAGGCCTCGGCAGGGTCGTGGCTTCAGATGCTCAATCTCTTCTCTGCCTATATCGCGCGTCGCCCCGATGCCGCGCTTTTGCCGCTTTCGGGCGTGTACAAGCGCCTGACAGAGCCCATAGCTCTGCCTGCGGCGCGTGCATTTCTGGATCGCAACGAAACCAAACTCGGCCAAGGCAGGACCACCATCATGGAGTTGTTCGGAGCGCTGGTGGCCCACCGCAACGATGAAATGGGTCACGGCGCCCAGCGCGACGGCGCATTCTATGAGGCCGCAGCCCCGCTGATCCTACACGCCGCGCTGGAGTCACTCGATCACCTCCAGCCCTTTGGCGATTTGAAACTCGCGCTCTCACGCGATGTTGCCGTGGAACGCACCGGCGAGACTGCCCGCCGATTCATGCTGCTCGAAGGTGACGGCCTGCACACCTGGATGGACGCGGCATCCGCTGACGCGGCAAGCCCTGCGGGCCGGCTGTGGCTTATAGGGGGTGCCTCGCGCATTCCGCTGCATCCGCTGATGATTTACGAAGCCGGTGAAATGGATCGCGTCGGCTTCCTGAACAAGGTCGTTGGTCGCCCCAAGGGCGATGCCATCACCATCAAGCGCTGCGAGTACCTCGACTATTATTCCGGCGAGCGCCTGCAGTCCCGCGACGCTGCCACAGAACTGGCCGCGCTATTCAGCCAGCTGTACCAGACCCGGGTCACCACCGAGGACGTCGAGAAGCTGTCGATGGAGCCCGCAGCCGAAACATCGCAGTCGGGGCCGTCAACAGGCCACGTCACCATCGGCGATTTCGAAATCCTAGGTGAGCTGGGCCGCGGCGGCATGGGCGTTGTTTATAAGGCGCGGCAACTGACGCTCGGGCGTATCGTGGCGTTGAAGGTTCTGCCGCCGGCACTGTCCGGTGACCCCATAGCCGTGGCGCGCTTCCGGCGCGAGATCAAGGCCCTTGGCATGTGCGACCACCCCAACCTGGTCAAGGTGCTCACGGCCGGCCAGGATGGCGACCGCCACTTCTACGCCATGGAGTACGTGGATGGTTGCGACCTCTCGGCGCTCTATGACGTGCTGAGCGCGTGGGGCAAAACTTCGGGCAACCTACGCGAGGGCCACATCACACAGGCAATCACCTCCGCCGGCAAACTGTGCCAGGCCCGCAAGGACATCAGCGACAACTGCGAGGGACTGTCCGAAGAGCAAGTGCGCGAGAAACTGGCCCAAGTGATTCCGGAAATGCCGCAGCTCAAGGAAGGCCGCGCCGCCCATGAGCGCCTGGCCGAGTTGATGTCTGAGGCAGCCGACGGCCTTCAGCACATGCATGAGCGCGGCATCATCCACCGCGACCTCAAGCCAGGCAACCTGATGCTGACGGCCGACGGCAGTCGCATCGTGCTCATGGACTTCGGCCTTGCGCAACTGGAGAACGCGAGCCTGAGCCTGACCAGGAGCGCCGACAAGATCCTGGGCACGCTCCGCTACATGGCGCCGGAGCAAGCCGATGCGCAGTTGCGCGGCGAACTGGTCAGCGAACGTAGCGACATCTATTCGTTTGGCGCCACCCTGTATGAACTGACCACGCTCAAACCGATCTTCGATGGCCAAAGTCAGGTGCACTTGCTGGAGCAAGTGCAGCGCAAAGAGCCCTTGGCGCCCAGCAAGGCTAACCCGGGCCTGCCTCGAGATCTGGAAGCGATCATCATCAAGGCCACACAGAAGGACCGCGACTTGCGTTACGCCAAAGCCGGCCCTTCGACTGACGAAGGCACCATCGGCGCGGATTTGAAGCGCTTCGCCAACGGCGAACACATCTGCGCCAGGCCGCCATCGAAGCTGCACTACCTCAAGCTCTTCTACCGCCGCAACAAGGCGATTGCGAATACCGTCGCCGCCACGGCCATGATACTGATTCTGGCAACCACCGCCTTCATCTACACCCTCGAACAGCGCCGCCAGGAAGCCGAAGAGACACGCGCGGTCGCGTTGCGCGAACGTGACGAAAAGGAGCTTCTCGCGAAAGCAGAGAGAACCGCCCGCGCAGAAGCTGTGCGGCAACGCTTAGTCACGGTGGACCTTTACAGCGGCACCCTGATTTCCACGTTTGCCCAGCTGAAGGCCATGGGCAGATTGGACGTATTGGCTCCCGTTGCCCGGGTAGTGTACGAGCAATTCCTCCAAGATCCGCAGAGCATGTTGACGGGTGATTTCGAGATGAACGGTGCAGTACTAATCAATTCCGCGCGAGTCCTAGTGGAACTGGGTGAAGTCGACAAGGCAGCGAGACTCGCCGGCGCACTACTCAAACAGCCTCAGATCTACGAGCCCAACGCATACACATTGCGCTTGGATGCCCACATTGTTCGCGCGTTGGCGCTTGACGAAGACGTGCTTATTGAGGACTTTCGGAGCGAACTTGCGCTCATTCACGAGCAACTGGCTCAGCGCGAACTCGTGACGCTGCCGTCCGATCGCACGCTCATGATCCATTACTTGGACTGCGTCCTGCAATTCGAGGATCGCGATTGGATTAGTGCTGTCGCAGGCCTGGAACGACTGCTGGAAGAACTCTGGAGGAATCAGGCTCGTAGTTCGGAAGCATGGGACACAAATGCTCTTGAGAGCCAGTCTGCTCATTTATTGGCGACGTCGTACATCAATCTGGGGCAATTGGGCAATGCAACTGGTGTGCTAGGACGTGGGATAGACAACTATGACCGGAATACCGGTGACTGGGAACCTGGAAAGCGACATGTGCGATCCGGCGTTTTCTGGTCTACGTTGGGATATGTGCAATCTCCAGGCAGCCCCTCTGCCGCTAAGGAATCGCTGGACAAGGCCGTGCTTCAATTGCGCCTTGCTGTCGGTTCTACGAACTCGAATTTCACCTGGCGCATCCACCTCGTCAGAGCACTCTATAATCGACTGAATTTGAAGCTGTACCAGAGCAGAATGCCAGCTCCGCCTGACTCGCCTTATGGCTGGGACGTGCAACTCGTTGAACTTGCCATTGAAGATGGGCGTGAAGCTCGGACGCTGCTTGATGAGTTGTTGTCTCGCTATCCGCGTGTCTTGAGGTCGCTGGTCATGAGCGCAAGAGTTGATGAATCGATAGCGGCTGGTTTATGCAAACTAGGCAAGACCAACGAGGCTGAGACGATTTTTCTTCGGGCGTTTGAAACACGTAGGGCTGTCTTCTCGACAAACCCTCGCGCCATGGATTCAAAGAAGGTTCAGGATTCTTGTGGCAGCTATTCAGACATAGTTAGAGTCAATCGCGGGTTGGAAGCGGCTCTTTCCGCGCTCGAACCGATGAAAGACATGAATGCCTTTGCGTATTGGCATACTGTCGCGTTGTTCATATGTAGGGACTTTGGCGACAAGAAGCTTACCATTCCAGAGTCCTTTCAAGCTCGGGCAATTTATGCCCTTAAGTCGGCAAAGAAGGCAGCTTCAAGCGCCGAGGAGTGGAAGACAGCTCTTAGCAACCGCGAGCTCGATCCCCTTCGCGGGTTGGCCGCTTGGGAGGAACTTTCTAGGTGATTATTTGTAATGAGTTGACCGTGAGGAGAATAGCACATGGCGCGTAACTTCTGGATCGCAACGCTCATGACTGTGTTGGCAGGCATGTTGGGCGCGCAGGGATTTGGGTGGGCGTTTTGCGTCGGCGATCTCGGCAACGATGTCGCAACTCGCATAGCGGCAGATTCAGCCGACAACATCTACGTGACCGGCTACTTCGAAGGCACGGTCGACTTTGACCCGGGTCCGGGAGTGGTTAGCCGCACAAGTGCTGGAATGCAGGACATTTTTGTGGCCAAGTACAGTCCTGTTGGAGCGTTACTTTGGGTTGATGCATTCGGTAGCTCGAACGACGACCGCGGCTTCGATCTATGCACTGACGCGGCTGGCAATGTGTATATCACCGGCCAGTTTTGGCATAGCGTCGACTTCGACCCGGGCCCTGGCACGACGATTCTTACAGTTACTTTTCCTGGCGGCGGGGGTGCGCCCGATCCATTCGTGCTCAAGCTGGATACAAGTGGTGCGCTTGTTTGGGCCAGAAACTTTGGGGGGGCGTCCAACGACGAAGGGCGGGCGATACGCGTGGATTCGACAGGTAATGTGTACGTCGCTGGTCTCTATTACAACTACGTTGGAATTCCCAACGACTTTGATCCCGGTCCAGCGGTTTTGACACTGCCCAGTGCGGCGACGAGCGGATGGAAGGACATTTTCGTTTCCAAGTTCGACGCAGCTGGAATTCTCGTGTGGGCTTCAGGAATTGTGGGGGCATGGGTAAAGGGCGTGGCGGATATCGAGGTCGACAGTCTCGGGCGAGTGTTGATCTGCGGTGATTACCAACAAACCGTGGACTTTGACCCCGGCACGGGAACGCAAAATCGAACCACGGCAAGCCAGGACGGATTCGTGTTGCAGTTGACTGCCAATGGCGGTTTTGACTGGGTCGAGACGCTAGGCAATAGCACTGGTGCCAGCGCCGTTAGTGTTTCATGTGTGCTGCCTGGCCCGCTGGATACACTGACGATCTGCGGTCAGTTTTGGAACGGGCCCGTGGATCTCGATCCGTCTTCTGGCGTCAGTAACCAAACAGCAATTGGCAATTCAGACATGTTTTTCGCGCGTTGGGATTCGAGCCACGGCTTGACTTGGCTCCGCACTATCGGGTCGACCAGCGCAACCAGCCCAGAATACGCCTTGGACCTGATCACCGACCCGAATGGCAATCTATACATAGCTGGGCAGTATCAAGGAAATACCGATTTCGACCCTGGCTCAGGCGTGTTCACGCTGAACGGATTAACCGACACTTCGTCATTTTCGTTGATCCTGGATTCTAGCGGAGATTTCGTATGGGCCGGAAGTTATGGAAACCCATCGGACACCGACAGCGCGACTGGCATTGCCCTGGACGGCAATTTCAACATCGTGCTGTGTGGGTCGATGCGAGGTACGGGCGATTTTGATCCGACTACCGGAGTGTTCAACCTCACGAGCGCTGGTCCCGGTGGTTCCGGCGCACCCGTGGACATCTATCTTGTTAAATTGACGCAGGATTTCCCAAGGCTTGAAGTTCGCGAGTCGAGCCCGACCTCCGGCGCATTTATTGTCTCGGGTGCGTCCGCAGCCGGAGGACGCGACTTCGGAAGTCAGAATGTTTACTCCGGGCCGACGACTGCTTTGATTGTTTACCTGAAGAACACCGGCGCAGCACCCATGACGTTGGGGTTGCCTGCCCTCACCGGCGCTCAATCCGCGGAGTTCGTCATCGACACGACCGGGTACACCACAACCGTTGCGGCAGGCTCGAACACGACCTTCTTGATCTCTTTCGACCCCACAGTTGCCGGAGCCAAGTCTGCGACTGTGACATTCACTCATGACGCGACCATGTGGGTCGCAACCCCGTTTACGTTTGGAGTTGCCGGCTTGGCTGTGGAACCGGCCATGTCTGTTCCCGCCACGCCGTTGAGTTTTGCAACACCAGCCGCCGGTACTCCGTCTACGCCGCAGTCCTATTTCGTTAGCGTGACGGACTTGGTTTCAGGGGTGCAGGTTATAGCGCCTGCCGCATTTGAGGTTTCCGCCAGTGCGGCCGGACCGTGGATGGCCAGTTTCACGCTCCCGACAACCGGAGGTACTGTCTTCGTGCGCTACGTGCCAATCAGTGGTACCAGCCATTCCGGAAACATTTCGCATTCAACTACTGGCCTTTCGCCAATGCTCCTGAACGTGCAGGGAGATGTTGTTCCTAATCCCACACCATCATCGAAGAAGGAGGATAGCGGATGCACTTTACAAGAAGCAGATGCGTCGTTCCCCGGACTCCTACTTCTGGGATTCATTATTGGGGCTGCATCGGCAAGAACCCGCATCAAGCGCGGCTTGCGCACTCTGCTCATTTCGGCTGTATGAACCCAGACCAAAGTCCGCGCTGATTCTCGGCGCCACCTGAAACGCCACCCGTAGGTTTTCCCACCCGGGCATGCCCTGAGTTCTAAGCGCGAGGACATCCGGTAATCGCGAATGTCAGCGCGAAACGATTGAACGCCGCACGCAAGTTCTTCGTCTATGCACGTCGCCCGTAGGTGCGCTCGAACGCCGCACCCGAGTTCTACGTAAACGCAAGTCATCTGTTACCTCACCGGAATCTGGACGGGATCTGAACTCAGCTTTGAGGTTTCATTCCCTCACTGGTCGCCGGTTCAACGGCGCTCATTTGCAGGCCGTGCCCCCGCGAGCTAGCTTCGCACTCATTGTCGGTGCCTGCTGTTCGAGTTCGGAGTTTGGTCTTTCTTGAGGACTCGCGTGATGGTCAGCGCCAACTCCTCCAGGTGATATGGCTTGGGCAACACGAAAACTTCACCTGTTTGAAGGGCTTCCTGGAGGGAGTCGTCGTTGCCTCCTGAAGTGATTACCACTTGCGGGCGGGACCCGGCGTCCATGCTCTCAATCTCATTCAGCACTTCGCTGCCGCAACTGTTTCCAAGTCGCCAATCCAGCAGCACAAGTTCGAACGATTCGGACCTGACCGCGAGGATCGCGTCATCTGCCGAACGCGCGATGGTGAGATCGTAGAAGTCCTCCAATGCAAGGCCGACCACCGACGAAATGTCTCGGTCGTCTTCCACAATCAGGACCTTCGGCTTCTGCTGATCAACGTGGCTGCCCATCGCGAGCCTCCCCTTGTTTCATGTCGCCGGAGGAGTCGCCGGGTGCACGAAATCTCAGGATTCTCGGCGCTTTCTCTCGCCACTGTTTCCGGATTCCTTGCACCCAGCCATGGCGCGCGCGACATTGCTACGTTGACGGGGCGGCTCGCATTGCGGGCTGATTTTTCATCCGGGTAAGGAAAGGGGCAAAAGCGATGGCGTACAAGAGTGTGAAGTTTCTGGCGCAGGAGTGGCGCGAGCATGAGGATCCGGCAACGGGCGAACTGATCATCGAGGCCAGCTTTCCATCAGCGCGCAAGCGCTGCCTGGTTCTGGCCGAGCCTGTTCCGGGTTCAGAGCCGATCCAGATCAGGTACAGCTGTTTGCCGGTCTCGTGTGTAGGTGAAAACCACTGCGAACTCAAGAAACGCGAGGAGCCAGACGGAACAGTCGTTTATTACTGTGATTGCGTGCCGAATGGTGACGCGGCCTTGGCGGTCGGCAGCGCCAAGAAGTCGCGCAAGAAGGCGAATTGAGCCGGCAACGTGCCATGGATAAAATCAGGCCCGGGCAACCGGGCCAATCTCCATGGAACGAATCGGCCGTCTATTCGAGGCAAACGCACGCCGCGTATGGGGCTTGGCGCGCTCGTTGACGCGAACGCCGGAGGATGCGGACGATCTCGTCCAGCAGACCTTCACGATCGCGATCACCAAGCGCGCCGAAGTCCCCGATAACGCCTGGCCCTGGCTGGCCAAGGTCGTTTCCTTCTGCGCACGCAATCACTACCGCCGAAACGCGCGAAGGCAGGGCATGGAAGACGTACACGAAACAGAAATCAGCGGTCGCGAGCCCGATCCCGCCGACGCAGCCGGCAAGCGTGAACTTTTGCAGGCTCTGCATGCGGCTTTGGAGGAACTTTCGCACGACGAACGCGAGGCCGTAGCCCTTTGCCATCTCGGCGGGCTGTCCCAATCGGAGGCGTGCCAGGTCGTCGGCGTCGGACTCAACACGCTCAAGGCGCGCGTCAGGCGCGGCTTGCAGCACCTGCAGGAGAAACTCGGGCTCTCGGAGGCGGGCGCGACCGCGTTCCTTTCGAGTTTCGTTTTCCCGCCTCCGCGAGGCGGTTGGGATCAAGCCATCGCCCGTTGGGAAAGCCGCGCTTGGGAGGGGGCGGACGTTGCTCGTTCTCCCGCGCCGTTTTCGGGAATCAAGCTATTGGCCGCCGCGGCGATCGCCGTGCTCGCGGGCATGGGCGCCTGGCTTGCGGCCTCCATGCAGAATGCAGGCTTGGAACCAAATCGCAACCCGGAGATAGGCTCCACAGCGTCCGACATGGGTTCGAGCACGGAGCCGGATGTTGTTTTGAGCAACCCGGCGAAAAGCAATTCAAACGGTGATCAAATCGGCCGCGATTCAGCTCGACCCGAGAATGCTATGGAAAGAGCTGGCGAGAAGCCAGGCACGGCGCCCAAAGAAGGCGCGCAGCCCAAGGAAGGCTCGGGTGATTCGCGCGGGGGAGAACTTGTGACGCGCCGGACCTACTACGCCAACGGCCGCATCGAGTCGGAATGGACAGAATTGGTGACACCCGGCAAGGCAGTCAAGCACGGCACGTTCACGAACTTCTGGCCCAACGGAATTGTGAGGGAATCCGGCGAATACAGGGATGACCTTCGAGAGGGTTCGTGGACCTACCAGTATGAAGACGGCATCAGATTCACCGAAGGCGAGTACCTTCACAACAAGCCCCACGGCTCATGGAAAGTCTACGACAAGCAAGGAAATCCTGAAACGACGGGCCGCTACGAAAACGGTGAGCACGTCGGCGAGTGGATCACCTTTCATCCCAATGGCCAGAAAGCGCTGATCCAGAACTTCGAGCGTGAAAAGCTCAACGGCCTGGAAACCGAGTTCGATGACCAGGGCCGCAAACGGCGCGAGACTACCTGGGTCAAGAACAAGAAGCACGGCTGGGAGATCATCTGGGATGAAAACTGCAATGAGATCTCCCGCCGGCAGTTCAATCAAGGCAAGTAGTACGAATTCCGCAAATGCCCGCACCTGAGCAAGTCCTTCGCGACATCTGCCTCTGGATCGCGGAGGATTCTCATGCACGGAGAACATGCTGAGCCCATGCCTCAACTTCAGGACCTCAGGCATCACCTCGAGGAACCTGAGGCGATTCGGCCGACAGACGTGACCTCGGTGGCCAAGCTCCTGGCCGAACTTCGCCACTTGCTCGAGAACGGCTGTACTTTGTCCACGGCGCTGGACGTCGTCGACGAGGCCCAAGCCGCCTTGCAAACGATGTCCAGAGCGGGCGGAGCCCATGTGCCCGCGATGGACGGAACGGAGTGCCTGAACCTGGTTGAGCTGCTGAATCTGGCGCTAAACGAATACGCCTGCTCGATCGCGGAGTCGAACATCATCGTGCTCAACCGCAAATTCGCCCGGCGCATGGTGAGGGCACGGAAAGCCGAGCTGAGTGCGTTGCTTTAGGAAGTCGTGCGCATGGCCATACAGTGCTGCACAGCAGTGCCGGCCCCGCGCATCCTGCGCTTCAGAATTCACAACGACCACCGGGACGTTCCCTGCCTGATTGTGGAGCACAGTGCAATTGCGGCTTCAGCTCCCAAGGCAATCCAAGGGCAAGCGCACGGCGTCGAAGTCACCCAGGAACACGAGCGAGGCACGATCGTGCTGGCGTTCCAAAATCTTGCCTGAATCGAATGATTGGCCGGATCTTGGCATCTTCGCAGTTCTTGAAGGACCGGTACGAACACCGTTCACCCCCGCCGTTAGAGCTCGCCAAGCATCTCGATAACTCTGCACCTGATTCGAACCGCCGGAACATCTCCTGCCGGGCGTGGCAGCACGGTGGGAACGTGTCCGGAAGCGTGAGCTGTTCGCGGCGGCGCAGCAGGAGGCTGGTGACGGGGCCGCTGGCACTGCGGGCCGGCGCCGGAAACGACGCCGGGCGGGGCAAGGGTCCTGGCCGGACCGGAAACTCGCCGCGAACAAACTGATGAGACGGAGGGGCTGCCGGCTCGCGCGCTGAGGCCCCACAGGCGGTTCAAATCCGCCCCATTCCCCAACTTGCTCCTGTGGGTTGCATGCAAAAAACGCCGATGAACACGGCGAGAATCCTCATGCCCAAGAAAATACAACTTTGCGGCGATCCCTCGGTGCCTCGAGGCTTACACCGCCTCGTGAAGCGCCACCTCAAGTGGATGCGCATGGTGAATTTCTCGCCGCGCACGATCCGGGCACGCTTCAGCCAGCTCAACGCATTCCTCAATTGGTGCACCGATCACCACTTCGTGAAGCCGGGACAGGTCACCAAGCGCTTTCTGGAAATGTACCAGCGCCATGTTTCCACCGTCCGCAGCGAGGCTACGGGCAATCGTCTGTGCAGCGGTGCGCAACTTGGCCGGCTTGTCGCCGTGCGCGTATTCTTCAAGTGGATGGCGCGCAAGCGGGTGATCCGCTACAGCCCTGCGGCGGACATGGACTTGCCGCGCATGGAGAAGCGCCTGCCCAAGATCGTGCTCAGCCATAACCAAGTCGAGCGCGTGCTGGCCTTGCCCGATGTCAGCACACCCTTGGGCCTGCGTGACCGCGCCATGCTTGAAGCATTCTACTCCACGGGACTGCGCCGCTCCGAACTGATCGCCATCAAGCTCGATGAACTCTACCCCGAGCGCGGCTTGCTGATCGTCAATCAGGGCAAGGGCAAGAAGGATCGCGTCGTGCCCATTGGTCGCCGCGCGTTGGGATGGATCAATCGTTACCTCGACGAAGGCAGGCCCGTGCTTGCCGGCCGCAAGAGGCGCGAACAGGTGTTTCTGGCGCGCAACGGCGAGCCGCTGACGCCCACCGGCGTGAGCATCCTGGTGCGCGAATACCTGGACCAAGCCGGCATCCACGTGCGTGGTGCCTGCCACATGTTCCGCCACAGCATGGCCACTGCCATGCTTGAGAACGGCGCCGATATACGGTACATCCAGGAAATGCTCGGCCACGCCGACCTGAAGACCACCCAGATCTACACCCACGTCAACCCGCACAAGCTCAAAGAAATCCACGCCCTGACCCACCCCGCCGACGCAGCTGCCTGAACCCCCGAAAACGGGTCGATTTGAGCCCCCTTGGCTGGAAACGGAGGGGGCGTTGGACAAAGTGGCCGTTCTGGGCGTCCAAGCGCGCCCAAAGGCGATTGCACAGATCGCACTGGGGGTTGGCTGCGGAGGCGCTCAAGAAAAGGGTTCTTTGGCGTGCAGCGCCTGTCGCGTCGGGCTACAATCTCCCCATGCTTGCGACGCTTCAAAGACTCAAGTTGCAAGTTTCTTGCGAAAGCCGAACAACATCGGCTCTCGCGGCCCACGTTTTCGACGCCACCTGGAATACGAAAATCGCCCCCCAGCCGCGCCACTTCGGGCTTTCCCTGACTTCGGGACCCGGCACCCGTTGGCTGCGCATTTCAGTTCAAGGCAACAAACTGGGCCTATATCACTGCTGGAACCGC
>JADLFN010000078.1 GCA_020845475.1 Planctomycetota bacterium
ATTCGGCGGTGTTATAGGTCTGATCGTTGATTACAACCCCATAATATCCTCCATAGAAAATACACCGGCTTATCTTTACGTTCGACGTAATCCCGTGGGCTGAAACGCCCGCCTTCACAATGGCGCCGCAAACCCCGGTCTCGGTACCTGCGATAGAGCAATCGTCTATCTCCGCATCAATCGGACTGGTGGAGCTGCCGTAGAAATATATCCCGTAGCTTGTCCCCGTATTGGCTTGAACGTACGAATGTGACATACGCAATTTGACCGCCCCTTCGGTTCCCAGCCAGGGAAACGTGTATGCATAGACCCCGTACGTTGCTGATGACTCAATGATAGTCCGGGTGATCGTGACATCCGTTGCTGCTCCTGGTGCGTAAACATAGACGGCGTACGTTCCCGGGCCGCGAATCGCCGAATCAGCGAGTGTCGACTTGGATCCGCCAATAGCCCAGAATTGCCGTCCCCCTGACTCCACGCCTTCAAACCTGCACCGTTCCAAGCGAACTTCTCCAGGGCCCGCTACGACTATGCCTGAGTTGCACCAATCCGTTGAAGTGCTCCCGCCCGTGATGGAATCTTCCACTGAGAGAAACGCATCGGGCGTTCCCAGCCATAATCCATTATAGCAGTGATATGCATTGAGCTTCGGAAGCCGAACTGTCGCACCGTAGTACAGCGAGCCAGAGGTGCCCTTCGCGAGGTACACGCCAGTGCTTGCGTCCCGCACTGTCAGGTAGGCAAATGGGCCAGTATCCCCAAAGGCGTTTGTGTAGGACGTTCCGTTGTCTTGAAGGCCGGCCCAATCCGTTAGTCCAGGACTCCCGTTCACCGAACGGAATTCAACTCCCGCTTCCGAACTTCCCCACACCGAACCACGTGTAACTGAAACCTGGGAGGAGTTCGCGCACTTGAAAACATAGCCGTCGCTGAATCTCCAATGGCTGGGGTTGCTCGAGTCGCCGACAGTGCATGTTCCGCTCAAGTAGTTCGTGGGCGAATCGGGGGTCGTCAAATCAGGAAACTGAATCTGGGCGGCGGTAGAACTCACCGCGCTCAAATAGAACGCGTAGGTTGTGTTGGTCACTGACAGCGGCAGCTTGACGTTGCCTGCTTTGAGGACGTTGATGCCGTTGCCGTCCATGCGGATCGCGGACGTATTGCAGCTGTCAAACGTGATGTCTTCCAAAGTGGGCACATAGGTCGCGCTGCTTTTGATGTAGAGCGCGCCATCTTTGCTGTCGTAGCCCATGTAATTGAAATCGCACTTCTTCAGCGCCGACTGTTTGGTCTGACCCGCGTCGAATTGGAGCGCACCCGGGTTGTTTTCACCCGTAGTCCCGCTGAATTGCGTGAACACGGTTCGATACGCCGTACTGCTGAAAGTGATGCTGCCGTGCGTGTTGACGATGACGTTCCCGCCGGTCTTGATCTTGAACGTTATTGTTCCGCCCGCTGCCTTGATGATAAGGTCACCGGCATCGCCTGACCCATTGCCGATCTGGAAATCGCAGTCCTCGATGTAGCGCACTTCGAGCGCGCCGTTGGTGCTGTCAATAGTCAGCGTGGCGCCGTTGCGGACCTTGATCGTGCCGCCGCTGGTTCCCGAGGGGTTGATGATGTACGGGCTGCCGCCGGAATCCCAGGTTGTGTTTGCGGTGATGTCGGCGGTGATTTCGATGTAACCGGCCAGCGAAATGGGGTTGGAGTCCGATGTGTAACTCTGCGTCCCGCTCGTGTGGTTGCCACTGTAGTAGTAGGAGGTCCCGCTTCCGCCTGTCGCCGTCTTACCTTTTGGTCTGGTTGAACTAAGGTAGTAACCGAAATAGTCGCCCTTCAGCACGTTTGTGAAGTTCACCGTATATGCGTTCGAACCCTGCTGAGCGGAAAGCGCAGAGCTTTGCGCCACAAACGTGTAACTACCGCCTCCCGCAGAACGCATATGCTTGAAGGTAATCGTCCCGCCACTAAAAGCCCACGACCCTAGATTCGTTGTAAGAGTCACAACTGTTCCATCCGAAACCGCCGTGTTGGAACTGAGATACGTCGTACCGCTTGCGCTCGCGGTATTCGCGGTGGTTCCATCGCCAAAGTTGCCAGCGGAAAGGGCTGCAGGTACGAGCGAGAGCAAAACCAAGAGTGCAATGCGTGACATTTTGAATTCTCCGAACGGAGCGAGCGCGACAGGTTGGGTTGTTGGGTTTATGAGGGCACTACTTGGTTCACTCGATGCTGAAGGGGTTGGGCGTCGTGATCCACTGCTGGATCAAGTGACCCGACGCGTTGATCTTCATCAGGCGCGGCGCGCCCGCGGGATCATCCATGCGCTTTTGGAGCCAAGACCACATCTCTGGGCAGCGCTGGCAGGTCTTGAAAGGCAGGTGATTGGCAATGAGCGCGTCGAGATCCTCGGCGTCGTTCATCTCGTCCTGAATCTGCTGCAGGAAGTCCGGTATCGCGGGCGCGGCATAGGGCTGACCCGCCGCCTGCGCAGCGGCCTTGGCCGCTTCCTGCTCTGTGTTCCAGGCGTCGACGCGCTTCTTCCACTCTTCCTGGCGGATGTGCAGCTTGATCGCGTCGCACCCGGTGTCGTCGCTGCAGAAGCCCAGCACCTGGTCAGATTTGTTTGTATGAGCGCGAACGTAGGCCGCCATGTCGCGCATCATCTTGCACGAGTCGGCGTTGCCTGGCGTAAAGACCACCACGTAGACCGTCTTGTTCTGGTGCGAACTCAGGTCAATGGTGTTGTTTTTGCAGTCCTTGCACGTCCAAGTCAGCCAATCGGCATCGTCATTGAGCTCCGGATCTGCCAGCGCAACGGTCGGCAGCGTTAGCGCCAGCAAGCCCAGAAGTCCAAACAGGCGGAGGGTTCTTAGCAGCACAAGCGGCTCCTTTCAAAAGAGCGCATAGGCACAAGCGGCGACGGCCACGGCACCGCATGCATGGAAAAACGGCTATCGAGTGCAATTCTGCGAGCGTGAACCTACCCCGAATTGGCCCAAACCGCCCCAAGATTCTGTTGCATGACAAACAAATTATGTCGGACTTGGCTTGTCCTTGAGATTCTGACACACTCTCCGATGTGCAATTTGTGCAATTACCCGAATTCTAAATAGTCGTTTTGCTTCGCCGGTCAGATGCGATATCGTAGTTCACTCAGATTCACCGATAGCTGGATGATTCACGACCGAACGATTTTCGCGGAGTGCTCAATGAAAAAGCCGCTTGCCGCATGCCTTGCCTTTGGACTCACCGTGGGCATCGTCGCAGCGTGGATCATCCTGACGCGGCCCACACACGAGCGAGCCCCGTCATCGAAGGCAGATGTCGTTGACGCGGCTCCCCAGACATGGCGCGACCGGGTCATCGATTCCAAGACCGGCAAGTCCCCTGCGGAATTGGCTGACATTGAGATGAACAACCTGCGTGATGCCAACGAGCGTAAAGCGTTGGTTGAGTGGACTTCGGCGCAGCCCTGGGCCGACCACAAGACGCCCGTGTTGCGCAAAGCCATGATTGCCGACGCAAGTGAGGACGTTCAACTCTCCGCCCTGGAAAAGAGTGTGTACCTCGCAGAGAAGCGCGGCCCCGAAGCGATCGCGGAGGTGATCCGTGCGGGTATGGGAGCTGGCAGTCCGCGCGTTGTGCAGCAATCGCTGCGTGAGGCCCGCAAGCACCCGTTGCCCGAGTTGGTTCCCGACCTACTTGAAGTGGCCGACAGCAAAGCCGCGCACCGCTTTTTGGCCGTGGATGCGCTTGCCTTCACCGACGACGACCGCGCCCGCGCCAAGGTCGTTGAAGTGGCGTCGCGTGAGGATGGCGACAAGTCCGAGCGCATCCGCGCCATTGCCCTGCTGTCCAAGGTCAAGGGCGAGCCGGCCTACCAATTGCTCGGCCAGCTTGCGGGCAGCCTCGACGACGAAGTCCGCAAAGTGGCGCTCGAAGCGCTGGCGGCCCGCGATGTCCGCTGACTCCCCAAGGCTGCGTCTCCCTTCCTGCTTCCGAAACCGGGAGCCCCAGCGCGGCGAGCTGACGCTTGTCGTTGATTCGCGAAAGCAAGCGTTTGACGTCTACATCGGGCCGCCAGTCCTCGGTGCGACGGAGCCATGGCTGATCGGTTACAATCCCTACCGCAATCCGTTCATCGAGGGGCTCGACGGCGACTGGCAGTCGGTGCTTGAGAGATTCCGAAACCTCTGGGTCAGGCGTCTCTGCCGCAAAACGCCGCGTTGGCGGGCGGCACTTCGCAAGTTGCAGGGATTGCGCATCGCCTGCCCCTGCAAAACGCCTTGCCACGGCAGCATCCTTGCAACATTGGCCAATCAGTTGCCGCCGGAGTCGATGTTCAAGGCGGGCTCCAAGGGCTCACACAATGACCGAACAAAGCGCGTGGCCGCGCTTGCCAAGAAGCTGCGGGCGGCAGCGGATCGCGGCATGAAGCCCGATGGCGCCAAAGAAGGTCGTTGAGGCTTTGCACGCAACGCGGATGATGGCGTCCTGTTCGATTCCGGGGAGGGTCTTGCCGTCCGCAGCATGCCACCAGCCGCGTACGCCGTGAACACGCATCGCCTGCGGAGGCAGCAAACTCAGGTCACGTGTTCGCAGATGAACTGCCATTGTCGTGTGAGTGGCTCTGGGAGCGGCTTCCGGGCTGCTGTTGCTTCATTGCTGGCCCAGGCGAACGCTCGGCGCCACCCGCAACGCCACTTGAATTGGGCATTGGTCCTGCAATGGCCTGCGCGCCAGCGGGGTGGTTCGCACTTTTCTGCGGGCGACGGTGTATAGTGATATTGCTTGTCTTTATTTCAGAATATGCCTGCAAGTGCCACGCCTACGGTGTATATTACTAATGGCGCGGGGTTCTCCCCGCGTCGCCACTTTTGCGGGTATATGAGTCTCTGGCATTTTAGAATCTGCCCAAACTGTTCCATCTATAGAGGCGCATAGCAACTGGCGGGTTTGCCCGCCGAGTGCTGCCGGCCCTGTTTGCCCTGAGATTGTCTTGGGGTGCTGGGCCGGTGCTCTTTTTTCTCCGTGCGGAGAATCATTTCTCCGCACGGAGAATTGGAGACACCATGCTTTACCTGAAGAAACTGGCGCTGGTTGCGGTTTTGGCCGTAGCCGCGCTGATTTGGTTTCCCGTGCTTGCCTTGCGCGGCATCTTTGCCGTCTTGAACTGGCTGGGGCAAACGCTTCTGCGAGGCCTGAAGAATCGGGACAGCGGCGTGAAGACGTCGGCTGCCGTTCTTCTGGTCCTCTATGGGCTGCCCTGGCTGGTTGCGATCGGCGTGGTGATCGCGCTGGCGAGTTACGAGATTGCCATGTTTCGCCTGATGGAAGCGCTGTTCAAGGCCGAGGACATCGGCTATCGCCCGCGAGGCTCCGAGCCGCCGCCCACCCAGGGCGCGAGGCTTGCGGCCCGCGAGCGCGAAGCGCCCGTCCATCAGTTGCCGAGCGCGCAACGCACGCTCAGCGAAGTCCAGGCCCAGCAGGTTGCCCTGCGCAGCGGCTGGAACCCGCATGAACTCGATTTCACGTGGGATTCCCGCCGCCAGCTTTGGCGATCCAAGGATGGCCAGCTCGTCGATCACGACGGCAGCCATGTTGCCTGGGCTTCATGACTAGCCGACTTTGCCTTGGCCGACGAAGCCTTGGCGAAGTCGGCTGGCGGCGCTTTCGCGACGCTACTTCTGTTTGGAGTCAACCATGACCAAACCTTCTTTCCCGCAGGCAACTGCGGAGACCATCGCCTGTCTGGTGGCGATCTTTCATCGCCACCGCGACTACGGCGCGTTCTACGAGCGACACACCGTGAAGCTGCGCGGCTTCGCCGGCATCTGGCGATTCTGCCTCTTGGCCGCGCACGCGTTCAGCGAAGCCGAGGGCACCGTGCTTTTGCCCGATGACTACAACTGGATTGTCGCCGTGGACGCGTTCGTCAACGCGCTGATCTGCTGCAAGAAACTGCCTTCGGACAAAGAACTGCGCGCGCTCGCCAAGCGGGCGATCCGCAGTTGAAGCGAACCCGCCGCGAGAAATCGAGGCGGGTGCGCTGGCCGCGCTTTCGCGCGGTCACTTTTGGAGAAACACCATGCCTGACAACGACACACTCTGGGACGGCTTGCTGGCGATCATCCGGGCTTTGATTCTCGGACGACGCCTGCCGCCCGATCAGCTGCGAACGTTTCTGTTGTTTGCTGAGCCGGTGCCTTATCTCAGCGCCGAGCAGATTGCCGCGGCCATCGGCCGCAACTGCGGCCATGATATTGAGCCGGAGTTGCCCGAGGGCTGGGCTCAGGGAGTCAGCATCAATGACCCCGAGAGCGGCGATTACTATGACGCCGATGCACAGATCGTTGGCGAAATGCTCATGAACCTGCTGCGCAAGGAGCATCCCGAGTGGGAGCACAAACACTGGAAGGTCACCACCTGCGACCAGGGCTGGGACTTTCTGTCTTACCGCGTTCTCGACGAGCGCGGCCGTGTGCATCCCATTGCGTGCTGGATGGAGGGCAAGCTCGCGCTGCTGCGTGACGGGGCCATTGGCCCAGACGAAGCCGCGCGCCGTTCGGTCATTTGCCGATTCATCGCAGGCACACTGGAATGGTTGTGGGAGAACGTGGGCGACAAGAGCGAAACCGCAAACCTGCCTGATGACTATCAGGAGAGCGCGGCCAAGCTTCACGCCTTCTTCGAGAACCGTCAAAGCGACGAGCTTGCCTACACGCTGCTCGAACGCTGCGCGGCCCACATCTACGACAGCGGCGCCTGGGAAATCGACGAATGGATCGACGGCTGGATCTATGCACCCCTGCTATGGCAGGCGCTGCTCGATCTCGGCTATGTCGAGGCACAAGCTCACACGCAAACGAAGAAGCTGTTCGCAGCTTAGTAGCTGCCTCCGCCTCGGCCGACGACTCGTCTGACGTAGCTGTCAGCGGAGTCAGAAGCCTTGGCGGAGTCGGCTGGCGGCCCAATTGGGCCGCTGATCGTTTTGTCTGGAACGGCGCTTGGGAAAGCAGTAAAGGAAGGCAATGCCCACGCTGAGCCAATACGTTGAACAAGCCAAGGAACTCAAAGCCCGCGCCAAGGGTTTTGAAGTTCCGGTGTTCAACACTCTGATCGACGTGCTGGGCAGTGCAAGCAGCGTGAAACTGGCTGCCGCTGAGCTTGCCAAGCTAGGCGACGAGTCCAGCCGACTGCTCGCAACGCGCAAGTTCGCATTGGCCGCACAGGCCATCCGCGAGAAGAAAGAGCTCAACGCTCAATCCATGCAGA
>JADLFN010000079.1 GCA_020845475.1 Planctomycetota bacterium
GAGTTCGAACTGCGAATCCTTGATGCCGCGCATGCGCTTCTCCATAACAAAGTGAAGTCGATGCACCTCTACGTTTCTCCCATCGCCAACCCGAACACTTGTGGGTAGTTTTTCAGCGGCCTGCTAATAAATCACGGGCTTCGTCGGCAGGCGCCCATCTGGCGCGTTGCTTGGATTCCAGCCTCAGGGCGTTTCGGTATTGCGTGGCCACAACCAGCACATCGGGTGTGCGCCTGGCATCAATTTTGGGAAATTCTTCGCGCGCTTTTTCAAATTCACGCAATGCGCCGGCAATGTCGCCCGTGCGCCAGAGCAAAGTGTTGCTCGAAGAATCGGAGCTTGAACAATTGAGGAACGAACGCCGGACGCAAGTTCTTCGTCAACACGAGTCTTGGGCCAGACCTGGTTCGAGGCGCACTTACTTGCGGGCGGTTTGTGCGGCTTGGATGGCGGCTAGTGCTTGCGTGGCTATGCCGGCGAACTCGGCGTCCTGCTTTGCTGCGAGTTCTTTGAGATAATCGACCGCCTCGGGAAGTTTCGAACGACTGAGCAGGGCGATGGCGCGGGCGCGTTCGGGTTTGGGCAGGCTTTCGTCTTTGGCGGCTTCAAGTACCGACTGTTGCGCACGCGGATCCTCGAGCGCTGCCAGCGCGTGCACCGCGAGATAGCGATCGGTGCCGCCCATCCTGACCGCGCTCAGCAGTTCTTCGAGCATCTCCGGCTGCGGATCGATGCGGCATTCCCGCAGCGAGCGTGACCGAACATCGGCGTGGTGCGAGTCGAGCGCCACTTTGAGCACTGCAGCCTTTGAGTCTCCTTGTGGCCGCTTGGTGAGCTCGAGCGCAACATCAAACGCACGGGCTCGAATCGCCGTTGATTCGCCGCGTTGCATGCAATCCGCAAGCACGCGGTCCGTTGCCTTGGCCCAAGTTTTGGCCGGCAGCGCATCTAGCAGCGTCAACTTGGCTGCTTCGTCGGGCGCCTTCGCAAACTCGCTCGCAAACAACATCTCCGGCGTTGGCGCGGCTACGGCCGCCGGTTGCGAGGGCAACGCCGCGATCGGCTCGGGCTCAGGTGCAGCCAAGGACCGTGGCGGCAACTGATTCTCACTCGCCAACAGCCACCAGCCCAGCGCGCCCAATGCGATCAACGCGGTGGCCGGCAACACTACGAGTACCAAGGCGCGTGATTGCTTCATTGGTGATCCATTCATGCCATGGATTTTTGCCAAATCAAGCCATAGATTTGTCATTAGACCTAAGTGGTGTGCGTTCTGTGCAATTTGCTCGGAACTTGAGAATCTTTTTCCAATCTGTAATTGAGTTTGACGTTCTCGCGTGTATTTTCTCTCAACTCAACTCCTTTTCCCAATGCGACCCACGGTGCGGCGATGCGTTCCTTTCATTTAAGTTGGCTAGTTCTGGTTCTCGCGACCGGTTTCTCCTCGGCGCTGGCGGCGTTGCCGCTTGCGCCGGATGAAATCAGGGTGGCAGATTCACCTGTCGGCGGTGGGCAGATTTGCGGCCTTGGTGAAGGCGTGGGCATTTCGCAACACCCGTACTTCTCTGTTGTAAGCCGCTGCGCAGCACCCAAGCGTGCGGCCACGAAGCTGCGCGTGCAGCTCGCACTGGATCCGCTTTTCAGCGTATTACTGTGGGACAGCGGCTTTGTTGCCATCGATGCGACGGGCCCTGATCAGCGCACGCCGTACATTGCTTACACCGGTGCGCCGCTGCCGCTGGGCGCGCCCATTTACGTCCGCGCTGGCGTGAAGGACGACCAGGACGCTGCCAGCCCGTTCTCAACGGTGCTGCCCAACGGCGCAACGCCCCAGTTCTCAGTTGCAACTCCCGCGGGAGCGTGCGACCTGCGCGTGGGCACCGATATTTCGAGTGAAAAACAGGGCAACCCCGCCGTTCTGCCCTCGCACAAGCTGAGATTCACTGCCGAATACGTGGGCGCAGAACTCCAGGCGAACCAGGCGCAGGTCGAAATTTCCATGGCGTCGGATTTCGGGGAGGTTTTCTGGAACTCCGGATGGGTAAACATTGCGGCCATCAGCACGGGACAGCGCTGTCAGCCAATCCTGACCGAAGGCGATTTTGACGCCAGCACGGCGTATTTCTGGCGTATTCGCTTCAAAGACACCACCGCGGCCATCTCCAGTTGGAACGCCGCCGGCGCCAGCTTCGTCGTGCAATACCCTGATCCGACGCAGCCTGCGCCTGCGGGCTTTGGCGGCGCCAAGCGCGACGTCGGCATCTTTGGCATGCAAAGCAGCGACGTCGCAGTCTCGGACATCAATAGCGATGGCGTGCCCGATATCGTCATCGCGAATGAAACGGCCGGCGAACCGCACACGATTCAGCTTTCTTTTGGCGCTGCCAACCCGGGCGCGGCCCTGCACTTCGGAGCGGCAATCGGCGGTGCCGCGCGCGTGGCCTGCTTTGATTGCGACCTCGATGGCGACTGCGACATCGCCGTGCTGTCCGGGCATTCGCTCACGGTATATGCCAACGCGGGCATGACGTTCACGCCGCTTTCGCCATTGATCATTCCGGGCAGCGGAGAGTTGATCGAGCTGCACGCGGCCGATCTTGACTGGAGCGGCTGGCCCAGCCTCGTCGCCAGTTACCAGGACTCCGTTTACTGGCTGCCTAACACTGAGGGCAGCTTCTCGACTCCCGTTGAAGTCAACACGTCGCCATCGTCGCTGCTCGATGTCTGCGTGGCGGACTTCCTTGATGATGCGCGCCCCGAAATCGTTCTGTTGCGCGACGGACAGTTGCTCGTTTTCGGCATCGTGAAGGGTTTTGTGAACGACCTTGGCGTGTGGCCCTTTGCCGGCGCGGCACAGTTTGCTGGTTCCTCGCTGAATCATATGGATTTGGTTGGGGTGAGTTGGCGGGTGAAGGGGTCGAGGAGTTTGCCCAGCGGGGCGCCGATCAGGTAGATCATGGTCATAAACGTGTTCACGTTGCGGTAGC
>JADLFN010000080.1 GCA_020845475.1 Planctomycetota bacterium
GCCGATTGAGCCTTCGCTCAATCGGCGCGGCTCTCATTTGGAGAAAGCATGATCCAAGTAGACCGTTCGTATCCCATCTTCATTTTCGCCAAGCGCGCATGGCAGCGTCGCCTGCGGCTGCGCCTGCGCGACAGAGTACGCGACCCCAATGGCCTCGACTGGATTCTGGTGGGCCGCACTACTGACCCCCGTGCGCGAAACGGATTTCTCCTGTTCGCGGCGGGGCTGACGCTGCGGCCTGATGTCGGCGTCGAAGTCAACGATGGCTTCGAGTTGCTTGAACTCGACGTAACCAAGCTGGCGAAGATACTCGTTGAGCATCAAGTGCAGCGTGACGGCATCGTGCTCCACTTCGCCAAGCTCATGCTGCCGAACGACGAGCCCATGCTCTTTGCCTGAAACAGCGGCCCTCTCCCAAGGTGCAGGCGGTGCCGACTGCGCGTCCCCGCCTGCACCTTGGGAGAGGGGGGCCATTTCCCCTTCAAAAGGAGCCAAGCATGACCGAGCAAGCGATTGCAGTACCGGCGTTTGAGCAGGCCGAGGTGCAGGAACGGATGCGCACGGCACGCAAGCGCCGCACCATCAGCCATCAGCCGGTGTCCGAGTTCGTGGAAGAACTCAAGAAGGCGCAGGCGAAGGCAAAGGACTTCCTCGTCCCCTACGGCAACCTGCGCGTGGCCGTGCAGTCCGAGGAAACGATCGACGGTGAAGGCGTGAGCGACAGCTACAAACTGGTGCTGTGCCTGAACGACATCACCATCGATGGCAAGAAGCACGACAGGATCGACGTGCCCTTTTACGAGCACGTCCTCGGCCACATTTCGACGCACACCGGAGTGGACACGGCGGGCGTACCCATCGCCTATCTGCGCCGCCTGCTGGCCAACAGCAAGGACAGCGCCTTCGTCCACCTCGCAGCAGCGAACGTGAACGAGTGGCTGTCACGGCGATCCGGCGAGATGCACACCAAGGGAGCCAAGGGAGTGAAGTGCGTCCTCGTCCGCACGTTCCTTGAGGACGATGGCCGGTACTACTGCCGTGCGATCGTGAGCGACCGCTACTTCCCGCTGCGGACGCTGGACATGGTGACGATCGCGCTGGGCGTGGTGCTCGGCAAAACGGGCGATGCCGAGATCGACAGGACAGCGGCCAAGAACGCATGGATGTTCGACCAGCGGATTTCGGTCGAGGAAGTGAACGTCGGCTTCGTCAACCCGCGCTATGCCTTCGACCTGCGCCTGAAAATCGGCGACGATGAAATGTCGATGTACGAGAGTGTCCTCACGCAACTTTCAGGTCTCACGAATATCGGAGACCGTGCTGGCGTTCCATCGGCCTACATCAAGCGGTTGCTGGCGAACAATGGCGACGAGCAGTTCGTCAACCTCGCCGCCGTGAACGTCAACGAGTTCCTCGTCAGGCGCTCCGGCGAAAAGCACACGAGGGGCAAGAAGGTCGAGAAGGGCGTGTTCGTCCGTTCGCTGAAGGATGAAACCGGCAAGCCGATCATCCGGGCACTGTTGTCCGATCGCTATTTCGTGCTCAACAACCTCGACATCGTGCTCACGGCATTGGCGATCGTGACCAAGACGAACGACGGCGGCACAGCGGCCAAGAATGCGCGGGCCTTCGACTGGCACCTTGATCCGTTCCGCATGGAGCTTGGCTTCATGAACCCCGGCATCGCGTTCGACCTGCGGCATCCTGAGAAGGGCCTGATCCGGTGCGAAGCGAAAAAGGATGACCACGGCTGGGTGTATCCGGGCGGTGGTGCTTTCGACATCGGCAAAGGCTGGACAGGTGCTCGCGGCGAGGGAGACAAGAGCGAGCATCTCGTGTTCCCGGCCTGCTTTATTTCCAACAGCGAGACCGGAGGCGGCTCGGCGAATATCGAGATGTCGTTCATGGAAGCGGTCTGCCTGAACACGGCGCGTATGGGCCAGAGTATCACCCGGCGACATCTCGGCGGGAGGTCAGCATGAAGGCCACGACCCTGCAATTTCTCATCGACCGGCATCTGGCCCGCAGATTGGCGCAACGCGCTGGGGACATGAAGCCAGAGGGGCTTTTGCTGCTCATGCAGTCGCTGATGACGAATGCTCTTGTGAACCCGGTTCCTGTAGTCAAACACATCCGGAAATTCGCCTATCTTGACCGACAGATTTCCACTCAACGCGGCCTCATCAGGCCGAAGGTATTTTCCATCGACTGCTTCAACGACCAGCAACGGCAGGCGCTATGTCGCACAATGTTGGCCCTTACCGTTGAGGTCGCGGCTGCGCTGGATGCTTCTGTGCTGCCGGACTCCACGACGGTCTTGGCGGCGTTGCTGGAACGCTGGGTCGTCGATATGGAAGCATTGGATGGAAAGCGGCCACAGGGCAAGCCACAACCCAACGAGTCGCTCACACGCCCAGCGAAGCGGTTCAGGCGCGACAACCTGCCGCCGTTGCTTCCAAAGAAAAAAGCCACCCCCAAAAGTTCACGGCGCAAGCGCGTTCACGCACACCCGGAATTCCCGGAAGTGCAGAAGACGCCTATTGCGTGGCGTCCGGGAACTCGTGGCCGCCCGCCAAAGGGAGCCATCTGCCATGAATCCGGCGCGTGGACACCGCCAGAAGGATTTCGGGTCATACGCGGCCTCTGGCACGCTCCTATGGAGCCCAGCGAGCCTCTCTCGCGATCCACAGAGGCATGCCCGAACGCCGAAGAGAATACCGCTCATGATGACACCGCTGGCGAGGGCGATCCAGAAGACCTCGTGCCTCGGCCTGCGCACGAACTGGATCCACCCCCGCCAGCGTGATGCCCCGTAGTCTCCGCCAGACGATCGGGGCCGCTCGCAGATCACGAAGGACGATTCGCAAGCCTCACCAATGGAGATCCTCGCGGCGAAAACGTAACTAGCGGGACATTGCAGCCCACTTGGGCCGGCGAGGGCTGCTGGACACGCCTCAGGGCCATCAGCTTGAAGCAAAGGTCCAGCCCTCTGCCATCACCATCGTTGGTAAGCGCCTCCGCCAATACATCGCCGACATTTTCAAACCACTGGATTTTCGACGCTGGCAGAGGCTGATCGGAAAGAAAGTCGTCCACCAATTTCAGGAGTTCAGCATGGCGAAGTTCCGGTTTTGCCTTGGGCGAGGGGATTTTCCGGCGCGGGCGAGTAAGGGGCGAAGTCGCAGGACGCCGGGAGAACCAAGAGCCCGCTTTCGACTGGCTCATTTTCCTTGCCCTACGGGCACCCTCCGGCTTGATCGCCCCAAGCAACTCTTCGAGCGTGTCCATCGATACGGAACCCAACTGCTTTACGGTCATGCCGCAAGGCAGGGCTTTGCAAATGTAACCGGCAACCCTTCCCGGCGTCCGGGAATCGCTGCGCAATCTCCTGATGTTCACGATTTTGTGGCGGATGCTCGCGTCTGCGAGCTTCGCAGCGGCCTCCGGGAACAATTTGCAGATGGCGTTCAACCCAGCGGACCGAATCGCATTGATAACGCGACGGATCGTCAACGGCTGCCCCGAACCACAGAATGCCTCTATGGCGCTGAAGGCGACACGTCGGGCGGATTTTTTGCGCGGGGCAGGGCAATTGACCGGCGTGGCGATCACATAGTGCGCATGGAGTCGAAGCCCCGTAGGCGACTCCGTGACCTCGAATTCCACATGCCAGTCCGGGTCGAAATTGTCCGCCAATATCTGAACGAAGTGGCGATGTGCGGACCGTACCATGTCGAAATATCCGGCAGCGTTTTCACGTGCCATTGGAGGGTAGGAGGTGGTAACGAGGAACAGTTCGTTACCAAAGCTCCTGTGGAACTCGATTCCAAGCTGGATGTAATTGCTGGAGATCCGACCACCTCTATTGCCGCAACAAACGCACGCCGGTCGGTTACAGGATGTGCGCTCAGCAAAAGTTCCTGCCTGAGTCTGCGTTACATCAACCAAAACGCCACAGGTGCGCATGTGGTCAGCCTCATGCTGGAGCAGGGCGCAGCCACTCTCCGACATGAGATGGATCAGGCGTTGCTGGATCCACTTGTACTTGCGACAGCGAACTCCAAACGAATCAGTTGGTGGAGGCTCGTGTTCAGCAGCCTTAGTATTCATCAACGAGTAAGGGCGATCTTTGCGGGATGGGCGGGCCATTGGTTGTTCTCCGGTCTAGCCGAGGTATTGGGCGATGTAGGCCGCGATCGCCTTGCGAGGTACGAGCACCTTGCAGCCTCTTTCCGAGCCCAGCTTGACGAACACGAGTATCCGCTTGGCGATGAGCCGGTTGATGTGGCGTCGGGAGCAGCGGAGGAGCTTTGCGGTTTCGTCTATCGTGCAGAAGTTCGGAACGCCCTCCAGCAAGTCTGCGGCGGTGGTAGTCGATGGCATGGGTTCCCCTGTTCATTGCGGTTGCGATCAGCGTTGCCTATCGGGTCATGCGCTGGCCGCTCTATGTATCTACGCGGAAGGTCGGACATCCAAATCCCGGCCAATATTCGCGGCGCGATGGCGAGTTATTCGGAGCGCAATAAATGGCCCATTTTTGGAAAATCAGTGGCCCGGAAGCCGCTTCACTCACGGTTTTGCAGCCGATGAGTTGCCAAACGAATGGGAAATTTCGGCAAATTGATGTGGGCCAGAGGCTGGATTCTAGGCGTTAGTTGCAGTCGGGCTGCCAAAGAGAGCCGAGGTCGGCCCAGAGAACCAATGCTCGCTATGCACGGGCTTCGGTAGTCGCGGTCAGCGGCTTTCGTTGGATCGGTGCGTGGCCTGTCGCAAACAAGAACAGGCAGGACCTCGCGGGCGCGTGTTTTGTGGCCGAGCAAAGGCGGAGACAAAAGCGTCAGTGCAGGCGTAATTGCCGAGCAAGTGGAACCGGAACAGCTCGCCGGGTACACTACGGCTAGTACCTTGTTTTGGGGTACGTAAAGGGGTACGTGAAGAAGCCGCTAGAAAGCGGCACCGCCAGCCTAAGCGCAAGTGCTTAGACTGGCGGAGATTATGGAGCGGGCGAAGGGGTTCGAACCCTCGACCACCTGCTTGGGAAGCAGGAGCTCTACCACTGAGCTACGCCCGCTTGAATTCGGCGTTTGAAGCTGGGCTTCGTGCTTCATCAAGCGGCTTGCAATGTTGCCGTCAAGAAACAGCGCGTCAAGGCTTCGCAAGCACGGGGCGGGCGCCTGGGATCTGCGTACGCCGCGGTTCTCGTCACGCCGCGCAATCAACTTAGCTCGCTGCGAATGATGCGATTGCGGTGTGCGTCGCGCCTCTGGGTGCCAGCTCGCTGGCGTAGAGCGTGTATTCCCGGGCTTGCCAGCTCGGGCTTGTGAGCGCGTGGTTGTTTTGCAGCCAGAAGTTGAGGTCGCGATCAGGCGGTTGCTTGAATCTTGCGAGCGTGATGTGGGGCGAAAATTTGCGCTCTTCGTCGGGCGGCGCGCCGGCGGCAAGCAGGTCTTGGTCAATGCGCGCCTTGAGTTCGCGCAGCGGCTGCGCCGGCTCTATGCCCGCCCATAACACCTTCGCGTAGCGCGGCTTGCCGGGCGGAAAAATGCCCACGCCGCAAAGCGCAAGCGTCAGCGGCGCAAAGGCCACACACGCCAGCGCCGACTTGATGTCCTCCAGCGCGCCCTGAGGTTGCTCGCCCAGAAAACGCAGCGTGAGGTGCAACTGCTCGCGCCGCACCCAGCGCGCAGCTTCGATGCCCGTGCACAGCCGCGAAAGCTGGTCGCGGATTTCTTCGGGCGAGTCGATGGCGATGAAGAGGCGCATGGCGCCACGTTAGCCGAGAATCAGGTCAATGAGAACGCGGGAGGATTCGAGTTCGCAGCCTTGGCGAAGTTTCAAAAGCCAGTCGCTGGCGGGCTTGCCCTTTGCTTTGGCCCAAGTGCGGAGCGCGGGGAAATGGTGAATGACCAATTGGTCCTCCCCATCCCAACCCAGCGAGCCCAGACGTTCTCCCTCACCCCTGTCTTCTGGGTAGAACTCGTTGGTGTTCGCGTTCCAAACGAAGCGACACGAACCCTTGATTTCAAGTATCCCCTCGTCGATGTCGAGGTGCCAATCGCAAGCAAGGATCGGGCTGGACGACGATTCAAAACGGATATCGCATGAATAGTTCTGACAATCAGGAAATCCCCAACCGCAAAGGTGACCCCACGCGGGCAAGCAGAGCACTGGCCGAGTCGCTGTCTCGGTCAATTCGAATAGCTTACGGGTAAAGAACCAGATCCCCGTACCGGACATTGACTTCGATACGATCGAAAGGAAGGTCTTGTTACCCTCCCAAACGAGTAGATCAAAGTCGTGGTCATACCCAGCCTGAACCGACTCGACATCAAGCAACCCAAGCGGAACCTCATCGGCAAGGATTGCGACGTTGATGCTGTGCCAACAGCACCGTCGCGGCTCGACGGCGCGAACGGTGCGGCCCAAGTGGTCCTTGCCCATCACCGTCACTTGTTCCCAATCCACGGTGTTGTCCAACTGCTGCAACATTTTTTGTCGCCATTGGATCGGTAGGTTGTCGAAAAGCGGTGTACTTGGGGGAGGGGCCGGGGCTGATGCACTGTGCAGGCATCTCAAGCACTCCGTTCGAAAGCCCTCTTCACGATTGGGCTCTTGGCGGACGCAGCCGGTCAGCGGCAATACGAGCAAAATCACGCAAGCGAGTTTCATCCATCTTGCATCGGTTGTTGCCTTGCAAAAACTTGAACCTAGCTCGTTGCGAAATCGACCTGACTATCCCGCAGCCCCAAGGCCCGTTCTATGCCAGCGCGATGCAGTCGATTTCGACCAGTGCGTCTTTGGGAAGCCGCGCCGCTTCGATGGTGGCTCTTGCGGGGCGGTGGTCGCCCATGGCTTTGGCGTAGATTTCGTTGACGGCGGCGAAGTCGGCCATGTTTTTCAGGAAGATCGTCGTTTTCACGACCTGGCTCAGCTTGCTGCCGCCGGCTTCGAGCACGGCCGCGAGGTTTTTCATTACTTGCGTGGCTTGCTCGGCGGCCGTTGCGCCGACGATATTGCCGGATTTGGGGTCGAGCGCGATCTGGCCGGAGCAGAAGATAAGCCCGTTGGCGCTGACGGCCTGGCTGTAAGGGCCGATGGCTTTGGGTGCGTTGTCAGTCGAAACAGTTTTGATGGTGGGCATGGGAGCCTTTGAGGTCAGTGGTCAGAAGTCAGAGGTCAGAAGCTAGGGCAGCGCTTTGGAGTTCTTCTGACCTCTGACCTCATACTTCTGACTTCGTTTCTACCAGGTGTCGGGGTCGAAGAGTTTCTTGTATTGCTCGAGTGCGTAGCGGTCGGTCATGCCGGCGATGTAATCGCATACGACGCGATGTTTGTTCTCGCCGGATTCGATGCGTTTGTGGAAGCCGCCGGGCAGCAGGTAGGGCTCGGCCACGTAGCGCGCGAACATCTCTTTCATGAAGCGCGTGCCTTTCTCCATGCTGCGCATCACGCGCCGATGCTGATAAAACTTCGAGAACAGCGTGCGCTTGAGGCCGATGACTTTCTTTTTCATCTCCGGCGAAAAATCGACAATCGGCGGCCCGTTGTAGGCCAGCACTTCTTCCACTGACTTGAAGTTCGCCGCCGCCAGCCGCTCGCTCGTGGCCTTGAGCAGATCGCTGACTTGCAGATCCTTGAGCCGGCGCACGATCTGGTAGCGCAGCAGGTCTTCCTCGCCCTCGCCCAGCGCCTTGAGCGCTTCCTGCTCGGCCTGCGCGAACAATTCGCTTTCGCGCGCAGCTTGACGCGTCAAGAGGCCGGAATAGAGGCCGTCGTCCGCATCATGGGCGTTGTAGCTGATTTCGTCGGCGAAATTGGCCACTTGCGCTTCGAGCGAGGGCGATTCGCGTTCTATTAAACCCTTGAACAGCGGCTTGTCGTAATCGGTGCGATGCTTCATCAGGCCATAGCGCGTTTCGTGCGTCAGGTTCAGGCCGGCAAACGCCGGCATGTAGCTGCGCTCGAGTTCATCGACGATGCGCAGGCTCTGCCCATTGTGCTCATAGCCGCCGTGCTCGCGCATCAAGTCACGCATGGCGTGCTCACCGGCGTGGCCAAAGCAGGTGTGGCCCAGGTCGTGGGCCAGCGATATCGCTTCGCAGATGTCTTCGTTGAGGCCCAGCGCACGGGCAATCGTGCGCGCGGCTTGCGCCACCTCCAGCGTGTGCGTCAGGCGCGTGCGAAAGTGGTCGCCCTCCCAATTCAGGAAGACTTGCGTTTTGTACTCGAGACGTCGAAAGGCCGCGCAATGGATGATGCGGTCACGGTCGCGCTGAAACGCCGTGCGATAAACGTGCTCAGGCTCCGGCACCCGCCGGCCGCGCGATTTCGAGGCGCGAAGGGCATAGGGTGCCAGCGCTTTGTCTTCGGCTTCTTCAATGTGCTTGCGGTCGAACATGCCTAGAGCGTATTACAAGGTGCAGCGGCGGGCCACAACATGCGCATACTCATTCTTGGCGGGACGGCGTTCATTGGCGCGGCTGCGGCCAGGCGGCTGCATATGCTGGGCCATGAGGTCACGGTTTTCCATCGCGGCAAGAGCAATGCGCTTTTGCCGGGGCGCATCGAGCACGTGCTGGGCGATCGGCGGCTTTTACAAGACAACGCCAAGACGCTGACCGCGCTCAAGCCCGATGTCGTTCTCGACATGCTGGCCATGACGGAGTTTGACGCCCGTGAAGTGGTGGCGATGTTTACGGGCGTGGCAAAGCGCGTTGTTGTGATCTCGAGCTGCGACGTGTATCGCGCGTTCGGCATCGTCAATGGCATTGAATCCGGGGGGCTCGAGCCCGTGCCGCTGACGGAAGATTCGCGCCTGCGCGAAATGCGTTATCTCTATCGCGGCAGCAAGCCGCGCCCCTTGGAACATCCCAACCGCTGGATGGACCACTACGAAAAGATTCTCGTTGAGCGCGCTTTTCTGTCTGAGCCGCGCTTGCCCGCGACGGTGCTGCGCCTGCCCATGGTGTTTGGCGAGGGCGACAAGCAGCACCGCATGTTCCCCTATCTCAAGCGCATGCGCGACAAGCGACCGGCGATTTTGCTGCAAGACACGATGGCTCGCTGGCGCGGCTGCCGCGGCTACGTGGGGAACATGGCTGAGGCGATTGCTTTGTGCGTGGTGAACCCCAAGGCGGCGGGCGGCATCTACCACGTGGCGGAGGCGGAGACGTTTAGCGAGCGGCAATGGGTTGAGCGCATTGGCGCGATCTGTGGCTGGAAGGGCAAGGTAATCGAGCTGCCCGAAGCGGAATTGCCCATGAACCTGCAGGCGGGCATCAACGCCGCGCAGGATCTGGTGCTGGATTCAACGAAGATTCGCAAAGAACTGGGCTACAGCGAAACCGTGCCCATGGAAGAAGCGATTGACATGGCGGCCGTGTGGGAGCTGGACAATTACCCTGAGAAGTACGACGAGGGGATGTTCGACTACAAGGCCGAGGACGAAGTGCTGGCTCGCCTCGCAAAAGCATGAAACGCAAGAAACCTGCGCAGGATCACACCAGCATCGCGACGCGTCTTGAGCGCGTGGAGTGCGAGATCATAGGCTACGTGCGCTCACCGTATAAGGAACGCTTTGGCACGCCGCGCCAGCCTCCGGTGACGGAACAAACGCTGGATGACCGCGCGCAGGAAGCGACGATTGAGCTGGTGGCGGGCCGCAACTTTGAGCAAGCGCTCAAGGATCTCGAAGGCTTTGAGTACATCTGGGTGCTGGCGTGGCTGCATCTCAACGAGGGCTGGAACCCGCAGGTGATTCCGCCGCGCGGCCCCAAGGTCAAACGCGGCCTGTTTGCCACGCGCGCGCCGCACCGGCCCAACCCGATCGGCCTTTCGGCGCTCAAACTCACGGGCATCGAGGGCCGCACGCTCAAAGTGCGCGGCATTGACTTGCTCGATGGCACGCCCGTGCTCGATATCAAACCCTACATCCCGTATTCGGATGCGTTCCCCAAGGCCAGAGCAGGCTGGCTGGAAGGGCTCAAGGCCGACGAGCCGGACCGTTTTGATTAAAGTTGGAACCGGTTGATTCATGGCTGCGTCATAGTCGCGCCGATAACAAGAGGGCAAACATGCAAATCTCCACGCGATGGCTGGTCTTGATGATGGCGCTGCTTGCGCCCGCCGTTTACGCCAAGGAAGAACTGGTGACGCTGCCCAAGCGCGACACCGTTCAACTCACGATTTACAACTCGGTTGATCTTACGCTGGTGCAGGAAACGCGCTCGCTCACGTTCAAGAAGGGCAACAACCGCCTGCAGTTCTCGTGGGCGAACACGTTGATTGACCCCACGAGCGTGGAGTTCCGCGCCCTGGCCAACGCCGACAAGCTGGAAGTGCTCGACACGAGCTACCCCGCCGAAAGCAACGAGATGCTGATCTGGACGATTTCGACCGAGGCCGATGTCTCGGCCAAAGTCGAGATCAGCTATTTCACCAGCGGCATTTCGTGGGGTGCACAGTACACCGGCCTGCTGTCCAACGACGAAGCTTCGATGACGCTGACGGGCGATGTCACGGTCAGCAATCGTTCCGGCGAAGAGTACGAGAACGCCAAGGTTCGCCTCGTGGTCGGCTCGATTCACCTCGTTGAGCGCATCAACGAACTGGCCGGTCCGGATAAAGCCAAGTATCGCCGCAACGCCGAGGAAGAAATGCGCAAGGCCGACAAAGCGGCCGAAGGCAAGAAAGAGATCATCAAGGAAGGCCTGAGCGAGTACTACATCTACACGGTTGAGGGCACGGAAACGATTCCCAACGGCTGGCAAAAGCGCCTGCAAAGCTTCAAGCAGGCGGGCGTGCCGGTGAACACCGTTTATACCTACGATGCCCGCAAGTATGGCCCTAGCTTCTTCAAGCTGCTGACCTTCAAGAACGATGAGGCGCACAAATTGGGCAAAGAGCCGCTGCCGCAGGGCGTGGTGCGCCTTTACCGCGACATGGGCGGCAATGCGCTGGGTTACGTCGGCGAAGTTGCGACGGCCTACATTGCCAAGAACGACGAAATCAAAGTGAACGCCGGCACGGATGCCGAAGTCACACTCAAACTTACGCGCACCAATCTTGAGAAGAAAGACCTCGCGTTCCGCCGCTGGGGCAACGGCGCACAGGAACAGCGCCTCGAGGGCTGGACCACCATCGAGAACTACAAGCTCGAGATCAAGAACTTCCGCAGCCGCGCCGTGAAATTCGAGGTGAACCTGGTGTTCGGCGGCGACTTTGACTTCGAGAGTGAAACGGCGAGCATCAAAGTGGACTACCAGACGCAGCGATTCAGCGGCGAACTCAAGGCCAATACGCCGCAAACGGTCACTTTCAAGCTCACCACCCGTAACGGAACCAACGTGAAGAACAAGTAGTCGGTCGTCGGTGGTCGGTAGTCGGTAGTCGGGAACTGCCGCGCCACCCTCAACACAATCCCGACGACCGAGTACCGACGACTGAACACCGCCATCTAAGGATCAAACCCATGAAATTCCGCCTCTTTGCCACCGCTCTTGCTCTGCCCGTCGCCTGCGCCATCATCGGCCTTTCGAGCCCGACGCCGGCCCACGCGCGCATCAAGCTTGCCACGCTGCCGGATCGCGAAGGCGTAGCCGTGCGTTTTGACCACCCCAACCAGGTTATGGTCGAGGAAGAGCGCACGATCGCGCTGCAGAACGGCGTGAACACGATCGACTTCTCCTGGGCGGGCACGAACATTGACAAGGGCAGCATTGTCTTCCGCCCCGCCGATGCGAACTCGAAAGTCGAGATTCTCTCCACGAGCTACCCGCCGGGCGAAAACGCCCTCACTTGGTCTGTGGCCAGCCCCGATGCGCGCAGCGAAAAGTTCCGCATCAGCTACCTGATGGGGAACATCCAGCGCGAAACCAGCTACCAGGCGATGGTGAGCAAGGATGAAAGCACCTGCACCTTCCGCCATTATTTCAAGATACGCAACTGGTCAGGCGAGAATTTCACGGACGCCGACTTCATCACGCGCGACGGCAAGAAGTTCGACAAAGCGCTCTCGCAGGGCGAAGCCAAGCGCCTGCTCGTGAACAAGTGGGACAACGTCAAGCTTCGCAAGGAGTACGTGTACGACCTGACGCGCCAGTACGAGGGCAAGATCATGACGGATTACGTGCTGCCGAACACCAAGGAGATCGGCCTGGGCGCGATCCCGCTTGAGTTCGGCAAAGTGCGCATTTACCAGGACGACGGCAAGGGCACAGCCGCGTTCACGGGCGAGGATTGGGGCAAGTTTACGCCCATCGGCGACGACATGCGGCTGAACATCGGCACGGCGCAGGACATCAAGGTTGAGTTCAAGAAGATGGTCAATGATGTGACCAACCGCCGCGGCAACGTATACGACACCGACGAGGTGGATCAATATGAGATCAAGAACTTCAAGGACAACGAGATCGAGCTGACGCTGAACCTGCGCGTGGACGGCGAATGGGAAATGCAGAAGGACAGCGCAGGCTACGCCAGCATGGAGCGCGTGGATAACGAAAACGTGAAGTTCAAGGTGAAAGTGCCGCCCAAGGGCGCGCCGGTTATTCTCAAATTCCATTACCAGAAGAAGGACGTGTGGTAAGGCGAGGCTTCGCCTCGCGGGTATCAGGTATCGGGTTGCAGGTGTCGGGAAACCTGCAGCCAAAACCTGTTACCCGAAACCCGATACCTGATACCTCGGAACTTCCATGCGCCTTCTGCCCTTTCTACTGCTCGCCGTTATCGCCGCGCCGCTTTGCGCGAAGGAAGAGCTCGTCACGCTGCCGCCGCGCGATGCGGTGCAACTGACGATCTATAACTCCGAAGACTGCACGTTGGTGCGCGAAACGCGCACGCTTTCGTTCAAGCAGGGCGAAAACCGCATCCAGTTTTCGTGGGCCAATACGCTGATCGACCCGACTTCCGTCGAGTTCCAGGCGGTTGATGACAAGGACGGCAACATTGACGTGGCCGACACCAGCTATCCAGCCGAGTCGCACGAAATGCTGATCTGGACCATCACGGCCAAAAGGGCCGCGAGCCACAAAGTGCAGATCAGTTACTTCACCAGCGGCATCACCTGGAGCGCGGAATACACCGGCTTGGTCAACAGCGACGAAAGCGCCGCCGACCTTACGGCCTATGTCACGGTGCACAACCACAGCGGCGAAGACTACGAAAACGCCCAGGTGCGGCTTGTGGTCGGGGTGATTCACCTGGTTGAGAAGATTATTTATCTCGCGCAGCCGCGCACGGCCGGACCTTATCCCCCCGCGCCACCCGCCCCGAGCCCTCAGAACGACATGAAGGAGATGGAAAAGGGCGAATTGGATGACGCCAACGAAGACGGCATGCACGCCAAGGAGATAGAGAAGGGCGCACTGAGCGAGTATTACATCTACACCGTTGAAGGCCGCGAAACCGTGCCCAACAGCTGGGCCAAGCGCCTCAAGAGTTTCTTTGTGGCTGCCGTGCCGCTCAAGACGGTTTATCGTCTCGAGCCCGCCAAGTTCGGCCCGGCCTTCACCAAGGTGCTCGAATTCAAGAACGACGAAGAACACAAGCTGGGCAAGGAGCCGCTGCCCGACGGCCTGATCCGCCTCTACAAGCTGCAGAACGGCGGCATGGGCTACATGGGTGAACTCTGGAGCAAGTACATCCCCAAGAACGAGGAAGTGAAGATCAACGTCGGCCCCGATCCCGAGGTCACGCTCAAAGAAAAGCGCATGAGCTTCAAGAAGCAGGACCTCTCGTTTGAGAATCGCTGGTTGGCCGGCTGGACCACGGTCGAGGAGTTCGAGCTCGAGGTGAAGAACTTCCGCAACAGGAATGTCGAGGTTGAAATTCACCGCACGATGCAGGGCGACTTTGATTTCGACAGCGGTGACAACCCGCAGGTCGAAAACTTCAACACCAAGAAGTTCACCTTCAGCCTCAGCGCGGCTACGGCGCGCACGCTGAAGTTCAAGGTAACGACGCGCTTTGGCAGCAATGTGAAACAAAAATAGGTATCAGGTATCGGGTTTCAGGTATCAGTTGCCTGAAACCCAGCCCGATACCTGAGACCTGGTACCCGATACCTCAGGAGTGGTCATGCGGCTTCTATCCATGTTGCTCTTCGCCTTGGTCTCCGCGCCTCTCTGCGCAAAGGAAGAGCTTGTCACGCTTCCCAAGCGCGATTCGGTGCAGCTCACGATTTACAACAGTGAAGACCTGACGCTGGTGCGCGAGACACGCACGCTTTCATTCAAGGCGGGTGAAAACCGCATCCAGTTTTCGTGGGTCAACACACTGATCGACCCGACAAGCGTGGAGTTCCAGGCCATTGGCGACAAGGACGGCAACCTGGAAGTCGCCGACACCAGCTACCCCGCCGAATCGCACCAGATTCTGATCTGGACGATCAACGCCAAGAAGGCCGCGAGCCACGAAGTGCAGATCACGTATTTCACCAGCGGCATTTCCTGGAGCGCCGAATACACCGGCTTGGTCAGCAGCGACGAAAGCGCCATGGATTTGACGGGCTTTGTCACGGTACGCAACAACAGCGGCGAGGAATATGAGAACGCGCAGGTTCGCCTGGTGGTGGGCGTGATTCACCTCGTTGAGAAAGTCATCTACCTCGCCCAGGGCGGGCAGCCGAAAACCAAGGAAGTTGATGAATGGGCCCGCGACAGCGCCAAGCGCTCGCGCGGCGCGGAAGAAGGGCCCGGTTCGGGCGGCGGCATGTCGCGGCCCAAGGAAATCGACAAGACCGGCCTGAGCGAATATTACATTTACACTGTCGAGGGCACGGAGACGATTCCCCACGGCTGGCAGAAGCGCCTGCGCAGCTTCAAGGTGACGGGGGTGCCGATGAAAACCGTGTATCACTTTGAACCCGCCAAGTACGGCAATGGCCTGATGAAAGTGCTCGAATTCAAGAACAACGAGGAACACAAGCTGGGCAAGGAACCGCTGCCCGACGGCATCATTCGCCTCTACAAGCTGCAGAACGGCGGCATGGGCTACATGGGTGCCCTGGTGAGCAAGTACATCGCCAAGAACGACGAAGTCAAAATCAACGTCGGCGCCGACCCGGAAGTGACCATGAAGGAAAAGCGCATGAGCTTTGAGAAAGCCGACCTGGTTTTCCAAAGCCGCGGCGGCAGCCGCTGGGTCAGCGGCTGGACCACCATCGAGCGCTTCGAGCTGGAGGTGAAGAACTACCGCGGCAAGAACATCGAGATCGAAATCCACCGTTCGGCGCAGGGCGACTTCGACTTTGAGAGCGAAGACAAGCCCGAGAAAGAGAACTTCAACACCATGAAGTTCAAGTTCGCGCTCAATGCCAACACCTCGCGCAAACTGACGTTCACCATCACCACCCGCAACGGCGACAACGTGAAGAAGAAGTAGCTGGGGCCGCCGGCCCCTGAAGTGGCTGGCGCCGCCGGCGCCAGCCTAGAACCCTGAATCCAGCGAAACGTCAACCCACTTCCATGGGCCCAAGCCGGCCTTGACCGGATTCTCAAGGATGTACTGCACGCCGCGTCTCAATTCGTCGCGATTACGGATCAATCGATCGAAGTATTCGGCCTGCCACACAGTCCCCGTGCGGCCCTGCAGTCGGTTGATTTGCTTGGCGGTATAGCTCTTCCAGCCGTGCACAATCTTCTCCAAACCCCAGCCATCCAGCGGTCTAATCATGACGTGCACATGGTTTGGCATGACGCACCAGCACAGCAGCTCATATCGCCGCCCGCTGAAGTGAAGAAGGTTGTCACGGACAATCTGCGCGGCGCTGTTGTTGGCAAGCAGGCACTCGCCGTGCCCGTTGTCCAGCAGTGTTTCAATTCGCTTTGAACGCAGAGAGTTAAAACGGGCCAGCTCGTTGCCTGCTTCGATTCCTGAAAACTCCAATTTTCGTTCCAGCGCCTCGCGTTCGGCTTTCAATTCTGCCACCGCCGCTGCCGGCAGAGAGTCGGCAAGGCGATATGTAACAAAATTGACTCCACCTTGCTGTTCCCAGTGCGGGAGGTAGGTGCTTCTACGCTTCCTGACACCATTGAGGTCTCGGTGCATTCTATGCCTTCAACCATGGCGCGGGCCGCGCCATGTACATCAGGGGCCGGCGGCCCCAGCTACGAACCCATATACGCGCGCACGACCGCGGCCTCGAGCTGGTTCAACAGCGCGGGGTCCGCGCCCTTTTTGGCCTGCAGCGCCTGGCTGATCTTCACGATCTGGTCGTAAACGGCGGCAGCCGCGCGCCGAGACGGGATGGGAATGCTGCGCAAGGCTTCGATCTTGATCTGGGGAAAGGCGCGCTGGCGCGCGTCGCGAAAACTGTTGCGGTACAGCCGCGCCACATACTCGCTGTTGAGCACGCCGATCAGGTAGTCGATGTCGTGGTCGGGCGCGCCGAAGCAGGCCAGCACGCTGTTGCGAAACAGCGCAGCGGGCTGGTGGCGGCAGGCGATGGGGCGATTGGCAGTCTGGCGCAGCAGGATCGGCGTCTTCGCGTATCGTTCGGGCGATGCCATGCGCGCGTAGTGGCCCGTGCCTTTCATTTTGGGCGGGCGCAGCCACAGGCGCGGCGGGTCAATGGCGAAGGGTCGAACATCCTTACCCTCGCGAATGGGCATGGCGCCCTGCTCGGGCTTGTCTGTGAGCAACAGCTCTGCGGCGTTGCCGGTGTGTACGCCGATGTCGCCAAAGCTCTCCGGCGGCAGCGGCACATGGCGCATGGAAGCGCGGATGGTCATGCCAACATCGGCTTGCGCGTTCCAGGGCTCGCCGGAGATATCGCCTTTGCCCGCCTTGAGCACGAACAGCGCGCAGGGCTCGGTCACGCCGGGAAAAACGCTTTCTCCCAGATCAATGATGCGATCGACGCTGACCAGGCTGGCCAGCGCGCGGCGCAAGGGCGCGTAGCCCTCGAGATCGGCCACCTGGTGCGGCAACAGCAGGCCCAGCCGCCCGCCCTGGCGCTTGATCAAACGCGCGGCTTGCTCGGCAAAGGCGGTGTGCGTGGCCGGCCAGCCGGCAAACGCGCCGAATTTCTTCGCATACAGTGCGCGCAGCATGGGGTCGATTTCCTGCGCCTGCCGGCCCGAAAAGCTCTTCCAGGGCGGGTTGGCGATGACCACGTCGTAGATCTCGCGCTCGTCGGCCAGCAGCCCGTCGCGGCACGAAATCAGCGAGGCAACACGCGCCCCGAGGCACTTTCCCGCCGCGGCCAGCACGTGGCGCGCGCCCTCGGCGATGCCGCGCTCGATTTCCCAGCCGTGAAGTTTGCCGCCAAGCATTGGCGCGACCCAATCCGGCCGCTCCTTGGCGGCGTATTCGAGTGCGCCCAGCAGCAGGGCGCCGGCGCCGCAGGCGGGGTCGAGCACCGTGGGCACCGTGCCGTGGGGAAAGCGCTGGAGCACCTCCGTCGCGGTACGCACGGCTACGTCGCGCGGGGTGAAATACGCGCCGAGTGTGGAGCGCATCACTTGAGGCACGCTCTTGGCAACGCGCTCATGCTCTTGCCATGCCGGTGTCAGGTCTGCCATGGCGCCCACGTTAAGCAGAATCGCACGTTAACGGTACTGCCTGTTGAGCGAGCTTGTGTCGCCCTGCAGTTCATCCAGCACACGGGCGCGTGTAGGGAAACCAACCACCATCCAGGCAATCAGTGGCAAGAATCCGGGCAAGGCCAGCAGAGGCTTTCCCTCCAGCAGCGTCACGACGCCCGCCATGATTGCCGCGCCTTCGGCCATGGCCGTGACCACAATGGTGCGCCCGCGCAGCATCACGATTTTGCGGTTGAAATCCGTTTCGGCGGCAATGGCGGCGCTCTGTTGGCGATAGACCATGAACATGGGCAGGACAACGAGCAGCGAAAAGCCCCACATCACATAGCGCAGGATTTCAAACGGGCTCTGGCTGCCTTCGGCGGGTGGCGGCTGAACGGGGCCCACAAGGCTCGCCACTGCCATGAAAATCCACGGCCCGGCGTTCAACGCGCTGGTGACAATCACCAGGCCGCGATGATTCTGGTCGAAATCGGCGGGAGTTACGTCCACGGGTGCAGCCTAACAAACCTTGCGCCAATGTCCGGGGGTGCCACGATTTAAGGAATCTTAACACTCGCTTCATCTTGGGTTGTTTGGGCCGGCCTATCGTGGCGCTCACTTATGGGGACCATCAACCAAGGGAGAAGCGAAATGCGACTGAGCAAGAGTGTGGTGTTGGCCGGCGTAGCCGCGCTGGCGCTGGGTTTGAGCCTGGCGGGCAGCCCCGCGAAGGCGGATGTGAAGGTGGACGAAGCCATCGAGGGTTACAAGCCCGTGGCCGGTATCTCGGGCACGATTTCAAGTGTGGGCTCGGATACCCTGAACAACCTGATGACCTTCTGGGCCGAGGGCTTCAAGAAGCAGTACCCGAACGTGACCTTTGCCGTGGAAGGCAAGGGCTCCAGCACGGCCCCGCCGGCGCTGATCGACGGCACGGCGGACATCGGCCCCATGTCGCGCGAAATGAAAGCCGAAGAAATCAAGAAGTTCGAAGACAAGTTCGGTTACAAGCCCAGCGTTGTCGGCGTGGCGGTGGACGCCTTGGCGGTGTTCGTGCACAAGGACAACCCGGTCAAGAGCCTTTCGCTGCCGCAGGTGGACGCGATCTTCTCGGCCAACCGCAAGGGCGGCTACAAGGAAGACATGACCAAGTGGGGCCAGGCGGGGCTTGATGGCGAATGGGCCAACCTGAACATCACGCTTTACGGCCGCAACAGCGCCTCGGGCACCTACGGCTTCTTCAAGGAACACGCGCTGTACAAGGGCGACTTCAAGAGCACAGTCAAGGAGCAGCCCGGATCGAGCACCGTGGTGCAGCTCGTCAGCGAAGACCGTTCGGCGGCGGGATACTCCGGCATCGGCTACAAGACGGCCGGCGTGAAGACCGTTCCGATCTCCAAGAAAGACGGCGAAACGGCCTACGACGCCACGGCGGAAAACTGCTACAGCGGCAAGTACCCGATGTCGCGCTTCCTGTGGATTTACTTCAATCGCGCCCCGGGCAAAGAAGTCAGCCCGGTGGTCAAGGAATTCCTGAGCTTTATCCTGAGCAAGGAAGGCCAGGAAATCGTCCTCAAGGACGGCTTCATTCCCCTGACCAAGAAGATGATTGACAAAAACCGCGGCGTACTGAAGTAGTCGTGACTGCCGAAGATGGGTGCGGGGCCTTTGTCCCGCACCCAGCGCGTCCCCGGACATTGTTGCATGACGCAGGACTCCAAGAGAACGGCCAAGCTTTCCCAGGCCAAGATCCACTGGTCAGTGCACGTCATTGACAAGGCTGCCAACGTCGGCATTCGCGTTGGCGGCCTTGGCGTCATTTTTGCCGTGCTCGGGCTGGTGTTCTTTATCGTTTCACAGGTTGTTCCGCTCTTTCGCGCCTCCGATCATGGCGAGTACAGCCCCAGCGCAGCACCCCTTGCCGGCAAGCCGATGGCGCTGCACGCCGACGAATATCGCCGCATCGCCCTGCGCCTGGATGCCGATGGCACTTTGCACGTGCTGGCCGTGCCCACCGGCGCGGCCATGGAAACGCTCAAGGTGCCCAATCTGGGCCAGGCCCAGGTGAGCGCGGCCCACATTTCGGCGAGGCCCTTTACGCATTACGACGTTGGGCCGGTGCAGGGCATCCCGAAATACGCCCTGACGCTGGGCCTCTCGGACGGGCGCGTGCTGCAAGGAAGCATCAGTTACGTACACGCTTTCAAGCGTTTTGCCCTGAATGAAGACCCGGTTTCCTGGCGCAAGCTGCGCCAGCCTGAAAAAGAAGAGCTGGGCAAACCCGATTACACGCCGGAGATCCTCGTTGAACGTGAAAAGGACGGCGACGCGGAATACGCGTGGCTCGTCGAGCACCTCAACGATTTTGGCTTCTACCGCCGCGTGCGCGCCGTGGTGACCTTTGACCGCGAGATCGACATTGGCTCGGGCGGCGAGGCCATCAGCCGCGTCTATTCGGCGCTGCACAAAGGCGCGCCCGACTATGAGCGTGAGGCGCTGACCACGGCGATCACCTCCAAGGGCCGCGTGCTGCTGCGCCTCGAGAAGCTCGCGCTCAACGGCATGACTGATGAACTCGAAGCCGAAGAACTCTTCCGCGCTGACGTGACGGCCCAGTTGGCGGGCACGCCCGTGCTGTGCATCGCCCACGAATCGCAGGCCGAAGCCTGGGTCGGAAACAGCGAGGGCAAACTGTTCTTGTTCAAACGTGTCGATGAAAAAGGCAAGGCGCCGGTTTTCGTGCGCCCTGCGGAGTATCCGCCCGTGGACGCCTTCAGCTTTCACGTCGAGCAAGAGCGCACCTGGGCGCAGACCGTCAGCGCGATGCGCGACGACTCCGATCTCGGCGCGCCCGCCGGCGATTTGAAGCTCACGGCGCTGGACTACCTGTTGGGCGGAACCTCGCTGCTGATCGGCGACAGCCACGGCGGCGTCCAGAGCTGGTTTGCGGTGCGCGAAACCAAAGAGGACAACAACCCAAAGCTGCGGCGCATCCATGTGCACGAGCCCGGCGGCGGCGAGATTCTTGGTTTTTGCGCGTGCGAAGCCAACAAGAGCTTTGCCGTATGGGACAAATCCGGATTTGTGCGCGGCTTGCACAACACCAGCGAGCGCGTGATTTTTGAGGAGCGCGTAGCCGAGCCGGGGCTGCCGCAATGCTACTACGCAGCCAAGGCCGGCGGTACGCTGGGCATTGACGCCAAGGGCGGCCTGCGCCACTGGTGGGTTGATGCCAAGCACTCCGAGATTTCGTTCAAAGCGCTCTTTGGCTCCGTGTGGTACGAGGGTTACGCCGAACCCAAGTACGAGTGGCAGACATCCAGCGGCACCGACGACGTAGAAGCCAAGTACAGCCTCATGCCGCTGATCCGCGGCTCGATCAAGGGCGGCATGTACGCGCTGTTGTTTGCCATTCCGCTCGCCGTGCTGGGTGCGATTTACACCAGCGAGTTCATGCACCGCAACGTGCGCGCCGTGGTCAAGCCCGCCATGGAGGTGATGGCCAGCCTGCCCAGCGTCGTGCTGGGCTTTCTGGGCGCGCTTTACTTTGCGCCCATGGCAGCACCCATCATGCCCACGCTGCTCATGGCCGTGGCGCTGTGTCCTGCCTTGTTCATGTTCTTTGGCTGGATCTGGCAGCAGCTTCCGCCCACGTTCACGGGCCGCTTCGGTCCCAAGGCCATTCTGGCGATGCTGTTCCTGATATTGGCCTGCGGCGTGCTGCTGGCAACCTTGATTGGCCCGCGCTTTGAGGAATTCCTGTTCCCCGCGCTTGAGGGCGCTGATCCGGCGCTGATCGACTCCAAGACATTCCTGCCAATCAATGAAGAAGCCGCGCGCAAACTCAGCGCCGGCGATTTCCGCTCATGGACGGCAGGCGGCGCACAACTGGCGCGCGACACTTCAACGCCGCAAGGTGCACTGCCCAAGGGCTGGTGGATTCCCGGCGGCCACAGCCTCTTCATGATGTTGTTGTTGCTGCCCTTTGCGCTGCTCGCGGGCTGGCTGCTCAAGGCCGGCGGCGCCGTGCTGTTTGGCGGCCGCGGCTTTGGCCGGGATTGGCGCGGCTTGATCGCATCGGGCAACCCGTTTGAGAAAATGCGCCAATCCATGGCAGGCCAGAGCGGCACGACGCTGTGGCCGATTGCGGTGGACGTTTCTTTCTCGCTTGCCTTTGCCCTGCTGGCGGGGCTGATGGGGCTTGGGCTTTCAATGTTGCTGGCACCCGGCCTTGAGTCCATGCTGTTTGGCTACGACCATCCCACGGCCGGCCACGTGGCCGATTTCCGCCGGTTTGTTACCGGCGCCGAGGGCTGGAAGTTCAACCAGACCAACTCGCTGATTGTCGGTTTCTCGATGGGCTTTGCCGTCATTCCCATCATCTATTCCATCGCCGAAGACGCGCTTTCCACCGTGCCCAACCAGCTGCGCGCGGCTTCACTGGCCTGTGGCGCTTCACGCTGGCAAACGACGACAACGGTCGTGGTGCCGGCGGCGGCAAGCGGCATTTTCTCGGCGATCGTGATTGGCCTTGGTCGTGCGCTGGGTGAAACGATGATCGTGGTCATGGCTGCGGGCGGCACACCGGTCATGGAGCTGGAGCCGCTCAGTGGCTTCCGCAGCCTCTCGGCGGCAATCGCCATTGAAATGCCCGAGGCGCCGCACGGCGGCACACTTTACCGAACCCTGTTCCTTGGCGGCCTGATGCTGTTCCTGGTCACGTTTGTGATCAGCACCGCCGCCGAGGTCGTGCGCATGAGGTTGCGCAAGAAGCTTTCACGAATGTAACGCCATGGCCGAGACCACGAACATCCCTTATGCATCAAAGCCCGCGCGCAAGAAGCGCGTGCAAAAGGGCGAGCCGTTCGTGTGGCTCTCGGGCGGCGCGATCATGACCGGCATCGTGCTGATCGTGTGCGTGATCGCGCTGATCGTTTACGAAGGAAGCCGCACCTTCTGGCCCCGTGACATTGAAGTCATCGCGCTGGGCGAAGCGCGCTATTGGCTGGTGGCGCAGGACGGCCGGCAGGCATTCCTCGACAGCGAAGACAAACTGATTTACGCCAAGGATGGCGGCTACGTTTATGCCGACGGCAAGGCCTACGCTGCCGCCACGCCGCCGCGCAAAGCCACGATTGCCGATTATCGCCGCGACGCGAAAATATTCGCCGGCGCGGCTTTCAAGCTCGTTGGCGCCGAGGGTGAATTGAAGGACAGCGCCGGGCAGGCCGTAACGCCGGATACCTATCTCAAGGGTCCCGGCACGTTTGCCTCGCCTTACAAGGTGGCCGACGAGAGCGGCAAGTTCGTTCCCGTGGAGCAGGCGCTGGGCGACGACCGCTTCCGCGACCACGTGATGCTGCTGGGCGCGGTGCGCGCAGACCGCCCGCTGGATTTGCGCGACCTGCCGCGCAAGCGCGATGGCACGCCCTGGCAGGCCTATGAAATCAAGACCGATCCCACCGAGCTGCTCGTGCGCCAGGGCAACAAGGGCGAAAACCTGCAGCCGGACAGCGCCTACTTCCGCTGGGTCAAGGCCGACGTGCCCGATGAAGACGGCTACCGCCGCGGCAACCCGAGCGGCTACGAGGCCTATGTGCTGGCGCGCGCCCAGGTGAACAAAGTGTGCGAGATCGAGCGCCTGGAGAAGGGCGTGCTGGTCGGCTACGTGGTGGAAGTGCGCGACGGCGAAAAGCCACTGGCCACGCTGGAGAAGGACGGCCTCGATGGCGTGTGGGAAGTGTTCATCGAGCAGCAGGCGACCATGCAGGCCGAATACCTGCGGCGCGTGGAGATCGAGAAGGACGACATCGGCGAGGTCAACCACGAGATCAAGCAACTGGCCCTGCGGGTAGCGCGCATCCGCCATGACTATCGTAAATCGGGCGAGATGGTCACGGCCCTTGAGCGCCTCGAGGAAACCTACACGGCGTGGTCGCGCCTGGAGCCGCCGGCCAAACCCGACCTCAATCCCGACATTTACAAGGCGCAGTGCGCCAAGTGGCGCGACGCCCTCAATGAATCGCTCAAGGCATGGGACAAGGACACGGCCCGCTTCAACCTCGATGCGGACCAGCGCGAGGAACTTGCACAGGCGCGCGCGGCCCAGGAAAAGCGGGCCGATCTCCAGAGCGGGCCCTATTCCGAGCTGCGCCTGGAGGTCAATCGCCTGCGCGAACATGAAAAGACATTGACGTACAAGCTGCAGGCTCTGGACGGCAAGACAGCCGTGATGCCGGTGGCGCAGGTGGTTCGCGCCATTTTGCCCAACGAACTGGGTTTCTTCGGCAAACTCTCCGTCTATGGCTCGCGCTTTGGCGAGTTCCTGTGGGATAACCCCCGCGAATCCAACACTGAGGGCGGCATTTTCCCCGTCATCGTTGGCACGCTGCTGATGACGCTGCTCATGTGCCTCGTGGTCGTTCCCTTTGGCGTGATCGCGGCGCTTTACCTGCGCGAGTACGCCAAGCAGGGCCCGCTGGTTTCCGCCGTGCGCATTGCGGTGAACAACCTCGCGGGCGTTCCGAGCATCGTGTTTGGCATCTTCGGCCTGGGCTTCTTCTGCGTCATTATGGGCGGTTCCATTGACAGCTTCTTCTATCCCGAGCGCCTGCCCAGCCCCACCTTTGGCGGCGGCGGCATTTTGTGGGCTTCGCTCACCCTGGCACTCATGACCGTGCCCGTGGTGATCGTGGCCACCGAAGAAGCGCTCATTGCCGTGCCCTCCAGCCAGCGCGAGGCCAGCCTGGCCGCAGGTGCTTCGCGTTTCCAAACCGTGTGGCGTGTGATCCTGCCCCAGGCCATGCCCGGCATTCTCACGGGCACGATTCTTGCCATGGCGCGCGGCGCGGGCGAAGTGGCGCCGCTGATGCTCGTGGGCGTGGTCAAACTTGCCGAGACGCTGCCCGTGGACGGAAACTTCCCGTTCATCCACCTGGAGCGCAAATTCCTGCACCTGGGCTTCCATATTTACGACGTCGGCTTCCAGAGCCCGGATATCGACAACACCAAGCCTCTGGTGTTCACGACCACCCTGGTGCTGATTGCGATGATTGCCGTGTTGAACATTGCCGCCATCCGCCTGCGCAACAAATTGCGCAAGCGCCTGGCATCGAGTCACGTGTAACATGGCCGGAGACAAAGAAATGGCTAACATGACCGCCCCGCCTGCGCCTCGCGCCGGCGGAGAACTTGCTGATCCACGGGGAGCTTTGCGCGTGTCGAGCGCCGTAACCAGCGTGACCGAAAAGCCCGAATCGCTCGAGACCATCGTGCGCGTGAAGGATTTCAACCTTTATTACGGCAAGCACCACGCACTGAAAAACATTAACCTCGACGTGCCCAAAAACCGCGTGACCGCGCTGATCGGGCCTTCCGGTTGCGGCAAGAGCACGCTACTGCGCAGCATCAACCGCATGAACGATTTGATCGATGCGGTCAGCTACCAGGGTTCGATTTACCTCGGTGACAACGACATCTACGCCCCCGACCAGGACGTTATTGCCCTGCGCAAGCACTGCGGCATGGTGTTCCAGAAAACCAACCCGTTCCCCAAGTCGATCTTCGAGAACGTGATTTACCCCAACCGCATCAGCGGCGAGCGCAACAAAAAGAAGCTGGCGGAAACTGTCGAGCGCTGCCTCAAGCGCACCGCGCTGTGGGATGAAGTCAAGCACCGCATCCACGACAACGCCACCGCCCTTTCCGGCGGCCAGCAGCAAAGGCTGTGCATCGCGCGCGGCATCGCCAATGAGCCTGACGTGCTGTTAATGGACGAGCCCTGCAGCGCGCTCGACCCCATCGCCACGGCCAAGATCGAAGAGTTGATCCTTGACCTGCGCCAGAACTTCACAGTCGTGATCGTGACGCACAACATGCAGCAAGCCGCGCGCGTGGCCGATTACACGGCGTTCATGTACTTGGGCGAGATCATCGAGTTCGGCGTCACGAGCGACATGTTCCTAAAGCCCCGGCTGAAGCAAACCGAAGACTACATCACGGGCCGGTTCGGCTAGTCTTGCGTTCAGCCCGAATTGAAAAGCGCCCCGCAATCGCGGGGCGCCTTTGTTCGGTCGCGTGCAAGAAGGCAAGAACCGGCGCGGCCCTGGCCAACGAAGCCCGCAGGTTGTTGCCCTTCGACTCGCTGCGCTCGCTCAGGACATTCGACCCGACGTGCACTTGCGCAATCTCTGGCCGGCCATGAGCGAGCGCGGGCATCCGTTAGGATGCCCGCGAGAGTCGAATGGCTGGCCCTCAGGGACTCGAACCCCGAAAACCAGATCCAGAATCTGGTGTGTTACCAATTACACCAAGGGCCAGTGGCGCGAAAGCTACCAACACGCGGCTGTTCGTCAAGGCGGCGAAGCGCAATCCGCGCGTGACAGGAACGCCGCAGTTTGGCACCATCGTGCGGCTTTTGTGCAGCCAGTCAGGCTGACTTGGGGTCATTGGAGATTCGCATGTCGATTCGCTGGAAGTCCCGCACGGTGGCGCTTTGCGCGCTGGCGCTGGGAATGTTCTCGGGCGCGCTGCTGAGCACGCTCATCGTTCACAACACACACGCTGACGCGCAGCCCGCCACAACGGTCGAGCCCGAGCGCACCTGCTACGTCGATTTTGTGAAGGTGCTCAAGGAAGATGCCGTGCTGCTGAGCGTGCAGATTGAAATCTACTCGGAATCGCGCCAGCGCCAGCGCGATCTCTCAACACGCACCGAGCGCTTGATGAAGGCCAAGCAGGAAGACATCCGCAACAAGCAGGCCAAGAGCGAGGAATACGCGCGCCTGATGGAAGAAATCATCCAGCTCAACGCCAACTACACCAAAGAGCGTTACGACATCGAGCTGGACATGCAGAAGGATATCAACGAGGAGGCCAAGCGCCGCTTCAACAAGCTGCGCGATTACGCGGTTGAAATTGCCGAGCGCCACAAGGCCACGCAGATTCTGGTGATCTCGACCGAGCCCACGGAGAAAATGGATTTCAGCGATTTGCAGAAGGCGCTCATGCTCAGCCCCGTGCTGCACTACACCAAGGGCTACGACATCACCGCCGAACTCAAGGCCCGCGCCGATCTCGACAAGTGCAACTTTGAAACGACTGAAGCCTACGCACAGGGTGCGGACGGCAAGAAAATCGACAAGTTGCCCGAGGACAAAGAAAAGAACCCTGACCGCATCGACTACGAAATCGCCCACGGCGCCAAGCTCACGATGCGCGCTGAATTCACCGACCTCAACAAGGCCACTTCCAAGCGCGAGCCCGTGGCCAACGCCAGCCTCATGGCCAAGGACGGCGTGACCCCCACGTGGGTTCTGCGCGGCGAGGGTGAACTCAAGTCTCTGCCCAACGGCGACGCCGAGTTCACCGCACCGCTTCAATGGCCCGAAAGCGCGGCCAAGGACAAACCCATAATCCTGGAGATCGACGTTTCGCCGCTCAAGGCGCGCAACCAGAGCAAGACGTTGCGCGTGCGTGTGCTGCCTCCTCCACCCAAAGACAAATAGGGCCGCCATGAAAGCCTCTGAGCTCGCCAAGGTCTGCGCCGCCAGGCTCGAGGGGGATGCCAACCTCGAGGTCGCCAACGTAGCCACGCTTGAAAAGGCCACTCGCGCTGACGTTGTGTTCGTGACCAGCAACGAGTATCTGCCGGCACTCGAAAAATCCCGTGCGGGCGCCGCAATCATGAAAACCGGCTTGGCCGCGCCTCAAGGCATGACCGTGTTGCGCGCCGAGGACCCTGATCTGGCGTTCTCCAAGGCGGTGCTGGCCCTGCGCGGCCCGGGCCATCGGCCGCTGCCGGGCATTTCGGAGCACGCCGTCATCGGCAAGCGCCCGACGATTGGCGAGGGTGCGAGCATCGGCGCGTTTTGCGTGATGGGCGACGGCGTGCGCCTGGGAAAGAACGTCGTTCTCCACCCGCACGTCGTGCTCGGCGATGAAGTGGAAATCGGCGATGATACGGTCATTTACCCGCACGTCACCATTCTCGAACGCTGCAAAGTCGGCAAGAAGTGCACGCTCCATCCCGGCACCGTGATTGGCGCCGATGGCTTTGGCTTCCACTTTGTCGCGGGCAAGTTCGAGAAGGCCCCGCAGCGCGGCATCGTGATCCTTGAAGACGAAGTCGAAATCGGCGCGAATACAACCGTCGATCGCGCACGCTTTGATGTCACGCTGGTCAAGCGCGGCAGCAAGATCGACAACCTGGTGCAGATCGCGCACAACTGCCAGATCGGCCAAAACGTGGTCATCGCCGGCCAGTGCGGGCTTTCGGGCAGCGTCACGCTCAAGGATTATGTGATTCTCGCGGGCGGTGTGGGCATTGCCGACCACGTTACCGTGGGCATGGGCACGAAAGTCGGCGCGGGCAGCGGCATCATGAAAGATATCGCGCCGGGCAAGACAGTTGTGGGCCGACCCGCCGAAGATGGCCGCGTCTTCATGAAGCAGGCCGCCGCCATGCGCCGCCTGCCCGACACCATGGAAAAAATCCGCGAAATGGAAAAACGCCTGAGAGAGCTGGAAGCCAGATTGGGCGGCGCGGCCAAAGCGGCAACCGGCCAGATAGACAAAAACGCGGAGTAACCGGTAGTGCCAAGTGCGAACACCAAGTGATAGCCAGCGCGCAGTACGGAGGCCTTGGCACCCCGGGCTAGGATCTCGGAACTGACAATGAAACAAACCACGCTTGCAAAGCCTGTTTCGATGACCGGCACTTCGCTGCATGAAGGTGCTGCCGTAACGCTTACGCTCAAACCCGCCAGGGCGGGAGAGGGCTACACCTTCATTCGCACTGACAAAGCGGGCGCGAAAGTAGCCGCGCACCCGGACAAGATCATCGACATCAAGCGCCGCACGGTGATCAAAGACGGCGAAGCCGAAGTGCACACGATTGAGCACGTGCTCAGCGCGCTGACGGGTTTGGGCGTCGATAACGCCACCATCGAGCTCAACGCGCCCGAGCCGCCCGCCGGAGACGGCAGCGCCAAAGCCTTCATGGACTTGATAGATCAGGCCGGCATCGCAACGCTCGAAGCCGAGCAGGAAGTATTCACGCCCACGGCCCCGCTGGTGTTCCACGAAGGCGCAGCCAGCATCTCCTGTTTCCCAGACCCCAAACCCCAGACCCCAAACCCACTCCTCTCAGTTCAATACACTCTCGATTACGGCGTTCCGCACCTGGCTCTGCAACGCTACACGGGCGACGTCACGCCCGAGAACTACCGCAAGAACATCGGCCCCGCGCGCACGTTTTGCCTCGAAGAAGAAGCGCGCCAGTTGCAGGCCATGGGCTTTGGCAAGGGCGCGAACACGCAAAACACGCTGGTGTGGGGCAAGACCGGCGTGATGGAGAACAAGCTCGCGTTCCCCGATGAATTCGCGCGCCACAAGGCGCTCGACATCATCGGCGATCTCGCGGTGGTGGGCGTGCGGCTTAACGCGCGCGTGGTGGGGGTGGCCAGCGGCCACTCACTGAACCAGAAACTGGCCAAGGCATTGCGCGCGCAATACGACGAAGCCAAACGCAAGCCCACCGGCAAGGGTGCCCTCGATATCCAGGGCATTTTGCGCGTCGCGCCGCACCGTTACCCGTTTCTCATGGTCGATCGCGTGCTGGAGGCCGATGGCAACCATGCCGTCGGCGTGAAAAACGTCAGCTACAACGAACCGTGCTTCACAGGCCATTTCCCCGGCCGCCCGGTGTTTCCCGGCGTGCTGCAAATCGAAGCGCTGGCGCAGATCGGCGGCCTGCTCGTGCTGCAACGCCCCGACAATCTTGGCAAGCTCGCGTTTTTCACCAGCGTCGAAAGCGTGAAGTTCCGTCGCCTCGTCGTGCCCGGCGACCAGATGCTGCTCGAGGCCACGGTTTTGCGCGAAAGGCGCGGCCTGGCCGAAGTCGAGGCCCGTGCAACGGTCAACGGTGAAATGTGCTGCGAAGGCACGCTGAAATTCATGGTTGTGGACGAGAAACAGCAGCAGGGATGACCCGTGGCTGGCGACGCCGTCGCCAGCGCTTTTGTGGAAAGGAACTGCAAGCTGGCGACAGGCGTCGCCAGCCACAAGTCTCTTCCAAGGGTGTGTCAGAAACTGTACCCTTTGCACCATCTTGACGTGTCAAGGCAAGCCCAATGGCAACCACACCTCCGGTGAAGATTGCGGTCATCGGCGTAGGACACCTCGGCAAGAACCACGCGCGCGTGCTGCGCGAACTGCCCAGCGCTGAACTCGTCGCCGTCGTTGACGCACGCGAGAAAGTCGCCAAGGAAATCGCCGAGCGCTTCCACTGTGAAGCCCTGACCGACTACAAACAGCTCAAAGGCCGCGTTGACGCGGCTACGGTCGTGGTCCCCACGCGCCACCATTTTGAAGTGGCGAAATGGCTGTTCGAGAACAACATCCACGCGCTGGTCGAAAAACCGATGGCCTACACCATCGATGAATGCACCAAGCTGATCGACATGGCCAAGAAGCAGAAACGCATTCTGCAAATCGGCCACATCGAGCGCTTCAACCCGGCCCTGAAAAGCATCCGCAATGCCATGAAAACGGTCGCCTTCATCGAGGCCGACCGGCTCAGCCCGTACCCGTTCCGAAGCACCGACGTGGGCGTGGTCATGGACGTGATGATTCACGATCTGGACATCGTGCTGAGCATCGCCGATTCCGAGGTGGAGGACGTGCAGGCGGTGTGTACACCGGTGCTCAGCAAGCGCTTCGAAGACATCGCCAGCGTGCGCCTGACGTTCAAGAATGGCGCGGTCGCCAACATCACGGCCAGCCGCATCAGCGACAAGTCAGTGCGCAAGATGCGCATCTTCTGCGCCGACAGCTATTTGAACCTGGATTTCGCGGCCAAACAGGCCTGGATCTACAAGAAAACGCCCAAGCTCGACCAGGCCGATTTCCACGTCGAAAACCTCGACGTCAGCAACATCGATAACCTGATGCAATTCGTGTTCAACGACTTGATCCGCGTTGAGCAGGTGGTCATTGGCGAGGAAGAGCCGCTGAAAGAAGAACTTCGTCACTTCATCCAGTGCATCCAGAAGGGCGAGCGCCCCGAGGTCGCCGGTGAAGAGGGCCTCGCCGCGATCAAGCTTGCCCACGAGATCTTGCGTGTGGCGCGCGAGCACTACGAAAAGCACGTGCCCGCCGAGCACCGCAAGTGGTAGCGAGCTGCAACCGGCACCGCCTTGCGGACTCGCCCGCTCCTGATTAGATTGCCGCCCATGTTCGCCGCCGCCACATTCCAGGAATTACTGGGCAACACGATGTTCCAGTATTTCCTCATCTTCGTGTTCACCGCGTTCGGCATTGTGTTCGTGATTCTGAACGTGGACGTGCTGGGCAAGTTCCTGTTCCGCCCGCACATGCCTGACGACCTCAAGCTGACCACCTATGAGTGCGGCGAGCCCACGATTGGCTCTTCCTGGGTGCAGTTCGATATTCGCTTCTACACGGTGGCGCTGATCTTCATCATTTTCGACGTTGAAGTGGTCTTCCTGTTCCCGTGGGCCGCGGTGTTCAGCAAGTTCGGCGCGCCCGCCTTCTGGAAGATGATTATTTTCGCCGCGGTGCTCGGCGTAGGCTTTGTGAGCGCCTGGAAAAAGGGCGACCTCGACTGGGTCACCAGCACGGCCGCCCACGACGTAGCCGCGCAAAAGGAAGCGCGCAAGTTGCGCGCCCAAGAACGCGCCGCCGAAGAACTGGAGCGCCGCAAGGCCGCATAGCATGCCATCCAAGCCTGACATCACCGATATGGTTCCCGGCGTGCTTCTCACGAAGCTCGATTGGGTGATCAATTGGGGCCGGCGCAACTCGATCTGGCCCATGGGCTTTGGCCTTGCCTGCTGCGCCATTGAAATGATGGCAACAGCCGCCACCAAGTTCGACCTCGACCGCTTTGGCGCGGGCGTGTTTCGCGGCTCGCCAAGGCAATCCGACTTGATGATCGTTTCCGGTACCGTCAGCCACAAAATGGGGCCGCGCATCCGCACGCTTTATGAGCAGATGCCCGAGCCGCGCTATGTGATGGCGCACGGTGCGTGCGCTACCAACGGCGGGCCCTACTACGAGTACGGCTACCACGTGATGAAGGGCGTGGACCTGATTATCCCGGTCGATCTCTACGTGCCCGGCTGCCCGCCGCGCCCCGAAGCGTTGATCGACGGCATCATGAAACTGCAGGAGATGATCAAGCGCGAAAGCGTGGCCAACCGCCACCGTCGCCTCGACTACTGGGCCGATCACAAAGATGAGCTGATCAAAGAACTCGACATGAACAAGCGCCAGGTTTTCGAGAACGAGCAGGAAACCGAAAGCATCGCGGCCTGGGAAAAGAAGGTGCAGGAGTTCAGGGCGAAGTATCTGCCGAAGGAAGCGCTGGCTACGGTGTCGTAGCCGGTCATCGGTCGCCGGTAGTCGGTAACGGCAAAGTCCGAGCAACTAAAGAAGGCCTACCGACGACAGACTACCGAAATGCAGCCGACCGACATTACCGCGATCCTCAAAGAGAAGTTCGGCGACAAAGTCGTCACGCGCGCGGCTTACCCTGAAATCAAGCCCGTGCCGGCACCGGCGCGGCCTAAGGCTCTCGTGCGCAGCGCACAGATTTTCCGTGAAGAAATTGAGGTCAAGCCCGAAGCCGCGCGCGAGGTGATCGCGTTCTGCAAGAACGACGCGCGGCTTGGCATGGATCTGCTGCACTGCATTACCGGCACCGATTACAAGGCCGGCGAGCCCCTGGGCGTAACCTGGACGCTCACGAGCATCAAGCACAAGCATTGGGTGTGCATCAACACGCGAGTGCCGCGTGACAAGCCGAACATTCCCAGCGTGATGGACCTGTATCCCGCCGCGGACTGGCACGAGCGTGAAACGTTCGACCTCGTGGGCATCATTTTCGACGGCCACACGAATCTAAAACGCATCCTGTGCGCCGACGACTGGGAAGGCCACCCGCTGCGCAAGGATTACGTGTTCCCGAAGTTCTACCACGGCATCCCCACGGCCAAAGAAGTGCGCTGGAACAGTTAAGTCTCTCGCCTCCGTGCAATGGCGCCGATTGCAGGTACAATCGGGCCGGAGGCAAAATGGATTACCACAAGATCATCACCATTGAGCCGGGCAAACGGGGCGGCAAGCCGTGCATTCGCGGATTGCGCATTACCGTGGCTGACATTCTTGATTACCTGGCTGCGGGTATGACGCCAGCCAAGATCGTCGCGGAACACCCCGACCTTACAGAAGAAGACATTCGCGCTGCACTGGCCTACGCGTCTGACCTGCAGCGCAAGCTCTCTGCCGGAATACTTGTTTGAGCCTTCTGTTCGACGAGAATCTGTCACCACAGTTGCCGGGACTGATTGCTGACCTGTTTCCTGGCAGCTATCACCTGCAACACTTCAATTACAGCAGCATGCCGGACATTGAGATTTGGCGGTTGGCGCAGAAGCAAGGCCTGTGCATCGTTTCCTGAGACACTGATTTCTACTGGCTGAGTTTTCAGTTTGGGCCGCCGCCCAAGGTCGTGTGGATTCAAGCCGGCGCGGCTGCTACGGCCGGCATCGTGGCCTGCATTCGTGCCAACAGGGATATACTCACTGCTTTCCTCACGCGAGAGGCAGATGGACTGCTGGTGCTTGCGACCTGAAGGTGGCATGTCGTTCAATCGACAATCAGCGTTCGATAATCCACAATCAGGGCATGCCACGGGCGGCTGCACCCAGTGCTCAAATTGCGCGTGTTGTTGTGTTGCGTTCGCACCAGGCCTTTGCGCTTGGCGCGCTGACTGAGCGTTGCGACAAGCACGCGCTGATCCTGCCCGCGGGGCCTTACGCGTTCCCGTATGCCGCCGCGTTTGAGCTTGCGCGCCTGTTTCATGGCAACGAATCGCCCGTGAATCCTGACGCCGCCGGCCTTTCGCGCGCGGCCCTGGCCGCCGCCCTGCGTGCGCTGGCGCTTGCTGACCGGCAGATAGTCGCGCCGCGCCTCGAATGGCTTGACGCGTCAAGCCTTGAGCTGATCGCCGACGTGTTTGAGTTCGCCGAGCTCGCAGGCTCGCGCCTGTGCCTCCTGGCGGGCCTGCCTTCCGGCCAGCCGGCCGCAAAACTCGCGCGCCTGCTGGAGCAGGCACAATGCGCCGACGAAGAGTTTGACGCGCACAAGCCGCGCGCGCTGAACACGCATGACAGTGCACTCCTGAATGCGCTGCGCGCCGCACCGATGCCGCTGGAGCCCGAAAAACTCATGCGCGCAAGCGGCCTGCGCGCTCGCGAATTTCAAGCCGCCTTGCGCAAGCTCTGCGCAGCGGGCTACGCCGATGCAGGGCCGCGCGTGGGCTTGGGTGCGGCGAGCGAAGTCTTGCCGCCCGCTGAACTCACGCGCTGGCGCGAGGCCGTGCTCGAAGTCTGCGATCTGCCCGATGCGCGCCTGAGTGTGCTTTGCGAACTGGGCCTGGGCGGCGCTGAAGCCAATGAACTGGCGCGCCGCGCGCTGGCCGCCCATGAGCCCGCGCTGGCGCTGGCCCGCTTTGCGCAAGCGCCCAGCCGCCTGCGCGACGCCCTGGGCAATGCGCGCGCGCTGGCGGAGTGCGGGCACACACAAAGCGCGCTGGCGATCCTGCAAGCTGAGGGCGGCCCGGCGCTTGAGCGCGCGCGCGTTGCGTTTGTGCTCGCGGTGCGCGGCGCGCTTTCGCTCACGGACGCCGAGCGTGAATTGCGCGCCGCCGAGCGCGAAGGCCGCGGCGGGCCGCACGAAGTAGAAGCTGCAACTCTGCGCGCCACCCTGCTAATGCGAGCAAACAGGCACGCGGCGGCGCTCAAGCTCCTGCGGCGTATCACCGCGCCCCAGGCACAGTCAGCGCCGCCCGATATCCGTGTGATTTACCTGCTGCTGCTGGCACAGGCCTGGCGCCGGGCCGGGCGCGAGGACAAATCACGGGTGCTGTTTGCGCAGGCACAGGATCTTTCGCCCTCGGCCGAAATAGCGCTCAGAGTAGAGTTGCAGGCGTTTCTCTGCGGCTACGCCAGCGCGGCGCGGCTTGCGCAGGCCGCCGCGCGCGCTTTCGATTTGGAAGCCGCGCGGCTGGCCCTGAAGAAGTCGCCGGCTGCGCGCAAGGCCCTTCGCCATGCGCTGGGCGAGACGGACGCCAGGGTCGCGGCAGTGCCCGCAGCGCCGCAGGATGCACTGGAACTGTGCTTGCGCCATGGAGCCACGCTCGCGGCGACGTTGCTCCAAGGCGAACTGCGCGTGTTGCCCGCCCATGCGCAGGCGCAGGCCGGGCTTTGCGCCTGGCTGGAAGCGCAACTCGTGCGCGCCGCAAAATCGCCCGGTGTGCTTTTGCCGCTGAGTCTGCCTGCAAGTGAGTTCAAGGCCGATTCCGTACTTCTGCTGCCAACGCTGGGAGATTGCGGCCCGCTGATTGCGCTCTTCGCCAAGCCCGCCAATGCCGCGCCCTTGCTCGAGTGTGTGAACGCGCGCGAGGTTGTTCGCCAATGGCTGAACGCGGGCGCAATCAGTGCGCAAGACCTGCAAACGCTGCTCGAAGCCAACACCGGAGAAAACACACCATGGCCGACATCCAAGCCGAACTCGCGCCGCTCAAACGAGCCCTCGACCTCACACTGACACTTTCACCGCCGCACTTTGGCATGGACCGGCGCGGCACGCTGGCGCGCGTGGAAGAGATTAACACGCTCATTGACGTCCGCCGCAGAAAGCGCGGCTTGCCGCTGCCGGCGCGCAACATGGTGCGCCAGTTGGCGGATCTTTCCGGGCGCGAGTTCATGCGCCAGCGCGAAGACGTGCTCTCGCGCATCCAGAAGCACTGTGAGGCGCTTGAGCAGGCGGCGCGCATGGCACCGCCGGAGCTGATCGAATCCCTCGCGGCCATCGCCACCTCGGAGGCCGAGGCGCAGGCCCTTGCGCGCGACGCCCACGAAGCCTGGCGCAGCTTTCACGGCGGCGCCTGCAAGGCGGCCACGGTCATGGCCGGCGCCGTGCTCGAAGGTCTGGTGCAGCAAGCCTGCGCGCGGCTGGGAGAGCGCGGGCAGCAGGCCTTTGCCACGCTGCACAAAGGCCGCACGCTCAAGGGTGCATTGCAGTTTACGGTCGATGAAGGGCTTGCAGTGTTGCGCGAATGCGGCGCGCTTTCATCGGCGCTGACGCACACGGCCAAGGGCCTCAAGGAAATGCGCAATTTCGTGCACCCTGACCTGGCCAGAAAGCAAAGACGCGCGATGCAGAGCACGCACGCGCTCTTGGCGCTGCAAGCGCTTTGCACTCTGGCCGACGAAATCGCGTGGTCGTTAGGCGCTCGATGACGGGCACTGTCGCGAGAGCGTGCAGTTGTCGCAATTGGGCTTGGTGCGGGTACACACCTCCTGTCCGAGCTGGCGCAGCAGCAAATGCGCTTGAGTGAGTTCGGCGCATTGAATTGGCGCCTGTGTGCCTAACGCTTCGCGCACGGATTTGTACGTAGCCGCGTACGCTCTTTGTTCTTCGCCAAAGCCAAGGCGCAAAAGCACGCGCAGGCCGTTGGATTCGAGCGCGAGCTGGTTGAACGCGCCCTCGAACATGAGGATCTTTTCGGCGCCCGGCGTGCCGATGCCGGGGAATTGCCGCAGCGCGCGCTGGGCTTTAATCGGCGGCCAGTCGAGCACGATGTCCACGTTGCCATGAAAATCGTCCAGCGCGATCTGCGCACATTCGCGCAGCTTGCCCGCCTGTTGCTTGGCCAAAATGCCCGTGCTCGTCGCAATCAAAAGCGCGTCGTCATCGGCATCCAGGATCGCCTCAGGCTCAAACTCCGTGTTCTGGCGCAAGACTTCAAAAGCAGCCGCGCGCCGCGAGTCGTCGGCCAGATAAACAACGTTTTCCCAAAGCACCCACTGCCAAGGCCCCCGCACCGGCGGAAGCGCGGCTTCGCCATAGCGCTTGCGCAAAAGAGAGATGGCATCAGCGAGCTTCATGGCGGCACTCTATCCGCAATCCAAGTGCGGTTCACCACAGAGAACACAGAGCACACAGAGAGAAGCTAAGAACTCCATTCTCTGTGAACTCTGCGTTCTCTGTGGTGAATGCCATTGCCTTGGCGCATCAATTGACTTCGCGGCAATTCGGACTAATCTTGTCCGCCTCTAAATTCGTGAGGCGCCATGGCGGTTCCCCTTTCGCAGATGTGGACGGTTGCCAGCTACGTGATCAAGCAGAAGCTGCTGGGCCGCAAGCATTACCCGCTCGTGCTCATGCTGGAGCCGCTTTATCGCTGCAACCTGGCCTGTGCCGGCTGCGGCAAGATTCAGTATCCCGCGCATATTCTGAAACAAGAGATGGACCCGGAAGTTGCCATGGCGGCCGTCGATGAATGCGGCGCGCCCATGGTTTCGATTCCCGGCGGCGAACCTTTGATGCACTCGCGCATCGGCGAAATCGTGGCCGGTTTGATCAAGCGCAAGAAGTACATTTACCTGTGCACCAACGCGCTTTTGCTCAAGCAGCGCCTTGAGGAAGGCGTGCTCAAACCGAGCAAGTTCCTCACGATCAACGTGCACATGGACGGCGACGAAGAGGCCCACGATTTTGCGGTCTGCCGCGAGGGCACTTACAAAGTGGCCGAAGAAGCGATCAAGCTTGCCGTCGCCAAGGGTTTTCGCGTCACGACCAACTCCACGCTCTTCAAGCACGCCGACCCTGAGCGCATGCGCAAGTTCTTTGACCACATGATGGAGCTGGGCGTTGAGGGCATGACGATTTCCCCCGGCTACAACTATCAAAAGGCGCCCGACCAGGAGAGCTTCCTGCGCGAGCGCGCGAGCACGACCGAGATGTTCCGCGCGTTCTTCAAGAAGGCGCCCAAGCGCTGGCAGTTCAATCTCTCGCCGCTGTTTGTCGAATTCCTTCAGGGTAAGCGCCACCTTGAGTGCACGCCCTGGGGCTGTCCCGCTTACTCCATGTTTGGCTGGCAGCGCCCCTGCTACCTGATGCAGGAAGGCTATGCGAAAACTTTCAAAGAGCTGATCGCTACCACCAAGTGGGAAAATTATGGCCGCGCCTCGGGCAACCCCAAGTGCGCAAGCTGCATGGTGCACTGCGGCCATGAGCCCAGCGCGGTGAACGCCACGTTCGGCTCGATCGAAGGCTTTTATTCCACGGCCAAGCGCACGCTCTTTGGCCTCGACAGCGACAAGGGCAAGAACATCGCTCCGCCGCCGGTCACGCGCTTTGTGGAAACGGGCGTGGAAGCGGCGCAGAGTGAGGCGCTCACAAAGGCGATCAATGATGCCGTGGATTTCCGCGGCGACGTCACGCTGACATTGGCCGACGGCACCAAGCAGAGCGGCTACATTTTCAATGCCGACGATCGCATCGTCGAATTCTTCCCCACAGGCCGGCCCGACGTCATCTCGCTGGCGCGGCACATGCTTGTCAGCGTCGAGAAAACCGGCCGCGACCACGCCGACGGAAAAACCTGGGAAGCCTGGTACAAGAAATACACCGAGCGCAAAGAGAAGATTGCCCGCGGCGAAAAAGCCGAGAGCATCGACATCTTCCCGGAAGTGCTTTCTTAGCGGTGCCGGCGAAGAAATCGCGCAGATCAGCCAGGGCAACAGCCGATAATCTAGTTGCGGGCGTTGCCCCGCGTGGACTATCTTTGTCACAAAATGCGCGACCTGCCTAAAGTGCTGTTCGTGGCCCCGACCGAATCGGACGGCCTGTCGCTCATTGAAGAGCTGGAGAACCCGCGTTTCTACAAACAGAAAGTCGGCGAGGTTCACGGCGGAATCTGGAAGCAGGCCAGTGCCAAAATCCTGATCACCGGCCACAACCCCGATGCCGCGGCTTCGGGCCTGCGCGAGGCCGTGACCGTCGATAAGCCGCTGGCGATTATTTCGCTGGGCTTCGGAACGGCGCTCAACTCCAGCCTGCTGGTAGGCGACATCGTGGTATGCCACGAATTCAAGAACGCCATTGGCGTGGGCAGCCGCCAGGCCACGGTTTCACTGCCAGATAAGACCACCGATCTGCTTCGCTACGTCATGCGCACCGTGCCCGATTTGCGCTGCAAGCTGGGCAGCGTCGTGACCGTGTTTGACCCCGTGCGCGACCCCGGCGAAAAATACCAGCTCTATCACCGCACGCAGTGCGAAGTCGTGGACCAGAGCGCCATCTCCATTGCCGGCATCTGCGAAGAGTTCAAGATTCCGTTCGTGGTCGTGCGCAGCATCTTCGATCTCTCGGACGAAAAACTGCCCGAGATTGACCACTATGTGCGCCAGAAAGCGCGGCTGTCCACCACCAAAATGCTCACCCGCCTGGCCCTGAGCCCGGGCTCTTTTTTCACACTGCGCGACTTGATGAAGCGCGCCAAGATGTGCCGCAGAAACCTGGACATTTTCATCAACGCGTTCTGGACGGCCATCAAGTCGCGGCGCGAGGAAAACATCTCGCTCTCACAGTTCAACAAGCCCAAAGAAGAAGAGAAGAAGGACAAGGGCGAAGACAAAGGCGAAGCTGCCGCGCCCGTCCCGGCATAGGCCCTCTCTGGGCCGTGGAAGCCGCGTCTTGACCTTGGCGTGTTCTCTGGAATAACTCGACAATGTGCCGCTGTTAGGAGCCCGTGTGGCGGAAGCCGACCCCATGCTCAGGCAGTCATTTGAACGGGATGCGATCCCGCTCATGGGGTCCTTGTTTGGCGCGGCCATGAACCTTACACGCAACGCACGCGACGCCGAAGATTTGCTTCAGGACACGTTCCTGCGCGCGTTTGAGAAATTTGCGCTCTTTGAACAGGGCACCAATCTCAAGGCGTGGCTGCACCGCATCATGGTCAACCGGTTCATCAATCTGTATCGCCGCAAGAAGCTGCGCAACGAAACGGACTTCGCCGAGGCGGAGCCCTTTGTGGGCAGCGAAGACCAGCAGCTGGCCAAGGATTATTCGGGCGCGGCCAGCGCCAAGGCGCTGCTGTCCGAGCCGGGGTTCCTTGAGGGCCTTGATGGCAGCCTGCGCAAGGGCCTCGATGGCCTGCCCGAGAGTTACCGCGACGTGCTGGTGATGAACGTGGTGATGGATCTTCCCTACAAGGACATTTCCGAGGCGCTTGAAATCCCGATCGGAACAGTGATGTCAAGGTTGTCGCGGGCAAAATCGATGCTGCGTGAAAAAGTGCGCCTGGACGCTCAGCCCGCAAGGTAGCGAGAACATATGGCCGGAACCGAACATTCTGAGCACGCCGCCGAATGCCGCAACCTGTGGCAGAAATGGGCCGGCTTCCTCGACAAGGAATTGTCGGCCGAGGAAAGCGCGCGCGTGCAGAAGCACCTTGACGCGTGTGGCCATTGCCGCGAGTTCTTTGAAACGCAGTCGTCGTTCAATCGCCTGTTGCGCAAGAGCCTGATTGCCGAGTCGCAGGAACTGCCCGAGAATCTGCGCGTGAAAGTGCTCTCGCTGCTCGAGCGCAAAAGCATGGGCCAGTTGAGCGCCGAAGATGAGCGCGCCAACATGGCCGCGCCAGCGCACGGTCATGGCGCTTTGCACAGCCACGCACACGATCACCCTTCGAGCGCCTCAGGGCAGGCTGGCGAGCCGGGGCACGTTCACGATCACGATCACGGGCACACGCACAGCCACGGCATGAGCCCGGCCACGCGCGCGCTGTTTGCGGTGATGTTGGTGGGCCTGGTGCTGGTGGGGCTGCTGGCCCTGACGCAGCGCAATCGCAACCAGCTGCTGAGCGAACAGTTGGCGGGTCTTGAAAAGCAGGTGGGCGATGCCAAGGCGCGCGAGGAAGACATGGCCGCGCTCCAGAAATTGCTGCGCGACGCCAAAGGCGAGCGCGTGCTGGCCGAGCGCGAACGCGACGAGGAGCGCGAGAAGAACAAGGCACTTCAGAAGAAATACGACGAAAGCGTGATCGCGGCCGAGAAATTGCTGCGCGACGCCAAAGGCGAGCGCGTGCTGGCCGAGCGCGAACGCGACGAGGAGCGCGAGAAGAACAAGGCACTTCAGAAAAAATACGACGAAAGCGTGATCGCGGCCGAGAAACTCCAGAAAGCCCTGACGGCATTGGTGAACGCAGGCAGCGCCGTAATGAAGCTGCCCAAGGACATGAAGCCCGTGCCCGAGCTGGAGAAAAAGTGGCGCGAAATGTTCCCGCAGATCGGCGAAATGCCGCACCGCTCGGGCGACATGGATCCCACATTGTGGGATGTTTCGCCGATCGAGGGCGAAGACGTGCTCTGGGTCGTGTTCAGCAAGAAGGGCGACCCCAAGACCCAGTTCACGCTCATGACCTTCTCGGAAAAATATGTACGCGAGCATTTTGGCGAACTCAAGGGCATGGCCGAGACCGTCAAGGACGGCATGACCGTATGCGCCTGGCCCAACGCCAAAGACAGCCGCGTTTATCACGCCCTGATTTCAACGGCCGACCTGAAAACGACGCGCGAGCAACTGCAAGCGCTGAAGTAACAGTGACAACTAACGGCGCGCACAAGTACTGCGGTGCGAAGGAGTTGCTGCTGGGTAGCCCGGCTAGGGGTGCCCGGGCTTCCATTAATTCTCCGGAATTCCCCGAAAAACCTGTCTCCCTTGGTTGCAGGCATTGAAGGGCCGATGCGCGCGCAATCTCGCGCCGCAACAGGCTCCATGCCTATGTCCAATCCCTACCGCAGCCTTGAAGCTTTTGAACGTGAAGTGCGCCGGCGCAACATGGTCGAGGATGCCATCCTCAAGCGCTACCAGCAGCGCGGCGGCGACGCCCTCGATGAGCGCATTGCCATCCTCAACACCGTCAACAAGGGTAGCCGCGTCTGCCGCCAGGCCGACCTTGCGCGCCTTGAAAAAGACGCCAACGCCATGCGCGAAAAAGGCGAACGGCCGATCATCTCCGTATCCGAGACGCGGCTATACATCACCAAGAGCGAGCAGCTTGAGACCCGCCGCGCCGAGGAAATGGCCGTGGCCCGCTCCCAGATCATGACCGCCATCGAGCGCACCCAGCCGCCCACGGACGACGCCCTGCGCGTGGTGCTTGACCTTGAGCTGAACACGATCACTGAAGAGACGCGCAAGGCGCTTGCGGCCGTGCAGGAGGAAATGCGCAAAGACCAGGAGCGCGATGAAAAACACGCCAAACCCATTCACCTGCTGCTCGCACAGGTGCCCGACACTACACAGCGCTCAGCCATGATTGACTGCCTGCGCACGGGCGATGAGGCCAAGTGGCGCGAATTGTTCGCGCTGCAGAACGAGGAGTGGCGCAAAAAGTGGAACGAACTGATGCACAATTAGCATACAATCGGGGCATGAAGCCCATTGTCATCACCGGCCCTTCAGCGAACACCGGCAAGACCGAACTGGCCTGCCGCCTCGTAGCCGCGCTGGGCGATGCGCAGGCTTTGAAAATCACGCGTTTCCACCGCGAGTCCCACTGCCCGGTGCACGGCGTTGATGAGCACGGCGATGACAACTGCGACGGCTGCGAAGAATCGCCCTCGGGCTTTGAACTGGTGACCGACGAAGCGCGGCTTAACGCGCCGGGCAAGGATACGCAGCGTCTGGCCGCGGCCGGCGCCAAACCGGCACTCTGGCTGCGCGCCGCGCCTCACGTGTTTGAGTACGCGCTGCAAGCCGCGCTGAAGCAGTTTGACCTTGCGCGGCCCTTGGTAATCGAGGGCAACAGCGCCGCCAACGTGGACGATTTCCAGGCGCGGGTGGTGTTGATCTGGCCCTCGAAGAGCCGGGGCGTGAAGGGCAGTGTTCTGGCGGCGCTCAAGCGGTGCAGCGACCTGCTGCTGGTGGAAGATGCAGGCGAGGGGCGCGTTTGGCCGGAGTCATTGCTGACGGCTTGCGCCAAGGCGGGCGTCAGGAAAGAGGATTTGCCGGAACCGACATGGCTGAAAGCGCGTTGGTGGATGTCAGAGCAAGAGCCGAGGGCATGGCTTGCTGGTATCGTGTCGCAAGTCGTTGCTGCAAAATGACTTGAGATTTTACTGGCATAAAGTAATTCGGAATGTATGATGTTTAGGCATTAGAGGTCTAAAAGGTAATACTTCTGTCATTGTGAGTTTTGGACCTTGCCTTTCTGTAACGTTGCCTTACCGTAGCGCGCCAATAGATCCGATAGTCACAGAAATGATCCAAACGACCCGACGTGAACTGGATGTACCCCTCGAGACGCGCTCTCTGGCGCCGTTGCGTGACTTTGTGCGCGATGCGCTGAGCGGCAGCGGCCTGGGCCAGCAAACTTCGCGTGCCATGGTGATCGCGATTGACGAAGCTTGTTCGAGCATCGTGCTCAACGCCAAGGCCAACGGCGCTTCAGGCAACCTGCATCTGTCGATCGACATCGACCGCACGCGAATCAAGGTGCACGTGGCGGATACGGGCAACGATTACGACATGGGCGACCTCACGCGCGAAGAATTGCTGCATGAGTTCACGCGCAGCAAGAAGAACGAGCTGGGCACGTTCCTGATCCGCCGGATCGTGGACGAGTTCACCTACGTGTTCAAGAAGGGCTTCCAGAGTGAACTGACGATGATCAAGTTCCTCTTCGACCGCGACGAAGCCGACAAGAACTAAACAAAACATCTCGGCCAGTATCCGGGCCGTGTAAGCTCATTGGCCGCAGCAGCCCGGCGCGCAGCCGCATGCGCCTGGCTTTTCGGCTTCGATCGTGGCCGAGGCCGCATACTTTTCTACGCCTGAGCCCGGCAGCCAGTCTTTGATGAACGCGCGGCTTTCTGCTTTCACCTGAATGCTGATTTTGGCGAAGCCGGCCTTCTTGAGCATTCTTTTCAGGTCGATCACGGTGGCCGCGCCGGCGATGCAGCCGGTGAGCGCCCGCACGCTTGTAGCGAGCGACCTGGGCAGGGGCTTGAGCAGCACCACGTCTGCGATCGCGAGCCGGCCTCCGGGCTTGAGCACGCGGAAGGCGTCATTGAACACGGCGGATTTTTCGGGGCTCAGGTTGATCACGCAGTTCGATAGAATCACATCGACCGTGCTATCGGCCACGGGCAGGTGCTCGATTTCGCCCAGGCGGAACTCGACGTTCTTGGCTTTCAGTTTGCGCGCGTTTTCACGGGCCTTGAGCAGCATGTCGTGCGTCATGTCCACGCCGATCACGCGGCCCTTGCTGCCCACGCGTCTGGCCGCCAGAAAGCAATCAAAGCCGCCGCCCGCACCGAGATCGAGCACGGTTTCACCGGGCCTCAGCGCCGCAATCGCGTGCGGGTTGCCGCAGCCCAGGCCCATGTTCGCGCCCTCGGGCACAGCCGCGAGATCAGCGGCTGAATAGCCAAGCTTGAGGCTCGCGCCCGAATCAGGCCCGCAGCAGCCCGGCGCGCAGCACGAATCCTGTGTTGCCCGCGCCACGTTGCCGTATTGCTCGCGCACGGCGGTGCGCACTTTGTCTTTTTCGCGGGTGTTCATCTGGGCTCCTTGCGTGATCGCACTCAGGGCCAGTTTACCCGCCGGGCCGGCCGTTCCACTTTTTTCTTTACGCGGCCTTGCGCCTGCTAACATGGCGCGCCTTGCCGGGCCCGGCCATTGCCGCGCCCGGGCATGACCGGGGCCGCGTCGCACTCCGATGCGTCTCCACCCGCCGCAGGAGCGGCAAAATTTTGTGGCTAAGAAATCCCCGCAGCCCACGGCTGCGCGCACCCTCGGACCCATCCCTGACCTCGAACGCCACCTGCCCTCTGACTGGTGGCGTACGCTTTTCACGTCGCTCTACCTGAAAACAGACGGCGACGTCGTCGAGAATGACCAGAACACCGTCAAGGAAGTCGATCTCCTCATCAAGGCCACGGGCCTTGAGCCCAACGACAAAGTCCTCGACCTCTGTTGCGGGCAGGGCCGACATTCCCTCGAACTCGCCAAGCGCGGCTTCCGCAACGTCACGGGCGTTGACCGCTCGCGCTACTTAATCCGGCTTGCACGCAAGCGTTCCAAGGCCGCGGGCTTTTCCGTGAGTTTCCACGAGGGCGACGCGCGCAAGTTCTCGCTGCCCGAAAGCTCGATGCACACCGTGTGCATGATGGGCAACAGCTTTGGCTACTTTGATCGCGTCTCGGACGACCTCGTCGTGCTCAATGCCATCAAGCGCGTGCTCGTTTCCGGCGGCACGCTCGCCATGGACCTCGTCGATGGCGACTGGATGAAATCGCACTTCGAAAAGCGCTCCTGGGAGTGGATCGACGAAGACCAGTTCGTCGCCCGCGAACGCTCTCTCGCCAGCGATGGCGAGCGCCTGATCTCGCGCGAAGTCGTTGTCCACGCCGAGCGCGGCATCATCGCCGACCAGTTCTACGGCGAAAGATTGTACTCGCGCAAGCGCATCATCGAGTTGCTCACGGAGGCCGGTTTCACCGGCATCCGCTTCCACGGCACGATCGAGGGCGAAAGCACGCGCGGCCAGGACCTCGGCATGATGGCCAACCGGATTTTCTTGACCGCGACGGCCCCTCGCAAAGTTGCAGCCGCGCCGAGGGGGATCTTGTTCCCCGAGGTCACGGTGCTGCTGGGCGACCCGAGCTTGCCGGACGCCGTGAAAAAAGACGGCCAGTTCAACCCCGAAGATTTGGAGACCATCGACAAACTCAAAGAATCCCTGGCCGAATTGCACGGCTACAGCTTCAAGTATGTGAATCACCACAACGCGCTCTTGCAGGAGCTGAAGAACAACCCGCCCAAGTTCGTGCTGAATCTCTGTGATGAGGGCTACTACAACGACCCGTATATGGAGCTGCACGTGCCGGCGCTGCTGGAGGTCACGGGTGTGCCATACACGGGTGCGGGGCCCGCGTGCCTGGGGCTGTGCTACAACAAGAACCTCGTGCGCGCCGTGGCGGATTCGCTGGATATTCCCGTGCCGCTCGAAACCTATTTCGACCCGGACGACACCGCGGCTACGCTACCCTCGAGCTTCCCGGCGCTGTGCAAGCCGAACTTCGGCGACGCCAGCGTGGGCATCACCAAGGATGCCGTGGTGCACAACCCCGATGAGCTGGTGGCCTACCTGAAAAAGCTGCGCGACGAGTTCCCCGGCCGCCCGGTGCTGATCCAGGAATATCTGACGGGGCCGGAGTACAGCGTGACGATCGTGGGCAACCCCGGCATGAAATGCCGCGTGCTGCCGATATTAGAAGTCGATTACTCACAATTGCCCAAGGGCCTGCCGCCGATTTTGGGATACGAAAGCAAGTGGCTGCCGGACTCGCCCTATTGGACGCACATTAAACACCACCAGGCCAAGCTCGAAGAAGACCAGAAAAGAAGAATGGGCGATTACTCCATGCACCTGTTCGAAAGACTAGGCTGCCAGGACTACGCCCGCTTCGACTACCGCGCGGACGCCCACGGCACGATCAAACTGCTCGAGGCCAACCCCAACTGCGGCTGGTGCTGGGACGGCAAAATGAACTACATGGCCGGCTTCGCCGGCATGCGCTACGCCGATCTACTGAGGGAAATCCTGGAAGCCGCGCAAACCCGAATCGCCAGCGAACGCAATTTACGGAAAGTAACCGGCAAAGCCCAAGGCATGACCGGCAAACCCCAAAACGGCAACGGCAAACCCGAGAGCGACCGCGTGGCGGCAGCGAAGGGGCGGTAGTGGCAGTTTGCAAACGGCTTACGCCCTCATTCTGTCGATCTCTTTTACACGTTCAGTCTTGCCAAGCGGCACGAGGTTGCGAAACTGATGCCTTCATGAGGAATCCTGCATGCCGGACATAGATTTGGGCAGCCTCGCCACTTTGGCTGGCTACCTAAGCGTTGCGAAGCAGCGTTACGACGCCTGCTTTGCGCGATTGCCCGACGTTGAGGTGATCAGCGCACCTGCGGCGCAGTTGGAGTATCACTACCTCAAGTTTGACCCCGTTGGAAACCCCAAAGTACGGGATCTGGTGGACAGCCTCGTCGACCATTTAGCGGCGTATTGTTTTCGGGCGCAAAGGCTTCCCAAAACGCTTGACTCCGTTGAGTGGGGAAAAACCCATCGTCAGGCAAGCCAGCTCTTACGGAAATGGGTGACAAGCGGCGAACCGGGCGAGATAGTTTTGTTTCTTTTGATTGAGGCGTTGCTTGGCGCAACACAGATCATTGCAAAAGCTGAACTAAAGCTGAATCCTGGTGTGGAGCAACACGGCTCAGACGGCGTCCACGCTAGATGGATCAAGGAAACCAATAGTTTAGAGCTTATCTTGGGCGAGTCGAAACTTGAGCAATCCCCTGCTAGCGCCGCCCAACATGCCGCCGAATCTATTCTAAAGTATCACGACAAGCACTTGCTTCGCCATGAACTCCAACTGCTCTCGTCGCATTTCAAATGGGCCGATGAAGAATTGAAGAGAGAGCTTCTTTCGCGAATGGACCCCGTCGAAGGGTCTGGAGAGTACACTCTGGTCCATGCGTGCTTGCTGGGATACGACTGGCCGGGGTACGACAACTCCAAAGGGCCTGACGCTGCACAAATGGTTGAGAAATTGACGAAAGAGTATGGCGATACCCTTACTAGATTGAGAAAGAATTTCGATACCCACTTCGAAGGTCTCTCCAAGATCCCGCTTCGGTTAGTCGTTTTCCATCTTCCCTTTCCTTCAGTTCAAGCGTTTCGCACGCAAATGCTGAGCGCCATCGGCGACACCGCGGAACAATAGCCAATGCTAAGGGAAAGCATCTTGGTTCCTCGCTGAATCATATGGATTTGGTTGGGGTGAGTTGGCGGGTGAAGGGGTCGAGGAGTTTGCCCAGCGGGGCGCCGATCAGGTAGATCATGGTCATAAACGTGTTCACGTTGCGGTAGC
>JADLFN010000081.1 GCA_020845475.1 Planctomycetota bacterium
AGAAGGGCGAGGCGGCCTGGTCGGGGCTGAGCCAGCGGCCGTGGCCTATCGAGTAGACTCTGTTGTTGCAGTGGTAATTGCCGAGTTTGTCCACCAACCATGTCTCAGGATGCCCGAATGACGATGCCTGTGTGGCTGTCGGAGGCGCTATTTCACGCCACTCCGCGCCCAAGTCGTTGTCCACCACGCCCCATGCCGCAGTACGCGCGTCGCTGTTCAAGGCGGGTTCCCGATGGGAAACGGTGGCGAAGAAGCCTGTGGGCGCGAAAACCATGGGCTTAGTTTATCCCGGCAACCGCGCCATTCCAACATTTGAACGCGATTCCCCAAACGTCAAATGCCCGTGTGTTTCGGGCACTTTGGCGGATCCGTGCAATTTCCCGAACAAATGCGCTCAAACGGCGGTTTTTTGCGCCAGTTGGTCGTTCTTGGCGGCGTCTTCAGGCTGCCAGTTTTGCGGGGTGTGTTGACGCGTGAACCTGCTTCAGCTTGATCGGGTTCACGTGCGTGTAGATTTGCGTGGTTTTCAGGTCGGCGTGGCCGAGCATCTCCTGGATGAAGCGAATGTCGGCGCCGTTCTCGAGCATCCCCGTGGCCATACTGTGGCGGAACATGTGACAGGCGCCTCGGGAACGGATGCCGGACCGAACCAGGTACTCTCGAACCATGATGCTGACACCCGAGGGCGTGAGCGCGCCACCTGTCTTCGAAAGAAATAACTGCTCGCGATGGCAACGGCGTAGGCGCGCTAATTCCGGCCGCGCGGCTTCGAGATACCGCTTGATCCAATGCAGGGCGCGCTCGCCCATGGGGATAATGCGATCCTTCTTCCCCTTGCCCTGTGTGACGGCGACCAAGCCGCGCTCTGGGTCGAGCTCGTGCGCTTTGAGCGCGATGACTTCGCAGCGGCGCATACCAGTTGAATAGAGGGTCTCCAGGATCGCGCGATCACGCAGTCCAAGCGTGGTTGAAACAGCCGGCAGCGTGAGGATGAATTCCACCTGGCTGTGCGTGAGCACGTGCTGAGGCAAGCGCTTTTCCAGTCGCGGCAGATCAATCTCAGAGGCGACGTTGTGCGGCACGTGGCGCTTGCGCGTCAGCCATTTGAAGAACGTACGAACAGCAACGAGGCGACCGTGCTGGGCAGAGGTGGTCAGGCGTTGCGAAATCATTGAGCTGTGCGCGGTGCTCAGGAAGCGCTGGTAACGGTCAAGCACGCGCTTGGTCACCTGGCGCGGCCGCGCGTAGCCGTTCTCATCGCACCAATTGACGAACGCGCGCAGTTGAATCGTGCGCACGCGAATCGAGCCGGGCGAAAAATTCATCACGCGCATCCACTTGATGAAGCGTAGCGCGAGCCTACACAAGCCTTTGCGGTCAGAAGGATCGCCGGCAAAGGGCACGTTGTTGGCCATGATCAACTCTCCTGACAAGAACTTCGGCAATGTAGGCCGCACCACTTCAACCGAAGTGCATGGACGCACTTGGGGAAGAGTTTGGGCGCGTGACGGATTTGAACCGCCTGTGGGGCTTCAGCGCGTGAGCGAGCAGCCCCGCCGTCTCATCAGGGATTGGCGGCGAGTTTCCGGTCCGGCTGGGACCTTGCCCCGCCCGGCGCCGTTTCCAGTGCCGGCCCGCAGTTCTGATGGCCCCGTCACCGGCCTCCTGCCGCGTCGCCGCCAATCACTCACGCTTCCGGGCACGTTCCCACCGTGCTGCCGCGCCGTGTACGGGGTGTTATTGGGGGTTCTGCGCCGTGTAGCTGGCGACGCATGCGATCAGGGGGAACACTGGAGTAACACCATGTGCACAGTCCAGAACTTCAGTGGGGATTGCGGCTGCACAGGAATCGCACGATCAATCGGCCGTCGGCTCCGTCGCTTACCATTTGTGGGTACTTTGCCAGGAGTTGGGTCACGGAATCTTCGGTCGCTTCGACACCATTGTGGTCGATGACGAGTTGACAGAGATTGCGGGATCCTTTGCGAACGCAAATGCGAGTGACGCGCAGCCGTGGCGATTTGGAACAGGCGTCAATCGCGTAACGCAAGACATCTTCCACGAGCCTCACTGCAAACCCGTGCTGCGCCACGACCTCGGCCTTCCGGATGCCCCTGCGCAGCACAATTACATCGGCGGCCTCGATGTCCGGCGAGACGGCGCGCAGCGCTTCATCGACTAGCACGCACAAATCGATGCGACTATGGGCTTCGACTTTGTGGCTGGGCCGCGCCTCTTGGGGAGCCGGCAGGGACATCATCTCCTCGATGCTCTCGACCACATCTAACGCGGCTTGGCGGTCACTGGAGTTTTCGAGAAGATTGCGCAGCTCAAAGAGCATGCGCCGCAACTCGCTGAACTCTGGGGCGAGAGGGGCATGTGTGGACCCTGCCTGCAAGACCGGATTGGACCAGGACGGCGTGCCGTGCATTGACATTGAGAATCCTCGCGAGTCTCTGCAGAGTGATGTCTCGCGAAGTAGCAATCAGTGCAGGAATCCCGGGAATTCTCGCGTGGCGCTGCGTGGCCGGCACCGGTTTCGAGCGCACAATGGGCAATCGGCCACCAAGCGGCTGAAACGGCCATTGTTTCGGCTTCAACTAGAAACAAACGCTTGAACTTGTCGGGTAGAACTTGCCGGGTCGTTGGGCAGCATCGATCCCGCGCGGCCTGACAGGAGTATCTGGGCGGCGTGCCGTGGCTTAGTCGTCCTTTTCTATTAGCTTACCTTGCTTGTACGTGCGCTCCTGGCGGGCGCCTTTCTGGTCGTACTCGATCTCGATGCCGTGTTTCAAACCGTTCTCGTACGGTGTCACGAGATAAAGTGAGCCGTCTTCAAAGTACTCTTGACGGGTCCCTACAAGGACTCCCCTCTTGTACGGCTCGATCGTTTTCAGATGGCTGTTGATATGCCAGGAACGCCATTCGCCCTCGCGCTTCCCATCAACGAACTCGCCGCACGATTCGCGTTCCTGGGTGTCGAAGTAGTAGACCCAAGGCCCGTGCTTCTTGTCGTTGCGGAACTCGCCCTCATACTCAGTGTTTCCGTTGGGGTGATTGAACTTCCACATGCCGGAGCGGAGACCGTTGGAATACTGGCCGATCTGTCTTACCGTTCCCGTGCTGTAGTAAGCCGTGTAGGGCCCGTCGAGGATGTACTTGCCGTTCTCCAGCCTTTCCGTCCATTCCGCTTCGACCTTTCCGTTCTCGTACTTGGTGGAGCGAGTACGGACTTTGTGTAGGCGGTCATCCGGCTCCTCCCGCGGCTGCAACTTCTCCTCTGGCTTGCTTGGAGTTTCCTTGGGCGGTGGCCCTTCGGGTGTGGCGGAGGGACCCAATGATTCGCTTGGCGAGCCGGTCTTCACTGCGGGCATGCCGGCGCCGGGCGAATCCTCAGCCTGCTCGCCTGGCGTAGTAGATGCAAGTTGGCGTTCGTTGCGCGGTGCCGTCTCCATCCAGTCTCGAGGAGCGAGCATGGCGAGCAAAACGACCGATGCAGCAACGCCGGCCGCGCCCGCAGTCTTGAGCTTGGCAACTCGGGAACTGCGACTCGCGTGTTGAAGCCAACGGGCTCTCGATGCTTCCCAGCCGCCGCTCGGTACGCCAAACGGCAGGCCGGCAAGGAAGTACTTGATGTCGTCTTCGGATTTCTGCAGGTGTTGGCGAAGGTGCTGCAGGCCCCTCTGGCAGCGCGAGCGCAGCGTGTTGACGTTGGTCCCCGTCGATTCACTGGCTTCTTCGGCTGACAATCCGCCAACACAGATTAGCCCGATAGCCTCGCGCTCTTCTTCGCCGAGCTTCTGCAGGGCGGTGTGCATAATGCCGACGAACTCCTCCTGCTCAGCGCGGCTGGGCTGCTCTTGCTCCACGGGGTCCGAATCCAGGTAATCCATGGTCTTTTTGCGGCGGTGGTTGCGCGCCACGTTCTTGATCACATTTGCAAACCATGGCCAGGAGGTCTGGCGCTTTTGCCATGCGATGACGAGGCTTTCCTGAAGGACGTCGTCAGCGTCCTCACTCGTTCGCGTCCAGGAACGCGCAAGGTTCCAAGCACGTCGTTCGTGCTGCTTGAAGAACGTTTCAAATTCCATTGGGCAGGTGTGCGCGGTTTCGCAGCATGCTACTTCTCGCGCAACGCTCGCTCAACTTTTGACACGCTTCTTCGCCTTCTTGGCGCGCGACAAGGTGCCGTCGGGGATGCACTCGCAGTAGTAATTCGTGACGCCGTCCGGGCTCACTTCGGTCACCAGTTTGCACTTGGTCGTGCAGCCGTTGGGCACGCAGAGAAGTATGACCTGCGGCGGTTCGGAACCGGGAATGATCTCAATTTCCAGGTCGCAAAGTGACCGCTTGTTCACGGCCTCGAACTTTCTTTCTCCGGTTGTGGGATCGAGAGTTTCCTTCCACGCCTTCGCCACGAACGACATACGCTTGTAATCCGCCATGGTTGCATTGCCCCTTGTAAGCCCAGTCAATGGATGTGCCCCTGCTCAACCCTTGAGTGTTGCCTCGCGCGCGATTCAGTGCATCAAAATTGTTCAGCCCAAAAAATATTCAGACCGAACGGGGCTTGAATGACCGCTTGGTCATTAGTGGGCCGGTTCTAGGCGTCTCGAAAATGTTGAGATTCCTGCATCAAACTTGGATTCGAGTGACATCAACGGGTTGAAGACAACAGAGCTGAGAGTCCATATGGCCTACCAATATCCTTACCGACAGGCGGGAGTCCCGCTGGTTCAACAGGTCTGGGAGAAGGCGACGATCGTTGCGGGTTACGACCCGAACATCTGGCGCAAAGACACGTGCGGTGCCTGGATCAACCGCGACAGCCATGGCACCGAAACGCAATACGGTTGGGAAATCGACCACATCAAGCCAAAGGCACAAGGAGGCACCGACGACCTCGCAAACCTCCAGCCGCTCCAATGGGAAAACAACAGGCACAAAGCCGACGACTGGCCCAATTGGACGTGCAAGAATACTGCGTAGTGCAACCAATGCGAGGCGGTGGCCGAATGCCCATGTTGACGAAGAACATGCGTGCTGCGTTTGGTTGTTCTTCAACGACACTTGCCGTTTGTGTAGAATTTGGGTTGCCGTTCAACTGGTCTACATCTGCGGTTTGCAACGGCAGTCAGAGTTACATTCGGGTTGCACTTCCACGACACCTGCGGTGGCGATGACCATTTGCAACATCGAAGTCGAAGAGGCCTGACTCCCAGTGGCACAAACGGCTTTGCGCATTCCAAGGATGCGGCTTCGGCAACCGTGGGCGTGAATGACTCCCCGGTCATTTCTGCGGCGAGCTTCTTCGTTCGCGAATTCTTTGAGAATCCTGCACCCAATTCAATTCGGCAAGACATCTGCATGGAGAAGTCATCTCAAAAGAGTACAGACATGGCCTACCAGTACTCTCAAGCAGGCGGGAGTCTCGCTGGTTCAACAGATTTGGCAAAAAAGCGCCAATCGTTAGCGGTTATGACCCCAACGTCTGGCGCAAAGACACGTGCGCTGCGTGGATGCATCGCGATAATCACGGCTCAGAAACCCAGTACGGCTGGGAGTTCGACTACATCAAAACAAGGGCGCTGGGCGGCAACGACGATGTTGCAAATTTTCAGCAGCTCCAATGGGAGAACAACCGGCTCAAGGCTGACGATTGGCCCAATTGGAGGTGCAGGAGCAAAGGGCAAGAACTTCTGAGGAAGAGCGGGATTTCACCAATGCCCTGAATCAGTTGTTGTCCGAACGACTTTTGACTGCCGACCCCTCCGCGCCAGCGCGTGAAATAGAGATACCACAAGGCGCGTTCCCGCCACAAAGGCCATTCCACCCAATGCAACACTGTAAGTTCCACAATTTGCATGAAAGCATGCAGTTCTCGGCGAACCGATACTCGACTGGAGGAAGTGAGACATGCTATACGAAAAGAACTCAGTTGTTCGTGGCACAACCGCTCTTGTCGTAATGGTCTTGACAGCTCTTGCGACTGCGGCCTGCCAGACATCGGCACGAGATCTCCACTACAAGGCGGATACTCGCTTTGACACCCAGCAGCAGGCGGGATCGGCCCATGTGGCGGTCATCTCTGTGGGCAGCTGGGAGGACTACCAGGGCACGCTGCAACCCAATTTCAGCATGGATGAGAGTAAGGCGCTGGCTTCGGTGGTGCCCTCCACGCAGCTCCTGCGCGAAGAAACTCAGCAGGCGCTCTCTTTGCTGCTCAAGCTGCGCAGCGCTGACGTCAAGCTGACCGAGGAGAAATCCAAGACCAGGATCACCGATCCCGAAAATGTAGGCGGCAACAAAGACGAAGAAGTCGAGAAATCAGGCAGCAAAACGGAAACGACCGACGCCGGCGCCCTGGGAGCTCCTAAGGGCGCTACGCTGGGCGCCCCCGGCTCTCTCCCGTCAAAGAAGGACATCCTCGAGCAACCCATTGACATTGATCCGTTCATGCGCCACGCGGCCGCAGCCGCGCTGTTTCAGGAGGTTCGTCTGCTGAACCGTTACATCCGCGACGCGGCTATGCGGGAGGGCTATCGGGCGTTGGTGGTGCGTGTGCAGGTGAATCTGATGCCAGCGGCGCGCAACGAGCCTTATGACGCATACACGACGCTCTCGTTCTTTCCACCCCGCGGCGGGAGTAGCGGCCCTGTGCTTTTCGCGAATTGGGGTCAGACGGGTTCTGCATTCCATGGGCTTGCCACCGACGGAAGCCCATTGTCGCGGCTTTTGCAGGCCCAGGATTCACAAGTCGGAGAGGTCCAGAAAGCAATAAGTGGCGAAAAACTTTGGCTCACTGGGCGCAGCGCGTCCGACGAGCTGTGGCAAGTCGAAGGTTGGGAAGAGGTGTTACGGATGTGGGAAGTGAAGCTCAGTGAGTTGCAGGACAAGGCGAAGGGGCTTGAAGAAAAGAAAATCGCCAATTGGGAACTAGATACCGATGCTGCGAGCTATGCATCCATGGTCGCTTCCATCCGCGACAAGCTCACTGAACCATTCGGAGAAGACACACACCCGCTAGAGGCTTCCATCGACCGGTGGATCGATGCCGGAAAGCGGCTGGACGATGCGGCTCTCGCTCTGTCCACAGTGGACGAGGCATTCGCACGCAAGTTACTACAGGTCGGCGGGCGCTTGCGCGACGTTTTGCTGGAAGAGAGCAAAAATGCCCGTCGTCGAGCTACGGTGATAGCTTCCGCGCATGACACACTGTGGTTGGATGCGGCCAAAGGACCGGTCAAAGAAGTTGGCATCGACGGAGCTGTGTACGCAATCGTCCGCGAGTTCATCGCCGCCGACAAGGACCGTTTGCCAGCGCGCAAACGGGCTTTCGCCAATGCCGCCGAGGGCCGGTTCGTTATCGAGGCTTGCCACCGTCTTGAATCACAACTTGCCGGTTTGAGCACCGACCAACTCAAAACGCTCAGCGGAAAGGAAAACAAGATCGACGCCACTGTATGGCTCAACAGCGCGCTCCTCCAGATTCGGCGGACCATTGAACTCATCGAGGAGTTTCACCCCAAGCCACAGGCCAACGCTCCCATCGTCGTGCCGTTGCTGGTCACAGACGGCATGGAGCGTTCCTTCGGCTCTCGCACGACGCTGGTCATGCAGCAGTATTCGTTGGCACTGTCCGCCATGCTCAAGTACTTCAGCGCCGCGGGCGAATCGACTTATCAGTTGCAGGACCTCCTGGCCACCGTGGGCAACGACTACAACAGCTTGTTCAGCGTGGCTCGCATTTCGGAAAACTCCATACAAGTGCGCATCGGCGCCATGCTGCAAAGCACGGCGCAGTTCACCATGGTGCCGCAGAATCGCTACGTCACGATGCTTCTGCTCGTGCCCAAGGAAGTTGAAACTGGGGAGAAAGTCAACATGCTGAGCCGCACCAGCTTCGTCGACTGCAAGACGGGCGAACAACTTCCCGTCGGTGAAGAGCCGCCCACGCTCTGGTGGAAGCCTCGTTTCGCTTCGCTTTTCGCCCCGCGCTTCAAGGTCTCTCTCAGGGCCACGGCGCTGGCCAACGACTTCCCGAGGTTCGTCTCCGAATTCACTGCTGCGCTGGCGGAACTGCGTGAGAGATACCAGAAGAACGACGACACGTTGTATGGCTGGGAATTGAAGGACTTGGAGCCCGACTCTCGGGTGCCCGCAGAGGCTTACGTCGAGCAGCTCTGGTCGCAGATCGTGAATCAGCTTGGCCGCTCACCCTACGCTTCGACACAGTTACAGGTACCGCCGCTTGGCCGAGGCCCAGAGCTGCCAAAAATTGGTGACAACGAGCGACTGCCGGCTTTTGACGATGGCGCGACAAGCTGCGTGGTCAGCCTAACAGACGCGCCACAAATCCCGGCGGATGCGGTTTATGCCGAGTTCCGCGTCACGTGGCCAGATTTCAAATTGGGCTCGGTCGATGTTCCCCATGGCAGCGGCAGTGTGGCATTGACAAGCTTGGCCTCAAGGGCAGGCGGCAAAGTATGGACGCTCCGCTTCCCTTCCATGAAGCGCACCAAAGTCGGAGCTCATACGCTGCACGACATCATTGTAGGAGCCGCCGATCGCGCCAGGGTGGAGCTCTGGATCTATGGCGAGGACATCGCCACGCCGTCGAGTTACAAGTTGAGGTACACCTACGCCGAGCCAGCCACCTCGCAATCTGCTGTTGACGCCCTGCCCAACGCGCTGGCTATCTTGTTGGAATCAGGGCAGTCGAACACCGTGGTTACGCTTGACTTTCCAAGCGCGCTATCGGATGTCAGCGTATCTTTGCGGTTTGAAGACAACGGTTTGGCGACTACTGGTTTCATTGACGGCGCAAAAGTCAGCAATAGCGCGACCGCCACCGTAGTCGGTCAGACCGTGAGTATCGGATCCGTTCCCGAAAGGGCGAAGGTCACACTCGAATTGAAGGCACTTCAGGCGGGAACAGTCGTCAAGATCGTCATCTCGGCGAAGGATCGTAGGTCCGCCGAGTTCCAGTTGCAGGTGCATCAAAAACCGAACCAGACGCCAGAAAATAAGAAATAATGCGTTGCATCAGAATGGTCCTCAGTAATTGGCTCGAAGCAATCAATGCGATGTTCGCGTGAATGCATAGCCTCGACAATTGCACTTCTTGGTGCAGAGATTTGTGAATAAAGGGGGAAAGTCGTGAGCGACGATCTCGGCTTCGACTTTACGCGAGCCGCGCCATGGTTCCCTCACGCCAAAGAGAACCCCTACGTTCTCGTGCGGGTCAGCGATGAGCACGCGAAGTCATGGGCAGACGCTCTTGGTCTCACCGTTCGTCGGTGCTACGTAAGCGACTCGATCATTACCGCGAAGGCGCAGGAGCACGGTGTAGAATTGGCGGAGATCGTCGCCGCGCGGCTGCCCGACGCTGGATCGACGATGGCCGGCGACTTCGGAGAGATACTCGTCTACTTGTACCAGTGCGCCAAAGACGTCAAGTCCTTCGGGCCTAAGAAGTGGCGGCTAAAACAAGACCGCACGAAGCCCGCTCCGCACTCTGACGTCTTGCACTTCACGCTCCCAACGTGGCCCAAGGCTAGTGATGAGGATGTGCTGATCTGTTCTGAGGTGAAGACGAAGTCCACCAACGGTGACTCGACGCCCATTCAGAGCGCCATCGAGGACAGTGCGAAGGATCGCACGAGCCGACTCGTGCGTACGCTGGTGTGGCTCCGTGAACGGGCTCTCGTTGAGTCACTCGGCGACGTACAGATCGCGCACCTTGATCGCTTCATCAACGCGACCGACCACCCCGAGGCCAAGAAGCAGTTCCGCGCCGTAGCCGTGGTCTGCAAGTCGCTCGTCGACGATGAGCTGCGGTACGCACCAAGGAAGGCGGTGGCCGAGTACGCAGTCGTCGTTATTGCAGTGCCCGACTTGAAAAAGACGTACTCTGCGGTCTTCGCCGCCGCGCATAAGGCCGTATCGCAGCTGCGACCGACCAAGTCCTCGTCCCCTCGCGCTCTGAAGGAGCCAACAAAATGAGGCCCTCGCTCGCTCGTTGGGTCGGTGATGCCGACACGCTTCGGCACCTTGAGCAATTCAAGGTCAATCAGCTGTCACTCGAACTCGCGCACATTCGAACCCGAACCGCCGACTATTACTTCGCACTAGTTGGCGAGTTGTTTAACCGGATGAGGACCGGCTCCGAGGATGCGCCGGGCTGGGCGCGTTTAGGCAACGCTCTTGCGCAATTCGCGGCTGGGCAGGATGAGCGGCTTCAGCGTGTCGGCATCTCCAAGTCGGAAGCAACCCTGTTCGCCTCTACGGCTTTCTACTGCGGCGGTTTTCCCGCGTCGGCCTACCTGACGTTTCACGAAGCGACTCCCAATGCAGACGACGCCGAAGGCTACAGGGCCTGTTTCGACCTCATCGCGCGACCAGCAAAAATGACGTCGCAAGTCGGCGGTCAACTCATCGGTGCCCTCCGAATTGGCGATATGACGACACTGGCGGCGATCGGCGCGAGGGCGGCTCAGCGAGCGCAGGAAGCGCTGCAAGTCGGACCGGACGCTTGGATTCCGGCTCGGCTGTTCGAGCAGCTCACCAAGCGATTTCTCGCGTCGAACGTGCGCGCCGTGCTGCCGATTCGCACGGAGAACGCGGAGTTCTGGACTCCCTTCGTGCGCTCACTGCTTACCCGGCGTCCCCCCACCTGGGAGTTCTTCCCTTCGCAGATCGACGCTATCAATCGCGGGCTCCTGGATCGCAACGAGACCTTCTCCCTGCAGATGCCCACGGGCGCTGGCAAGACCGCCCTCTGCGAGACGCTCCTCTACTGGCACGCCAAGACGACCGGTACAGATGTCGCGATCCTCCTGGTGCCGTATCGGTCTCTCGCGTCCGAGCTTCGGAACAGCGTTGTCAAGCGGCTCAATGACCTGGGCATCCGCGCACGATGCGCCTACGGAGGGACTGTTCCCACGGGAGACGAAGTGCGCTACTTGGACGACACACGCGTCGTCGTGGCGACGCCTGAAGCGCTTTCGGGATTGCTCGGCGCAGGCGGCGACTTCTTCCGTCGCGTGTCCTTGGTCATCTGCGATGAGGGCCACCTCCTCGATGGTGGGGGGCGTGGAGTCGGACTGGAGCTCCTCCTCGCACGAATGAGGGCGCGTGAGGGCGGGGCTCCACGCTTCGTCTTCGTGTCGGCGATCGTTCCGAACATCGAGGAGATCAACGCGTGGCTTGGGGGATCGGCTAACGGGGTCGTGCGTAGCGACTACCGGCCCGCAATCGCGGAGTACGCAGTGCTCCGTGTGAAGGGGAAAGGCGCCAGCACCAACGTCGCGCTCGACATGCATCCGCACGAGCCGAGCCCGACGCGATTCATCGTCGACGCATTCCTCTCGCGCGCAGATTTCGAACACTTGAACTCTAGAACCGGCAAGAAGAACACTTACGGCTTCGCCTCAATGAAGACGCAGGCGATCGCGGCCGCGAGGAAGGCGCTATCTATGGGTGCGGCGGCGGTGTTTGCCGCGAACAAGCGTGGCGATCAGGGCGCGGTCGGTCTGGCCGAAGAGCTGGTCGAGCAGCTTCAGTACCCGCTGACGTTGCCAAGGCCCATCGATTTCGCAGCGAAAGACACGCTCGGGCCCGTCGTGCAGTTCTTTGAACTCGAGTACGGCTCCGAGTGGCTCGGCACCCGGGTTCTTGCTGCTGGCGCGGTTCTCCATCATGGAGACATCCCGCAGGAGGCGCGGGAGGTGCTCGAGTCCCTTTTGCGACAGGGCGACATCCGGTTCGTTATCTGTACGACCACGCTCGCTGAGGGCGTAAACCTTCCGATTCGCACGCTGGTCCTCTACTCGGTGCAGCGGCGTCAGAAAAGCGGACGCCCGGAGAACCTCCTCGCGAGGGACATCAAGAACCTCGTCGGACGTGCCGGCCGCGCAGGTGCGACGACGAAAGGGCTCGTGATCTGCGCGAACGAAAGCCAGTGGCCGCAAGTCGAAGCGGTCGCGCGCCAAACGCCCGGTGAGCCAGTGCGTGGGGCTCTGCGATCGCTCGTCGATCAGTTGAAGCTGGCTCTATCGAGACAGTCCTCGCCGCTGACGAACAACGATCTCGAGGCAACTCCGGACCTTCACACGATGATCGACGGAATCGACGCTACTCTCATTGACCTCGCCTCCGAAGAGGTCGGCGAGGAAGCGCTGGTAGCAGAGGCGGTGCGCCTTGCCGACCAGACCTTCGCCTCGCAGCAAGCTGACACGGAATCCAGGCGGCTCCTGCAAAACGTGTTCGAGTTGCGTGCTCAACGCATCGTTGCTATTCGGGCGGCCGGGCGGCTTGGGTGGATTAGAGAGACGGGGACTCGCCCTCGCTTGCTCGACTCCGTCGAGAACGGGCTGTTGGCGCAGCGGGAGGACTGGGCCAACGTCACCGACCCTCTCGATCCGAGTGTCGTGCGCACGATGCTGGAGTGGGCTTGGGGACAAGTCGACGTACAGGATGCGCTCCGCAACGCCTACCGTTTGGAAGGCAATGCGGAGACTAGCGCGCTGCAGATGCCGTTCTTCGAAACTGTAAGCGCGTGGCTCAATGGCGCACGCTTCAAAGATATCACGCCGGTATCGAAGCTTGATCTGGACGACCTCCTAGGCCTTCACGGGCGTGTCGTGTCCTACGTGCTGCAGGCAGTCATCGAACAAGGTGTAGCGCTGTTGTCGAAGCTGATAGAGGAGCAAGGGCGAGTCTTGGCTCCCGCCGTGGTCGCGTTCCCTGAGCACCTCCGATTCGGCGTTCCGACGGACTCAGCCCGCGTTCTCGCGAGTGGAGTAGTCCGCCATCGAAGCGCCGCTGTTGAACTCGGCAATGCCCTGCGCGACAACAGCGACGATCGGTTAACCCTGCTAAGCGCGGCCCAACGCAGTCTCAGTGGGCACGCTGCTGCGTGGAAGGAGCGCCTCGGAACGTTGGTCTATACAAACACCATCAGTGACCTAGCGGCGGCGCTCGGCGACCAAAGCGAAGAGCGAATGCCTTGATCATTGAAACACTCTGGTCCTCAAACCGACCCTGCAGCCGCTAGTGTTGAGTTGGACCCACAATCGAGGGCAGATCAGTGGCGCACGCCCTTTCGCATCAGCAATCGGCCACACAGAATTGGCTTTGAACTGGTCCGTTGCACGGTCGCCCTCGATGACACCGCCGTACGCTTTCACATGTACTTCCGGCCACTGTTTCAAGAGTTCTTGTGTCTCGTTTCGACCAAGAACAAGACTCTGGAGCCAAGAGTGGCGCGACGCACGACCACGTTTGTGTCTCAGGCTCAAGTAATCGAATGAAGAGACGCGACAACAGTTGGGTGGCATTCTGCTTGGCGCGCCAGGTCAGGATATTCGGCAGTCCAGGCCGGAAGCCCCTGAACAGCCGACTCGGGATTAGGAAGAACTTGGGTGTACCATTGAGATTTCTTGCTTTGGCGCTCCGGAAGACGAAGAAATTGGCGGATGGTGTTGGAACAACATGCGGCAAAAGACGTAGTTTTCGCAATCAAATCGAAGCAACAACGCCAGAACCGACCAACTTCCAGCCTTCTGAAAGTTGGCGCATCGTATGGCTCAGGTGGGTCGCCAACACAATTTTGGTGGCAACAGCGCTGACTTACTCCAAAATGAAGACCTCTAGGGAGACGTTCATGAATGGGCAAGCCCGAGTAAGACTTTTGCACGAACCTACACGGGTCGGAGTCCTAACTGGCAAAAAACAGCTTCGGCGTGACCGTCAATTCCTTCAGGTGCAGTTTGTGGAGGGCATCCGCTGGATCCCCGAGGACCAATTGGAGGATGCGAGTGAACTCCGATTCTCCCCGTTAGACATGCTAGAGGCCAAGAAACTTGGGAGGCCAATCGACCTCCGTCGCACGCTGACTCATGTGAAACTTTCGGGCCGACTGGCCGACGTAATATACAGCATGGAAGCCACAAATACCGACTTTCACGCCTATCAGTTCAAGCCGGTAGTGAAAGTCCTCGAATCACCAGTCAACGGTATTCTGATTGCAGATGAGGTTGGCTTGGGCAAGACAATAGAAGCCGGCCTAATCTGGACGGAGTTGCGAAGCCGTTTCGACATGCGAAGGTTGCTCGTGCTTTGCCCAGCCGCGCTCAGAGAAAAGTGGCAACGCGAACTGTCGAGCAAGATGGGCGTGACGGCACAATTGAACGACGCTGGACAAACGCTGCAAATCCTGATGGACGCGGACGCTAGTACGAAGGGCTTCGCCATCATCGCGAGTTTGCAGGGTCTTCGCCCTCCCAGAGGCTGGGATGACGAAGAGAGTAGGAAGTCGGCGGCAAGACTCGCTCTGTATCTTCGGTCGATGGAAAGCGAAGAGCGACTAATTGACCTATTGATCATTGACGAGGCGCACCATTTGCGCAATGAAGGAACACAGACTAATGAACTTGGTCAACTATTAAAGCGAGTGTCGGAATACATCGTGCTGCTGACTGCAACTCCAATTCACAACCGCAGTGGCGACCTCTTCTCTCTTCTCAGTCTACTCGATCCGGACACTTTCACGCGCCCGGACGACTTCGCACGGATTCTCGAGGCGAACGCACCCTTGGTGAAGGCGCGTGACCTGTTGCTAAGTCAAAAGGTCAACGCAACCGAATTACGCGACCTCTTGGGAGCCGCGAGAAGCAACCCGCTGCTTCGCAACAGTCGGCAGTTAATGATGATTGAAGATGCCGACATTTCACCCGAACGACTGGCGCGGCACGATGTCCGAAGCAATCTGGCCTATCGCCTCGAAACCGTAAACCTCTTGGCCCATGCTGTAACCCGGACCAGAAAGAGGGACGTAAAGGAATGGCGGGTAGTGCGCTATCCAGTTGCGCATTTCGTTGAACTGGAGCCTGTCGAGCGGAGGTTCTACGACTTAGTGAGCGAGGTTGTCATCGAGTATGCAATGCAGTGCGCGGTAAACGAGCGGTTCCTCCTGGCACAGCCGCAACGTCAAATGACAAGCAGCATGGCTGCATCGCTTCGCGCTTGGCAGCAGCGGCTTATCGAACTGGAAGAATCCGAAGAGACCGGCGAAGAAGGAGATGACAACGCGCGACGCAGTTCCCTCGGTCCATTGGTCACCGAGATTGTGCGGCGATCGAGAGACTATGTGGACCTGGGCGACCTCAAGCGGGCTGATGCAAAATACGAACGATTGAGACAGGAGTTGACTAGCTTTCAGCGCGACAACCCCGGTGAAAAAGTCGTTTTGTTTTCAACTTTCCGGGCAACGCTGGAGTACCTCAACGAGCGCCTAGTGTCCGACGGATTCACGTGCATTCAACTCAAAGGCGGACAGCGGGAAACTAAGGATGAGACCATTTTAAGGTTTAGCGATCCTGAGGGCCCCAACATACTACTCTCATCGGAAGTCGGCGGCGAAGGAGTCGACCTTCAGTTCTCGAGAGTAGTTGTGAACTACGACCTGCCGTGGAATCCAATGAGATTGGAACAAAGGATTGGCCGTATTGACCGACTTGGTCAAAAGGCCGAGAAGGTCGTCATTTGGAACATACTTTACGCAAATACAATTGACGCGCGAATTTACGAGAAGCTCTACGCAAAGCTGGATCTGTGCCGTGCCGCACTTGGAGATTTTGAGGCGATACTGGGCGACGAGATTCGGCACTTGGAAATAGACCTTCTTTCCCGCGGACTGACGCCCGAAGAGCAGGAACAGCGTATCGAACAAACTCGGATTGCACTGGAAAATCTTCGCGTAGAGGAGAACCAGCTCGAGCAAAACGCAGCAAACTTGATTGCTTACGGGGACTATATTCTGAAACAGGTTCAAGCTGCGCGGGACTTGAATCGCTGGATCGGCGGCGAGGACATCCGGAGTTACGTGTTGGACCATCTCCGCGCGCGCTATCCAGGCTGTCACATTCAGCAAGTCGATCCATCTACACCGCTGGTATACGACATTGGCTTGTCAGATAGCGCAAAGTTCGACCTTGCTGAATTCAGCCGGGCCGCCCGGTTGCTTGCAATGACCAGGCTCGCTTCGGCTTCGTCACGTCCGATTCGTTGCCGATTTGAGAATCGTGTAACTGGCCAGCCGCGGCAGGGAGAAGAGATCGTCTCCCAGTTCCACCCCCTAGTCCGAATGGTGAGCCGTCAAATCACGGAGCAGGGCGAGCAACTGACACCGGCGGTGGCTTTGACCCTCAAGCGCAGCCCGGGTATTCTTCTTCCAGAACCAGGGGTTTACGTGCTGGCCGCTGCGCGATGGGCTTTTCAGGGGCTCCAAGAAATAGAGCGGCTTTCCTTTGCGGCGACGACGATTGATCACCAGCAATTGCTGAGTATCGACATGGCAGAAAGGCTCGCTGGTGCAGCCGTCGCGCTGGGACAGGATTGGCCCGAAGCCCCGATTGTTGTCGATCTTGAATGCGCCCATCGTGTCGCGAAGGACGTCTTACTTGGAGCGCTCTACGACGATTTTGAATCTGTGACGCGGGAGATCAGCGCAAGAAACGAGGACCGGGCCAGTATTCAACTTGCGACTCTAGAAGAACATCTTCGCCAGCAAACTGGTAAGCTAGAGGAAACATTGGGGCGACACCGAACATTCAAGCGCGACTCGCTGGTGAAGGCTACAGAAGGAAGACTACAGGCACTCCAAAGTCGAGTGAATCAGCAAAAGCTGAAAATCGAAGCGCGGCGCCGAGTGAAGTCGGATTCCCAAGAGATTGCGGTGGCAATAATTCAGGTTTCTTGATCTCTTCATGTGAGTGGCCAATGACAGACAAAACAGTTCGCGGCGAGAGCGGAAGCAGCGCGCAAATTGGTCGGAGTCAGAAACCAGTTCCTGCTGGCATAGACGCCACTGCTCTTCAATATGCGCATCCAGGGAAGGATGGAGTGCTCGACGTGGTTATGGGAATTGACTTCGGAACCTCTGCCTCAAAGATAGTAATTCAAGCGCCGTTCAACCGGGCTATCCCTCCCTACGCGGTAGAATTTGGAGAGCACTCCCACAAGTCAATGGCGTTCTTGCTTCCCACAAAGCTGTGGGTAAAAGACGGACGTTGCCTATTGCCCTTACGTGCAAACACGTCTCGCGATGGCGCGGTAGAAGTGGGCGACATCAAGCTGGAGCTGTTCGCCAAGGACAAACCGCTGAGAAGCAATCAGGGCCCGAGCCATCACAAGCTCTCAGCCGAAGTCATAGCCGTCGCCTACTTGGCGCTGGCAATGCGGTACTCTCGTCAATGGCTGTTGGAATCTAGAAGTGACGTGTTGCGGCGCTTCTCACAGCTCAAATGGAGCGTGAACCTTGGAGTTCCCTCGCCGTGCATGGACGGTAACGAAGAGAATCAACGTTTCAATCGCGTGGGCAAAGCCGCATGGCTGCTTTCAGTCCTTGAAGCGGACATCACGGTAGGGAAAGCTGAACGTGAATTGCACCATCTCGAAGAATTTCCCGACTACTGGAAGCAGGATCCTGACAAACTTTCGTGCGATTTTCGCGTTTTGCCGGAGGTCGTCGCAGCTGCAATCGGATATGCCCGTTCAGAGCAACGTCGCGACGGCATCCATGTGATGGTTGACGTGGGGGCGGCAACCCTCGACGTTTGCAGTTTCAATCTGCATGGGAGCAAGGCCACGGATCAATACAGCCTCCTGACAGCGAACGTCAAACAGTTCGGGACGATCAGGCTCTTTCAGGAACGAGTCGATGCAATCAAGAAAATGCACGATGGCCTTGCGCGAAAACTCAGAGCCGAGCACGACCCGCTTCAGCCGATAGCTGAGGACATTGAGCGCTACCTCCCGACGACGTCACAAGTCGACGCCGCGCTTGGACAAGCTGTTAAGGATCTGGTCCATGCGTGTGGGACGATGCTCAGCAGCGTAATCTGCGATCTAAAGATCAATCGGGTTCCGCAGTCAAATTGGATTTGGGACAATCATATCCCCGTTCTGCTTACCGGAGGTGGGTGCGAACTTCCTTTGTTCAAGAATGTCTTCGGTGAATTGAACGACTGGGTTAAATTCTATGCTGCAAACGATGGAATCCGTCAATCTTATGTTCCCGTTCCAGCTGCGCTTGCGACCCGCGTCGACGAACAGCGTCGCTTGGCAGTCGCTTGGGGCCTGAGCCATCACGAATTGGATATCGGAGATGTGACCCCAGCCGACCGCATTCCAAATATCGTGCCTCCGCCGCGGTTAGATTTGGATGACGGATTTGTGAGCAAGGATCAAACTTGATGTGTTGCCCGCCACAAACATGATGTTCGTCCTCCTTGTGGAATGCGAATAGTTTCGGTTCTTGCCTATTGGTTTTTGGTGTTCCTCAATCCTACTGGTTCGCCGGAGGGCGTTGATGAGCTTGGCGGATTTGGAGCACAACGGGCTTGGCGATGGATTTCTGTAGACTCCGAAAAAGGGCGCAACTAGCTATCTTTTGTGTTTGGAGAAACAAGCTTCAGCGAGAGACAAATGGCGATCGCTCTATGTGCGTTTCGCCATGCTCGGCGGAGAAGAAGCAGTGTCCTTCATGCAAAGAGCGCCCGGAATATGTTTCTTGACGGAATCCTGGTGTGCTTTGTCTAGAGGATCGTGTTGAAGCTCGGCACTTCCCAGGTTGATGCGAATTGTCCCGGCGCAACAGTGTCCGCGCGACTTTCCAGATGCAGGAAGCCTAGACAAATGGCCCATCGAGCTAAGCCCTGGAATGGATTTTGAACAGTTTTCGGAAAGTTGAGTGCAGCCGATGTACTCAATCGCTGAATTCTTGCGCACCTCCTCAACTATTTCCTGGCGAGGGGTGTCATGCTTGCCTCGTCCAATTGAGAAGAGCACTCGTTTCGGACGAACGCGATCAAGAAGTCGCTTTGTAAAGTCAGCCGAACTTGCACCGGCTGGAAGACCACCGTGATGTGGGAACACGATTGTTGTCGCAGCCAACCGTGAATTGTCGCGCTCAATGCACCGTAGCCCAGTTTCGTCCAGATCTCCAGTCAACAAAACTGCTGCGTCCTTCGTTGCTTCAACTCTTACCACCACGCTAAGACTGTTTGAGGTAAAAGTGCGGTTGATAGGTTTCCCTTCCGCGTCCAAGGGCTTACCACCCACGCCGGCCATTAGGTCCGCCTGTGACGGCGCAAGGACCTCTACTCCAAAATCGCCGTAATCTCGCCGTCCAAACCTCTCGCGTGATAGGTCAAGGATGAACGCAGGAAACCCGCCTTTTCGTTGCTTACGATTTGCAGCCACGTGCCTGAGATCGTTCCATGCATCCGTAGACTTCAGATGGTTAGAATTCACTGCGATTTCGGCGACATTGACATTTTGATCCAAGAGGATTGGTTGAAGGCCCGCAAGATGATCTTCATCGGCGTGAGAAACAATCACCAGGTCCACACTCTTGATACCTTGGGAAAGTAGGAACTCAGCTAACGTACCCCCTAGTCCGCAATCCACTACGACAACATTTTTGCTGCCGATGATCACGGCGCAATTGCCCGCACCAACATCGAGAATCGCTAGGTTAGGCAAGCCCGTCCTTGTCATCTTTTTCAGTCGCTCTCTCGAAGTCATGGAAGAAAAGATCCTCTGAACGCTCCGCATCAATGTTGACGTGGACGAACAGGCGAGATTTTGGACCTACGCTTTTTCGAAGTGCGGCGTCCTCAATCAAGTCTAGCGGAAACCGAACAGCCTTCGTTGTGCGCCAAGTCGGGACCATGACGTCCAACATCTCTTTGTTCGCTTCGTTAGATTTTTCTAGAACGCGGACCAGTACTCGTCTTGATTTGCGCTCCAATGGAACGGTGCCAGTGATTTCCCGAGCACATGCGTCCAACGCAGCATGAAGGGCTTCCGCTCCCGATTCCTCCGGACTCAACAGTTTCGGAACGTAGCGCCGATAGGGACGGATGGTCGCATCCGCATCGATGGTGTCGAATCTACTAAGCAATACGGCTGGAACGTTCTCTTTGAATAACGTACTTACGATTTCTGCTCCGCTGAATTTGATGCTCAGTCCACCTGTGCTCAGGCGATGATCGCATATGGCTCCCCAGATCTTGTTTGTCCGAATCCAATTAACGAACTGGGGCAGCTGATCGATTGTGTCCTTTCGGATGATGGGCTCAAAGCTCGCGTCACGCAAAAACTCTGCCGTCATTCCCCGCATGTTTTCATCGTCGTCGATAACAGCGACATTTCTTGGAATTGATTGAGACGGACTCATGCGATGCTCCCAGCAATGCACGGAAGCAATACCGAAAACTCGGCGCCTCCAAGTATACTGTTTTCCTTTACGCCAACGGACCCGCCAAGATCCGCAACAACGTCACGCACAATAGTCAGACCAAAACCCGTACCACCCTGTTTGGTCGTTTGCCCAGGCAACCATATGTCCTCCACTGCGATGCCCCGAATACCAGGGCCGCTATCACCAACTGATACGAATAGCTTTTCGCCCGGGTCATTGCGAGTCACTACATGGATGGTCCGTGAGCTCGCATCAACCTTTTCAAGCGCGTACAGTGAGTTTGCGAAGAAGTTCAAAACGATAGATTCAATTGAGGCTGGCGTACCAAACACAGCGTAATTCGTCGCATCGAGACTAAATTTAATGCTAACTCGCCGGCGTTCGGCAAAATCCCGCAACAATGCGGCCGATTGAGTAATGACTTCATGGACGTTCACTGCCTGCTTGCGGCGCTTTCGGCGATCGAGAAGTCCCAGTGGCAGGGTGGCAGCTGCGGCAACAGTTGCAGCCGCTTCGCGGATTTGTGCAAGCGGATCTGCAAGGTGTTTGTCGAAAACAGCAGCACAATGCCGCCGAGCGCGTGTTACTAGCAAATCCACCATGATCGGTATCTGTTCAAGAGGTTTTTGGGATTCATGCGCGAACATCGCCGTTGTAATTCCTGCTGTCGCCAAAGATCTATAGAGTTCCACTTCCTCTTTCAGCGCAGAAGTCTCGACCTCGATGGCCCTCTGGAGGGACAAAACTGCATTTTGAATGTCGGCACGCAGCTTCTTGGGTGCTTGCTGAGCTACTTTCTCCAAATCACTCGCCGCGTTCTTGGCTCGATTCGCCGACACTGTCTTCTTGGCGCGCAACCGCTGATCGCGCTCACGGATCCTCTTGCGGGCAAGCCATTCCAGAACGTCTATCGCAAACCGTCGTGTTTCGTGAAATGCTTCATTCTCGATAAGGCCTGAACGATCTGTTTTGGCCTGAAGCTGCCCCGCCCGATCGTCAGTTACTATCCGTCCAATTGAGGTTGCCGTGGTGGGGCGAAGTTGAGGATCCTTGTTTTTCAGCAGGTTCAGCGTGAGCCAGTCATTTTCCGCATCACCGTAAGGCATTACACGGATTCCGCGATGGTAGAGCCGCACTCCACCAAATGCATTGAGCCATTCTTTCACCTCTTCGATCGTCGTTTCCCGCCCACTGAATGAGGCACGTCCCAACACGAAGAGATGGAGTTCAAACTTCATCTCTGGGCATCGGTAAGGCTGTCCAGCTCCGACGACCCGTTTTCCCTCGATAGAGCGATCTATTTCGTGATGTGCTGCCGCAAATACACGCTTGCCGCGATAGTCAAAGACTTCAGCGGAGGCTTTGCCTAGCGCGTCAATACTCGCAACCAGGTGATACTCCGCCTCGTCGAAGTAGGCATTTTCAACCAGTTTTTCTAGCTCAGTGTATTCAGGGGACTTCAATCGAGCGCGAAACGCATTTCCCTGCGCCTCGGTGGCAGCGAAGGGATCAGTTAACAGCACCAGCTCCTTGGCAAGCCGGGCAACTTCAGCTTTTCCAAAGGGCTTTTTCAGATCTACCAGTTTGACCACCGTGCCCGCACGGCGGCTTTTAGGTGCAGGTCGCCGTTTGATGAAAAGATCCACGTCCTCAACTGCAGGCACTCCTTCGTAAAGCTCCCAGTCGATATCCAGTTGAAACAAGTCGTTGGGTGCGCGACGTGGCAACGACTCCAACGAAACGCTTTTTCCAAGACGCATGGCCGCCAAACGTCCAAGCCCTTTACTCCCAGAAGGAACTCGACTTGTAGCAGGCAGTGGCGAGGAAGGTTCCTTTCGCGACGCACCGAGGAGAAGCCAGCCGTCCTCTATGTCAGACTCATCCATTCCATCGCCATCGTCACTGATCAGGACGTGACCTCCGACAACGTCGACGCCATGCAGCTCAACGACACATTCGCGCGCGTTCGCGTCATATGCATTCTTGACAAGTTCTACGAGCCCCTGCGCGGGGCTGGCGATTAACTCCTCGCCGAGACGTGCTAGGATGGCGGGCGAAAACCGAATGGACTTTGCACTCACTTCCACCCCCAAAGAGGCAACCCTTCGACTGAACCAACGGTAAGGTGCCGACAACGAATTCTTCTGTTGAGCCACGTATTGGTGCGGCTGCATTGCAGCACACGCAGCAGTCTCTTGCATGCGCGCGACGAAGGTTTCTTAGGGATGGCCACAATGAGGTGGTTCTCAACAGCAACTTCTTGATTCCCGAGGTAAGCAAGACCGCGTGCCCTCATCTTGTCTTTTGGCGACGATGTCCGCCTGATCGCAACGAACGGTCCTTTGTATAGCGTCCCGTTGAACTTACGGCGGGAACTAATGCTCCGAACGGATGCCCGATCTGTGCCATCGTGGGCGTCTAAGTAGGGAACAAGAGGTCCCGTCTTCTTGTGACGGTGCGGGACCACAGCACCGACATGGACATCGAACTTGGAACTTACACGAAGTTCAGCGGCAGACTTTCTTGGCAGCGCCCACGCGAATCCACGAACAGCTGTAAGCTTCGTCTTTTTCGCAACGAGTAGGAAGACGTCCACATCGGCGTCCCGTGCGAACTGCCCCAGCGAGACACAGTGGTGGATTCGCGAGATGGAACCGATCTCTCGCCGCCACCCCTCATAAAGCGTTCCAGTTCGGAGTACATCGGGCAGAAGTGCACCCACCACCGCATTCGGTTTCGCTTGGGCCAAGGCACGCTCAAGAAAGACGGCAGCGGCATTGACGCTGCCCGATGCCCATTGGCAGCCATCGGGCGCCGGCACTTTGATGAATGGCGGATTCATGAGCGCGATCTTCCAATCGAAGTCGCCCGGCTCTACTGCCAGATAATCGGCGCTAGTGAAGTTGGGGAGCGCGGCTACAAGCCGGTCCAAATCCTGCTCTTCGTTTACACCCCGGCAGAGGTGAAGCGCTAAAGCGACAAGGCGAAGCTGGGTTGCACGAACCAGGCTTGGATGAATGTCAGCCCCACCGAGTAGTTTTCCCCAGAACTTCAAAGTACCCGCAATTGTCTTTCTGGGTCCGGCCTTACGAGCGCATTCCAGAAGCAAGTCGCCGGCTCCGCATGCCGGATCGAAAGCGGTTACGGCCCGAATCGGTGCGCATTGCTGAGCCAGCGCGACCAGCCGCCGAGCCCAGTTGGTTGGCGTGAAAAATACCCCGGACTGGCGGAGGGCGCGACGAGGCAAGTAGTCGGCAACAACGGTCCGATGAATGTTGTGCGCGCTTAAGGCGAGTTCTCCTCTCTGTGCCGCGGTTGATTGCAGTGCGCCACGGACCGATTTTTCCACGTCATCGGCGTAGGAAATCATTTGGTCAATGATCATGGCGGTCCTGGGCCCTAGTATTCTGGGAGACTATAGTTTGGGACAACTGCTTTCGTCGAGACCGTCGCTGGCCAAGCTGCGCTTCCCACCGCAAATGTTGATCCGCGTCCATCCTCAAATGGACAGCGGCGTTCCTGGCTAGCGAGTGACCCCAGTTTGACCAAAGGACTCGGTACAGCGATATGAGATTAAATGCAGTGGCTGTCCGCGCGCAGGTTGAAAGTGCGTGTTTCTGGGTGTGGATTTGTGTCTCGTGCAGTACTGGTGCGTAGAACTTGAGTTTTCAAGAGGATGTGGGTATGGCGTTCACATGACCGTGGGTTCTCAGCCTGGGCGGCTATTTGCCGCGACGCGGCCTTTCTTCACGGCCGCGAACGCTGAAGACGTACCAGAGGCCGGCAACGGCGAGCAAGAGTCCCCCAACGATAGCGCTCGCGATCATTAGCATGTTGCGCGATTGTGAAACGCGTTCCGGACCGTCAATTGTCGCCTCAAGGCCCATCAAGCCAAGTGCCGCAACCAGCAGAAGTGCGGGAATACGTACGAAGTTCAGCATTGCATGCCTGGTCCTCTCTTGCGTTGAGAACGGTACACCCCCGACGCCCGACTTGTTCCGAAAGGAGGCGCTGCTCTCCACTCCTTTGCACTGATTGCATTTCACGCACGCCACGTACCAATTCCGAATGTCGTCCCGACCGTCTTTGGACAGCGGTGTGGAGTGTTCGACCTGCCATCTCTCACCGTAGTCGTCCAAACTGTATGGCCCTGCCGGACACAGGTGGCAGTACCCATGCGTCTTGGCCATGATCTTGAGCAATTCGTCTTGGCTGTACTTTCGGCGTTTTCCCATCGATCAGCTCCAATCTTTGCTCCGCTCCAACAGCGGTTTCCGCGGGCTGGATACGCGACGGACGACGGCCCGGGTCTGAACTATCTGGTCCGGCCGGTTCGATGCATGGGCACTTGCGGGAGCTTAACTCCCCTGACCTGACTTGAAAATAACATGGGCGTAAATGCATCCCATTGGGATGATTGTATGCGATGTGGGGCCGACTACGTTGCGTTCATGTCCGACAAGAAGAAGACGCAACGCAACGTCAGAATTCCCGCCGATCTCGAGCGCGACATTCAACGTTTGGCACAGGGCCTTCACGAAGTCGGTCTGCTTGCGGAACCCAACTGGAGCGGCGCACTGGTCATGGCGCTAATGCAGGCCAAGAAAATCGGACTGCTGGATGTTCCACCAAAGTGGTACCAGGCACCCAAGCGTCCGTCAGGCGCCCACAAGAAATAGCAGCCCAACGCAGCACCGCTGCTCAAAACCGGCAAGCAATCAATGTCAGGTCAAACTGGAAGGGCCGAGCAATCAGGCGAGTGGCGCTTTGGGTGGCCGGTCCCTTGCTGCCCTTCGGCGCTTGCGCTTGATCCACTTAGAAGCGCCTTGTGAAGCAGCTTTGATTGTCCGGAACCAAAGAAATGAACGCCTGACCTGTGTTTCAGGAAGA
>JADLFN010000082.1 GCA_020845475.1 Planctomycetota bacterium
ATTTAGGCTGCGAGAGCATACGCCGGTTCATTGGCAATTATTTTTTGCCAGATATTTAACGAGGTCACTGACGTCCTCGGCATCCTTCCCTGCCACCGGGTCCTCACGGTCGATACCGATCGCCCCCAGTTGAGTTGTCAAAGACACGCTGATGTTAACACGCGCGGCGACGGCGGTAATCCCCGGTCGCAGATAAGTGTCTGGCTCTGGACGCATTCTCACGCGGTCACTTGGGCTGGACTTCCTCCGGCTTTGCGGCCGGCGTGCCCTCTTTGACAAGGCGCAGCGTCACGTCTTCGCCCTGGCTCAACTTGCGGATCTCGCGCACGAAGTCCGCGTAGGCATTGACGGCGACGCGGCCCGGGCCAAGCCGCAGGCTGCGCCTGACCACGAGCGTGTTCTCCTCGAGGGTGAAAGTCAACGAGTATGAAAGGGGCGCGCAGGGCAGCAGGACATCGTGCGGCAGCTTCTCGAACTGCCAGCCTGCCGGGGCCCTGATGCGCAGTTCGTCGGTTTGGCACAGGTCGAAATCAAGCACAAGATCAAACTCGCGCTTGTCTTTGTTCACCAGCGCCGAGAGCAACGGCCCGAATTTCTCAAGCGGCAGCGTTAGCACAAGCTTGGCGCCGGCCTGCTGGGCGAGGCGGGCCACTTTGCCCTTGAAAGCCCGCGTCAATGGCACGCCCGGTTTCTCGAGGTCGGCAAAAGTGCACGCTTCGGATTCAAAGCCCGCGAACTGTTCCGCGATCTGCTCCTGCAATTCCCGCGCGCGCTCCTCTTCGGCTTGTTTGCGCACGACGTCCTTCAACTCGTAGCTGCGCTCGCCGTGGGTCTCAACGGCGCCCTGCACCCGTGCTGAACCATCGGCCTCAAGCTCGATAGTGGTTACGTTGCGGAATCCATCGCGCCCGAATTGCCCGCCGGGCAGCGTGATCAATGAAGCCGCGCCCCGTTCCACGATGATCGCGGGCGCTCCGTCAAGGCGCTGCGAGAGTGCGCCAAAGGGGCGCAGGCGCGCGTCCAGGCTCACGAAAATCCGCTGTGCGTTTTCGGCGTTCACGATGAAAAGGAAGGTCTTGAAATCGTTCTCACCCGGGCCAGCCCAGTCCGGCGTGGGCAGCGCTTCCACCTGGCCGCCACGGTAAGCCGAGGGCGCGTCGGCATAGGCAAAACCCAGCTCCACTCCGGCCGCAAAACACAGCGCCGCGAAGGTCTGGCGCCGGTCGCCGGCTCGGGCCTTGATCGCCTGATGCGCGTTGCGCGAATCGCCTTCCGTTAGAAGGTGTGTGTTGACCCAAGCGTAAATCGCGCGCGCCTTGGCTTCATCCGTGTTGCAGCCCTTTGTGAGGTCATGGGCCATGGCGCTGACGGCACGCGTCGTGCGCAACAGCTGGAGTCCTTCTTCCGAAAGTTCGCGCGCGCGAATGCGCCAATCGTGGGCCTGCGTGAACTCAAGCCACGGAATGAACTCCAGTGCGCTGGGCATGAACGCCTCACGCTCCTTGAATGCGGCTTGGCGCACCTCAAACGTGCGAACGATGTTGCGGCCGTCGCGGGCCTCGGTGCGGACCGCGTCTGCGGGCCAGTTGTGATAGCGGATGTCGGGCACGATCGTGGCCGGCACGACGACCACCATACGGCTGATCAGGAAAGGCTCGGCCAGCATCTGGTCGGCGAAATAAAAGCGTGCCGAGTTTACGTTGCGCCACGGGTTTTCATCTTCTGTGGAAATATAGGCAAGGTCGATCAGCGCGCCTACTTCAAGCCCAGGAAACTCAATGTTGTTGCCCCGGAACGTGACCGGCTCCAGCACTTGTCCGTTGGGCTTGATCGTGCGCGCGGCGCAGATTTCGCCGTTGGGGCGCGCTTTGCCGCGCGCATCCACACCGTCTTGCGTCAGAATCTTGCGAACCTGCCTGACGTACATGCGTGAACTGCCGTCTTCATGAATCACCTGCACCTGTTCATCAAGCAGCACCACGCTGCCGCACTGGGGAAAGTCTTCGGGCTTGATGGGCCGCTTCAGCAACTCCGTGTCACTCATGGCCCAAGGCTTCCAGAACTGGTCGCTCTGGCCATTAAGTCGTTCCAGCCAGCGGCGCACATCGTGCGCATCCGGCGCGGCTTTCAATATGCGCTCGAGCATGGCCTTGCCGTCTGCGTCGCGACCGTGGGCGAACAGCAGGTTAGCCGCGTCTTTGAGCACGGTTTCAGGCCGAGAGGTGTAGGTCTGGAGCAGGTCGTAACACTTGAGCGCATCTTCAATGCGGCCAAGGGCGCCGAATGTCTCGGCTTGGCGGCGCAGCGCATAGGCATCGCCCGGACGCATCGCCACCATGCCAGAAGCGAGTTCAAGCGCTTTCTGCGGCTTGGCGGCGCGCAGAAGCTGCGAGATCAGGGAGACGCGCAGATTCGGGTCGCCGGGCCAGATTTCGGCAAGGCGAGTGGTCTCGGCAAGCGCATTGGCGGCCTCGGAGCCATACTCGTGGTAACGCGCAAAGGCGCGAATCACGGCAGGCGCTTTAGGCGCGATCTTGCGCGCGCGCTCGAGCGCAGCAAGCCACTCCGTACGCCATGCGCGTTGCTGGAAAATCTCCGCCATTTCAAGTAACACGCGCCATGCACGCGGGCTCGCGCTGCAGGCCTGCTCGCAGTAATCGATGGCTTCACTGGTGCGTTCGTCGCGTGCCATCAGCAGCGCCTGCTCCAACAATACTGCAGCCGACGGCTTTTCAGACTTCATCATACGCGCCAGTTCACTTCGGCGAAGTGTGTTCAATTCACTGCCGGAAAAATGAGAGCTGTTCGCGGCGCGACTGAGCAGCGCGAGCGCAACCTGCGGGTGCTCGGGCAAATGGCCGCGCGCACGTTCCATAGCTTCCGATGAAAGTGTGTCGAGCCGGTTAACACGGTAGATTTCACTCAGGGCCAGGGCGCACACCGCGCCCTTAACGTGCAACTTGGCCAGCACCGCTTTGCGTGATTCATCGTCCAGCTCGTCCTCCGCGACGTCGCGGATCAGTTGATCGAGGCTTGCAAGAGCGCGCTCGAACAAGCCCGCATCCTGGCAGGCCGGCCTGGAAATCAACGGAGCTGCGCCGGAAATCATGTGGGCGCCGGTAACGGGCGTGTTGCACTTGCCTGAAAAGGGCTGTCCGTCTCCATCGCGGACGCGCACGCGAAACCACGCGTTGCCACTGATTTTCACCAAAAGCAGGTTCTCGCCTTTGCAAAGCTTCACGCGCAGCCGGATGTTCGGGAAATCTCTGGCGCGGGTATCCAGGTCAAGCAGCGGCACGCCGCGCAGCCAGACCTTGCCCGGGCCGCCGATCTCAATATCGAGCTGCACTTCGCACTCGCCAGCCGCGTTGAGCACCGTGGCGGCGTAGTAGCCGCACGCCGTGTGTCGCGCGTGCAGGTCAAGGTCGAGGCGATCTTCCCATTCGTCAAAGTGCGACAGGGGTTTCCAGCGCACGGTGCCATAAACGCCGCGCTGCTCGGCGGCGAAGTCGCAGCGGACTTCGGGCGCAAACGCATCGTCGTGGGCTGATGCGCCGTAGTCAGCAAAGGGGCCAATGACCGAAAAGGCCGTGATGCCGCGCCAGCGCTTAAACACCTCAAGCGGTTTTGGCGAGGCATCGGCGCGCCGTGCGTAATGAACGTAGGCGTCGGCGAATTCGGCGGCCTGCGCGCCGCAGAGCTTGAAGTTCGCGGGTTCAAGCCTGGCAAGCAATGCGAGAATGGCGTCGTGCGAGGCCAGCTTATCGTCGTTGTCGCGCAGCACGCGCAGGGCCAGCATGGCTTCCGCGCTCGAGGGATCCTTTTCAATGATCGGCAGGAGCTTTGCGGCATGGGCGTCGAAATCGAGCGCACCGAGTGATTCATCGAGAAAAATCGTTTCCAGCGCGGCTTGATCGGGCGTTTGCGCGGCAAGCGGCGCCACCAGCCCCAACGCCAATGCATAAAAACAACTCATGAACATGCTAGAGCGCCAGGACTTCAGTGTCTTTGATGCGGTTACACGCGTGTTCATGTGTGGTTCCGTCTTATTCCTTGACCAAGCGCAGATTGGCTGCCTCGGCGCGGTCGTGGGCGAGCATCATTTCGCGCAGCTTCGGATAGTCCGCCGCCGTAATCACACCGCCGCCTGATGAATACTTCCGCGTGATGACAATTTCGCGGTCAATGACCTCGACGTTGACGCCCAGCGTTACGCCGTGCGCGTCACTGAGGAATGACGCGGCTTTTTCCAGGCCTCGGCCCTCGGGCAATTTGATGCGCAAGGTGCTTTGCCACTGATAGGGCTCGTTCATGGCAATGTCAGTGCGGCGGGCCGTGGCCGCCGCCATGCCCTTGGCAAAGAGCAGCGGGTTGAGCGCAGCGGCGATTTCGATGTTGCCCTGCGCGTCGGTGCTGTAGGCGTCAGGGATCTCGATTTCGTATCTCACCTCGGGCGTGACGTCGATATTGGCGAGGTCGTTGGCATCGACCGTGACTACCTTGGCGCCGGGCTTGTGGCGCGCCCACTGGTTCTCAATCTGTGTGGCGCGCGTGCCGCTTTGCAAATAGATCGCGCGCAGGAAGCTGGCGCGATCACCGGTGGCGGTCAGCTTCACGCTGAGTTTGACCTTGCCATTGCCAAGGAACTCCAGCGAGGCTTCTTCAATTGCGGCGTTTTGCGCCGGTCCGGGCGTGGGAATCTGCGTTTGCACCCCGCCCTCGGGCCTAACGATGACCACGTGCGCGCCCGCATCGCCACCCGGCAGCTCCTCAAAGCCATTGAACGTCGCGGTGCCATCAACGAATTGGCCCTGGCCATCGGCGTATTCGATGTACGCAATCGCGTGATTGAAATGGTGCGGCATCGGCAAGGTGATGTCCTCACGGCCGCGCGGCTCCGAGGAATCGGCGAGGCGAATGAGCACGGGATAGGCCTTCACGCCCGCGACGCCCAGCATGGTGCAGATGACAATGGCCTTGTCTTTGCAGTCGCCGATGCAGCGCTCGAAAATCGCGCCCGCCGAAAACGGCTTGTAGCCGTGCACGCCAAAGTGCCAGTCGGCGTTGTAGCGGATATTGGTGACCACCCAGGTGTAAATCGCGCGGGCTTTGTCGCGCTCCGTGGCCTTACCGGCCGTCAGCTCGGCGACTTTCGCCCTCATTTCCGGCGTCGGCTCGAGTTGTTTCTTGATCAAGTTGTAGTACCAGCGCCCGAAGTCCTTCCAGTTTTCATAGGTGCTGACTTGCACCGTGGGCACCATCTGCGTCAGCGGCAACTGGCTGGGCTCGCGCGGCACGCGGGCGAGGCCCTTGGCCGAGAACGTCCAGACGGCCTTGTCGCCCTCTTCGCGGCGCTCGGCTTCAGGCGCGCCGTTGACGCCATATTCGTAGAACTTGCGCGCTTTGGGCAGCACGTAAACTAGCCGCACTTCGTCCACGGGTACGTTGTCGCCCAGGGTTTCAATGGCGCCGAAAAAGTCGCCAAAGAAGCTCTGCGCGGTGTCGCTAACGCGATAGCGCACGGCCACGATGTCGCCGACATCGAGCGGCGGCAGCATGGCCTGCGATTCCACGCGGCGGCCTTCCTCAGTGCTGCCATCGCGCCGGTAAACGCGCGCGCCCACGCAGCGGCCCACCTGGTCGGAGTAGGCGGGCGCGCCCAGTTCTTGCAGCACCTCGCGGCCATCGTCGTTGCAGATGCGGTAGGCGTATTGGAAGTAAATGCTCTTGGTGCCGTCGTCGTTCACGACGGTGATTTCGTCGCGATAAACGACGCGATAGGGATCGTTGCCATCGACGGGCTTTTGCAGCGCATCAGCAATGCGCGCCTCGATGTTCTCCTGGAGCTTGACCTCCCACTCGGGCTTTTCCTGCGCCAGGAACTCGAGGTAATGCACAAGGTCTTCACGGTTGGGATTGCATCTGATGGCTTCGCGATAGGCGGCAATCGCCTTGACCTTGAAATCGGCGGCTTTGGCCGGCTCGCGCGCGGCCATGCGCATGTAGATTTCGCCCTTGCGCGCCAGGAAATTGTCCTCGCGCGGGCAGATGTTGAGCGCGCGCTCACACTCAGCCATAGCGCGTTCAAGATCGCCGGTGGCCAGGAAAAGCTGGATCAATCCTTCGCTCGAGGCGAGATCGAAGGGATTGAGCTGGCGCGTTTCGCCCGCATATTTCAAGGCAGCTTGGGTGTCATTACGTTCGACGGCGCGAGTGAAAAGGCGTTCGCGGCAATATTCATCGGTGAAATCGCCCTTCTCGAGGCAGCGCTTGAACAGTTCGTCGGAGCCCGCGTAATCGCCGCGCAAGCCGCGGTAGTAGCCGGCAAAGCGCAGCACACTCGGATGATCGGGATGCTCTTTGAGGAGCGCGTTCAGTTCTCGCTCAACTTCGCCATCGAGACCTTTCATGGTCGCAACACGAGCCGCAAACACGCGAGCCTCAACCCACTTGGGTGCAAGCGTGACCGCCATCTTCGCATAGCGATCAGCCTCCGTCGGATTGCGAAACGTGCCCGAGTAATACTTGGCCAACTCCAAAGCCGCGCGCGCCGCTTTGGGGTCAAGTTTTAAGACTTGCTCTAAGAGCTCGCGGCGTTTGTTTTCTTCTTTGCCGGAAGCAACGCGAGAGGTGCTTTTGGAGGCTTCGGCGAGGAGGAATTCAATGACGGCGCTTTCTTCCAAACAGTCTTCAGGAGTCAGCTTTTGTGCAGCCAGCTTCTTCGTGAATTCTTCTCGAACCTCGCGCAGCCACTTTAATGCCTCGTTTTGGTTGCGGTCACTCTTGGGCGCAAACAGCGCACCCAAGCCTAATGCAATCTTGCGGCCAAGGGGGCCGTAGTTTGGGTTCTGCGGCGGAATCGTGCGCCGCTTCTTCGCGGTGGCGATCGCATTCAACTTCTCGAAGTCGTCGATTTGCTCGACTTTCAGAACATTGCGATCCACGCGCGCGTCGGTTCGATTTGTGATTCTCGCGCGAACCTTCCAGGGGCCTTCACTACAAGCGACTTTGAGAACCAAGACATTCCACCCGTCTTCCACGCCAATTGACTTCATGCCCAGCACGTCCTGATCAAACCCGAAGTCACGCTCCACATCGCGTTCCAACATCAAGCTTCCAAGGTTGCCTTGCGGGGCGGCATCCTCTTTCCAAAATGCTTTGTAGTTCCAAAATTTGAACGGGCTCGAGGACGCGATGCTCAGTAGGGAGTTGGGATCCAGATTCTCGACACGGATCGCGGTTACCAGGAATGCCGCTGCTTCCTTATTCGGGCGCAACATTGCACCTATATCAAGGACACCATCTGTCAACGACACCGGAACTCGACGAAAATTGAGTGGCAAAGCGTCCTTGCCCTCATAAGTGGTCTTCAGGGAGAATTCCCTTTCCGGTTCGAGCGGTTCTTCAAAGCCTTGTCCGCGCTCGTTCGCAAACGGCCCGCAAATCCACCAATTGGTAATCCAACCCTGCTGCGCGGAGTTTTCATCTGCAGGCAATTGCTGGCCCGCGCGGCGCAGTTGCTGAGACAAAGCGAAGCGGAATTGCGCTGCTTCAAAAGCTGAGTCTCTTTGGGCGACGTATTTGGTCGTTTCTGCTTCCAACAACTTCACCAGTTCTGCTGAACTTCCCGTTTCTTCCGCGAGCTTCTGTAGTAGCGCAATCCGAACGCGAAACTCCCTTGAGTGAATGTGAAATTTAGCCAACAGGTCAGCAGCAGCTGGTACATCACCTCTTATGTAGGCCGTCCAGAACTCTAACTCTTCAGGCGTGAGAATTACCGAAGGCTGCTTTCCAACCTTTGGTGCCTCCTGCGCACGGGTGGGGGCTTGGGTGCTTGGCAGCGCGAGGGCGGCGAGTAACAACAATGCTCCGCCCGCCAGACAGCCTACGAACACGGACTTGCGTTGATGCATTTGCATACATCTACCTTACGTGGGCCGCGCGACGAACGCGAAGGAAACGTGGATGGTTAGCAGGCCGCTGAAAAACTACCCACAAGTGTTCGGGTTGGCGATGGGAGAAACGTAGAGGTGCATCGACTTCACTTTGTTATGGAGAAGCGCATGCGCGGCATCAAGGATTCGCAGTTCGAACTC
>JADLFN010000083.1 GCA_020845475.1 Planctomycetota bacterium
GGCTACCGAAACGTGAACACGTTCATCACCATGATCTACCTGATCGGCGCCCCACTGGGCAAACTCCTCAACCCCTTCACCCGCCAACTCACCCCAACCAAATCCATATGATTCAGCGAGGAACCAGATCAATGTGGCAACCAGCCGGGAATTCATTCTCCGATATCCGCAAGAGTGACTGATTAGCGGCAGGTACTTTCCCCGAGTCCACCCATTCGGGAAGATTGGCTCGTTCAATTGAGCCCGTCGCGATTTCGTCCGGAGAAAGCACATAAACCAGCCAACTCCAGTGATCCTGGCCTCGGTAGTATTCAATTTCGCAGACTCGCTCGTTGACCCATCTCAGTAAACGTGCTTGTCTTGGTGGAGGCTTTCGTGCGTTATAGTCGTATCGAGGTGAGTCAAAATGACCAGCATTGTAGGGACAACCCAATAACAACAAAGTAAGACATGATAGACAAATGGCTATGAGCGAACGCATGCCGAAGCCTCCTGATGTGGCTGATCTGAGACGGATCGCTAGGGTAGACCATGCTCTTTGTACCATCCTTCCGTCCCGCGGCCTTCATTTAGGAACCTAAAAAAGGGTCAGGCTACTTTTATAGCCTTATCAGGAGCCCTTTTGGCTTACTCCCACTTTGCCTATGTTCTTGCCGCGGTAACGCTGACCACCGCACACGGGACTTGGCTACTGTGAGCCATCAATGCTCGCCCAGGTAGGCCGCCCTCACGGCGGGGTCGTTTCTCAGGGCTTCGCTTTCGCCTTCTTTCACTACGCTGCCGGTTTGCAGCACGTAGGCGCGTTTGCTGTGTTTGAGTGCCGCGTTGGCGTTTTGTTCGACCAAAAGAATCGACACTCCCTCTTTGTTGATCGCGTCAATCGTGTCGAAGATGGTTTTCACCAATAGCGGCGCTAACCCGAGCGAGGGTTCGTCGAGCAACAGTAGCTTGGGCCGCGCCATCAGGGCGCGCGCAATCGCCAGCATCTGTTGCTCGCCTCCGCTGAGCGTGCCCGCTTTCTGGTTGATGCGTTCTTTCAGGCGCGGGAAGAGCGTGTAGCCGCGCTCAGCGTCGGCTTTGATGCCTGCTTTGTCAGAGCGCGTGTAGGCGCCCAAGTCCATGTTCTCGGCGATGGTGAGATTGGGAAAGATGCCGCGCCCCTCGGGCGCCATGACGAGCCCTTGCTTGACGAGTTCATGCGTGGGCGTTTTGGCGATATCAGCGCCGCGATAAAGCACGCGGCCCGTGCGCGGGCGCACGAGGCCGCAAATGGCGTTGAGCGTGGTGGTCTTGCCCGCACCGTTGGAGCCAATGAGCGTGACGACTTCGCCCGCGTTGACCGTGAGCGAAACACCGCGCAGCGCCTGCACGGCGCCGTAGAAAACATCTATCGATTCAACGGTAAGAAGCGGCTCGGCCATACGTCATGCGGCCTTTTTCCTGCGCGGCTTGACAGTTTTGCGTTTGCGCGCGGCAATCAACTTGCGGATCTCGCGGTCGCCCACATCAAGGAGCCGGTCCCACTCTTCATCAGTGAACGAATTCGCCCAGCGCTTGTGGTCGGCGTAGTCTTCTTCCACAGTGCCGTGGAGCAGGCCCCATGTCCGAGGATCACTCTTCTTCTTTGCCATGAGTCTGCCTCACCCAGCGCGATGGTCGCGTCACCCGCCCCAGGAGGATCGGATACTGCGATGCCAAGTGTAACACCTGTTTGTCAAACGTCAGCAGCGTTGCATCTGCAATCCGCGCCGCGGCAACATGGGCCGCGTCGTCAACAGAAAGCCCGCAGTCCTGCAGCGCGCGGCATATGACGTCAAACTGTCGTGTGCGGCGTATAAACGTGCTCGCCAATCGCAAGAAACCTGCCATCTGACCACGTCGGCCGCGGTTTGCGTATCTGGAAAGACCGAAGCGATGAACAAAAGACTGCGCCATGTCGAGATGCCCCGACACAATGCCGACCCTCAGAGCAGAAATGGCCGCCGCTTCGCGTTTGGAGCCGCGATACTCTTTCGCGCCCGAGGCGAATGTCAGAACTACGTCATCGAGGTAAATCAACTTGCGCTTCGCCATCACGCGCCCCCGAGGTAGGCCTCAATCACGCGCTCGTTGGATTGGATCTCTCTGGGCGGGCCGCAAGCGATAGTCTCGCCGTAATCCAGCACCTGGATGCGCTCGCACAGGCCCATCACCAGTTGCATGTCGTGCTCGATCAGGAGCACGGTCACTTTCAATTCATCGCGGATGCGGCGGATCAGCGTAGCCAGCCCCTGCTTTTCATTGGGGTTCATGCCCGCCGCGGGCTCATCGAGGCAGATCAGGCTGGGCTCGGTGGCCAGGGCGCGCGCGATTTCGAGGCGGCGTCGATCACCGTAGGGCAAGTTGCGCGCGGCTAGCCCGGCGCGTTCTTCCAGTCCCATGAATTCGAGCAGCTTGTAGGCGCGCTCGCGTTGGCGCGCTTCTTCGCGGAAGTGGCGGCCCGTGCGCAGCAGCGCGTCGAAGAGATTTTCGTGGCCGCGCATGTGCGCGCCGGCCATGACGTTCTCCAGGGCGCTGAGTTCATCGAACAGGCGAATGTTCTGAAAGGTGCGCGACATGCCGAGTTTGGCAATACTCGGCGGCTGCATGCCGTTGACGCGCTTGCCCGCAAAGTGAACGTCGCCCGTGGTCGGCGTGTAAACGCCGGTGAGCATATTGAACACGGTAGTCTTGCCCGCGCCGTTGGGCCCGATGATCCCGAAGAGTTCAAGCGGAGCAATCGCGCACGTGAATTCTTTGACGGCGGTAAGCCCGCCAAAGCGCATGACCAGCGACTGCGTCTGCAGAATCGCGTCGCTCAAGTGTCCCCCTTGCGCGAACCGGGCAAGAAGCGGCGCAGAAGTTTCAAAGAAAGCTCGCGCTGCCCAAAGAGACCTTGCGGCCGGAAAAGCATGAGCAGGATCAGCACCAGCGAATAGGCGACCATGCGAATGCCGGGCGTCTTGAGTTGCTCCTCAACGGGGCGAAGTGCTTCGGGCAGAATGGTCATCGAGATAGCGCCGATAACTGCGCCAGTGAGGCTGCCAATACCCCCAAGCACAAGCATGACAATCACCTCGATGCTGCGAACCCAATCGAAATCCTTGGGGACGACAAACAGCCGATAATGCGCAAACAGAGCACCGGCCATGCCAGCGAAAAAAGCCCCGTAGACAAACGCCATTACTTTCAAGCGCGTTGCGCGCAAACCCATCATTTCCGCAGCAACCTCGTTCTCGCGAACGGCTATCAACGCCCGGCCAAAGGTGCTGCGCTGCAGATTCAGCGAACACAGCACGCACGAGCAGGCCACCCCGAAAATCCAGAACGTGGCCGAAGCGCCTGCCTGCACCCCCAAACCAGGAACCTCTCCAATACCGGGAAGTGCCGGCAACGTTGGAATGTTGGAGAGTCCGGCGGCGCCTCCGATTTTCTCAATATCCTGCAGCGAGATCATGATGATCTCGCCTACGCCAAGAGTAGCGATGGCGAGATAGTCGCCCTTGAGCTTCAAGGTTGGCGTACCGACAGCCAAAGCCACAAGCGATGCAGCCGCGCCGGCAAACGCCAGGGCGACCAGAAAAGTAA
>JADLFN010000084.1 GCA_020845475.1 Planctomycetota bacterium
CCGATTGAGCGAAGGCTCAATCGGCGCGGCTTGGACTTGAATATCACACTGCTTGGCTAATCAGAGCGAGGCGCATTGTTGGCGGAGGCCGACTCGCCCTTGGCAGGTGGCGTGGTGTTGCCTGCTGGCGCATTGGACGGCGCGGTAACGTTACTCGGAGGCGCTGCTTTGTTGTCAGATGCTGGTGGAGCGGTGTTAGCTGGCGACGGCGTGTTACTCTTGCCGACGCCAAAATGACCGATGGCCCAGATACCGACTGCGATGACAACGAAGCCTACGCAGCCACAGCCGCCCGCCGTCTCTGACGTGCACCCGCGAGCTGCTTTGCCGGGGGATTGCGGCTGCATCGCTACTGGGGGCAGGTCCAATTGCGAGGCGACTTCGTTGTACTTCCTGCCCGCTTCGCTGCCCTTGCTCCAAGTCAAACTGGAAGAGAACAAAGCCATGAAAGGAGAGCCAAAGAACAGCACGCCGCCCAGTGACCTCACCCATTCCTCAGGACGCCAGTTCAAGAGGGCAAATCCTGCCGCGCCCATGCAAAGCATGACAACCGGAAAGGAGACAACGGCCCACACGCGAGACATGCGGTACTGCCGTCGCAAAGCGAGCGCCGCCTTGCGATCCTCTTCCGATTGTTCCGCAATATAGTCCGCAGTCGATCTGGACTTTGAAATCGCTGCCGCTTGCTGCTCCGCCTCGACTCTCGCGATCAACGCTTTGGCGGCGCGGACTTTCTCCAACTCGGCGGGCGAGTTCAATTCCACGAGCCTCTTCTCTACCTGCGCAGCGCGCCTTTCGGCCTCATCCCTTATTGCGCCAAGTTGTGCAGCCAATGCGGCGTCCCTCGCAGCAGCGTTCTCTGCCTCCTCAGTGAGGAGGAGTGCGACTTTGGCCGCAAGCCTGTCCACCACCCGCTTGATCGCCTTGTGTTGGACACTATCGCCGGAGGCAATTGTGCTCATGTTGGCCAAGAACTTGCGCCCGGTGCCCTCTGACACCCATCGCTGGGCAAGCGCGTCAAGCTCCGCTTCATTGTTGAGCGCATTGTCGGCAAGTGCTTCCCACAAGTCCCTCGACTTCTTCTCCTCGTAAAACTGCTTCAGGCTTTCGAGATCGCTTTCAAGCGCGTCGAGATCGATCTTCTTCGCTTCTTCAATCAGGCCATTCCATGCGGCCTCTTCTTCAGCGGTCAGTTTCTTTGCCGTGCCAACACCTTGGACGCGGCAATGCGCCCGGCAGTACCGGCACCGAATTGTCGCCGAACCGTCGGCAACCTCTAGGTCAGCCCCGCAGTTGGGGCAGCGCAGGACGTGAACGCTCATACACGCCCCAGATGGCGATGACGTGCCAAGCGGACAAACGTGAAAACTGCCAACGCGCCCAGCAGAAGCAACGGCATGGGCGAACCGGCGTCCTTGCCTGCTGCGCACTTTCCGTTGCTGCTTTCGTCGCCGGAACCGCTTCCGGCATCGATGCGGACGCTGTACGAAGCGCCGATCGAGCCACCCGCCGTTGCCGTGGCCCAAATCGTGAACCCGTAGGCGATCGATGAACTCTGGGTAGGCGTGCCAGCAAGGAGCCCTGTCGTCGCCCCAAGGGAAAGTCCGGGCGGAAGGGTGCCCACAACGGCCCATGTGTAGGGGGCAGTTCCGCCAGTGGCAACAAACTGATGGCTGTACGGCTGCCCTTCTGTGCCGTTCGGCGGGGCGGGACTCGTTATGGATACCTGTGCGAAGCAGGATCCCGACAGCATCAACAGCAAACACAGCAGCATGAACTTCATCTTCTTGCTCCTCGTGAATGTCCAAGCTGTGGGCTCCTTCACGCGAAGGGGCACCGGCCACAGCCACAGGCGATTCGTCGGTTGCGCGAACCGCCCTTCGAGTGCGCAGGATCCGAAATGGAGCGGTCGCGTCGCGAAAAACGAAGAGAGGGCGGACACCATGCCGCCCTGAGACAGGCTCGGCCAAGAGCCTATGCAGAGGCAGACACGGGCCGCCCCAACTGGGGCGCCCTCGTGTCTGCGGTCTGCATGTCAATCTTGGCCGATTTGTCTCAGCCGCAGAAACTCGGAAAGCGCGTGTAGTTCGTTTTCTCGTCCCGGAGCTTCCGGGTCAGTCCTACGTTTCCTCCCTCGATTCGGCCTCCAGCCTATCCCCTCGTGCATCCGCGCTCAAGCGCGTCGGCGGAAGGTAAAATCCGCAACTGCTCAACGTCGAACAAGCCTCCTACCCGTACAGCACCGGCTCGCCCGTGCCCGGCAGTTGCAGCGAAGTCTTGCGGCACACCGCGTTACCCGGCAGCGGCTGGCTCTCGATCACGATCACCGCCATGTCCTCGACGTTCACGTTCAGGCAAGTCGCGTCGTCGTCGGTCACGACTTCCGTTCCCTGTGCGCACACCGCCCCGGCCACGAAGAGAAAGCACACGCCGTCGCCTTCGCGGTGGAAGCCCATGTAGAGCCACGCAACGCCCTGCTGGTCCACGATGTAATCACCCAGCTTCGCGGTCGCTTTCCGCTCCCAGAACCGCTCCGCCACGTCTTCACAGTCGTAGTTCGCATCAATCAAGATCATTGTTTCGCCTCCATTACAGAAAAATGCCGCTCACGGTGAGCGGCAGATGGTGAAACTTCGTTGTGCCAGTCTTAGCAGCACCCGGTTGCGTGGTTGGCGCGCTGGTTTGAACGGGCAGTCCTTCTCGCTTTCCCCCGTGGCTGTTAGAAACTACTTGCACCTTATGCGGCGTGTTGGTTGACGCTTGCGTTCACGGAGGCCCCAGTTGCTTCAAGACGACCGCGACCTGACCAAAGACGACGTAATGAGCATCACGGGCCGTGACGCCTTGGTGCGTTTCTTTGCGCACTTGGGCTACAACACGGACGCCCGCCAGTTGCAGACTGCGGACGCTCTCGGCATCGCTCAATCCGGCCTCAAAAGCGCGGCCAAGCACATCGAGCGCGTGTCGGCGGACGGCGACCTGCAAGTGTTCCTGTTCGAGGTCACGTCCGTCACGCTCGCCCACCGCCGCGCCATCACGTCGCTCCTGAACAACCGCAAGGGCGATTTCCTGTTCGTGCTTACGACGCCCGACTACGAACGCCTCGACTTCGTGCTTGTCGAACGCTTCCGCAAGGATGCCGACGAAGAAGCCCCGGTCGCCGGTGCCCAAACCGTTCGCGCCCGGCCCTTGGCAATTTCCGTCGAGCGCCGCAAGCCGTCACGGCAAACCCTTCGCACCCTTCGCCGGTTGACCTACACCTGCGCCGACGACCTCGGCCAGCTTGAAAAGCTGCTGTCGGCCTTCCGCATAGCGCAATGGAGCGAGAAGCGGTTCAACAACGTCGCCCTGTTTTCCGACCACTACCTAACTCAGCGCCTGCCCGAAGAGCGCGAATGGCAAGACGTTGACGCCCTCAAGGCCGCCTACAAGTCGTTCCGCCAGCGCGGCGACACGAACAAGACCGACCAAGCCAAGACAGTTGAACTGGTCGTTCACCCGGTGCTCAAGCTTCTGGGCCACAAGCCCGCCGACGCCAAGGCCGCCGACGACGGCCCCATGCTTCGTCTCTCGGAAAACGTCGTCAGCTTCGCCTACCACTGGATGCGTTCCCTCGACACCAAGGACGAGAACGATCCTTCGCGCCCCGACGACATCCCCGCCGTCCGCGTCGTCACCGAGTTCGAGCGCACCAACGCCCAATGGGCGATCCTGACCAACGGCAAGCAGTGGCGTCTCTACTGCGCCCGCGCCCACGGTCGCCACGCCAACTTCTACGAAGTGGACTTCCGCGAGATGCTGGCCGACCGCCCCGGCGAACAAGGCGAGCAAGGCGACGGCGAGTCCTTCCGCTACTTCTGGCTCATGCTCCGCGCCGAGGCGTTCAAACCCGGCCCAGAGCAAGACGGCAAGCCCGGCCCAAGCTTCCTCGACCGCCTGTTCGACGGCAGCCGCGAGTACGCCAAGGCATTGGGCGAGCGCCTCAAGGAACGGGTCTTCGAGACCATTTTCCCGCACTTCGCCGAAGGGTTCATCGCCAACATGAAGGCCGCTCAGCCCGGCCACGAGTTCACCGAAGAAGAACTCAACGACGTGTTCCGCGCCACGCTCACACTGCTCTATCGCCTGATTTTCCTGCTCTACGCCGAGTCCCGCGACCTGCTGCCCGTCACCGAGGCCAACTACTTCGAGGTCAGCCTGCGCAAGCTGGCCAAAGAGATCGCCGACAAGGCGGGCACGAACGAAGAGCAATCCAAGCAGCGCATCAAGTCCGCGTACTCGCCGAGCGAAACGAACCTGTACGACGCCATCGCCGACCTCTTCAAGGTGATCGACGAAGGCGACAACAAGGTCAACGTGCCGCTCTACAACGGCGGCCTGTTCATCACCAAACCAGCAGGCGACGACGAGACCGACGAAGCCAAGGTCGCCCGCTTCCTCACCAAGTACAAAGTCCCTGACCGCCATCTGGCGCTCGGCCTCGACCGTCTTGCCCGTGACGAAGACGACAAACGCCACGAGCTTGTGCCGATGGACTACAAGTCGCTGGGCGTGCGGCACCTCGGCTCGATCTATGAAGGGCTGCTTGAGTTCAAGGTGCGCGTGGCCGCCGAGCGCATGGCCGTCGTAAAGGGCAAGAAGGGCGAACTGGTAGTCACAGCACGCGAGGCCGAAGTCGAAGAACTGAAAGTCCTTACCCGCGTGCAGATGCACGGTGCCGAGGACGGCTACCTCAAGAAGGGCACCGTCTACCTCGAAAACGACAAGCACGAACGCAAGGCCACCGGCAGCTACTACACGCCCGACTACATCGTGAAGTACATCGTCGAGCACACGGTCGGTCCGGTGCTTGAGGAAAAGCTCAACGGCCTGCGCGACGACTTCCGCAAAGCCGAGGCCGCGTACCACGCCGCCAAGAAGAAAGACGTGGCGCTCAAGAAGCAGGGCATTAGCAAAGGCGACGATCCCGAAAAGGTCGCCAACGAGTACAAGAGCCTCGTGGACCGGCTGTTCACCCTGCGCGTGCTGGACCCAGCGATGGGCAGCGGCCACTTCCTTGTCGAGGCCGTGGACTTCATTACCGACCGGGTGCTGGCGTTCCTCAACGGCTTCGCGTGGAACCCAGTGCAGCATTTCATCCAGCGCACACGCCGCGACATTCTGAACGCGCTGCAAAAAGCCGAGGTGACAGTGGACCCGGCCAAGCTGACCGACATCAACTTGCTCAAACGCCACGTGCTCAAACGCTGCATCTTCGGCGTTGACCTGAACCCGATGGCCGTGGAACTTGCCAAGGTGTCCCTGTGGCTGGACTGCTTCACGCTGGGTGCGCCGCTGAGCTTCCTCGACCACCACCTCAAGTGTGGCAACTCGCTGATCGGCGTCACCGTCGATGCCGTCGCCAAGACGGTGAAAGAGTCTGCGCCAATGTGGGGCACTACCTTGCTGGAGCAACTCAGGCAGGCGCGAGACCACCTGATTCGCGTCGGCATGTTGGGCGACACGACTGCCGAACAGGCCACCGAAAGCAGAAACGAGTTCAGCAAGGCCAACTCCAAGCTCGGGTTGGTGCGACGCGCCTTCGACATCTACACCAGCCAGTGGTTCGGCAACGGGTTCGTCGGCGCGAAGGGCAAGGCCAAACGAAAAAAGGAGTCCGTGATCGCGGCTATTGAGTACCTGTCCCATGCACTGCCGGAATTGATGAAGGGCAAGACATACCGCGATCCTGATGCGGACGACTGGTTCAACGCCGTCCCCGAAGTGGCGTTCAGGGCGGCCTCTGAGATTCGCTTCTTTCACTGGGAACTGGAGTTCCCGGAGGTCTTCTACGCGGCGGCATCCTCCAGTGGGCAAGTCATCCGGCGTGTCGATGGCGCGGGGTTTGACGCCGTGGTTGGAAATCCGCCCTACGTCAGACAAGAACTAATCAAGCCCCTCAAGCCTTTCCTCAGCGAACGATTCACGTGCCACGGCACCGCAGCCGACCTGTTTATCTACTTCTACGAACAGAGCGTTACCCTCGCAGGGGAGGGTCGCTATGCCGCATACATTGCATCCAGCACATGGACGAAGACTGCGGCGGGCGAACCTTTGCGCGAGTTCTTGAAGGTCAACACGAGCGTTGAGTCATTTGTGGATTTCGGCGACCTGCCAGTCTTCGACGAGGCTACGACCTACCTTTGCATCATGGTGTTGCGGAAGGGTTCACCCCCTCACGAACACAAGACGAACAGTATTGTCGTACCGGACGTGCTCAGCCCTGACCTCGACGCACTATTGCGCTTTCCAGTGATCGTCCCGCAGGCGGAACTCGACCCAGCAGGATGGCGGTTCGAGGATAACACCCTCGCCAGTCTTCGAGACAAACTTGCGAAGATCGGGAACCCTCTTGAGGCCATTGGTGGAGCCCCACTTTATGGCATCAAGACGGGACTTGGCGAGGCGTTCGTGCTTGATCGCGCAGAGCGAGACGCATTGGTAAAGGCCGACAAGCGCAGCGCAGACTTACTGAAACCCTTCCTTGAAGGCAAAGACCTCAAGGCGTGGCGAGCGGAACCACGCGACCTATGGTTGATTTTCACACGACGCGGGATCGACATGAAGCCGTACCCAGCGATTCTCAGGCACCTCGAACAGTTTCGTGAACGGCTTGAGCCAAAGCCAGCGAACTGGGATGAAAAGACGAAGGGCACATGGAAGGGTAGGAAACCCGGTTCGTACAAGTGGTACGAGGTTCAAGACAACGTTGCTTACTATGAAGAGTTCGAGAAGCCAAAGATCATACTGACACGTTTCATCAATCGTCCAACCTTTGCCCTCGACGACAGAACCGGCTACTACGTCAACGATGCGCTGTCAATCATTCCGTCTGGCACAACTTTCATGCTTGCACTACTGATGAGTGGCGTTTCGTGGTTTCAGATTTGTCAGCATGGTCGAGCCATGCAGAACGGCTACATTCAGGCTCACATCCAAACTTTCGGGGCCTTGTGTTTGCCAACCAATGCTCCGCCTTCGGAACAGAACCACCTGTCAAGCATCGCCGAACGCCTGTCTCGCTCCAACCTTAGTTCAGCGGAACAGTCTCGACTCGAAGCTGAACTTGAGGCACGTGTTGCGCATCTTTGCGGGCTCAACGCGCAAGAGTTCGCCATCATCTTGAACTCTATGCCTTATCTGTCCGATTCCACGCGCACTGCTGCCGCCGCGCTCTTCAAAACCATGAAATAGAGTGCGCGACCGGCTCCGACACGCCTTATCGGCTGCATTGAGGAACGCATGGAGAAGAGCCTCACAAAGATCGCCAGCCTCAAGGGCTGCGGCGCATTTGCCGACTTCAAGTGGCAAGACGCGCTGGGCGACACCGCTACGCTCAAGCGCCGCAACATTGTCTTCGGCTGGAACGGCAGCGGCAAGACCACCCTGTCCCGCATCTTCCGCGCCATCGAGAACTGGCAGTCGGCCAAAGCCGTCGCAGATGCGTTGCCGGATGGATGGGACGTGCACCTGCAAGTGCAAGGCGAAAGCGCGTTCAAGTTGAAGCAAGACAAGATCAACAAGCTTCCGCCCGTTTACGTGTTCAACCGGGACTTCGTTGAGAAGTCCGTCGTCGGAGCCGAAGGTCCACTGTCGCCGATCATCACCCTCGGCAAGGACAGCGCCGACGACGCCGCTCGGCTCAACAAACTGGTGGTCGAACAGGCGGCGGTTGAGAAGGACTCAACCCTTGCGACCAAGCAGCAGGCTGATGGAAGTAAGGCTTGGGAAACTAAGTGCTCCGCAGGCGCAAAGAAGATCAGGGAAGACTTGGGTGGACGCGGCGTGGCCGAGTTCCGAAACTTTGAAGCGCCCGCCTTCAAAAGGCGGTTTGAAACCTTTGCGAACGACGCCACCAAGTTCGCGGCGGCACGCCTCACCGACGGCGACTTGGCCACCCAGCTAACTACGGTTTCGGCGGAGGAGAGGCAGCCCGTCTCCCGACTTCCGAGCGCCGTTGACGACCTCGCGGCAACACTCGGCACTGTAACCGAAGTCTGCGGGCGCTCGGTCGTGGTAGATGCGATCAAGTCGCTGGCGAACACGCCGGATGTTGAGGCTTGGATTCGCGCCGGGCTTGCCCTACATGAGAAACATTCGGCTACCGATTGTCTGTATTGCGGGCAGGACCTTCCCGAGGGCAAAACGGAGGCGTTGAAGCGACACTTCGATAAGGCTTACGATCAGTTGCTTGCGGACATCGACGCCGCCTTGGCAAAGTTGACGACGGCAGGGGAAGCTTGCGACGAAGTCAGCAATGCCATCACGCCAGCCGATGCCATCTTGGCGCCGCTTCGCAGCAACTACGCAACAGCAGCAAAGGCACTCACCGAGCGGATCGCGCTTCGCCAACAAGCCATTGCGGAGGCCACTCAACATCTGAAATCAAGGCAGGGGCAACCGTTGAAGGAATTTCCCGTGGCCCAAGTCGAGGCACCGGCCATCGCGGTCGAGATCGAGGCCGTGAACAAACTAATCGACCGTCACAACAAAGGCGTCGCGGATCATCGCAAGCTGGTGAAGGAAGCATCCGACAAAGTTGCCGATCATGTCGCGGCCCAGTACGAAGGCGAGTGGATTGCGCATGTGGCTGCCGAGAAGGCCCTGAACGAGCAAAGAGAGAAGCTACAACTTCGAGCGACCGAGTTGCGTGAGCAGATCACTGAGCTTCGCAGAGTAGTCGAAGGACACGCGCCGATTGCCGCAGCCTTGAACGGCGACTTGAAGGATTACCTTGGCCACGACGACTTGTCGTTGCTCGCAGTGGACAACGGCTACAAGCTCCAGCGACGTGGTGCCGACGCCAACGTGGATACGCTGAGCGAGGGCGAGAAAACCGCGCTGGCCGTGCTCTACTTCCTGCGCTGCCTCGACGACAAGAGAGTGGACCGCGCCAAGTCGCTGATCGTGATTGACGACCCGGTGTCCAGCCTCGACTCCAACGCGCTCTACGCGGCGATCACGTTCGTCTGCCACAAGCTCGACGACGCCGGTCAGGTAATCCTCCTGACCCACAGCTTCACGGCCTTCCGCGAATGGAAGAAGTGGTGCAATACGAAAGGACTTGCGGGCGGTGGCGCGTGTTTCCAGTGCAAGTCCAAAACCGTTGATGGCAAGCGATGCGCAACCCTCGGCAAGGTGGACGAGTTGCTTGAGAACTACGAGTCCGAGTACCATTACTTGTTTCACTACGTCGTCAGGGCAAGTGAAGGCCCATTGGCAGCACCAGAGTTACTGCCCTTGGCCAACGTCGCCCGCCGAGTTCTGGAGGCATTCCTTGCGTTCCGCCGTCCCCGCCCCAGCGAAGGCGAAGGGATCGGCCACGGCAAGCGCAGCATGGACCTCGATCTGATCCAGTTCAAACCCAAGCTGCCGGATGTCTCGTTGAACCAATTGTCGCGGCTAGAACGATTCGTCAACACGTTCTCGCACAACGACAATGTGCCGGTGCCGGGGTCCGAACGCACGCCAACAGGCGAATCCGATCAGGTCGCTGGTATCCTGCTGGCCTTCATGGCCGGGCTCGATCCCTCGCACGTTGCCGACATGAAGGCACTGATCGGCGCGTCCTCGCCCGCCACTGCTCCAACCGTTCCAACTACTCTCTCGCCGCCACGTGGTCCGGCGAACACAGGCTCGCCATTGTCAACGACGCAGCCACGTGGTGCATCTTGAACGCACTGAGCAAGCGCGGCGTGGCTTGAGGATCCGATAAATGCCTGAAAACCCCTACCACTACACGGTCGAGAAGCTGACGAACGTCATCGATGTGCTGGCAACTCATCCCGGCGATGCGCGGGAGCGTGTGGCGTGCGAGTTCTGGAGTTGTCATATGCTTCGCGAGGACGATTTTCCCAAGAAGCACCGTCGCAAGTGGATGAGGTTCCGGCAGGAGATCGGCAAGTACTCGCCAGTCGTACTACCTGAAGGAGTCTTTCTGCCCGGCACGGGGGCCATCGATGTGTGGGCACGAACCGTCCGCAAATCCACGGGCGCAAAGATGGCCAAGCTGCTCTGGGAACTCTACTGGAGCGTTACCCAAAATACCCAGTTCAAGTAGGGGCAGCCCCTTCTATCGCGGCGACAGCGGCTCATTCAGCCGGTCAAGGAACCCCAGCAAACCCAAGAAAATTGCAACCACCTGCTGTGGCGCGCCGCTGCCTTGAAGCTGTTGTGGTGAGACATGTTGAAGCTCTTCAAGCGCGGCGTGAAGACTGTTCTCAGAAACATGGAAGTAGCGAATGAACCGCCCGTGATTGATGTCTGTAGCATCGATTAGCACGTCCATCATCACGCCCGCCGAAGTAGAAGCTGTAGCTCGCCACAAAAATCTGGGCATGGGCAGTAGTCGTATCGAAACCTTTTGCTCCTGAGTCAGGTGAGAGGCTGTCACGATGCTTGCCTTGAACTCATTGATGCTGGTAAGGCGCACATCCCATTCAAGCCTCTCTTGCTGGAGTTGCAGTGGATTGCCCGGTGCGCCACGAAGCAGGCTTAGACCTCGATCTAGCGCCTTGATGAGTTTGATTGCGTTGCTGAATGGAATGCGGATCTTGTTGTACAAGGGAACTAGTAGGGCAAACGGTACCGCAATTACGCCGCGCAACCCCGGAAGCCCCCACGATGTCGTAAGGCCAACCAATCCAGTCTGCTCGATAAGCTCCATGCGAGCAAACGGACCGACCTGATCGTCGTGCACGTAAAGCTTGTCAATGCGATCCGAACTCAAAACGGTTCGTGGATCCGTCAGATTCAACGTCGCGCCCACGCTAAAGCCGGTGATCGTGCAAGCGTGGGAACCAATGTGCTTGCCGTCCGGTCCGATCAGCCCCGTTAGCAGTATCAATGGAATGCCGAACGACGAGTAGGCATGAACGCTCGACCGCAGAACCCTTGCCGTGACGCGGACATCGCCCGGCTCTTCGGGATCCTCCGGGTCGCCTTGGATGTATAGGGGCTCAAGTCCGACGCGGCGGATTGCAAATGCCATTTGCTCAACGAGCAGCCCATCTGAATGGGGAAAAACCCGAGAACGAACCGGTGAGTGTTCAGCGGCCTGCCGCGTGATGTCCACCGGTGACGGCAGGCTGTGCTGGAAAAGAGCCGAGGTGGCGTGAAACGCTGACCAGAGGGCGCTCGTTGCGCAAGCTGACACCACCCGGTCCTGCTCCTGAAACGCCAGTGAATCGACTTCGAGTTCAATGCCGAACAAAGATGCAGTGCACGGCCTGACGTTCAAGTAACGGCGACGCCCACCGTCGTCGCCGTATGTCTTCAGACACGTCCGGCCTACGAAAGCATGGGGAAAGGGCTTGGTTACGATGAAGCCAAGGTAACTGCGTTGAAGCTGCTCCACAGATAGCTTGGACTCGTCCCCACTCAGCAAAGCGCGAAAGTCAGTTTCCGAAAATGGATGGTTGAAGAAGTGCATCCTGACGCACTTGCGATCGTAGTCCTCAAAACAGCGAACATAGTACGCAGCGAAGTCCTCAAGGTAATCGTGGTCAACGTACTCTGCCTCGACAACGATAGTCTTGGCCCCAATGCTCGCGTCTTGAAAATAGCCCTCGAAAAAGACGAGGTGCGTTTTTCCGGCGACCGCATCAACCGTGGCTCCCGCGATGTCCGCGAACAAATCGATCAGATTCTGGATGGAGTACGGACGCACCGAGAATAGCGGCTCGTCGCCCTCAGTCGAAGGTGCTCCCGCCACGAGACGACTCCGTTCAGACCGTAATCTTGCGGCGGAGCACTTCCGTATCGACCTTCAAGCAACGGTCAAGCTCATCATCGAAGCTCTTGTTGGCTTCAATGATCTTCTCTGCAAGCTCTTTCACCTGAGGCAACGCTTGCAGCGCGAGAAGCCGTTTGAGAAGCTCCTCACGTGACTTGTTGGCTTCGTTTGCCATCGGATCACCCGGTCGCAAGTGGTTGGAATGCCGGGGGTTGGGTAAAGCCGCCCGAAAAAGGATATACCGCCTATCTTGTGGAAGGTCAAGTGTCAAGGTGTTGAGGAGTGTCAGAAACTGTTTTCTCGCGCAACCGGCCCGTTCAAGGAGAAGTATCCGCTCGCGAACTAGACTACTGGGGCCAGACCGAAAAAGAGACCCATGCGCATCCCGTTCGTCATCGACAACCGCGACGAGAACACGATGGCGGCGGTGCTGGCCGCCATCCTTGGCCAACACGCAGGCAAGGCCGTGGACGTGGCGACGGCATACTTCAACGTGCAGGGCTTCAACCTGCTTCGAGACGGACTTGTCAGCGTCGGAAGGCTTCGCTTGCTGATCGGCGCTGAGCCTTTGGCCGGGAAGGACGTGGGACTGAAAGAAGTGTCGGATCACCTTGCCCGAACCATGACCGGCGACCTGAACCTCGAAGCCTACGACGAAGCCACGCTGCGTGCTGTTGAAGCACTGGTCGCATTCCTCAAACGACCCGAAGCTCAGGTCCGGTCATACGGCAAAGGCTTCCTCCACGCCAAGGCTTGGATTTTCCACGAGGACAAGCCAGACGCGCAAGGGAACGTGGCCGGGATGTTTCCGCTGTATGCAATCGTGGGCTCAAGCAACTTCACGCGGCCCGGCCTGACGACCAACAAGGAACTGAACCTCAGCCACAAGGTGCGCTTCGAAGCCGAGGACTCCGACGCCGTGATGAAGGGGGCCTTGCGCCAAGAGGGCATACCGGAAGTCTCGCTGAAAGACCTGCCCAAACTCGGCGCAGTGGGCCAACAGGCCATCGTGGAGCTTGATGATTGGTTCGAGCGGCATTGGAGCGAGAGCGAGGACTTCAAGCAGAAGCTGATCGACCTGCTCAATGCAAGCAAGTTCGGCACCTACGAGTACACACCGTGGCAGATTTACCTCAAGGCCCTTTACGAGTATTTCAAGGACGACCTCGAAGACGCGCCTTCCGAGGGAACCAAGACCGCCGTTGAACTAAGCGAGTTTCAGGCCGACGCCGTGAAGAAGGCCCGACGCATCCTGACCATGTACGACGGAGTGATGGTCGCCGACAGCGTTGGCTTGGGTAAGACGTGGATCGGCAAACGCCTTCTGGAAGACTTCGCCTATCACCGCCGAATGAAGGCGCTAGTGGTTTGTCCAGCCAACTTACGTCCCTTGTGGGAAAAGGAACTGCTGGCCGCCTCCATCCCCGCCACCACTCTCTCGCAAGAGGAGCTTGGCCGCTTCGACGAAGAAGACCCGGACGACACGTTTGACATCTCGCCCTATGGCGATGCCGACGTGGTGCTTGTGGACGAGAGCCACAACTTCCGAAACAAGGGCGCTGGCCGCTACAAGACGCTGACGCGCATCCTTGATGCCCACAGCCGTCGCGGGAAGGCAGGCGAACGCAAGAAGCTGATCCTGCTGACGGCCACGCCCATCAACAACGACCTGTTCGATCTTTACAACCAGTTGGTGCTCTTTACGGGCAACGACCGGGGTTACTTCGCGGGTGCGGGCATTGGCGACCTGTACAAGTATTTCCTTCGGGCTCGAAAGGACCTGAGCAACAGCAAGCCCGGCGAGGCGCTCTATAACCTGCTTGAAGAAGTCGTTATCCGGCGCACGCGCTCCTTCGTTCGCAAGGCGTACCCCAACGCCACGATCATGGGCAAGCCGATTCAGTGGCCGGAGCGCAAGCTGCGGACAATCCGCTACAACCTCGAAAAGACCTATGAGGGCATCTACGAGAAGATCGTCGAGGGCATTGAGGACCTGACTCTGCCGCAGTACCAGCCGGACACCTTCTTGAAGAAGCCCCCGGAAACCGAAGAAGACCAATTCAAGGTTGGCCGCGAAAAGGCACTCGTCGGCATCTTCAAGAGCCGCTATCTCAAGCGGTTTGAGAGCAGTGTCGAGGCATTCCGCATCAGCGTGCGCCGCGCCTTGGACTTTCTTGACACCTATGAGGACGTGCTCAAGAAGGACGGTAAGCTGCTGAACGCCGAGCTATTCCAAGAAGCCATTCGCCTGCTTGAGGAAGACGACAAGTCGCTACCGGAGAGTAAGTACGAGAGCTTCAAGAACAGTGCCGAGATCAAGGCGGTGCTGGAGAGCGCCGAGCCGCTGGACGAAGCCCTTTACGACAAAACCAAGCTTCTCAAGGCGCTACGCAATGACCATCGCATCCTGTCCGACATCTGGTTGCGCATCGAGCACATCACGCCCCAGAACGATGTGAAGCTGGACGAGTTGAAAAGCCTTCTGGCGTCGAAGGACTTCAAAGGGAAGAAGCTCATCATTTTCAGCTACTACCGCGACACGGCACGTTACGTGTTCCGTGAACTCAGCCGTGACGAAGGTTGGTCAACCAAAGCCGGTAGTCCCCGCATTGAGCGCATGGACTCGGGCGACGACCAGACGACTAGAGGGCGCAAAGTTGCAAGGTTTGCCCCCGTATCGAGTGGTAAGCGGGCCGAAGTGCAGGAGTCGGAAGAAATCCAGATCATGGTCTCGACCGACGTTCTCAGCGAAGGTCACAACCTCCAAGATTGCGGCTTGCTGCTGAACTACGACCTCCACTGGAACCCGGTGCGCATGATCCAGCGGGCGGGTCGTATCGACCGCATTGGGAGCCAACACCACGAACTCACGGTCGCAAACATGTTCCCTGATGCCGGGCTAGAACGTCTTCTCGGACTGATGGCAAGCCTGACCGAAAGAATCGAGGGCATCGACAAGGCCGGTTTTCACGACGCCAGCATCCTCGGCGAGCTTCCGCACCCCACGGTGTTCAACACACTCAGGCGCATCAGGGACGAAGATGGCACCGTCATCGAAGAGGAGGAGGAAGCCTCGGACTTGGCAAGCAACGAGGCAATGGTCGCGCAGTTGAAAGAGTTCTTGGCGACGCACGCCAAGGAGACCGTCGAGCAACTGCCGGATGGCATTCACAGCAAACTCGACCGAATCAAACATCGTGGCGTGTTCTTCTACTTCACGACGGGCGACGGCGACTCCAAGCGGCACTTCTGGCGCTACTTTGATGGGCGCACCGAGAAGATCATCGACAACCGTTACGCCATCGCCCAACTCATCGCCTGCAAAGAAAACACGCCGAGATCGGCGAAGGACACAGACTTGCAGCCTCGCATCTTCGAGATTCAGGATCGCGTAATCAAGGACATCCTGCGGTCAAGGGTAGTCGAGCAAGCCATCCAGACCGCTCCAAGGCCGTTAGACCAGTCGGGAGTGCAGAACCGGCTACGCACACTTTTGCAGGATCTTGCGTCGTCACCCGTGTTGAAAAGATCGACCGTCAAGGCGCTAAAAGAACGTGCCGGACTACCCCTAAGCGACGTGAAACTAAGGGAAATCATGAAGGCACTGGACGCTTTTGCCGCAAGCAAGAACGCACCGAGCCTACTGGTGGCTCTCGACAGCATACTTCCCCACACCGAGCGACATCCGCCGACAGTACCTACAGTCCAGCCCGTTGACCCTACGCGCCAGAGCCTCAAGCTCGTCTGTTTCGAGTACATCATCGGCTGACCACGATTGGCCCACGTTCATTCTCGATTGATGCCTAAAGTACAGAACCTCGGCAAATGCTGCTGATCGCCGAGGTCTTGTTCCGGTGAGAGGAGTACTTTTGAGGATGGGTCATCTGTAGGCCGACCACTTTCCGGCTTCGTGTTGCGGCGCGATGGTCTGGTTGAAGCGCCGTTGAACGAAGGCCCTGATCGTGTCTTCAATCCCCATCGCTGCTTCCAGCGTCTTGGCCTCGACCGGGATGTTGTTCAAGACGCCAAGGTAGTGCTTCTGTGCGACATCAATTCCGTGGCCGAGACGTGCTGCACTAAGCCACGCCGAACCAGCGCCCCTGATGCCGCTTGCACAGGATAGGAACGTGCCGCAGGTTCTTCGCAGCATCTGCCAAGAGAAGTGCGGAGCATCACACTCCCGAAGCAGCCGTGCCCGGCAATTGTCCGCGACCTCTTCAGATAGCTCATTCGGGCCTCCGAACACGTATGGCGTTGGACCCGCCTGCAACTTCATGGCGGACAGCATCAGTGCCAGTAGTGGCGTTTCTTCGAGCGAAATGCGTCTGCCCATTCCGGTCTTTACCCCGGCCCCGTCGTCAAGAGCGATGTAGTTCTGCTCCAGCACAACCTGCCGCCACTGCAACCTCCTTACCTCGCCGAGGCGGCAGCCGGTCAGCAGCGTCGTGAGCACGAAAGGAGTAATTTCGTAATAGCGCGGCGTGCTGCCAACCGGCGCAACTCCAGCATGTTCTGCGCGGGTTTCGTCGAACCTAATGGCGTCGTGTCGCTGGCACGCCTCAAGTAGTCTGGCCAGTCCATCCTGCATGAGGAACGTCTTCAGGTTCTTGTGTTCTTTCACGTATTGCAACCTGTCCTTGAGATGATCGGAGTTCAGAAGCGGTGTCAGGTCGTGACGACGCCACTGGTGCAACATCGTCTTGATGCTCCGGATGTCGCGGTTGATGGAAACAGGGCTTCGACGTTCCGAGCGATCCTCGCGCTGACCACGTTTGCCGCCCTTCTTTGCAAATCGTTTAGGCAGCGCCAGCAAGTACGTTCGGAGCATGGGCAGGTGGTGCGGGGCGAGGTGCTCCGCGATCCGAATTCTGGCGGCCTCGGCCCAGCGGCGAAACCTCTCGATGCACTCACCGTATATTTCAATGGTACGGGGGCGGATTTCGAGGCCCTTCTCCGTAAGGAAACGGTCTATGGCGGCGTTCATTTCAGTCGAGGTTCGTTTTGGAGCGCCGCCGCTTAGTTCCTGTCGCCTTTGTTGTATCTCACGTGACTTGTTCACCGCCCATGCACGTCGCTGCTCTTCGTTGGTCAGCCCCAAAGAGTCCATGCTGACGCTTCGCACCCGATGGTCATCTGGATCGGGCCAGAGCGCGGTATATGTGAACTGGCCGCCTGAACACTTGCGCTTCTTGAACTTGATTCCCGGATGGGGACTGCGGAACCTTCGCTTCTTCATGGCCAACCTCCTGAGAATTGGAAGGAGGCACGCACCTTTTGCGTACCCCGTCGTGTACCCCCTATCTACGTCGCGAGGTGCACGTCCTTGTCTCAGGTTGGCAAAGGGTAAATCGCTCAGAAGCCGCTTAGGAAGCGGAGGCGCAGGCCATTACGCGACCAGATGAGACAGCGTGCGACATGCCAAAGTGCTGTTCCCAAGCAGGTGGTCGTGGGTTCGAGCCCCATCGCCCGCTCCAAACCACACCGCTCCCAGAGCCACTTCTAAGGCAATGGGAGCGGTTGTATTTTCCGGCGGATAGAACCCTCCCACATCAGCTCCCACATAAAATCGAGTCTGCTGCCGGGTGGGAACCCTGTCTTATCTCCCGAAGATCATTTCCATCAAACTGTAGTTTCTGGCGATTGTGTTCTTGAACATCTAGGGGGGGGCGCACACTACCACGACAATCTTCGAACCTTCTTGGGTTGCGTGGCGGGAGTTCACGGGCTACGTCGGCGTACATGGCCGCGCGCCGGCTGGGGCATTCCGTGGATGTGGCGGAGAGGCACTACCTGGGCGTGATTCCCGACCTGCCTTCCAAGGCGCGGACTTTGGAGGCCGCGCTGAATGTAGAATCGGCGCTTAAAGAGATTACTCGCGACGCTGGAGCCCGCCATGAGCACCGACAAGTGGTTGCCCGAGGCCCTCGCCCCGTTTTCAAAGGCAGTCAGGCGCCTCTATGACGCCGCGGTTTCGCGATTTCCTCCCGGCATCCTGGGCAGACACTCAATTGACGACAGCTCGGCGTGCGATCGCCTCAAAGCTTGGATCCTGAAGATCGGGAAGTCCTTTGGCGGGATGCCAAGAAATTCCGATGCGCCCAACTCGTCTGTTCGGTTGGCAGCGGGCGCAAGCGATATCGGTGCCGCCATCGAGCAACTCACCTCCCCCGATCAGGGTGTTCCTTCAGGGCTGTTCAGTATTTGGCCCACTCGGTTGCTGGGTCAGGTGCCGGAGCATCTGGTCCCAGATTTTGGCAAGGCGGATTGGATCGGACTCTATCCACTGAAGAGTCATGCACCGGGAGAAGTCGCAGGCCAAGCCATGACCATCCTCGACGAGATTGCAGAAGAGGAATTCACTACTGCGTTCCTTTTCCCCCACGCCGATCCCAAGGTGGCCAGGCCGAAGTTGTTGGCGCTGGCAATGGAGTTTCGGCTCCATGCGCTGCGTCTGGCACAATGGGCCAATCGCCAGATGCAAGAGCTGCGTGATGCACTGTGCCCGCGCTTGAAGGTGGGCGATCTTGCCGGCAAAAGGCACGTCAATGTCACGGTAACGCTAGCCGGACAAAGCAGGCTCCTCAAGCTGCCTGACCAACAGGCCAACGTTTTGTTGAAACTGATCCGAGGAAAAGGGCATGCGGCCAAGGCGACAAAGCATCAGATCCGCGCCCTTAGAAAGAGCCTGCCTGAAATCTCGACATTTATTTCAGAAGAAGGCGGTTCCTCCTACGCCTTGTCTTCCCGTGTGTGCGCCCGCGCCAAACTCGCAAAGTTCTGGGGTCCGCCGCGACCCAAGCCGGCGTCTCCCAAAGCCGCCAGTCCCGTCGTAACTCCCGCCCCATAAGTTGGTTGCGTTGAACCTCCGCCTCTCGATTGTCGCGACCGAGCGACGACTGGCCGCCGCGTATCTTCTTTGCAGAGAGGAGCGCGAGATGGACCTGGAAGCGTTGGTTCGTGCGGCATTGCGCGATCTGCCGGAGCTACTCAAGCCGGCCGAGGCCGCCGTGGCCGCACGCTGCTCTTTGCGCACGATCGCGAGGTACATCGCTCGTGGCCGCCTCAAGGCCTGCAAGCCTGCGGACAAGGGCGGACTCGTACTCGTGCCAAAGGAGGCATTGATCCATCTCCTTTGTGGAAAGGCCTAACGGACAGTTTCTGCGGCGCGAGTTGAGACTGTGAAGTCTGCGCCAAGTGAAGTTCCCCGGGTATCGAAAACCATCTTTGAACCACGAAGCCGCTGAACATGTTGATCGCGAAACATCCCAGATCTGCTAACCACCGCCGCCATCCAGGGGTAAAGCTCATCTGTCGCAAGCGCGCCAACGGCCCTACTTGGCTGGCGCGCTGGGTGGATCCGGATTCCGGGCGCTCTATGGAGGTGAGTCTTGACCGGCTGGGGTTGACTACTGAGATCGCGCGTCGCGGCTGGGCCGCGGCCAAGTCGCGTGCGATTCTTCAGCGCAGGGCAGAACTGCTCTCGGGCGCGGCCACGGCCGCGACGATGGACTTGGCTGTCGCCGTCAACGAGTTCTACACGCGCAGGGCAACGCTCATGAAGGTTACGCTTGCAAGTTATCGCAACGGAACCGACGGCTTTCTCGCATGGGCGCGTTCGGCTGGCTTGGCCACGACAGAGGTCATCACGCCAAGGCATTTGCTGGACTTCCGCGCGTGGTGGGCGGTGCGGCCCGCGCTGGTGCCGGCCAGCGGCGAGCGTCGCGGCCAGCGCCAAGTGGCGGATAAGCGGCGCAGCCCGCTGACGATCAATCGCGGCTTGGGCGTGGTGCGCGCCATGTTGAACGAGTGGCGCATGATCGGCGCTGCCCCCAAACTCTCTTCGGACCTGATCCGCGACGCACTCAAGTTCGAGAAGCGCTATCGCAGCCTTCCGCACTTCCTGAAGATCCACGAAATCTCCGCGCTCGTGGAAGCCGCGCTGAAGCACGACGCCGAAACCTTCGCGCTTACCCGCGCGGAACACGATGGCTGCGCCGAGCCCGGCTCAACGCG
>JADLFN010000085.1 GCA_020845475.1 Planctomycetota bacterium
CCAGCCGGAAACCAAAGTTCCTTCCCGCTCGATAGGGCGCGGGCAAATGAACGTGTCTTGGCAAGCTCCCCCGGCTTAGCGGGCGGCGGAACTATTCTTCAGCCGCGCCTTTGGTGGGGGCGAGATAGACGACCTGGTGGCGCAGGTCGTCGGCTTCGAGGACGGCGCGCAGATTCTTCAAGAACTCGGGGCCGTAGAAATCGAGATAGTGCAACAGGCTGACGACATTCTGCTGGGGCTGGCCAACGGGCAACATGTAATGGAAGAGTTTGGCCAGTTGTCGCTGGTTGATCTCTTCCTCGCGCTGCATTTCCGCCTGGGCACGCTGGCGCAGTTTGTCGCAGCTCAAATCGAAGTTGTCGAGTGCGCGCTTGATCTCGGTGCTGGGCGTGAAATCAAGTTCGTTCAGGCTCAGTTCCGCGCGCAGCAAGGCGCCTAGTGTGGCTTCCTTGAAGCGCGAGAACACGCCCGGCAAATCGCGCGGCAGGTGTTTCTTTGCCAGCACCTGCGGCCTGGCTTCGCGCGCGAGCACTTCCTCGGCGTTGATCGCAAACTTCTGCAACCACTGCTCCACTTTGCCCTCGACCATTGTGGCGCTGATCGCCGGAAAGCTCAGCGGCTGAAGCGCCGTTTCCGCCGGTGCGCCAGCGCCTTCGCGCACCAGGCCCACAATCGAAATCATCCCGCCCAGGTGCGACAGGCGCGTCTCCAGTTTTTCGTGTTCAAATGCTCCGTCTCCGGCCGCGTCGGAGGGCAGAAACGCCAGCCCCGCGTCATCAAAGAGCCGCAACAGCAGGCGAGCCTTGAAGGCGTCGGCGTCCTCGCTGGCTGCGCGCGTAAGCTGATCCATAAGCCACGCGGAAAAGCCCGTGCCCGGCATGGACTGGCGCAGGCGCTCGATGTAACCCCGGGTGTCGCCTCCGCCGAAATTGATGTCTTCAATTTCGCCGCTGCGCTGGATGATCGCGCTGCCGCCGGCTTCGGCTTCCTCGCTGGGCGAAAGCACGGGCCAGCCCAGGGTCACCACGTTTTCCAAGCCGCGCTTGCGCAAGAGGGTCGCGAGCTCAAGTCCGGTGATCAAGCGCAGGACTTCATCCATGCGCGGCGCGGCCACGCCCTTGAGCAGTGGCACGACGATGACGAGGCTCTCGCGTCGCAGCGCTTCTCGCAGCGCCTCAAGGTTGCGGCGGTGCGCGCCGCAGTTGCGCAGCCAGTTGGTGAGGCGTTCTTCGGCAAGCGCAACGACCGGTAACTTGGCGCGCTCGAGCTTGCGCGCGAGCAGCAAGAACGCATTGAACGTTCTAAGCGGCAACTTGCTGCGGCGGCGCGACAGGCGCGCAAGCGTGCTTGTGCGCGAGCCCTGGCGCACGGTGGTAAGCGGCAATCTTTCAACGCGATACGGCATCGAGGCTCCTGGCCCAATACTATCAACGCATTTGACGCGGCTTTGCATTTACAACCGTGGCCGGCATTGATAAGCACACACAAGCAGCGATTATTCCAAGGCTTATGGCGATTCGAAAAAGCGAGATTTGGACAGATTGAGGACAATGTCTCGCCGGAAGCGGTTACAGTTTGTAAGTGCTTGCAAAAATTAGAGTTATGGCGATACGTGAGTAGTTTCTTCCTTGTTGAGGGGGCATCCCATGGTGATCAAGCCTCGCGTTCTGACCCCGGGCCCGACGGGCCTGTTGCCGGAAGCGCAACTGGCACAAGCAGCGGCCTCGATGCATCACCGCACGGACGCGTTCATTGAGTTATTCAAGAAGGTGCGTCAAGGGCTGAAGCACTTCTTCCAAACGAAGCGCGACGTGTTGATGTTTTCATCTTCGGGATCAGGTGGTCTTGAAGCCTGCGTCGTGAATCTGGTGCGCGCGGGCGATGAAGTGATTTGCGTGAACGGCGGAAAGTTCGGCGAGCGCTGGACGAAAATGAACCGCGTTTACGGCGCGAAAGTTATCGAACTCAAAGTTGAAAACGGCAAGGCGGTGCGTCTTGAAGACGTAAAGAAGGCGCTCGATGCCTCGCCCAAATGTCGCGCGGTTTTTGTGCAGGGCAGCGAAAGCAGCACGGCCACGGTGCATCCCGTGCGCGAGATAGCGAAGTTGACGCGCGATCGCGAGTGCGCGATTTGCGTGGATGCCATTACCTGGCTGGGTGCACACGAAGTGCGCACCGATGACTGGGGTCTCGATCTTGTGGTGTGCGGCAGCCAGAAGGCGCTGGCCATGCCGCCGGGCCTTGCGTTCGTGAGCATCAGCGAGAAGGCCGAGAAGCTGATGCAGGGCGTGAGCACGCCGCGCTACTACTTTGATTTCGCGCGCGAACAGAAGGCGCAAAGAGAATTCCAGACGGCGTTCACGCCCGCAATCAGCCTGGTGGCGGCATGCGCGGCGAGCCTGCAGTGGGTGCAGAGCATGGGCGTGGATGCGCTTTGGCGCAACGCTGGCGTGCTGGCGAGCATGACGCGCGCGGCGATGCAGGAAATCGGCTTGAAAATTTTCAGCGAGGCGCCGGCGGATTCTGTGACCGGTGTCGTTGCGCCGGAGAAGCTTGGCAGCGGAAAACTCATCAAGCTCATCAAGCAGCGTCATGGGGCCATCATCGCGGACGGTCAAGATGATTTAAAGAATCGCATGTTCCGCTTGGCTCATTTGGGTTACTACGATTATATGGAAGCACTGGGATTGATCGGCGCGCTTGAAGACGTGCTGCTGACCCTGGGTGAAAATTTTGAGGCGGGCAAGGCGATCGCGGCAGCGCAAAGGGAATACCGGAAGCTGACGACGGCAAACCAAGAAAGACAACCATGAGCGAGCAGACGAACATCTACATCGATGGCGAACTGGCCGGCACCATCGCCGACGTGAAGGAAGATTTGCCGTGGCACTACGGCGTGATGAAACCCGGCGACGCCTTCAACGAACTGAAGGGTTCGCTGGATGTCGCGCCCTACGCGCGCCAGGAACCGGGCGTGACGGAGCTCGTTGCGCGCCAGGACACCGTCGAGCGCGTGAGCTGGGGCCCGGATCTCGAGAGTTCGCAGATGGTCGAGAAGCTTACGCTCGCGCAATACGGCGAGGGCGAGCCGTGGGAACTGGAGTTCACCGTGGCCGGCGGCGCCGAAGAAGGCGCGGAAACCGAAGAAGCGGCCAACGGCGCAGGCTAAGCCTGACGCATCGTCAAGCGCGGCGGCGGGGAAACCTGCCGCCGCGCTTTTCATTTGCTAATCTCCGCGCGCTTTCAGACGACTGGATCTCCGGACACAGGACACGCCATGCCGACACGCATTCTGGTTTCAGCCGCGCTTGATGAGGGCGGGCTCAACATTCTCCGCGCGCACAAGGATTTTGAACTCACCGTGGTCGAGCCGCTCAACGGCCCTGAACTCGCTAACGCGCTCAAGGGCATGGATGCCGTGCTTGTGCGCAGCGAATCCAAGCTCACGCGCGACGTGCTCTGGAAAGTTTCCGGCCTGCGCGTGATTGGCCGCGCGGGCTCGGGCGTCGATAACATCGATGTTGTCGCCGCCACCGAGCGCGGCATCGCCGTGCTCAACGCGCCCGGCGGAAATACGGTGACGGCGGCGGAGCACACGCTGGCGCTGATGCTTTCACTTGCGCGCCATGTGCCGCAGGCCAACGCGAAACTGCGCGAGGGCGTGTTCGATCGCAAATCCTTCGTGGGCGTTGAACTCAACGGCAAGACGCTGGGCGTGGTCGGGCTGGGGCAGATTGGCGCGGTGCTGGCCGAGCGTTGCCGCGCCCTCAACATGCGCATCGTCGCGTTCGACCCGTTTGTCACCGAAGAGCGCGCGCGGCAACTGGGCGTGATCATGGCGCCGCTCGAAGAAGTCTTCAAAGTCGCCGACTTTCTCACCGTGCACACGCCCCTGAATGAAAAGACCAAGGGCATCATCGGCAAGCGCGCCTTTGAACTGTGCAAGCGCGGCGTGCGCGTAATCAACTGCGCGCGCGGCGGACTCGTGGACGAAGCCGCGCTGCTGGAGGCGCTCAATTCTGGCAAGTGCGCCGGAGCGGCTCTGGATGTGTTCGAGAAAGAACCGCCGGCGAAAGATAACGCGCTCGTGCTTCATCCGCGCGTGGTGTGCACCCCGCACTTGGGCGCGAGCACCATTGACGCACAGGAACAGGTGGCGGAAATCATCTGCCGCGCTGTCTCCGATTACCTGCTGACGGGCGCGATCGCCGGCGCGGTCAATCTGCCCTCGCTCAGCGCCGAGAAGTACGCGCAGGTCAAACCCTGGCTCACGCTCGCGCGCCGCTTCGGCACGGTGCTGGGCGCGGCCCATGATGGCGCTCTGGGCGCCGTCACGATCAGCTATGACGGCGAAATCTCGCGCTTTGAAACGCGCATGCTCACGCGCGCTCTGCTCACGGGCCTGCTGGCGCGCGAGTGCGATAACGTCAACATGGTTAACGCGCTCGACCTTGCCAAACAGCGCGGCCACGGGGTCAGCGAGCAGCACAGCGAAAAGCCGCGCGACTTCGCCAGCTCGATCACCGTCAAAATCGGCGAGGCGGTTGAAGCCACGGCCACGCTTTACGGCAACAACGACCCGCGCATCGTGGCATTCAACGGCGTGCGGCTGGAGGCGCTGCTTGAGGGCGCGATGCTATGGCTGACGAACAACGACAAGCCGGGCGTGATCGGACGCATCGGCACGGTGATCGGCGAAAGCGGCGTGAACATCGCGCGCTTCCATCTCGGCCGCGGGCAAAGCAAAGAGCGCGCGCTGGCAGTCGTCGCGATCGATTCGCCGCCGAGCGCGGAACTCGTGTCGAAGCTCAAGGCCACGCCCAACATCACCAGCGTGCACAGCGTCGATTTGACGGGGCTTTAGGATGCTGGTGTATCTCGACAGTTGCTGTTTCAGCCGCCCGTTCACAGACATGGGAATCGCGCGCAATCAGCGCGATGCCTCTAACTTTCGAATCGTGCAGGCGCTGATTTACACAGGCCGCGTGCGATTCGCGTGTTCGAACTTCCTGTTCAAGGAGATTGGAAAAACAGAACCGCCGGCATTGAGGCGCCAGATTCTTGCGTTGATTCCGAGGCCGGATGTGTTGGTGCCGCAGCACTCACGGTTGGCGCCACGCATCCGTGAAATCGCCACTTTCGGTCTGGATGAAGGAGATTCAATCCACATGGCTTGCGCAGAAGAGGCGAGCGCGGACTTTCTGCTGACCACGGATGACGATTTTGCTTAGCTCGCTCGTCAGAATGCTATACTTCTCAGGGTGAAGGTTGTTTTGATTCACGACTGGCTGGATGAGGTATTGGATGTCTAGGGTCAAAGCACAATCGTCCGCTCAACGCAAGCCCGCCAAGAAACGCAAGGCAAGGTGGTCTTTGCTGGGCGATGCGACGGCCAATCTCAAGGCGTGGCGTAAGCAGTTCACATTGGAAGAAATGATCGCCATGGCGGAAGAGCCGCTCGGTTTCGAAGTCAAAATGCGCCCGGCCTCCGAGCTTCGCAAGCGCCGCGCCGGCTAACTTTCGAATGACCACCACCTTCATCCTTGTTCGCCACGGCGAGACCGATTGGAATCGCGAGGGCCGCTATCAGGGCAAGCTTGACATTCCGCTCAATGCCAACGGGCGTGAGCAGGCAGCCAAGCTTGCGGCCGGGCTGGCTTCTCTCAAGCTGGATGCTGCCTACTCTTCTCACCTCGCCCGCGCCTTCGAAACCGCGCGAACCGTGTGCGCCAAGCGCGGCCTTGAAGTCATCAAGGAGCCCGGCTTTGCCGAGATCAACCACGGCGACTGGGAGGGCAAACTGGCAACCGAAGTCGGCGAGCAATGGCCCAAGGAACTCGACGCCTGGCGCAACTGGCCCCACACGGTGCTCATGCCCAACGGCGAGCGCATCGCTGACGTGCAATCGCGCGCCGTCAGGGCGCTGACGCAATTGGCGCGCAAGCACGACGGTCAGACCGTACTGGTAGCCGCGCACGATGCCACCAACAAAGCGCTGCTGTGCTGGGCAAGCGAGGCGCCGCTTTCGAGTTTCTGGCGCTTCAAGCAGGACCCGACAGCGCTGAACTGCCTCGAAGTCACAATCGACGGTGAAAAAACCACGCCGCGCATTGTGCTCATGAACTCCATGCACCACACCGGCGTGCTGGTTTCGGGCATCGTTCACAAGGCGTTGTGAAGCCCACGACCGTTTTCACGTCTTCGATAAGAACTCCGGCTCTGTCCCGCGCGTGCTCCGTTCGCGGTGTATACTGATACGTCCCCGGCGGCCTGCCCCTGCGGCCCGTCATGCAAAGAACGCTGATTCTGTTAGCGCTACTATGTGCCGCCTGCTTTGCGGGGCTGGCCGTTCGTGCTGATGACAAGCCCGCACCCAAGGCCGAGCCGCCCAAGGCGGGCAGCAAACCCGCGCCGATTGACCCCGCCGAAGTGAAGCTGGCCGAAGAGCTTCTCAAGCCGGTCAAGAACGACGAATTCGCCGTGCTGTGCGGCCTGCGCTATCTGCTGAGCCCCAGCTTTGAGGATGAACTTTTCACAGGTCGCTGGCGCCCGGTTTGCCCCATTGATTCCTTTGAAGCGCTGGGCGACGGGCCCTTGGGCCAGACCGAGCAATTGCGCCTGTGGGCCGTGCTGGAAACGGGCATGGCGCGCAACGACGCCATGAACGCCCAGTTCGCGCGCCTGATCAAAACGCCGCCGCCCGAACTGCAGCAGGAACTCGCGCCCGCGGGTGTTTTCATGCTCACCCTGCGCGCGGCTCTCGCCCGCCTGACCATGGCCGAGGCCGCCAAACTCATGGAAAACGCGCGCCTGACCGTGGCCGCGGCCAAGCGCGTTTCCAACGCCTGCACCGCGCAATCGAAGTGGGTCACGAACGAGGGCGTTGCGCCGCAGTGGTTTGCCAATCATTTCTGGCGCGCCGTTATCAACCGTTGCGCGCTTGACCTGGGTCTGGCCGTCGATTTCAAGCTCTGGGGCCGCGACCTTGATTTCCTGCACCGTGCGCACGTTGACGGCAAAGGCTGGACGTGCAAGCGCAACCAGCCGCCCGATGTCGGCGAGGATGTTCACGCCAACTTGCTCGCCATGGCCGCCTTTGGCCTGGCCTCGGGCGCGCCGCCCGCGCAGTTTGGCAAGGGCGACTTGCGCACCCTGGAGCAGGCGCAAAAGCGCGCGGCTATGGTGCTGGCGCGTGTGCCGCGCGATTACACGGACTTTGTTTTTGTCGGCGGTCGCGCATTGATGCTGCAAGCGGCGCAAGCCGCGCCGGAGGGCGAGAAAGATCCCGCCGGCTGGCGCAAGGAGTGCGTCATGCTCACGCAGTCACACCTGGGCACTGGATCCGCGCCCGCACTGAGCACCGATTTCCCGGCCGCGCTGGGCCTGAACGAAGACGGCGCCATGGCCGATGTCGCGGAAGCCGCGCTGGGGCTGGTGTGCGCCTGTGGCGGCCTCTTCAGGGCCGGCGCCGGCGTCTTGGAGAAGCGCGAGCTTTCGCAACTGGCGCGCCTGCTGCACGCGCTGGCGACCATCGAGGCTTCCAAGGCACCGCCAACGCCGCCGCCGGGGCCGACGGAACTCGACAAGCGCGTGGAAATCGCGCTGGAGAATTGTCGCCAGCACCTGCTGTTGCTGCAGAACCCTGACGGCAGTTTTTCGTCGCTCAATAAGCTGAACAAGCATCCCGGTACCGGGCCCGATTGCCTGGCGCTGTGGGCGCTGATGCATTGCGGCGAATCACGCAACAGCAAGGCCGTGCAGCGCTGCATGAATTTTCTCGATGGGCAGCAGTTTGGCGTGAATTACTCTACCTACGAAATCGGGCTTCAACTGTGCATGCTCGAAAAGTACTTCGAGCCCGAAATCGTCGCGTCGGGCATGTATCTCGCCGAGACCTTTGAAGAGCGCGAGGTCGCGCGCAAAAAACTGCGCGAAGCCATTCCCCAGCGCTTCAATACTTTCGTGGACAACAGCTGGAAGCGCCTCGATGAAGCCTTTGACGGCAACGGCTACGGGTATGGTCCCGGCGCTACGGGGTTCGACAACTCCAACAGCCAGTTCGCCATGCTGGGCATGCGCGCGGCCGTGGCGCTGGGCTCCGAGGTCAAGGTTGAGGTTTTCGTGCGCGAGGCCAAGCGCCTGTTCAACACGTTTTCGCCCGTGAACGCCTTTGACATGGTGCCGCTCGAACGGCACTGGAAATCAAGAGAGCAAAGCGAAACCGATGCCCGCATCATGATCCGCCCCGGCGGCTGGGGCTATGGCGGCGTCTTTTCCAGCGATGGTAAATACAAGGCCGTGCCGCACGGATGCAGCGGCGGCGCGCTGTGCGGCCTGGCCATTGCCATTGACGAACTGGCGCTGCGCAAGATGCTCAAGCCCGAAGATGAGCTCGCCGCCGACAAATGCCTCGCGGGCGGCATAGCCGCGCTGAATCACTGTGAAGTGCGCCTTTACGGTCTGGCCAACGAGCGCATCAAAATTGAAGACGATCGCGCGCCCAAAGCCAAAAAAGAAAAGCGCCCAGCACCCAAGCGCAACGCCGATGACTTCGAAGGCATGTTCATTGACGCGCTCGTCGAGCGCACCAACAGCACCTGCGGCAGCGGGCGCGGCATGTACTACGACCTGTGGGCGCTCGAGCGCGGCTTTGTGATCTGCGGCGTGAAAACGGTCGGGGGCGCGGACTGGTACGAGCAGATCGCAACGTATCTGCTGAGCTGCCAGATGCCTGACGGAAGCTGGCGGCCCAAGAACCTGGTAGGGATTTACAGCGGAACCAACGTATACATCGGCACGGCCTGGGCCGCGCTGATTCTAAAGCGCGTGGCGCCGCCAACGTGGTCGCCGCAACGCCGCGGGCCGCAAGCGCCGCCGCGTCCCGGAAAGCCCGTCCGCCCCGAAACCAGCGAACCCGACCCTAAACCCAAAGAAGGCCCCGTCACACCGGGAAAGTGATTCCAGGTTGCCAGTCGGCGCTGATGGGGTAACCTGTAATGCGAAAACCCCGGTGGCCTTCCCCGAGGACACCTGCGAATGAGATTTGCGAACGCTCTTGTTGTAACCCTTTGCGCCGCTTGGGCGCTGGCGGCGATTTGTGTGCCGGCCTTTGCCGGTGATCGCGCCAATCGGCAACAGGCACCGGCCAAAGATGCGCCCGCCAAGGATGCTCCGGCCCAGCAGCCGGCCATGGACCTGGACACCACGGAAGTCAATGAAGCGCGCGCCTTTGCCGCGGGCCTGCCCGTGCGCGAACGCGCGATGCTGGAAGGCTTGCGCTACCTGATGACGCCCGAGTTCCAGGAAGAGCTGCTGCGCGGCCGCAAACACCGCGTCTGCCCTCTTGAGCCAATCGAGAAACCGGCCAAGGGCGCCATGAACCTTACTTATGCCCTGCGCCTGTGGGCCGTGCTCGAAAGCGGCATGCCCTGTTCGCCCGGCCTCACCACCGAAGTCAACCGCCTGTGGGCGACGCCTGTTCCCGCCCCCACGCGCTCGCTTTCGGAGGTGGCTGTGCATCTGGCTGTGCTCAAGAGCGCCGCCTCACGCCCCGATTGGCCGCAGCGCGAAGCACTGTGCCTGCGCGCCAAAGAGCTGTTCAAGCTGTGTGAAAGCGCCGTGGACCTGTGCAGCCCGAGGTCATCCTTCGTGGCGGCCAACACCGTGCAAGTCGGCTGGTTTGCCAATCACTTCTGGCGCGCCCTTGCCACACGCTGCGCGGCTTCGATGGGCATTGCATCGGAAAGCAAGCAGTGGGCAAAAGATCTCGAATTCCTCGCCAAAAGCTACGTCGATCGCCAGGGCTGGGTTTCGATGAAAGGCGTGAATTACAACTTGAGCGGCGACCTGCACTCGAACCTGCTCGCACTTGCCGCATGGTCGATGGCGGCAGACGCGCCCGAGGGCCTGATCTCCAGGTCCGACATCAAGGCGGCCGCCACGCAGTTGCAGCGCGGCAAGGAAATCCTGCAGCGCCTGCAATCCACTTACCTTGAAATGCCCTTTGGCGGCGGTCGCATCTGGCCGCTGTTGCTGCTGAACGGCCAGGTCGCGCCTGCCAACGAGAAAGACCCCGCAAAGTGGTTCGACGCGCAGATCACGGCGGCCTGCGCGCAACAGGGCCAGAGCGGAAACTTCAAAGCGACCAGCATGCTGGCCGCCGATCTTGAATTGGGCGTCAGCCGTTACGCAACCGACGCCGAAGGCCAGGCCCGCGAAACCGCACTGATCGTGATTGCGCTCTGCGGCGGCCCCTTTGCGAAGTCGGCACCGCTTGCCGGCCAGAGCATGCTCGACATCGGGATGACGCTGCACAAGCTGGCGCTTGTGGAAGCCGCGGCTTCGAAGGTGCTCAGCGGCGATACGCGCGATCTGGTGAATCAGGCTATTGATTCCGGCGTGGAATACCTGCGCACGATCCAGAACAAGGAAGGCGATTTCGAAGGCTCCTACTCCAGCTACGCCAGCCAGACGGCGCTGTGCCTGCTGGCCATGCTGCACGGAGGCGTCGCGCGCGAAGACGCTGCCATCGAAAAGGGCATGAAGTGGCTGGATGAAAAGAAGTGGGCCATGCTCACTTACTCGTATGATGCCGGCATCCTGCTGATGCTGCTCCAGAAGTATTACGAGAAAGAAGCGCTCGCCGCCGGCCTGCTCAGCGCCAAAACGCCCGCAGATTTCAAAGTGGCGCGCAAGAAACTTCGCGACGCCATTCCAGCCGAGCGCAACAAGATCATTGACCAGATCATCAGCAACCTTGAACTCGCGCGAGTGACCGGCACCAACGGCGGCTACACCTACGGCCGCGTTGCCGACGGCGGCGGTTACGGCGGCGATAACTCATGTACGCAATACGCTCTGCTGGCCTTCCATGCGGCAAGCCTGTTGGGCGCGGACATCCGCGGCGACGTTTTCAAGCGCGAAGTTCGGCGCCTGCTCGACTCCTTCTACGAGACGAAGGAAATCGCGGCGGTCACCGTGGAAGAAGAGGATCCCAAAGGAAAGAAGACGTCCGTCAAAATCACGGTGCAGGCCGGCGGCTGGGGCTACGGCACGGGCAAGACCGTGCCCAACTTGCAGTTCTCGGCCGCGGGCATGGGCTCGCTGGCCATCTGCCTAGATCAACTGCGCCTGCGCGGCGAGCTTTCCCAGGACCTCGAAGACTCGTGCGAAAAGGCCATTCTCGGCGCGGCGCTGTTCATGTCTCACAACTTTGAGCCCGACGCCAAAAGGCCCTACGGCGGCATCGGCCAGATCGAAACCGCCATGGACGGCCACGGCGCTTACTACAACCTTTATTCCGTCGAGCGCGCGGCTTCACTGGCGAGCATACGCATGCTCAACGGCACCGTGGACTGGTACGGCATCGGTTCGAGGCTGCTGATCGAGGCGCAGAACGATGATGGCGGCTGGGGCCAGGGTCGCTCTTTTGCCGGAAGCAAAGCCGCGCCCGCAACGGTCAACACCTGCATGGCGATTCTGTTTCTCAAGCGTGCGGCCATGCCCGTACTGACCGACCACAAGAAGCGCGACAAAACACCGCCGCCCGCCGAAGAACCCAAAGAGCCCAAGAAGGAAGGCCCGATCACTGGAAAGTAGCTAGCGCACGGCCATGATCTGCGAAATCTGCTCGACCGCCTGCCATAGTGATGCCACCTGCACGTCGCCCAGACCGTGGTTGTAGGTGCTGGGCAGCGAGAATGTGACGAGTTCGGGGTGCGCGTCCTTGGCGGCCTGGTGGTCGATGTCGGCGTCGCCCACCATGAAGCTTTCTTCGAGCGCGATGTCGAATTCTTTGGCGGCCTTGCGCAGCATGCCGCCGTGGGGTTTGCGGCAATCGCACTGGCGCGTGAACTCGGCCACATTGCCCTCGGTGGGGTGGTGGGGGCAGTAATAGAAGGCATCAATGCGCGCGCCGGCCTCCTGCGCCACTTTGAGGGCAACTTCAGAGTTCACGCGCCGCACCTGCGCCTCGGTAATCAAGCCGCGCGCGACGGCACTCTGGTTGGTGACAACGACGGCAAGCAGGCCCATTTCGTTGATGCGGGCAATGGCGCGAGCGGCGTTGTCAATGAGCACGATCCTGGCGGGGTCGCCGCAGTAGCCCACCTGGTGGTTGATCGTGCCGTCGCGGTCGATGAACACGGCTTTGCGCGGGAATGGGGTCATGGCGCGCGATGTTAGCAGGGGAAATTGTGCCTGTCCCCTTGACGCATGGGGATAACACGCTAGGACTACGCGGCTCAAAGGAACCCTCGCCATGATGAAGGACCATATTTTCCTGAAGCTGGGAAGCGTCAAGGATGCCGAAGCCGATGCCATCATCAGCGAGATCAACAACGACCTGATTTTCTCGGCTGAGAACAGTTGCTCGCTGGGCCCGAACGTCGATTTCGAAATCGTGCGCCAGTGCCTGGCGATTGGCAAGCTCGACCTGGGCGACGCCGTAACGACCGACGCCGGCAACCTCAAGGCGCGCTGGGTAATCCACGCCGCGAGCATGGATTACGACGAGCGCAGCACGGAAGACAGCATTGTCAGTTCCATGCGCGCGGCGCTCAACCGCGCCAATGAAATCGGCGCGCGCACCGTTGCCGTGCCGCCCATTGGCGTGGCGACAAGCGAAATTCCGGTCAAGCGCGTGGCGGAACTTCTGCTCAGTGAGTGCCTGCGCCACAACGACCGCGAAAGCAGCGTGGAGGAAGCCACGTTCTTCCTGCCCAACGCCCAGATGATGCGCATCTTCGAGGAGTGCCTCAAGCAGATCTAACGCGGCGGCAGCCGCGCTCACGGTGCCGTGGCCGCTTCGGCACTGTCCATCGGACGCGGCTGGATCCGACCTGCCATGGATATTCGTGAATCGATTCTCGACTGCATCGGCGATACGCCGATGGTCAAGCTATCGCGCTACTCGCGCGGCCTCTCTTGCAACCTGATTGCCAAGTGCGACCACCGCAACCCCGGCGGCAGCGTGAAGGACCGCATTGGCATTGCCATGATCCGTGACGCCGAAGCGCGCGGAGCGATCAAACCCGGCGGCACCATTACCGAAGGCACCGCCGGCAACACCGGCCTCGGCCTCGCGATTGCGGCCAACGTGCTGGGCTACAAGTGCGTGTTCTGCCTGCCCGATAAAATGAGCAAAGAGAAAATCGACCTGCTCAGGGCTTACGGCGCCAAAGTCATCGTCACGCCCACGGCCGTACCCAAGGATGACCCGCGCCATTATCTCGCCGTCGCCAAGCGCATTGCCAAGGAAACGCCCAATGGCCTGTACATCGGCCAGTTTGAGAACGCCGCCAACCCCAAGGTTCACTACGAAACGACCGCGCAGGAAATCTGGAAGCAGACTGACGGCAAGCTGACGCATTTCTTTGCCGGTGCGGGCACGGGCGGCACGATCAACGGCGTGAGCAAGTTCCTCAAGGAGAAAAACCCCAAGGTCAAGGTGATCCTCACTGATCCCCTGGGCAGCTATTACCTGCATTACTTCCGCGACAAAAACGCCGTGGCGCCCAACCGCCAATACACCGTTGAAGGCGTGGGCCTCGATTACGTGCCCAAGACCATGGATTTCTCGCACATCGACGACGTCATCGAAGTGAGTGACAAGGAAGCTTACGCAGCCGCGCGCAAGCTCACGCGCGTCGAGGGCATTTTTACGGGCGGAAGCACGGGCATGACGCTGGCGGGTGCGACCAAGTGGGTCAAGCTCAACACGCCGCCGAGCAACGCGCTGCCCGTGGTGTTCCTGTGCGACGTGGGCGACCGTTATCTCAGCAAGATGTACAACGATGACTGGATGCGTGACACCGGCATGCTCGACGAAACCGATCTGAGCGCGGGCGAAGTGCTCTCAAGCCACGGCAAGAAGCAGCAGCTCGTCACGACCACGCCGGACGCAAAGCTGAGCGACGTTTTCAAGCAATTGAAGTCGATGGATCTGTCCCAGATTCCCGTGCTCGAAAACGGCCAGCCGGTGGGCGCGCTCTACGACCACGAGATCATCGAGCTGCTGCTCAAGGGCCGCAAGCTCACCGACATCTCCGTGCGCGAGGTCATGGGCGAGCCTTTGCCGATCGTGCACGAAGATACTGCGGGCACGGAATTGCTCGCACTCTTCGAGGCCGGCAAGCCGGCAGCACTCGTGAAAAAAGCCAGCGGCGAATGGGGCATCGTCACCAAGACTGATCTGCTCGCGGCTTTGTAACGGCGGCCCAAACGGCGACGGAACCGCACGATGGATGCGGTTCCGCTGCGTTTTGCGCGGCCTCTTTGCCACACCTGAAGTAAGGCACATCCGCCACAGAGGAAATCAACGGCCAGGCAAAGTCTTTGCAGCCACAGATTCACTCAGAAGGAAGCAACTGATCTGTGTTCATCTGTGTGAATCTGTGGTTTGAAGGCCGTCGCTTTTCCCGGCGGTGAAAAACTAGCGACCGCCCTTGGGTTTGGCCGGCGCTGCTTTCAAATACTCCCATAGCGCCTTGAGGTCGTCGTCTTTCATGCCGGCGTAAGCTTTCCAGGGCATGGCTTCGTTGATGGCGCTGCCGTCTTTGCGCTTGCCCTCGCGCATGGCCTTCACGAAATCCTCGTAGCTCCAGTTGCCGATGCCGGTGTCTTTGTCCGGCGAGATGTTCGCGGCTTCAGGCCACTTGGGGTCGCCGCCGGGTATTTTGCCGCCGGAAAGCCCCGGTCCGTGGCAGCCCGTGCACGAGCCGATCAGCACCGTGCCCCACTCCTTCGTCGGGCCCGGCTTGGCGTCGGGACGTTTGGCCTTGTGGTCGATCTTTTCGTAGGCGAACTGAATCTGGCCCGTGGCGACAAGCATCTTTCCGATCGGGCCAAGGCTGATGCCTTTGTCTTCACGATCCACAGGCGGCAGCGAACGAATGTAGGCGACAACCGCGCCCATGTCTTCGTCGCCGAAGTTCACGTAATCGTCGCTGGGCATCAAAAGCAAGCGGCGGCCATCTTTGCCGACGCCATGGCGCAAGGCGCGCATCCAGTCCTTGCTGGAGTATTCGGCGAACTCCGAGCCTTTGCCCTTGGTCAGATTCGGCCCGTACCACAGGCCCATGGCGCCGTTATCCATGATGACCTTGCCGCCGAGGTCGTCGCCGTGGCACTCCTTGCAGCCCATCAGGTGATCGACAAGATACTTGCCGCGCTCGATGGCCGAGCCGCTGCCGTCGGGAATCTTGATGTCGGCAACTTCGACCTCGACCGTCTGCTCAAGTTTGCTTGCCGAAACAAAGTGCATGCCCGCAAAGGCGCAGGCCAGAAGGCCGAACAAGCCAACCACGCCAAGCATCAGTTTGCGAACAATGCCGCCCTTTTTCTTCTCGCCCATGGCTTCTCCAAACTGCAGCGCCCGTAATTGAACCGGCGGAGGAGGTTAACTTGCCGCTTTCGAATTGCACCACGCGCGTCTGTGACTAGCCCGACAGGAACTCGTTTTCAATTTCGTGGCGCGCGCCTTCGGCATCGGAGTAGAAGCGAAAGAGCGTACCGGCGTTCTGCTGCAAGCCCGCGTGAACCGCAGCAGGCGCGCCGGCAACAAGCGTTTCGCCGCCGCGCTGCTTCATAATTTCGGCCGCCTTGTTCAATTGCAATTCAACTTCCGGTGCCATGGTCCTGACCCGCGAGAGATCCAGCACCAGGTGTTTGAGCCAGGGCAGCGAGCGCAGAGTTTCTTCCAGGTTGCGCGCCACCTGTTGCTCGGCGGTATTGGGCAGGGATGCTCCAAAACTGATTGTCACGGCAAGCAAGCCATCGTGCCGGTGGATGTCGTGAACGTAGGCGGGCTGCTTGGCCAGCACGCGCTCGAGCGAAGCTCTCGCGGCCGAAAGCACGTCATAGTGCTCAAAGGCCATTTCAGCGTCGTGATCGCGCAATTGCTGCCTGAGTTCCGGTTTCAGGCCAACCAGCGCGGCACAGCCGCCTTTGGCCACCAGTTCGCCGGAGAGGTTCACGAGCCAGCGTTGAGCATGCGCATCGAGGCTTCGCAGTTTCGAGCAATCAATAATGAAGAACCGCAGGTGTGGCGTGCGGATCAGGTTGTAGCGCCGCCACAACAGGGGCAAATCGCCCTCGCAAATGTCGCCGCAGAGCGCGCATTGCGCCAACGCGCCCGCACAACACGTCGCCAGTTCGAGGTGAGCCGGTTGTGGCACCGCAAAATCTGTGCAGGCATCGCGGGCTGCGACAACACCGCCCCCTCCGCGTGGCGCACGGCGCTTTCGAATAATTGAAAGCGCTTCCTGCTCATCCGGGACGATGTGGAAAAAGGAATTCAGTCCCAGCATTTCGAAGACAACAGTGACCTTGGGGTTCAGGTTGAACATCACAAGGCAGCCGCCTACTTTGCCGAGGTTATCGGCAGTGGCAACCAGCGAACCGAGGCCGGTGCAGTTGCAATACTTGATCTCAGCCATGTCAAACGCATAGAAATCAAAGCCCGCTTGCTGCATTTCCTTCATCTTGTCTTCAAAGGTGTAAACCGTGTCGGCATCTATAGCGCCGCTGAGCGCTACTCGCGCGATGCGTGGTACGCCCTCCAAAGGCACCCAGTCCATCCTTAGTTGCGCCACAGCGGCCTCTGCGACCAGATTTCGCGAAGAACGAAGATTCTAGCTGACAGGCGCACGAAACAACAACGCTGGACCATCCGCATGGATGGTCCAGCGCCAAAACAATCTCAACTAATACGCCACAGCGAACAGCACTTGCTGGCCTTCTTTTCCACTGACGATGCACTTGTCGCGCTTTTCCGCTGTTTCGCTGGGGATGCAGCGCACTGTGGCCTTGGTTTCTTCCTTGATGCGCGCCTCGGTTGCTTTGTCCTGCTTGAAGAAACAGCGCACGAAGCCGCCTTTTTCCGCCAGGATCTTTTTCAGTTCGTCGTAACTGGCTGCGTCGCGAATGTTCTCCTCACGGAACTTTTTCGCTTTCTCGAACATCAGCGAATGCACTTCCGCGAGCTTGCCGCGCAGCCACTTGGTGCTCAGGTCGCCGAGCTTGACGATCTCTTTGCCGCGGTCGAGGCGGCGCTTGACCATTGCCGCGCCCTGCTCGACATCCTTGGGACCAACCTCGAACCTGAAGGGCACGCCGCGCTGTTCCCAGTGGAATTGCTTGTCGCCGGGCCGCGCGTCACGCCAGTCCACAATCACGCGCTGGTGCGTGATCTTGTCAAAGAAATATTGCGCGACCTCGCCCTGCTGGCGCGTTTTTGCGGCTTCGAACTCTTCGTCGCCCACGAGCGCGCGCACCACCTTCTCCACAAACGCGGCTACTTTGGCTTTCTCTTCGTCGGTCTTGAAGATGGGCACGATAGCGACGACGTTCTGCGCCACGTGGGGAGGCAGCACGAGACCGTCATCGTCGCTATGCGCCATGATCATCGCGCCGATCAAGCGCGTGCTCACACCCCAGCTTGTGGTCCAGGCCAGGTGCTGCGCGTTGTCGCGGCCGAGGAACTTGATGTCAAACGCCTTGGCGAAATTCTGGCCCAGGTTGTGGCTCGTGCCGCATTGCAGCGCCTTGCCGTCCTGCATCAGGCCTTCGATGGCGTAGGTGCGCACGGCGCCGGGGAATTTTTCGGCTTCCGTCTTGAGGCCTTTGATGACGGGAATCGCCAGCACGTCCTCGGCAAAGGCGCGATAAACCTCGAGCATACGCAGCGTTTCTTCTTCGGCCTCTTTGTCCGTTTCGTGCGCGGTGTGGCCTTCCTGCCACAGGAATTCCGCCGTGCGCAAAAACAGGCGCGTGCGCAATTCCCAGCGCATCACGTTGCACCACTGGTTGATCAGCACGGGCAGGTCGCGGTAGCTCTGCACCCACTGGGCGTACATGTGGCCGATCACCGTTTCGCTGGTGGGGCGCACGATCAAGGGCTCTTCTAGTTCGCCGCCGGGCTTGAGGCCGTGCGCGCCGTGTTCGAGCTTGGAATGCGTGACGACCGCGCATTCCATGGCGAAACCTTCCACGTGCTGGGCTTCCTTCGTCAGGAAGCTCTGAGGAATCAGCAGGGGGAAGTAGGCGTTGACGTGCCCGGTTTCCTTGAAGCGGCGGTCAAGGTCGCGCTGGATGGCTTCCCATACAGCAAAGCCCTCGGGCCGAATGACCATGCAGCCGCGCACGGGCGAGTAATCGGCAAGCTGCGCTGCCTTGATGACGTCGAGATACCACTGCGCGTAATCTTCCGCGCGGGTTTTGATGTTTTTTGCCATGGTTCGTTGTCCGTTCTTCGTGCTTCGTGGTTCGCAAAACGCGGCCACGGCACGTGGTTTAGAGGTAGCGTGTCAAAACGTCAAAGGAAGTTCGCGTACCGCTAGCGCGGCTGGTGGCGAGAGGAACGGGATTGTGCGCCGCGTTCAACCATGGCGAGAAGCTAACGCGATTATGCAATGCGTCAAGCAGGGGATCGGCTGTCACGGCGAAAGGCAATCCACCACAGAGCACACGGAGAACTGCAATGGTCATGAATCCACAGATGGACGACGGTTTCCACAGACAGAAACATCCAATCCGTGTTTATCTGTGTGAATCTGTGGCTCCAATGCTGTTGCTGTGTAGCCGAATCGCTTTTCTCCGTGTTCTCTGTGCGCTCTGTGGTGAATAGTTTTGTCGTGCTTCGCCTCTGACACCGCTATATTCACCGCATGAAAGGAAAAACCGTAATCCTCACTGGCGCGCCGGGCGGCATCGGTCGATGCATTGCTCTGGAGCTTGCCAAACAGGGAGCGCACATTATTGCGCATGGGCGCAGCGCTGACAAAGTTGCGCCTCTGGTCGATGAAATCAAGAAGGCGGGCGGCAGCGCCGAGGCCGTTGGCTTTGAACTGGATTCGATCAAGGCCGTACGCGAAGCCGCGCGCGGCCTGCGCGAGAAACACGTCAAGCTCGACGTGCTGATCAACAACGCGGCTATCTGGAATGGCACTCGCCAGGTTTCCGCGGACGGGTTTGAGAAAACGTGGGCGGTGAATGTGCTCGCGCCCTTTATCCTCACGGAAGAATTGCTCGAGCCGCTCAAAGCCGCGCGCGGGCGCGTGGTGAATCTTTCCTCGAACGAGCATTACCTCGGCCGCGTCAACTGGGATGATCTGCAATTCGAGAAGGGCTATGCCGCGCGTTACGCCTATCGGCGCAGCAAGCTGACGCTGACGATGCTGACGAACGAGCTGGCCGCGCGAGAAGGCGGCATCACGGCCAACAGTCTGCACCCCGGCGTCTCGGGCACGGGTTTGTTCCGGAATTTCCCGAAGTTCATCCAGTTCTGGACGTGGCTATTGATGCGCACGCCCGAGGGATGCGCCGCGCCTATCATCCGCCTCGCCAGCGCCAGCGACGTGGAAGGCACTACGGGCAAGTTCTTCCGCCGCTTCAACATCCGCCGCCCCCACCGCCTCGCCCGCGACATGGACGCCTGCAAACGCATGCGCGATGTGGTTGCCAAGCACGTTGGGTAAAGGTCAAGCAGCAGCGAAGGCGCGCGGGCGGCGAGGGTGCTTGCGCAGTTGCAGCACGGAACTGCAGGCGAGAAATGAGAGGCTGGTGCCTACCGCAAGCCAGAGGTGCCAATCAGTCGCGTCTGCAGCCAGAGGCGGTGTCGCTGCACTACGCGGAGCCTGGGGCATGATGTGCCTTGGTTTTGCGGGCAAAGGCCTGGCCGGCGGAACTTCGACCCACTCCCACTCATCCTCGGGCATGCCAGAAACGAAGTTGGGGTTGCGCGTGCCGGTTGTTCCAAGCACCCGGCAGAATTCCGCGTAGGCGACGGGATCCTCGGGGAACTTGAGCGGAGCGATAGCCGGCGGCTGTGGCTTGCGCAGCATTTCGCCCGTTGCAATCGAGAAAGCCACGTGGCCGCTTTGCGTGGGAAGCTCGAAGTAGCCATCTTTGGAGACTGTGGCCTGGTTTAATCTCAGACCGAATTCCGGCCAGCCGTAGCCCCGTGTAGAGCGTTCTCGTGGCGTTTGGGCATTTAGCGAACGTACCTGTTCCGGATCCACTTCCTCCGCGCCCCAGGTCCTGATGGACTTCCCCTTCGAGCAAAAGAAAAGAGCGTGGGAATCTTTGGTGAACATGGGGAAGCTAACGGCGACGTACTCTCCACTGTGCGAAAGGACGACTTGCGAGGGCCATGCGTACCAGTCGACCGTCCAGAAAGGCACTGAACTGCCGACTGGGTAGAGTCCACTCTTCGTACATCTGCGGCCAATTGCAACATCACTATTCCGCAGCCAACCCGCCTTCTCATCCGGCGCGCGCATGACAAACAGCGCGCGGCCATCCGGCGTTGGCATGGTCCAGTGGTGAGGCGGTGCCATGGATCTCGCCGAGCAAACGCCCGCGAGGCAGGCCAGTAACAATCCAAGCAGGGCCATCCACATGGAATCATCTTAGCAGTTTTGCCACTGGTCAGTCGATTCGCGCACACCCATGGACACTGTCTAACTTAAGGGGAAGCGTTCCTGCGCTTCCTTCGGTTCCAGATGACGGCAAAGACCAGCAACAGAACGCCAATTGCAAGCAGAACGAAGCCGAAGTCATTGATGCGCCTCGTAGACTGAACCGCAGTCCGTCTTATGAGCTTGCCAGTCTTCGCGTCGAAGTCGTGCCAAACCCACGAGTGCCAACCCGCGGGAATCGAAATTTGCACAGTCCCGGGTTCAGCAAACCCCATCCGCTGCAACCAAGGTTCGGGGCCAGCTTCGGCGTCGTCGCCCAGCACATCTCGCAGCGTATGGGATTGGATTAGTTTGCCGTCCTCGTAAAACCATAGAACCGTGTCATTGGGTTTGTTTGCCACGGCACGAACGCGCACGAGCCAGCGCCCGTTCTCAGAGAGATACAGCGGGCGCAGTTCGGCCGACTCGTTGGGCCAGCAAATGCTCTCTTCGTAGAAATCAACGGACCAGAGCGGCTTGGTTGCTTTGGAGTCTGAGTAAAGCCCGCTTGGGAATTGCCTGTGAAAGTAGTAGTCGGCCTTCGAGCCGATCCCATAGGGCACCATGCGGAACTGGCGCTTGCCGCCGGGCTCGGTGCTCTCCCAATAGCCTTTCAACCCATGGGGCGTCGGGGGATAGTTGGCGAATAGCGGCGAACCAATCGCGAGGCTCAATATGCACAGGGTGAACAGACGTTGCATGGTTCGTCACCCTTACCCGGACTGCCCAATGACGTTCTCGTTAGTACGTCACCAGCACCCAGTCGCGCCATTCCTTGTCGAGGTCGGCGGCGGTTTTGCCGAAGGCTTTTTCGAGGTTGGGGATTTCAGCCGCGCCTTTTTCGGGCTTGGTTGCCAGCCACTTTCTCGCCTGCTCGGGGTACTTCGTGAAGATGAACTCCATGAAGCTGAAGGCCTTGGCGGCCTGCTGCAGTTTCATCGCATTGAGCTGGGTTGCCGCCAGTTGGGGCAGAGGCGTGTCTTTGCCGCTTTGCGCGAGTTCCAGCGCGACTTGGCGCATCTTGGCCGGGCCGCCGGCGGTCTTGTTCATGTTCAGGTCGTCCTGACCTTTTACTGCGGTCTCGCCCTGCTCCTGTACCGTGTATCGCACCGTGCTGGCGGTGCCGAGAAGCCGCGTTGTAATCAGGTAGGAAAAGCCGGTCGTGATCCATGGCTCGCTTTCGCCGCTCTTGCGATAGGCCGAGAGCACGTGAATGGCCGCGGTGTTGCTGTGCATATCGTCGCCGCCCGGCCACATGGGCTGGTGGCAGAAGAAGCCCCACGGTTTTTGCTGGTTCGAGCCCGAGAGTTTCTTGGCCAGCTCAAGGTCCGCGCCGGTCTTGCCCGAGAATTTTTCGACCATGGCCAGGTATTGCTCGCGCGTCTGCACCACCGTGAAATACTGCGTGCCGTTGTAGGGCTTGCCGCTCGACTCGAGTATTTCCGTGCCCAGCGCCAACGTGCCCTCAAGCACCTTGTGCAGGCGCTTGGCGCGCTCGTCGCTTTCTGTGGCGCGCGCGACCACGTTCTTGCCCTTGCGCACCCAGAACTTCGCGCCGATTTCTTTGCCCTGCGGGTCTTCGGCGGAGTCAGCCTCGCCCTCTGACGCGGCTTTCAATACATCGGCGCCGCGCTCGGCGGCGATGCGCGCAAACCCGGGCATCCAGTCCTCGCCGACTTTCACGTGGCCGCGCGCTTCGCGCACTTCTTTGTCTTCGGGCGCGTAGAAGGGCACGAAGGAAAGCAGCATGGCGGACTCCTTTTCGAGCCCGGCGGCTTTTGCGCGTTTGGCGACATCCTTGATTTTACGCGCGAGGCGCTCATAGGTGGCGTCTCGTTTGGGTTCGAGTTCCTTGCGTGCTTTGGCTTCATCGGCGCCGGTGACGCCATTTTTCTCCGGCAGCTTTTTCTTTTCGTCTTCTTTCCAGCCGTTGCCGGATTTCTCGAAGCCCAGGCCGCGCATGGCGTCGGTGTATTGATCGACGAGAATCAGCGCGCGGTTGAAGTGGGCGCGGGCGTCGGTGAAGAGTTTCTTGTCCTTGTAGGCCTTGCCCAGGTCGCAGTGGCCATCAGCCAGCGAATCGAGCATTTTCGCGCGTTCCGCGGCGAAGTCAAAGCCGTCAGCGGCGATTGCGCCATAGAGGAAGAAGAGCACAAACAGCGGGAGAAGTGCGCGTTTCATGGCGCTGATTCTAGCACGGGCGCGCCAGAGCGAGAATCTTGGTCACAGGCTTGCGGCTCATGCTGTTCGTGGTGCATCAGGTTTTGCGGTGCACCGCAAAGGGGCCGAAGGATTGCGCCGTGGGCATGATTTCCATGCGGTTGACGTTCATGTGCGCGGGCAGGTGCGTGCACCAGTGCACGGCTTCGGCGATGTCTTGACCTGTCAAGGGCATCATGCCGGCGTACACCGTGGCGGCTTTTTCTTTGTCGCCTTTGAAACGCACCAGGCTGAACTCCGTTTCCGCGAGGCCCGGTTCGAGGTTAGTGACGCGCACGTTTGTTCCCTGCAAGTCTGCGCGCATGTTGAGCGAGAACTGCTTGACGAAAGCCTTCGATGCGCCGTAGGCGTTGCCGCCGGGGTAGGGGTAATTGCTGGCCGTTGAGCCGATGTTGACGATGTGCCCGTGGCCGCGCTCGACCATTCCGGGCAGCACGGCGCGTGTGATGTACATGAGTCCTTTTACGTTCGTATCGACCATCTGCTCCCAGTCGTCGAGGTCGGCTTTGTGCGCGGATTCCATGCCCAGCGCGAGCCCGGCGTTATTCACGAGCACGTCAATCGTCGCGTATTCCCTGGGTAGCGAGGCAATCGCCTCGAACACCTCTTTGCGTTTGCGCACGTCGCAGACCAGCACGTGGGCCTTGAGTTCCTTCGCCAGTTTGTCGAGGCGATCCTTGCGGCGGCCGAGAATCACGAGCTTCCAGCCTTCCTTGGCAAAGCGGCGCGCAATAGCCTCGCCAAAGCCCGAGGTCGCGCCGGTGATGAGTATCGTCCGTTGATTCATGAGTTGTCTCCTGGCGACAATTTAGCCAGCGAAGGGCGCTTGGCGCCACAATGGTCCGAAAGTCCGGAGTCCGGTCAGTCCGGCGTCGAAATCCCTCCCGGCTGACCTCCGGACCCCGGACTTCCGGACTAACGGACGCCGCACTATATTGCCCTCATGCCGCCCAAAGACTGTATCGTCAAACCGATCTCCGAAGAGGGTCGCAAGCGCGTCGAAGCCGCGCTCGAGAAATTCGGGATTCTGCTGGTGCAGGGCCAGTGGGAACTGCCCAGCCTGGCGGACTTGATCGAGGGCGCGCCGGTCACGGCCAGGGGCTTTTCTTACGATTACGCGCCGGCGTGGAACTTGCGCGATGAACTGGGCGCGCGCGAAGACATCGCGCTGTGCAAGCTGTTTCGCGGCAAGAGCACACTGGTTCACAAGCGGCACTGGCCGATGGTGGATTCCATCGCGCGCATTGCGCAGCGCGGCGTCACCGCAGGCCGTGGCGGCGAGCTGGCGCGCGTGATGTATGAGGTAATCAAGGCCAAGCCGGGCATTGTGGGCGATCAGCTCAAGAAGCGCCTTGAGCTTTCGGGCAGGGCGGGCAGTGCGAAGTTCCAGCGCGCCAAGGCCGATCTTGAGCAGTGGCTTGCGATCGTAGGCAGCGAAGCCCCCGGGGGCGAAAGCCGCACACACGATCAGCACTGGCATGTGTGGGCCGAGGGCAAAATCGCCAAGGGTGTCGCGCAACAGGACGCGGAGCCAACGCTGCTCGCGGCCGCCGACGCGCTGATGAAAGCAACGTTCCCCGATGGCCTGCCGCCCGAAATGCCGCCGATGAAGAAACTGTACCCGGCGCTGGCGTTGCTGGGCTGATGGAACCTCGCCTGACTACGCAGGATCTGATCCTCTGCGCGTGCAGCGCCGAGGTCGCGCGCGCGCTTGGCGTTGACCGCGCACGGGCCTCTCAGCTGTGCGGCTGGGCTCTGCACGAGGCGTGGCCCGATGCCGACTTGCCCGGCGTGCTTGAAAGCTACGCAAAACTGATCGATGCCTACCCCGACAAGATCGGCTGGGGCGTGTGGCTGTTCGTGCGCGAGGGCGTCGTGATCGGCGATGGCGGCTTTCACGGCCCGCCCAAGGATGGCCGCGTGCAGATTGGCTATTCGATCGTGCCCCAGCTCCAAAGGCGCGGCTACGCTACTCAAGCCGTCGGGGCGCTTTGCGGCTGGGCCTTTGGGCACGGTGCGCGGTGCGTCAACGCCGAGTGTGATGCGAGCAACCAGGCTTCGGTGCGGGTGCTGGAAAAATGCGGCCTGAAGAGAATCGGCGGCAACAAAATGCTGTATTGGGCGCTGACCACTCCGTTGCGCGCTTGAATGTTGGATTTTACTTGGCAGTGTTTCGGCCAGCGGCATGACGCCGCAGCGACTGGACGCAGCCATGGGCGAGATGACGCAACTGCTGCTTCCTGAAGTGAAGGAAGCGCTTCGCAGCGGCGACGACAAGCTGCTGGCCGAATCCGTCAACGCCCTGACCGAAGAACTGCTCGCCGCCGACATAGCGGACCTGCTGCTTACGCTTGAACACGACGATGCGGTCAAGCTGTTCAAGGCGCTGATCCCGCGTAAACGCATCCATGCCTTTGAGTTTCTCGGCCTTGAGGAGCAGGAAAAGCTGGTCGAGAATCTGGGCTCGGAAACGCTGGGCGCGGTGCTAGACGGCATGTCGAGCGACGACCGCGCCGACTTGTTCCGGCATCTGCCCGAAGCCGCGCGCGAGCGTTTGTATCCCATGCTGGCGCAGGCCGAGCGTAACGACGTCAAGCGGCTGCTGGAGTTTACGGAAGGCACGGCGGGCTCGGTGATGAGCACCGAGTATGCGACGATCAAGCCCGAGATGACGGTGAGCGAGGCGCTGGAGCATCTGCGCCATGTCGCGCCGCAGCGCGAGACGATTTACGTGCTGTTCGTGATCGACGAGCAGCGCCACCTGCTGGGCGTGGTGAGCCTGCGCGAATTAATCACGGCGGTGGTGGGCAGCAAGGTTGCGCAAGTGATGCGCCGCGAGGTGATTTCGGCTAAAGCTACGGCTGACCGCGAAGAAGTGGCGGCGCTGATTTCAAAGTACGACTTCCTGGCGCTGCCGATTCTGGATGATGAAGGGCGCATGCTGGGCATCGTCACGCACGACGACGTGATCGACGTGATCAAGGCCGAGGCCACGGAAGACGCGCATAAGGTCGGCGGCGTTGAAGCGCTGGACATGCCCTACCTCGAAACGCCCATCTTGACGATGTTCCGCAAGCGCGGCGTGTGGCTGGTGCTGTTGTTCATCGGCCAGATGTTCACGGCCAACGCGATGAGCCACTTTGAAAAGGAAATCACGGTGGCGCTGGTGCTGGCGCTGTTTGTGCCGATGATTATTTCCAGCGGCGGCAACAGCGGCGGGCAGGCGGCATCGCTGATCATCCGCGCGCTGGCGGTGGGCGAAGTAAAAATGTCGGACTGGTGGAAAGTCGTGCGCCGCGAAATCGTGACTGGGCTGATGCTGGGCGCGATGCTGGGTGTGCTGGGTTTTGGCCAGGTGCTGGTGCGCTCGTGGTTTTCGCCTCAGGAATACCGCGGGCACGGCGTGCTGGTCGCGGCGACGATCACGGTGTCGCTGGTCGTGATTGTGCTCTGGGGCTCGATCACGGGCTCGATGCTGCCGATCATTCTCAAGCGGCTTGGGCTCGACCCGGCCACGTCATCGACGCCGTTTGTGGCAACGCTGTGCGACGTGACCGGTATCGTGATTTATTTTGCGATCGCAATCCTGATGCTGCGCGGCGCGCTGCTGTAAAAAGTTAGGGGCGGCTTGCGCCGCCCCGTTGGGCAATTCTCCTGCCAGATCAGGCATGTCTGCGGCGCAAACGCAACCCAAGCGCCACTGCGCACAGCGCGGCCACTATGCCGCCCCACGCGCTTCCTTCTCCGGTTGAGCAACTCCCGCCGCCGCTGCTACCACCGCCACCGCCGCCGCCGCCCGTACCGGTTGTTGCGACGCCGTTGACGGTGATGGTGTAGGTGGCTTCGTTGGGATCGTCGCTCAGGATTGTGATCGTGAAATCAAAGTTGCCCGCAGTAACGGGCGTTACGTCAATCACGAAGGGCGCGTTGTTGCCCGCGGCAATCGTGGCCGGTGCCGCCGTGGCCACCGTGACCATGCAGTTGGCGCCCGGCGTCGCGCCCGCCGCCGAGATGTTGAGCACCGCGCTGCCGGTGTTGGCCAGCGTGTAGCTGATCGGCGAGGTAATGCCCGCCGTGAACGTGCCGACCGTGTCGGTGCCGCTGCTGGCGATGGGGGTTGCGCCTCTTGACACGTCAAGTTCCGGCACGGCGCCTGCGCCCGTACCGGTCACGTTCCAGTTGTACGGATTCTCGCTTGCATCGTCATTGTCGATGCTGATTGAGAATGTGAACGCACCCGTTGAAGTCACCGTGAAGGAAACCGTGAACGTCGTTGTGCCCGCCGCGGCCACGGTGCTGGAGGGCTGCGCCGTGACCGTTGCGGAGGTGATATTCGTGACAGGCGTGACCACGACCAGCGTTGTGCCCGTAAGGTTGAGCGTGGCCGTGCCGCTGTTGGTGATCGTGTAGGTTACGTTCTGGGCCGCGCCGGAGGGCAAGGAACCCAGCGCGTCAGGGTTGTTGTCGGTGATCGTGACAGCGCCGCGCGTGACGTCCATTTCCGGCGCCGGTGTTACAGCGGTGCCGGACACGATGATGTTGTAGGGATTCTCGTCGGCGTCGTTGTTGTCAATGCGAATGCCGAAGCCAAAGGGCCCGGCTGCGCCTGGGGTGCATTGAATCGTGAAGGTTGTGCTGCCCGCCGCCGCCACGGGCGTGGTCGGCGGGGCGGTAACGCTGGCCGTGCAGTTCGTGACGCTCAGCGAAGGGATGTTGATCGCGGGCGTGCCGGTCAAATTCAGCGCGGCACTGCCCGTGTTCAGGATCGTGTAAGTCAGGTTGAATGCCACGCCGATGGACCGGTTGCCAAGCGCATCAGTGTTGCCGTTGGGAATGGAGGTTGCGCTGCGCTGGACATCGATTTCGCAAAGTGAAGGTGCGACGATCGTCTGCGTATTACCGTTGATAGGCAGTCCGTTGACGACGGCAGCCGTGGCCGTCATGCCCGTTACGTTGAGCGTGAACGTGCGCCCCACTGTCGAAGTACCCGTGCCGGCAACATCAATAGCCAGCAGATAAACGGCGGCACCGGGCGTGACTGGAATCTGATTTGAAAGGCTGTTGAACGTGATCGGGAACGTGGTCGAGTTGACCGTGCCCACGATGACGTCCGTGCCGTCCACCGTGGTGTTGATGGTGACTTCGCGAACGAGGCGGATGCGCACCCAATCTGCGGGTAGCGCCGTTCCGGTGTTTGAAACGGTCAGGCTGGTCAGGTTGGTTGCGCCGCCCGTGATAACCGATGCGCCAAAACCCAGCGCAACATAGTCAAGCTGGCCCTGCGAGCAGTTTCCCGCCGGTATCTGGGCGGGCGCACCAGCCTGCACCACCGATTGCGCTGCTACGCCGGTAGCAAACAAGGACGCCAGTGCCAGACAGATGGCCAAAACAACGCGACTAGTGAACATGTGTTCCTCCCTGAACGTGTACCCGAAACTCCAGCCTGCATCCGAATCCGGCGCTATAGCATGCGGCGGCGAACCGCCACGCGCAACAGCGCCAGTAACGCCACCAGCATCAGCCAGGACGCGTTTTCGCCGGTGGTGCATCCGCTTTCGCTGTCCTCGTCATCGCTGGCGCCTGTAGAACCGACGGCCACATTGAAGCTGTTCGAAGTCGCGGTCGTCAACACTGGTGTGCTCGTGAACGTGAGCGTGTAGCCGCTGCCTTCGAGATCAATCGCGAGATTGCTGAACACGGCCACACCGTTGACTGCCGTGACCGTCATCGTGCCGCTGAGCGCGGCTCCAGTGGCGCCGGTGCCTGCGGTGATCGCGGCGGTCACTTGCGTTGTGTTGTCGCTGGCCACAATCGTGCCGCCGCTGTCGCGGATTGCCACCACCGGCTGGGCGCCAAAGGGCAGACCCGGCTGGGCAGCGCCGGGCTGCGTGGAGACTGTGAGCTGCGCGGGCGCGCCGGAAACGCCAAAGGCGTTCGAGGTCGCGGGCGTAAGCACAGGGTTTGATGTAAACGTGAGCGTGTAGCCGATGCCGACGAGATTGATCGAAAGCCCCGAGAAATTGGCCACGCCATTGACCACGGTACGTGTGACGGTGCCGCTCAACACCGCGCCGGCGGTTCCGGTGCCCGCCGTAATTGCGGCAGTAATTTGCGTGCTGTTGTCGGTCGCCAGTACCGCGCCTGATAGATCGCGCACCTCAACCACTGGCTGAACAAGGAAAGCCGCGCCTGCGGACGCGCCGCCGGGGTGCGTTGCAACAAACAGCGAAGTTGGCGTGCCGGTTACGTTGAAGGCCGCGCTTGTCAGAACGGGCAGAACGCCGTCGCTGAACGTGAGCTGATAGCCAATGCCCGTAAGGTTTATCGAGAGATTGGTGAACGCGGCCAGACCCGCCGTTACGGTCACAACCGTGGTTCCGTTGAGCACGGCACCCGCCGTGCCCGTGCCGGTGGCAATCGCGGCGGTGATCTGCGTGGTGTTGTCCGTGGTGATGCGATTGCCGCCGGCATCAACGACTTCAACTTGCGGCTGCGTCACAAAGGGCGTGGCCTGCGTTGCGCCGCCGGGTGCAACGACGATTTGCAGCGCGATCGGCGCACCCAGGTTCACGTCAAAGGCGGCGCTGGTGTCTGTTGCCAGCGCGCCGCCGTCGAAATCAAGCGTGTAGCCCGTGCCGACAAGATCGATGCTCAAATCCGTGAACGTCGCGACGCCGCCGGAGGCCGCAACCGACACAGTGCCGGACAAGGTAGCGCCGCCAGTACCGGTGCCGATCGTGATCGAAGCTGTGATGAACATGCTGGCCCCGGTCACCAGATTGCCGCCTGCATCCTGAATTTCGACCACGGGCTGGGTGGTGAAAGCCGCGCCGCCCAGCGCACCCGAGGGATCGGTCGTTACTGCAATCAACGCAGCAGGGCCAACACTCACGTTGAACGGGTTCGAGGCTGCGGGCGTGAGCGCGCCGGAGGTGAACGTCACCACGTAACCGCTGCCGGCGAGGTCGATGGCAAGATTGGTGAAGTTCGCCACGCCGCCAACGCACGCAATCATGGTCGTGCCCAGCAGTGTGCCCGCGGGCCCGGCTGTGATGGCCGCCGTCACGTTGCCCGTGTAGCCCGAGGCCAGCACGTTGCCTGCGTCACGCGCTTCAATCACCGGTTGCGTTCCAAAGGCGCTGCCGCCGCTCGCACCGCCGGGCTGTGTGGTGACGACGAGTTGCGTGGGGGCGCTCACTGCGGCGTTTCCGCTGATTGTCCAGGTGTAGTTGTTCTTCGGCGCAGGAGAGTTGTTAGCGATCGCAATCGTGCAACTGAAAGCCCCGGCCGCCGCGGGCGTGACAGTCACAACGAGCGTAGTGCTGCCCGCCGGCGCAACAGGACTCGTGGGTTGCGTCGTGATGCTGGCGGTGCAGTTGGTCTGCGTGCCGGGAACCGGCACGGGCGTGGTGATCGTCAGATTCTGGTTGCCCGCGTTGGAGAGCGTGTAAGTAAGCACGTTAGCCGCGCCGGCCACTGCGCCGGCGACGTTGTCGGTGCCGGTGTCGGGCACCGGCGTAGCGCCGCGCGTAACGTTGAGATCGGCGCCGTTGATGCCTGTGCCGGTGATATTCCAGTTGTAGGGATTCTTGCCCGCGCCGGGATCGTTGCTGGCAAAGGACATCACGGCGGAGTAGCCGCCCGCGCCGCCGGGCGTGACAGTGACCGTGAACGTCGTGGAGCCGCCGGCGATGATCGATGTGCCCGGCGGGGTGGTCACGCTCGCCGTGCAGTTCGTCTGCGTGCCCACGACGACCAACGGCGTGCCGGTGAGGTTCAGCGTCGCCTGGCCCACGTTGAAAATCGTGTACGTTACGGGATAGCCCACGCCCACGAAGTGATTGCCGGTGTTGTCGTTGGTACCCGCGTTATCGGGCACAAAGCTCGCGCCGCGATAGAGCGCCGCCGACGCGCCCGGGGGCGCATTGATCGTGCGCGTGTTGCCGTTAACCGGCCCGCCGGTCTTGGTCGTGGACGAAACGGTGATGTTCGCCGTCGTGATCTGGAGGACAAACGTGTTGCCAATCGTCGCGTTGGCGTTGATGTCAACCGCGACCAGATAAGTGCCCGGCGCGCCGGCGCCAAAGAACCCGTCCGAGAACCCGCTGAAACTCAATACGGGCGAAGTGGCCGTGGCCAACAGGTTGTCGCCCGCGTTGACGGTGCCGCTGCTGTCGTTGTCGCGATAGAGGCGATAGGCCGAGTAATCCGCCGCCACGGCCGTGCCGGTTTGAACCAGCGTCAGCGCCGTGAAATTAATCTGCGTGCCACCGGCACCCACGGTGCGCGTCAGGCGAAACTGCACCAGCGGCGAGTTGACGCTGCCGCGCGGCACATTGCCCGCCGCCGGGTTGGCCGGGCCCGTTGAAAGCGTCGTTTCAGTCTGGGCGAAAATCGGGCCGCACAACAAAAGCGCGGCCATGACAAACAGCGTCCGTAAGCTCATCAGGCTCATGGCGTCCTCGGAGGGGAAGGGCGTTACATTTTGCAGGGCCAAAATGGTGCAACGCACAGAATGCACAGGCAATAGAAATCGCGTTCATGGCCGCGCCGCCGCCGCGTAAAGCTGCTGTAAAACCCGCGCCCGCAAGCACTTTGCGACCATTCTGAGCGGAACTCCCGGACACGATAGGCGTCCTATTTCCAGTCACTTCGAGACCAAAACAGGGAGAAAATCATGCTTAGGGGAAAACTGCTCGCGGTCGCGGGCATTGTAGCCATCGGCGCATTCGCCAGCTTTGCACAGGAACGACCGGGCGCACCTTCGCCCGCGCCGGTCAGCGGCACCGTTACCAACGTGACCGCCTATCGTGGCCAGGCCATGGTCACGCGCAGCGTGGCCGTGGGCAAAGGCAAGGGTTTGATGGATGTCGTGGTCAGCGGCCTGCCCGAGCAGGTCTTTGGCGGCTCGCTCTTTGCCGATGGCGGCCAGGGCGTTGAAGTCCGCGCCGTGCGCTACCGCACGCGCGTTGTCGGCCGCGACGTCAGCAAAGAAGCCGCGTCTTTGCAGCAGGCGCTTGAGGACATCGCCATGCGCAAGCGCGAGAACGCGGCACTCACGCAGCTTGCCACGCAGCAGCTGGCTTATCTGGACAAGCTGGACAATTTCATGGCGCCCACGGCCACGGTGGAAATGAGCAAGGGCGTGCTTAACGCCGAAACAATCGAGAAGCTCACCAAGTTCAGCTTTGAAAAGCGCGCCGAAGTCACCAAGGCGCGCCTGGCCCTGACGGAATCGCTCGTCAAGCTCACGCGCGAAGAGCAGGACACCCAGCGCAAATTGCAAATGCTCGGCGGCGGCGATTCACGCATCGAGCGCGAGGCCGTGGTGTTCGTTGACAAGCGCGTGGAGAACGAAACCACGCTCTCGCTCAGCTACCTCGTGGGCGCCGTCAACTGGCGTCCCAACTACAACATGCGCGCCGAAAGCGGCAAAGCCAACGTCAAAGTCGAATACAGCGCGCTCGTCAACCAGATGAGCGGCGAGGACTGGAGCGGCGTCGAGCTCACGCTCAGCACCGCATCGCCCGCCTTGATCGCGCGCGGCGCAACGCTCATGCCGCTCTATATTTCACTCGTAGAGCGCGGCTCCAATCCGCAGGCGCCGCAGGATGCGCAAGCGTACAAGCAGCGCCGCAGCGACCTCAAGAAAGAACAGCAGGAGAACGCCCGTTCCGGCGCGGCTAACAAGCCTTCAAGCAGCCCTGCTGATGACCGCGCGCAGAACGAGGAAGTCGAGAAATCACTCAACCGCATCGCCGACGAAATGCAGGCGATGGAGCTGGCGGCCTCAGGCGACGTCTGGAAGCAGCGCGACGAAGCCGAGGGCGTGAGTGTGGAGTACAAGCTGCCGGGCGCCACCGGCCTGGCCAGCCGCAACGATACGCAGCTCGTGAAGATCGCCGATTTGAACCTCAAGGCCGAGTTCGCCTTCATCGGCACGCCCGTGCTGAGCGACTATGTGTATCTCGAGGCCGAGGCCAAGAACGAATCCGAGACCGTGCTGCTCGAGGGTGCCTACACAGCCTATCTCGACGGCCGCTTTGTGGGCCGCTCGGTGATTCCGCTCGTGGGCCGTGGCGAAAGCTTTGGCGTCGGATTTGGCATCGACAGCCAGTTGCGAGTTTCGCGTGAACTGGTTGAGAAGAAAGACGAGATCAAGGGCGGCAATCGCGTGGTCAGCTTCAAGTATCGTCTGAGCGTTTCGAACTACAAGTCAGGCGACGTCGCGATCCGCCTGCTCGAGCGCATGCCGGCCGCACCGCGCGCCGACATCCGCATCAATCTCGTTGAGACCAACACCGAGCTGAGCAAGGACCGCCTCTACCTGCGCGACCAGAGAAACAAAGGCCTGCTGCGCTGGGACATCACCGTGGCCAAGGGCTCAACAGGCGCCGACACTAAGGAAGTCACCTACACCTACAACATGGAGTACGACAAGCAGATGGAGGTCGGCCCCGGCGGCCGCTAAGACCCGCACGGCAGGGGCGACAAACATGTCGCCCCTACGCAAGGGCCCCGCGCAAGCGGGGGCTCTTTTCTTGAAACGGCCGATAGGCATTTGCGTCTTATTGCCGGAGGCCAACATGAAATGGTTGCTGGTGCCGGCATTGCTGCTGGCGGGGTGTACAGCCGCGCCCGTTGCGCAAGACGCGGCCAGGGGGCGGCTCGAAACGAGCATTACCGCGACCGTGATCGACGGTGGCGCAAGCGCCAAAGCCACGCGCGAGTTCTACGAGTCACTCGGGTTGGAGGTGACGGAAGAACGCACGTCCGGACTAGAGGCCCGCACCACGCTGCGAGTCAGCGACGGCGCCACGCTCGTATGCATCGACTTCAATCGCGAATGGAAAAGAGACTGGGTTGACGAAATCGACGACTTGCCAAGACGTTCCGCCCGGCCTCAACCGCGCACTATTCATGCAAGCTGGAGTGTGAGCGTGCCCACCGAAGTGTTCAAGAGCTTGGCGCAAGGCAAAGCCGCGCCAAGAGAAATTGACGGGCGCAAAACGCTGGTGCTGACCGACCCCGCCGGATTCACAGTGCTCGTGCGCGAGAAAACGATGGGCTGATCACAGGCCCAGGCAGGGGTAGGGGCGACATATGTGTCGCCCCTACGATATTGGAGGAGATCACCGGCCCTCGAAGCGAACAACGCACTCCTTGCCGGGCTCAACCGTCACGATCTTGCAGGCACTGTCAGGAGCCCCGGGCCAGGGGATGATCTTGTAGCGGCCGGGAGGTACGGCCAATTTTCCTGAACCCTTGCGTGGTTTGAGCGAAAGCTCGCGGGACCAAAGCGCTCGGGGCATGAGCGCGCCCATTGCGCAAATGCCGCCCGCTCCGATGTCCAGCGCCCTGATGCCGATCTCCGTGTTGTCCAACCACCATGGGTCTCGCTGTTCACCGACCAGCGCCTTGCCGCTCAACTCGAGTCTCAGACTGCCATACGGAACGTACGACCCTGAGTCCAACTCGATTGTTTGATCACAACCGGCCACAACAAGGCTGAAGACCGCCCACTCGAAGGAGCGCGGCTCGTTGGAAGCGTTGCGAGGTTGCAGCCGAAGGACGTAGAGCGTCCACGGGCCATCGCGAAGAAAGAACTCTGCCTTGGTTGTGCGGTCGATTTGTAGGAAGTCGTAAGAGCCATCCGGCGCTATGGCCATCGCGCTAGAGTACTCGTGCGATCCATTGGAGTAGTCCAGCCTGACAGCACTTGGTTGCCACGCAGCGAACTCCCTTGGCAGCAGTCGAACGGTTCCGGGAAATTCCAGTATCCGGTTTACATCGTTGTCGCCAAACGCGAACGAAACGACGTGCCGGCCCGGCGGAGCCACGAGAAACATGGTGCGGTCGTCGGTTGCCCACAGGAACTGTCGCTCGCTTTCCAGCGTCCAGCACTTCTCGTTCACCTCACCAACGTCGGAAATGTCATCGAGCGTCTGCACCAGGTTGTAGGTCACGGCGGCTCGACATTCGGTGCGGGATTGCTCGTCGCTCAGGACCCAGTTCAGTACAGCCATGCCTGGCAGGTTTGCCAAACTGAACTCGACGCGGCTTTGCGCGCGCAAGTCAACTGTTCCTCCTACTGCGTCCCGCCTACCCCGCAGCGTCCAGTGATAGACGCCGCGCGGAATCTGCCAGTTATTGATTCGTCCCGGGGCGAGGTCGGAAATCGAGAAATCCTCCTCTGGACCATCCTCAATCATGGCATGCAAGACATGCGCGAAAACGGCGGCAAGTCCAGGTGGATTTTCGCCGGGGTAAGGCAAAGCGTCGTCGGCGGGTTCAAGGGTGAGGGCAATAGCATCGTTTTCACCGCCCAGAATCTGCGCCAATTCGGCTGAAATCGAAAACGCAACGGTTGAAAGGACAACGCTGAGCTCGGTTTCAAGTTCACAGCCTGGGACGATGGAGAAACGCATTGCCGGTGCGCCCGCTATGGAGGCCTCATAATCACCCTCGGGCAGCAGTCTCCAATCGTCATCGGTCATGCCATGGAGTGTGGTTCCATCATGGCTGTCGATCAGGCGCAGTCCGCTGGTGCTTTGAACGCGCACATGCTCAGTCATCGCAGTACTGCCGAAAATGCGCGCTCGCCATTTGCCGAGGACCCCCTTACCGCAACGCAGCGTGAGTCCCTCTCTTGCTCCTGATTTAAGCGCGAGTGCCTGGGCACAGTGCTCGGCATCAAACACCCAGATGCCTTCCCGCAGGCCTTCGATAGTGAAGTGCCAAGGCCCGCTACCAGACGGTGTGCACTCGCGCGTTGCGCTGATTCCATGGCCCAGACTGCGGCCGTAAGGATCCGCGGCGGATACGGAAATGTTCAATTTCTCAGGTGGTGGCTCGCCGACCCAGTCGATTATCAAATCCACGCTTGCCGTCTTGTCGTTGGGCAGAGCGAGGCTCACTTCGCCATCGCTTTGAATAAGCGTGATGAGTTGCGTGATGAAACCATGGGCAGGGTGCCACGCGCCCAAGACCCACTCGCCGCGCGGCAGTTCGGCGATTTCAAAGCGGCCTTGGGCGCCGCTTGTTTCTGTCCAGAACGTGGCCCATTTGCTCGCCGCGGTGTATCGGAACCGGTCAGGCCGCGAGTGCTCTCCGTGGGGTTCGATAGCCGCGCCTTTTATTGCGCTGATCGTAGGGCGCTCGTCCTCGAATTGGCGCTGGATGATCTTGGCCGTGCGCGTTCCCGGCCGCTCCCAGGCCTCATCGTTGGGCGGGATGTCCATGTAGTAGTAAGACCATTCCTGCAGGAACGCGTCGTTCTGGTGGCCGCGGTGTGGCACGGCGAATACACCTGCGCCGGGCACGGGCTTGCCGTTGGCATCCACGACCGTGCCGGTCACCTTGCGCATCTTGCGCAGGCGAACGTCGATGATCTCGGCGTACTTGCCGTGCGCGAAGGCAAGCAACGGTAGCTGAAGTTCCTCGGTCGACGTTTCTGGCTCGTAGTTCTTCGCGAGCGGGTAGGGGCAATTCAGCAGATCTCCTTCGGACACCTGTAAATCGGCATCGTCGGGCAGCGGCGGCTCACCGGGTTTTGGTTCGCTGCTGGGTTGCCTTGAATAGTCGCGATACGTCCCCACGAACAGGCCCTCGGCATTGGTCTTGGCGTCACCGAAACTGTTGGAAGCCCGCCACCAAACACGCTCGTCGTAAGTGTAGAACGACGCAAAGGTCGCGGGCGTGTTCACTATCGGCCGATTGGTTTCCGCATCCAGCAACCGGAACCAGACCTTGTTTGACGCTGGGTTATTTTTCGTGGCCGGTTTCGGCGGCGGTTCTTTGAGCGGTGGCAATTCCGGCGTAGCCGTAGCCGGCACAATCGCCGGCACGCGCTGCTTGGATGTGTCGGCAGCCGGCCCATCGGACTCGCCACGTTGCCGCATGGGTGCGGATGTTGTTCCGCCCGCTTGAAGCGCGAACAGGGCCGCCATGAGCGCTGCCAGCACGAGCGCTATCAATGACACAATTTGCCAGCGTGAGCGCATGTATTGCTGAGGGGAAGCGTTGCGGGGCACTCACGTATTCTACCACACGCGGCGATGGTGCAACGGCGTTCACGGGCCGGGAGGCCCGTGCTACATGATCGAGAGGTCGAAGCCTTTTTCGAGTGTGACGCCCATGCCGCCTTGTTTTTGGCCTACTCTTACCGGCTTGGCGGTGGCCTTGACGCCTTTGAAGGGGCCGTCGAGGATCTGGAAGATGATCCTCTTGAACTCGCCCAGTTCTTCGGGCTTCACGCCTGCCATGGTCTCTTCAATTTCGATGCCCATCAGGAACGCGCCATCGAGAGAGAGGTCGCGCAGCAGCGCCCTTCCTTTACACAGCTCTTTATCGTTGGGGCCCAGCAGTGTGAGCGTGATCGGCACATCAAGGCTGGCGCGCTGGAAGCGGCGGCGGTCGCGGGCGTCGAAATCAAATGAGCCAGCCTGCTCGTCCTTGCCGAAGTCGAGCTCATCGGGGTTGATCTCGCGCAGACGTCCGCTATGCCCGGCGTTTTCTGCCATTTGATTGCCCTGAACGCACATCGCCCGCGGGATTCTAGCGTCTGGCGCGAACTTCCACGCGCCAAAACATGCCATATTGCCGTAAACGAGAAGCGCGTCGCAGGGTTCCCTATCGACGTTCGTCACTGCGCGGGGTCGAACATGTCCAAACCGACATAATTAGCATAGTTTTGGTTTTTTATGTTGTTGGAGACTTTGCAATGTTGCATGATATGGCTACTCAATAGCGGAGACTCCCATGCTGCGCTTTGGTCTGCCCCTGATTGTTCTGCTTCTCTCGTTTGGCGCCACCGTAGGCGTGAGCCTTCTTGTTTCGCGCGGTTCAGAGGAAAGCTCCCGTGCACTTTTCGAAAAACAGGCGCGGCTATCGCGCGATGCGGTGCGCACGCGCCTTGCAGACAGCGAGCTGGCGCTGCGCGGCGCCAAGGGCTTGTACGCCGCCAGCAAGTCGGTCGAGCGCCACGAGTGGAAGGCCTACGTGGCGGGGCTCTCATTGGAGGAGAAGTTGCCCGGCCTTCGCGGCATGGCGTTCATAGCCGCAGTGCCACAGACGCAATTGGCGGACTTCCTGAAGGTCACGCGCGAAGACAATACGCCAGGCTTCCAGATCAAGCCCGTCGGGGAGCGCGAAGAAATGCGCCCGATCAAGTATTTCGAGCCCGCCGAAGTGGGTCAGGAGGCCATCGGATTTGACACTGCGACACTGCCCGAGGCCGTCGAGGCTCAGAACCGCGCACGCGACACCGGGGCTGTTGCGCTCTCGGCCAAATTCACGTTGCCGCAACTCAAAGACGGCAAGGACAGCGTCGTGATCTACCTGCCCGTCTTCCGTAACGGCATGAAAACCGACACCGTCGAGCAGCGGCGCGCGGCTATTGAAGGCTGGGTAGCCGCGCCCACGCGCAATGGAGCATTGTTGAACGACGTGGCGGGGGTGCTGACGGAGGGCGTGGATCTTCATATCGAAGATGCCGGCGCAAGCGCGCTGTTGCTCGACTCCGACAAGGAGCGCGACCACAGCAGCGGAGCCACGCTGTTTCACACCACTGAGGAGATTCGGTTTGGCGGTCGCCTTTGGCACCTTAACTACGCCGCTACTCCGGAATTCCGCAGTGGAGATACGGATATGGGCATGATCACGATTGCGGTGGGTACGATCATGAGCCTGTTGATCTGGGCCGTGGTTCAGGGCCTGACATTGACGCGGGCGCGGGCGCTGCGGCTGGCGCATCAAATGACGCAAACGCTGCGCGACTCGCAAGCGCGCTTTCAGGTGCTGATCGAGAAATCATCTGACTACATCACGGTGGTCAACACGCAGGCGGTCGCCATTTATGAATCGCCGGCTGTCGAGAACCTGACCGGCTACAAACCGGAAGAGCTTGTAGGCCGCAACGCGCTTGAACACATTCATCCCGACGATGTGGCGGCCACCGGCGCCGCCCTGGCCTCGGGCTTTGCCGACCCCGGCGTGCAGAAATCGGCCGTTTACCGCATGAAGCACAAGGACGGCAACTATCGCACCTATGAATCCACAGGCCGCGCCATTGCCAATGACAAAGGCGAGCTCGAGGCGATCATCAATACGCGCGACGTGACCGAGCGCGAGCTGGCGCTGACGGCGTTGCGGGAAAGCGAAGCCGCGCAGCGCCAGGCGGCGCAGCGCATCGCTGATTATGCGCAGCAGATCGAGCAGAAGAACCGCGAGCTCGATGTGGCGCTGGTGAAGGCAAACGAAGGCACGCAGCTCAAGAGCGAGTTCCTGGCCAACATGAGCCACGAGATCCGCACGCCGATGAACGGCGTCATCGGCATGACCGGGCTGTTGCTGGAAACGCCGTTGAGCCGCGAGCAGCGCGAGTTTGCCGAGGTGATCCGCAGTTCGGGTGAGGCGCTGCTGTGCATCATCAACGACATCCTCGATTTCTCCAAGATCGAGGCGGGCAAGCTCACTCTCGAGCCCGTGGAGTTCGAGCTGCACGACGCCGTGCATGAAGTGGCCGAGCTGCTGGCCAAACCCGCCCAGGATAAGGGCCTCGAGCTGCTGGTGCGCTACGACGCGGCCTGCCCGCGCAAAATTGTGGCTGACCCGGGCCGGGTGCGCCAGGTGATCCTCAACCTGGTGGGCAATGCGGTGAAATTCACATCCGTGGGACACGTGCTCGTTGATGTCAGCGCCAGGCCTTCGGCGCAGCCCGACCATGCAATTGTGCGTGTGGCAATCACGGACACGGGCATTGGCATTGCACCCGAGAAGCTGCCGCTGTTGTTCCAGAAGTTCAGCCAGGCCGACGCATCCACGACGCGCCACTTCGGCGGCACGGGCCTGGGGCTCGCCATTTCGCGCCAACTGGTCGAACTCATGGGCGGGCACGTGGGCGTGAACAGCGAAGCCGGCAAGGGATCGACGTTCTACTTTGAACTGGATGTGCCGGCCAAGGCCGGCTGCCCCTGCAACGCCGATTGCCATACGCTGCCCGATGATTTCAAAGTGATCGTGGTGGACGACGACGAAGTTTCGCGCCGTGTGCTCCGCCAGCTCTGCCTCTCGCTGGGCATGGCCTGCGAAACCGCGGAGTCGGGTATGGAGGCACTGACCAAGATGCGCGCTGCCGTGGAGCTGGGCAAGCCCTTTGCGCTCGCGCTGCTGGACATGCGCATGCCGATCATGGACGGCGGCCAGCTTGCGCGCAACATCAAGAAGGACGCGCGGCTTGAGTCAACGAGGCTGGTCATCGTCAGCGCTCACGCACGCCCCGATGACAGCACCCTGCCCGTGGGCTTGGTGGAGGCCGTGCTGACCAAACCCGTGCGCTGCACTGTGCTGGTGTCCGTTATCAAGCGCATTTTCCAGCGCGACTTCAAGACAACGACCACGACGGCGCGCATCAAGCCCGCCAAAGCGGCCGCCCAAGAAGGCTCGGCGGGCAAGCGCGTGCTCGTAGCGGAAGACAACGCCGTAAACCAGAAGCTGGCCGCGCGCATGCTTGAGAAGCTGGGCTGTCGCATCGACATTGCCGCCAACGGAAAGGAAGCCGTGCAGATGGCGAGCGCGATCGACTACGACCTGGTGCTCATGGATTGCCAGATGCCCGAGCTTGACGGCTACGCAGCCACGCGCGAAATCAGGCAGGTGGTTACAAGCCGTCAATTGCCCATCATCGCCATGACCGCCAACGCCATGGAGGGCGACCGCGAGAAATGCCTGGCCGCAGGCATGGACGACTACGTCAGCAAGCCCATGAAACTGGAAGTCGTGCGCGACGTCATCAGCCGTTGGCTCAACTTGCAACCCGCGGCGCTTGCAACGCATCAAGAGGCGAATCATGGAGCGTAGCCAGGCGAGGTTTTCAGGGTTGATGCTGCCTGGCACTACTTTGCTTTCAGTGATTCTTCCATGGAGGCCATCAGCGTTTTGGATTCTGCGGCGTACACGCTGTCCGGGTATTTTCCGGCGAACCATTTCAGCGCGGCTATGCGCGAGGCACGGTCTTTCTTCTTGTAGTCGGCCTGCATTTTCTTGAAGGCTTCCCCTGCCTTGATGCCGGCCTTGGCGGCTTTGTCGTTCTTCAATGCCTTGAGGTCGGTGTCGGCCTTCTGGCCGATCTCGTGGTCTTTGAACTCGCTGATCATGCGCTCGTAAAGTTCGACGGCCTCGAGGAAGTGCTTGCTTTCGATAGCCGCGTCGATGCGTGCCTGCAACGCAGTGGCAAGTGCCTTTGCGCGCGCGATGACATGCTCGGCGTCGGCTTTGGTTGCGGCATCGGTACTTTCGGCGGGCTTGACGGCCATGTTCAGCGCGCGGCCATAGGCGCGCTTCATGAAATTGGCGGCGCATTCCTCGACGGGTTTGACGACGCTCTGCTTTCCCAGGCCGGGGTAGATGCACTTCTTGAGCTCGGCCTCTGCAACTTCTTTCCATCCGGCCATGCCGTAAAACGCAATCTTGCCATCGACACCGATGACAGTGGCGCGGAAGTCTTTTTCCGCCTTGTAGTCGTCAAAGTTTGAAGCGGCATAGAAACCGCCAATGGGCACGCAGAAGCTGAAGTCGTTTTCGTCCATGAACTCGACGACATCCCAGTACTTGCGGTGATCAAGCCGGTGGATTGCGAAGACGTGGAAACCCTTGCCGCCGCGCTCGCTCCAGAGTTTCTGGATTTGCGGCAGATCCTTGTTGCTGTTGATATCGCGCGTCTCCCACTCGTAGATCAGCACGACGTCGCCGGCGCATTTTTCGAGCGTGTCGCACTCGGGCATGTTGATGACTTCACCCTTGAGTTTCCACTTGGGCGCAGCATCACCCACTTTGGGCTCAGCGCAGAGCGGCGCGGCCAGCAGCAGCGCGAACAGGAACACACGCATGGGTTGCCTCCAGGCGCAGTGTAGCAAAGCGCGGCTTGCCGGGAAAAAGCACGCCCGGGCACAATGACCCGGGCGTAGGGATTTCGGACGGCTACTTGGTGTGGATTTGCAGCTCGTATTGCTTGCCGCCAAAGCGGGTGACGGTGAGTTTGATGCTGCCGTCGATTTTCTCGATGATCTCCCAGAATTTGTCTGGCGTGCAATCGGCGGCAATCGCGGTGTCGCCAACTTTCAGGATCAGGTCGCCGTTTTTGAGGCCGGCCTTTTCGCACATGCTTTCGGCGTCGGGCTTGGCGCTGACCATGATGCCGCCCTTGGCTTCGCCGTAGTTGCCGCGCAGCACTTTATCGTCCACGGCAATCACGCGCGTGAGGCCGCGCCAGTTGTGCTTCTTGATTTCGGGCTCGGGCAGGGGCTCCTCGGTGGGTTTGGGCTCGGCGGGTTTTTCGGTGGGGGGCTTTTCGACCGGGGGCTTTTCGGCGGGTTTCTCGACGGGCTTGCCGAAGTTCGGGTCGGCCATCTTCTCCTGCGCCTTTTTGATGGCCGGTGCGAATTTCGCGGGCGTCATCAGCACGCGGTTGCCCAGCATTTTGGCCGGGTCGCCCATACCGCCGAGGATGCCGCCGATTCCGCCGGCGGGGCTCGCGTCCGTTGAAGGCTTTTGCGCAATCACGCCCAGCACGTTGCCGCTGTAGGTCACCACGATGCCGCCCAGGCAATCCTGGATGCTGCCATCGAGGCCGTAATACTTGCCATCTTCGATCACGCTGTTGATGCGCGCCGTCTTGAAGAAGCGCGCGTGGTTGAGCGTGGCATCGTAAGCGCCGAGAATGACCACTTCTTCGCCGATCGCTGGCACTGCCGCTTTCTCCGGCCAGGCCAGTGCTGCGGGTGCCTTGCCTTCTTCAAACTTGCCGGCAAAGAAGCGCAGGTTGCACTCGGAATCCTCGTTCACGTTCAGGGCATCAACGGTTGTTTTTCCCTGGGCCACTTTGAAGCCTTCGGGGCCGCTGCTTTGCGTGCCGCCGCCGCGCCCGCCGCGACCACCAAACATGCCGGCCAGCCCGCCCATCGGGTTATTGAAGGGCTGCGCGGAGACCGCAATCAGGCCTTTATCGCCGACCATGATGCCCGTAGCCGCGCCGGGCGATTCGATTTCCTGGCCCATGGCGCTGGTCTTGGTGAACCAGGTGAGGGTGACGATCTTGCCCTCGAATTTAGCCATGAGGCCGCGCAGGGCCTCGGCCTTGGGGTCGGGTTTTTCTTCGGCGGCGGCGGGAACAGTGAACGCGCCCAGAGCAAGCAGCAGCGCCAGCGAGGCAACAAGCTTCATGGGAATCTCCGGAGTGTGGAAATAGTGCGGCCCAAAGCGGATTTCTCACGGCCTTAGCGCGGCCGAAAGCGCTTCTTGGCCTGCACGCGTCTGGAGACGGCCTTCTGGCCGCCCGCGCTGCCGCGCCTGCCCTGCTTCTTGGGCTTGAATTCCGGGGCGTGGGCGTCGCGGCCGAATTTCTGGCTTGAGACCAGCTCGCGCTCGTAGTCGATTTCGCCGGCCTCGGCTTTGTTGCAGTATTCAGTCAGTTCCTCGATCTCGTGCTTGTGCAGCTTGCGTGAAGCACCGGGCGGCAGTTCGTGCATGTGCAAGGGGCCAATGCGCATGCGCTCCATGAGTTTCAGCGAGTGGCCGTACTTCAGGCAGATGTCGCGCAGCGCACCCGGCAGGCCTTCGTAGGCGGTCAGGCGCACGAGCGAGCGGCTGCCCGAGGATTTCAGGATGCGCAGGCGCTCAAAGCGGCCGGCGTTCATGGAATAATAAAGCGCGCGTTCAATCTGCGCGGCCGTGGCGTAAGTAACTTCGCCTTTGAGCGTGAGCCGGTACGATTTTGGCACCTTGTAGCGCGGGTGAGTGAGGATGTTCGCTACGCGCCCGTCGTTGGTAACGAACATCAGGCCGCAGGAGCCTTTATCAAGGCGGCCCACGGTGAACACGCGCGGATGCTCGCCGGGAATCACGTCTTGCACAAAGCGCTCGGCGTCGCGCTCGCTTACCGCCACGCCTTCGGGCTTGTTGGCGATCCAGTAACTGAATTGCGGCATGCGCACGCGCTCGCCATCGACGGCAATCGTGTCGCGCGAGGCGTCGGCCGTCGCGCCCAGCACGCTCACTGTCTCGCCATTGAGCGTGACGCGGCCATCGACGATCAATTCTTCGCAGGCACGGCGCGAACCAAAGCCCGCGCGCGCGAGGATTTTCTGAATGCGTTCTTTTCCGGGTGTCTCGGTCTCGGGTTGCATATTGATGAGTTCTGAATTCTGAATGCCGAATGAAAAACTTCCTGACGAGCCAACGTATACATTCAGAATTCAGCATTCAGAATTCAGAACTCGCTTCACGCCTTCTTCTTTTCTGCCGGTCTGGTGCCCGCCGCCGGGCGTTCTCCGCTTTCATTGCTGGCACCGCTTGAGGCGCGCTCCTGTTCCTTCTTGAGTTTCTCATACAGCTTCAAGTCGTGGCGCGCGAGATCGTCGTGGCCCATGCGCTTGTGCAGCTTGGCGCGGTTGTAATAGCCCTGCACCAGCCTCGGATTGTGGTTCAGCGCCATGTCCATGTCGCGCAGCGCACCTTCCATGTCATTCACGCGCGAGCGCACTATCGCGCGGTGATAAAACAAATCGGCTTCGTCGGGCGCGGCTAGAATCGCCTGGGTCAAGAACGCCTGCGCGTACTCCAGTTTGCCCTCGTGCTTGAGCAGCAGACCCTTGTAGTAGTGGCCCTCATAGCGCCCGGGATCAAGGTCAATGAGCAGATTGAAGCGCTCCGTGGCCGTCGGGAAATCGTCCTGCTCAAAGGCCTCTTTGCCCTCGGCCAGCAGTTTTTCGAACAACTCATGGCGCAGCGGCCGCAGATCGGACAGCGCCTTGCGCTCGCTGCTTTCTGCGGCAAGCCTGCGCCAGGCGCGTGCGGCTTCAGTCAGGTCGCCGCTGGCGATGAGTTCGGAAATCTGCGTGACCAGCGCTTTGGCGCCGGGCGTGAGCCTGGCGGCACCGGGCAGTTGGCCCGCCGCGCCCAGCTCGCTGGCCATGGAACCGGGCAGGTTTTCGCCCTTGGCCACGAGCTGCTGGATATCGACGGATGCGGTGCGCTCAAGTTCGAGCTCAAGCTTGATGTGCGAATCCAGCCCCAGATTGATGAACGTGGTGTGGTTCTCCATCGAGCCGACGATGACGGAAAAACCGCAGCCGCGCTTGTCGAGCATGTTGTAGGCGTCAACGATCCAGCGGATGTCCTGGCCCTGCGCCACGTAATCCGGCGGCAGTGCTACCGCCAGCACTTTGTTTTTCAGCGGCAGGGCCTCGAGCAGGTCGTAGAGGTGCTGCACGTCGCCAACGCTCAATGGCTTGCGGCCCTTGATGGTGAGCAGCATGCGCTCAGGGCGCTGCACGATGATGAAACGTGAGGCATACAGGATTTTCTCTTTGTCGAACTTGTATTCGCGCGCGACCACCTGTGCGAGCGTCTGGCGCTTTTCGCCGATTTCGAACTCGAGGAAGTTGCTGGGCATCAGGGCTGGGTCGCCGCTCTTGCGGTAAACCACGCCCAGGGCGGGCAGGATTTCGCGAAGCGGCTTGACGGGCTTGCTGGCTCGGAACGCTTCGCGCTGTGTCTTGAGGCCCTTTCGATAAACGTCTTCGGACTTTGTTGCGCCCACATCGACGGCGCTGGGATTGAGTGGGCGGCGGTTCCAAGGTGCTTCGGCTGCTGGCAATTGGTGGCGGCGCAAGAGCTTCAGGTCGGTCAGCACGTCGTCAATGGTTTCATAGCGCTGCGCTGGATCCTTGTTGATCATCTTCAGCACAACGCGCGAAACCGTCAGGGGCACTTCCTTGTTGACTACGCTGGGTGCAAGCGGCTCTTCGCAGTGATGGCGCACGAGCAACTCCCAGTTGCTCTCGCCGCGATAGGGCAACACGCCCGTCAGCGCCTGATAGGCCGTGATGCCGAGCGCGTAGATGTCGGTGCGCGCGTCAATGCGTATGTACTCGCTTTGCTCGGGCGCCATGTAGGCCACGCTTCCCACGAATTGCGTGGTGTCGTCTTCGCCGTCTTTGCGGTCGAGTTTGGCCAGGCCGAAATCCAGTATCTTGATGATGCCGTCGTCGCCGATCATCAGGTTTGCGGGCTTGATGTCGCGGTGCGTGATGTTGTGGGCGTGCGCAACGCCAAGGCCCTTGGCCGCGCCTTCAATGTAGTTGAGGGCGTCTTCCAGCTCCAGCGCGCCTTTGCGCATGCGGTCCTTGAGCGTTTCACCCTTAGCCAACTGCATCACGATGTAATTCAGGCCTGAATCCGTGCCCACGTCGTAAATCGCGACGATGTGCTCATCTTCGAGCTTGGCGGCAAGGCGCGCTTCTCGCAGAAAGTTTTCTACGTTCTTGGGCTCGGCCGCCCACTTGGCGTCGAGGATTTTCAGCGCGACCTTCTTGTTCAGCGCAAGCTGGTTGGCGAGATATACCGTGCCCATGCCGCCCTGGCCGATGACATCCACAATCTCGCAGCCGCCAATGCGCCGGCCGCGCATCTCGGGTGCGCTGGTATCTTTTGCCATGGTCTTGCCCGCAAACGAGGGTGCTGGGGAAGCCGCCATGATAGCAAGCAGCACAAAACGGTGCGAGGCCGATGCCAACCCATGCGCCCGCCAATCGTATAACCTCAACATGCGCAGACTGCTCTTGCCCATCGCGTTGTTTTTGGTCTTCATCACCGGATGCAAGACCGAAGAACTCGGGCCCGATGGCCAACCCTCCAAGGGGCTCGACAGAGACCTGGTGTTTGACGACAACGGCCGCTTCCTGGCCATTGCCACGCGCCTGATCCCGCCTCACACCCTGATCGTCAACGGCGATAAACCCACGGAGCGCGAAGTGAAGCTGCTCGGCGTCGAAGGACTGCCGGAGTCAAAGGCTCCCAACACTTATCGGCTCGCACAGGAGTGGATGTACAAATTCATGACCCACGGTGAGCAGCTCTACATCAAGCCCGGCGTGGGCACAGACAAAGACCAGTACTCGTTGTTCGGCGAAGTTTACATGGAAGCGGTTGACCCCAAGACCAACCAACCGCTCACGGACAAATATGTGATGGTGAACATGGCCATGCTCAGCCTCGGCCTTGTCAAAATCCGCGACGTGCGCGAGTTCACCAACCCCGCCATTCAGGACAAAATGAAACAGGTCGAAGACGAAGCCCGCCGGGAAAAGCGCGGGCTTTGGTCCGAACGGCCATGACACACCGCCGCAGCGTCCTTGCAGCAATCCGCCCGCGTCAATCAATGATCAACAGTTTCAGTTGCTGCGCGTGGTTCGCATCCGGCGCGGCTACGGCACCTGTCAGTCCGGGCAGCAGAACCGTGGGCGGCGGGGTCGAGAAAAACACCGGCGCGCCCGGAGCGGCAGGTGGTGGCACGGGTGCACCCACAAATCCGCCCCAGTAGATCTCATAGGGCTGGTACTTCACCTCGTGCACCACCACCGCCAGATCGTCACCCTTGAGCTCCGCATCGTAGCCGAAGTACGCCAGGCTCACCGTTGCGTCATAGTACGGCAAGCCCGGGGGCGGCGTGGCACCCTGCACGTTGCGCACCTGCGTGAGGCGATAGCGTGTGGGATAATTGCCCGGGCTGAAATCCGTCCAGAGCATGTCGTGCAACTCAAGCCCGGCGCTCACGGGCGTCACGAACAGCAAATCCACGCGCAACTGCGTGCCCTGCATGCGCGCAAAGAGGGAGGGCGTAGCCGCGCCGGCCTCGGCCACAATCGGGCTTGTGGTGAAACTCGCGCCGGCGTTGTTGCTGACGCCGAGGTAAATGCCGCCGGTGCGCTCGTAGGCGTAAAGGATCATCATGTTCACGCCGCTGCCGATGACAGCCACGTGCGGATCGGTTGGAACGATGTTCGTTTCGGAATCGACGAGAACGTCTGAGAACGCGCTTTGGCCAAAGCGCCGCACGGCGCAGCGGAAGTTGGCGGTGTTGGTGCGCGTCGTGCCGTTGACCACCGAGTGCGTGTAGCCATAGCCGATCACGAGATCGCCGCCCGTGCTGTATTGCAGGTGCGAAACTATGGGCGTGGTGTCCGCGCCGGTGTTGCGCACCACCGTGGGCCAGCTCCAGGCATAGCCCGTGGGCGTGTTGTTGGTGTCAAAGGCCGTGGGCGTGCCTTCAACAAGCACCCATTGCCCCGAGGGCTGGCCGTTGACGTCCACCGTGCGCCAGAACAGGCAGCCAATGGTGTAATCGCTCGAAATCGCGGCCTGCACCAGACGCCAACTCCAGCCCGTGCCGCTGTCGAGCACCGCCAGAATTGGGAACGATGCGCCTCGATCAAGGCTTACATCCACACGTACCTGGCCGTCGCCCGTGAACGCAATCGCGATCACGTTGCCCAGCGCGGCTATTTCCTGGTCGCGCCAGAACCCGGTGTCGAGCGCGGGGCAATCGCCGGCATCGCCCGTGACCGCGCCGCTGCTCGCCGAAACCTGCAACCACTGGCGGCGGCGGTTGTAGTTGGCATCGCCGTCGTAGGTGACCAGCGTGTAGCGATCGCCTGAAACCGCGATGGAGGGCAGGCCGAACAGGTACGACTCGCTGGAGAAAATGTCGCTCGAAGTCATGCCGGGGCGAGCGTTCTGAATGGTGTTGCCAGTGTTGATGATGGAAAGGCCCGCGATGCGCACGCGCACGCCCAGTGTCTCCGTGGTGCTGTTGAGCGAAACCTTGAAGGCCAGCACCTGAGTTTGCGCGATGCGGCCCGAGAGGCCCACGCGCGCAAAACCATCGCCCGTGGCCTGCACGAAGTTGCCCAGATTGGTCAGCGCAGGCGATTGCAGGCTGATGCCCGAAGCCGCGATGCTCTCCACGCCGCCGCTGGGCGTTGCCGCGCCGTCGGCCACGTGGGCGGTGGAGATGTTCACCGTGCCGGAGTTGCCGCGCGAACGCGCCACGATGGAGAACGCGAAATCCGTGTTCGCGGGCGTGGTGAGTTCATAGGTGCGCGAAAAGCCGGTGAGCCCCAGGCGCGAAAGATTGAACGCGCCCGTCAGCGAATCCGAGGGCGAGGGCGAAATCTCAGTCAAACCCGCGGCCAGCGAAATCTCGCCGGGAACCGGCGTTATCGGGTTTTGCGTGTAGTTGTTGGAATTGCCGCCGGAAAGCGAATAGCCGTCGTTCTGGAGGCAGCCAATCAGAAAAAAGGGGACCGCAAGCAGGGGAAACACAAGGAGCCGGTGCATGGCCGCACCTTTCGAACATTTGTTCCCGCAGCCTTCCCAATGCAATCCCCGTGCCCAAACAGCCGCACTAGAGAAGGGCACAGCCGAGAGGCGGACGGGTAACACCCGCCTCTTGGCGATGTTCCCCGGTGCGGCCAGAGCTAAAGTCAGCATATGGCAAACACTTCCTTCATCAGCGCGGCTCAGGCCGTTTCCGGTGTTCGCTCGGGCCAGCGGGTTTTCATTGGCTCGGGCGCGGCTGAGCCTTCGGAGTTGGTCAAGGCGCTTTCGGCTCGTTCCGACCTGCGCGATGTCAATGTGCTGCACATTCTTACTCTGGGCGAGGCGCCTTACGTGGCTCCGGAGATGGCGGGGCGCTTTCGCCATACCGCCTTCTTCATTGGCCACAATACGCGACAGGCCGTGCAGGATGGCCGCGCGGATTTCATGCCCATCTTCCTTTCCGAAATCCCCGCGCTCTTTGAACAACGCCTGCCGCTCGATTGGGCTCTCGTTCAACTTTCTCCGCCCGACAAGCACGGCTACTGCACCGTGGGAGTCGCCGCCGATGTTGTGGTCAGCGCCATACGCAACGCCAAGCACGTGATCGCCGAGATCAACCCGCGCATGCCGCGCACCTGGGGCAACACGATCATTCACGTTTCGCGCCTGCACGCGGCCGTAAACGTCGATTACCCCCTGCCGCAACTCACGCCCGAGCCCGTTGATGAAACTAGCCGCGCCATTGGCAAGCACGTGGCCGGGCTCATCGACGACGGCGACTGCCTCCAGCTCGGCATCGGCGGCATTCCCAACGCCGTGCTCAACGAGTTGCGCAACCACAAACACCTGGGCCTGCACACCGAAATGCTTTCCGATGGCATTGTTGACGTGATCGAGGCGGGCGCGCTCGATTGCTCGCGCAAGAACTATCACCCGGACAAGGCCATCTGCTCCTTCGCCATGGGCACGCAGCGGCTCTATGATTTCATCGACGACAACCCGTTCATCGAAAGCTACGGCAACGATTTCGTGAATGATCCATTTAATGTGGCCAAGAACGACCGCATGGTGGCCGTAAACAGCGCCATTGCCATTGACCTCACGGGCCAGGTCAACAGCGACAGCTTCGGCGCGCGGCCCTATTCCGGCATCGGCGGACAGGTCGATTTCATCCGCGGCGCGGCACGAAGCAAAGGCGGCAAGCCGATCATCGCGCTGCCGGCCACAGCCAAGGGCGGCACGATTTCGCGCATCGTGCCCACGCTCGAGCGCGGCGCGGGCGTAGTCACGAGCCGCGGCGACGTGCACTGGGTGGTCACGGAGTTCGGCGTAGCCGACCTTTACGCCAAGGGCCTTCACGAGCGCGCCAAGGCGCTGATTGCGATTGCGCACCCGAAATTCCGCGAAGAGCTCGAACGCGAAGCCTTTGGCATGAAGCTGCTCACGCGCGTGATCAAGCGCCATGAGCCGCGAACCTGAGCATAGATTGACCGCACCGCTTGCTAACCCGTGCGGCTCGTTACACAATCCCCGCACGGAGAGGACACCATGAAACGCTTGATCACGGCGCTTTGCGCCGCCCTGTTTCTTGCCGCCTGTTCAACGCCGACGGCGCCCACGCGCGAAGCGCGGGAGCACTACGAAAACGGCCAGCGCGCCTACAAGGCCGAGAACAACGCCGTTGCCGAATCCGAATTCGCCGGTGCGCTTTCAGATTACCCCGATTACGCCGAAGCCGCGCTGCAGCTTGCTTACACGCGCTATCGCCTCAAGAAGTATGAGCTCGCGCGTGAAGATTTCTTGCGCTCCATGAAGCTTTACGCCAACGCGCCCGAGGCGCTGGACGCCGAGTACTGGGCCGGCATGTGCGACTATTCACTGGGCTACGCCTGCGACGACAAGGGCGACAAAAAGGGCGCCGACGCCCGCTACAAGCCGGCCGAAGCCGCCTTTTCAAGCGTGATTTCGCGCGGCTACACCGCCAACGACGTTTTCGCCTGGCGCGCGTGGACGCGCGTAGCACTGGGCATTTTCGGCAAAGCGCAGAGCGACTTCCGCAGGGCGATCAAGTTCACCTCCAATAGCGCCAAGAAGAAGGAATGGCAGGAAGCGGTGGATAACATCAACAAGATCTTCGGCGAAGCTGCGCTCAAGAAGGCCGAGAAAGAACGGCAGGACGGAATGGACGCGGCCCGGATCGACGCGGCCAAACTGAAAACGGCAAGTGAGGCGTACGCGAAGGCCAAGGAGCAGTTTGAGCGCGAGCAGTTCGGAGTCTGCCGCGTTTTCTGCGAGCGCGCGCTAGAGCTGGAAACGGGGCACGAGGAAGCCAAGAAGCTGCTCAAGCAGGCGGAAGAGTTCGACTGGAAGTAAATTGATTCGCATTCCCGAATCCTTTGAGACCCTGCCGCTGCCCGAGCATTTCACGTTGGGGCGTGACAAGCTTGGCCGACTGTGCCTGTTTGACGACCGCAAGGGCGCGCCGGGCCCTCTGTGCGTTGACTTTCTTTCAGGCAAGGGCGGCTGGCGCGCGCGCGATGTTTCAAAGAACGATCTGCTGCCGCGCGCGATCGGCGTGAAGTCGGCCCATCCGCCGCGCACCGTGCTTGATGCCACGGCAGGACTCGGCGCGGACGCCGCCACCCTGGCGCTGCTGGGTTTGGAGGTGACGGCGCTGGAGCAATCACCGGTGGTGCACGCGCTTTTGCAGGACGGTATTGCGCGCGCGATGGCAACCAATGGCGACGTGGGTGAGGCGCTTGCGAATCACTTGACGTTGCGCTGCGCGGATGCGCGGCACTTTTTGCGCATGTCAGACGAGCGCAGTAACATCCTCGATGTTGTTTACCTCGACCCGATGTTTCGCGTGAAGAAGAGCGCGCTCTCTCGCAAAGAGATGCAGCACCTGCAGGAGCTCCTGCCCGCGCAAAGCGAAATCGATTTGCACGAGCTGTTCGCATTGGCGCTGCGGACCGCAGGCAAGCGCGTGGTGGTCAAGCGGCCGCTGCACGCGCCGGAACTGTCCGAAAACCCCGCCCCCAGCCACACGCTCAAGGGCAAGAGCGTTCGCTTTGATGTGTATCTGACGCCGGGGGCCGGGGGGTAGGGATTGGGGAACTACCGGTCATTTTGCCCCGCCCCCAAGCCCAACTTGCGTTGAGGCTGGTCGGACCCATAGCGCAATTGCACAGAACGCACAGGCCAAAGTCTGCGTGACCAACGTACAATCGCGCTATGGCCACTGAGGTTCAGACCGTTCTCAAGGACTACTCGCGACCCATCACGGCGCTGGATCTTTCACCCGAGGGAGACAGATTTGTCCTCGCCCATCCCGGTTTGCGCGGCGGGCCGGGCCGGATCTCGATCTGGCACGCGCGGCGCGAAGAACTTCTTCTCGAGTCTCCCAGCGCCTCGCATTCAGGGTTGTTTGCCGCGCGCTTTGCCCGCGGGGGCCGCACAGTCATTTACGGCGCGCTTGATTCGCGCCAGGTGTACGAGTTCGACACGCTCAGCGCGGCGCGGCGAAAGCTCGAGCTTGAAGTGCCCAACCCGCGCCATCTTTGCGTAGGCAACCAGGGAAAGTGGCTGGCAGTCTGTGGCGACGTGGCGCGCGTTTACGACCTGGCGCGGCAGGAGTTTGTGCTCGCTCATTGCCTGCCTGAGCGCCCAAGTCCTGATGGCAAGCCCTCCGGGCTGGTGTGCGTGAGCGATGACGGTGCGCGCCTTCTTTATCAGATGGCCGCGCCCGCCCATGTACTGTTGCTCAATGCGCAAAGCGGGCGGGTGCTGCGGCGTCTCACAGGCAGCCCGCCGGAACTGCAGGCGCTCGCGATTGACGCCAGGTGCCAATTTGCGGGCGCCATCGAATATGAAACCCGCGGCACGTTCCTGTGGGATCTCGAAAGCGGCAACCCGCTGTGGCCCGAATTGTTCAATGCGCGCATGACGCACAACTGGTGCATGAGGTTTTCGCCCACCGAGCCAAGACTCGCCATCGGAATGACGACTGGGTTCGTGTTCTCGGTGAACCTGACGACGGGAACGATCGAGTTCGAGAGAAAGCTGCACGAAGGGCGTGTCTGGGATTTGGCGTTCACGAGAGACGGGCAAGAACTTTACACCGCAGGAGAGGACGGAGCAGTCTGCCAGGTGCGTTTCAACGCCGGCGAGCGCACCGACTTGGGTCTGGAAAAACACGGGTTTGAGTAGCGCGCGCTGTTCGGCCCGCGTCGCGTCAAACGGGTAGTGCTTACACACTTCAGGCAACGCGATTGCCGGGATTGCCGCCCTAAGGCCAAAAACCGCGGGGCGGGCTGGGGCACGACAATTGCATAGGTCTGGCGTACCTTAGGGAGAGGTCCATGCGGCATCTTCGCTGGTTGACCCTGTGTGTGCTGGCTCTTGCTGTGGTGGGCTGTTCCATAGAGTGGGAGGTCGATTTTCCCACGCCCAATGGCCCTGTAACGGCGGGTTTTGCCACGCGCGACGTTACTCTGGCCGCGGGCATGACCGAGCTTCAGCCCGCCGCCTCCGACACACTTTCGCCGACGATCAACCTTTCGCGACTGAATGTGAATTCCCTTCAGCGCGTCTATGAACTTGAGACACCCGCCGGCACCGACTTCGCCTTCTCGGTCGTGGCGCGCGGCTTGGGCAACGTTGGCATGACGCGCGTTTCCGTGGCGCACGCCGCGGCCAATGGCCTGACGCCTAGCTCGGGCGTTGAGAGCATCGCCGACAACGGCATGACGCTGGAAGGCGCGGGCATGAGCTACCGCGGCGACTGGCTCGATGTGACGGGCGACGGATTTTCGCGTATCACGATTCGCGGCAACATTTCCACCAGCCAATCGCTGGTGCTCTCGGTGCCGCGCGCCAACGACACGATCAACATCGGCGTGCGCATCAGCATCGGCAACCAGAGCGCGATCAACGTGATTGTGCCGGGGCTTTCCGGCATGCACCCCGGCATGACCTCGACGACGATTTTCTCCAGCGATTCGTGGCAGTTCGGGTTACCCGCGATTGCTGTTTCCGGCGACCGCTACAGCATTGCAACTTACAACGGCGATTCAGCGTCTGCGTACACCACGCGCAAGCGCCAGTGGCTGCAGTATGACGCGCTAACGAGCACAGTGACCGGCGGCAACGCCGATTGCCCGAGCTATGACGCCGGCTTCTGGCGCGACCAGGAGATCGCGGCATTGGGCAACGTGCTGGCGGTGGTTTACACCGGCAATGGTGAAGTGCGCGCGGACATCAGCCTCGATCGCGGCGCCACGTTTGCTATCCAGCAGGTGTTGAACATCGGCGCGTGCTGGGGCCAGCGACTGGTGCAGGCCGCGCTTTCAGACAACTACACGCTGGCCTGCCTGTTCTGGCGCACGGTGGGCTCACAGAACGCGCCGCGCAGCGAACTGGTGCTGGTGGAAGCCGTGCCCACGGGCTACGACATCAACAACACGCCCATTGGATATGCTTGGAGTGCTCCGCGCATCATCCATGACGCGGGCGACGACGTGACGCCTCTGCTGATGCACCTGACCTATTCGAGCGGCGGCGATCTTGCCATCGGCTATGGCTACACCATCGTGACGCCGGGTGCGGGCTGGACGGTGACGAGCAGCTCGCGCTTCCGTTGCGCGGTGCGCCAAAGCGGACAGAGCGTGTTCCTTGACCAGGAACTCGACCGCGAGGATTTCACCATGCCGTGTGATCCGCACGTGGCGGTGCTCGGCTCAGGCCCGACGATGGAGATTTTCTACGCCTACGAAAAGACCGACGGCATCCACCTGCTTTACAGCGCAAACGCCGGCCTGAGCTTTACGCAAGCAGCATTTGCTCCAGAGCCCGGCGCGGCCATGCCCAACGTGTGCGCGCGCATGCAGGGCGCGCAAAAGCGCGTTGATCTGCTCTATTGCGCGCAAGCGGCGATGGGCATGGAGATTCACAGCGTTCACTGGGACGACTTTGGGGTGAGCACTCCGGCGATGTATCGCGTTACACAATGCACCGTGGTGCCCGCCAGCGCGCCGGCCTACCCCGGCTTGCCCAACGGGCTGGACATCACCAGCGTGGATTGGTTTGGCTACGACGCCGTGGTCAAGGGCGACGACGTGGCGGTGGTGGTGCACGAGCGCACTTACAACAGCTATGAATACTTCGGCATGTGGGGCGGCACGTTTGGCGCGCCGCTGGCCGGCGCCAGCGGCGGCGGAGGGGGAGGCAGTGCCGCAACCGCTCCGCCTCCGGTGCTGTTGCCCGGCATGACCGGCACCGTAGCCGCGCCCAACAGCGCGCACCGCAATCAGTTGAAGCTGATTACACTGGATTAGTGATTCCGGCTTGATGTGTTGCAGGGGCGCAGCGCGCTGCGCCCCTGCGCTATTTGGAGCTACTTGCCCTTGGCAACCTCGCCCAAGGCCTTGGCCAGTTCGCGCACGTTGTCGCTGGTGATCGTCAGCGGCGGCAACAGGCGGATCTGGTCCTTGGGGCCGCTCGTGCCAACGATGACGCCCTTCTTGATCAGGGCTTCGACTACGGGCTTGGCCTCGCGGTCGAGATCAACGCCCAGCAGCAGGCCCTTTCCCTTGACGGCGCGCACGCACGAGATGCCGCCGAGGCGATCGCGGATTTCCTGCTCCATTTCCTTGGCGCGCTCGTGCAGCTTGTCGCGCGTAATGATGTTCACCGTCGCGCGTAAAGCCGCCATAGCCAACGGCCCGCCGCCAAAGGTGCTGCCGTGCTCGCCTGGCGCGGGCGCGCCCTTGATGGCTTCGCTCAGAATCACCGCGCCGCAGGGCACGCCGCCGGCGATGGCCTTGGCGCAGGTTGCAATCTCGGGCTCGACGCCCCAGTGCATGCCCGCCATGGGTGCTCCCGTGCGGCCGAGCGCCGTCTGCACCTCGTCAAAGATCAAGGCCGCGCCGCTGCCGCTGCACAATTCCCGCACCTGGTCGTAATAACGGCGCGTAGCCACGCGCACGCCGCCCGTGCTCTGGACGGGTTCCATGATAACGGCCGCGACATCCTTGTTCATCGCGCGTTCGAGCTGGTCGTAGTCGCCAAAGGGCACGAATTCCGTGAGCTTGTCGAGGTTGTCGGGAAAGGTGTTGCGCAGCTTTTCGCTGCCGGTGACGCTCAGCGAGCCAATGGTGCGGCCGTGGAATCCGGTCGTGGTGGCAATGATGCGAGAACGGCCCGTCGCGCGGCGCGCGATCTTGAGCGCCGTCTCGTTGGCTTCGGTGCCGCTGTTGCAGAAGAACACGCCTTTGGAGTTTGGGTAGGCTGCCTGGCACAGGGCCTTGCCGGCTTCCGCGCGCTGGTCGTTGAAGACCACGTTCGAGTAGAAAATCAGCTTGCCGGCTTGATCAGAAATCGCCTTGACGACCTCCGGGTGGCAGTGGCCGACGCTGGCGACTGCGTGGCCACCGTAGAAGTCGAGGTATCTCTTACCCTCGTCATCAAACACGAACGCACCTTCGCCGCGCACGATAGTCAGTGGCAGCTTTTCGTAGGTGCTGATGAGCCAGGATTCCTCGAGCTCACGGTAGTTGGCTTTATCCGCTGCGCTTGACTTCGCCATCTTGCGTTCCTCTATGTTATCCCACTGCCTTCATGCGGGCTGATTGTCCCGGGCTTGCACTTGCAGCCGCGTGCCGTATGGTGGCTTCGGGCAATCCTTCGATTACGTCGCTGGCAATCATGCCAAATTCGCCCATCAGGTCGCGCGTCAAATCGCCCGCAAGGCCATGCAAATGTGCGCCAAGAATGGCGGCCTCCAGGGGCTCGTAACCCTGCGCGCGCATGGCGGCGATCACGCCCGTGAGCACATCACCCATGCCGGCCTTGGCCATGCCGGGGTTGCCCGTGGTGTTGATGTAGAGTTTCTCGCCGTCGGTCACGATCGTGCGATGGCCCTTGAGCACCACCACGCAGCCGAACTTCTGCGCGAACTCCAGGGCCGCCTTTTTGCGCGCGGCTTCGTCGCGTCCCAGATCAATGTTGGTTTGGGCGCCGCTCAGAAGGCGGTGCATCTCGCCGGGGTGGGGGGTGAGCACGGCTTTGCCGGCCTTCTTATTAAGCTTGAGCAACACTTCGCCGGGGTCTTTGGAGATGGCGGTCAGCGCGTCGGCGTCAATCACGAGCTTTTGTTCAACTTGCGGCAGCAGATTGCGCACGGCGGAGACGGTTTGAGCGTTGGTCGAAATGCCGGGGCCGATGCTGAGCACGTCAAAGCCCTTGAGGGCTTCCAGGATTTTTCCGGGCGCCATGGCGGAAAGCGTGCCCTCTTCAGTTTCGGGCAAAGCGAGCGTCATGACATTGGGGTCGCGCCCCGCAAGCACGGCGGCCAAACGCCAGGGCATGCCCACGCGCACGAGGCCGGCACCGGCGCGCAAAGAAGAGCGCGAGCAAAGCACGGCCGCACCCACCATGCCCGCCGAGCCGGCAACGCAGAACACTTTCCCCGCGTCGCCCTTGTGCATCCAGAGGTCGCGTTTCTTGAGCTTGGGTACGTCGCTGATTTCTTTGACCGCAGCCTTAGCCATGGGCGGCACAATAGAAAATCGTGCGCGAAACGGAACAGGAGCCCGAAGCGCAAGCGAGTCGCGCGTTGCGCGACACATCGGCGAGACGCCGATGCCACGGGCATGGTATTTTGCGCCCATGCTTTCGACGGTTCGTACTTACGCCAGTTTCGTGAAGTTCTCGCACACGGTGTTTGCTCTGCCGTTTGCAATCGCGGGCATGGTGGCGGCTTATGCAGCCGCAATAAAGTACACCACTCGCTATTCTTGGGGCCCAGCTATCGATCAGTTCGGCCACATCAACTTCTCGTGGTCGACAATGGGATTAATCCTCGTGTGCATGGTTAGCGCTCGGACGTTTGCTATGGCCCTCAATCGACTAGTGGACCGCGAAATCGATGCGTTGAATCCTAGAACCGCGCAACGAGAGCTACCCTCGGGCAAGCTCTCGGCACGAAGTGGGTGGGCATTGGCGCTCATCTCCGCATTCGCGTACTTCGGTTCGTGTTTCACCCTAGGCCAGGTTGTTTTCGTATTGAGTCCCATTCCCCTAGCGGTGATGTGGCTTTACCCGTACACAAAGCGTTTCACGGCGTTTTGCCATTTCGTTCTCGGGATTTCGCTTGGGTTTGCACCAATTGGCGCGTGGGTGGCCGTTCGAGGAATGCTCCGCAACTATGACGGAGGTGGCGACGAAGACCCTTTCAATGTCGTCGCAAGCTGGCGTGCGGTCTTGTTTGGATACAAGGGGTTGTACCTGAAGGGTATGGGCTGGGGCGCGCTAACTGAAGTTGCACCGTGGTTGTTGGCTGCCGCCGTTGCACTTTGGGTCGCGGGTTTCGACATCATTTACGCACTACAAGACGAAGAATTCGATCGCCACCACAGACTACGCTCGATTCCCGCAGCATTAGGGCGGGTGCAAGCACTACGGGTCTCGCGGCTTGCCCATGCCTTGGGCGCTGTGCTTTTCTCCGCGTTTGTCTTCGCGGTTATGCACGACCCGTGGGATATGGGCGGTTACTCCCGTACCAATCTTGCCCCGTGGGTTTGGGCCGCGCCGTGTGTGATGTTGGTGGGCATGGTCTACCAGCACTCGCTGGTGAAGCCTGACGACCTCTCGCGTGTGAACGTGGCTTTCTTCACTGTGAACGGGGTTATCAGCGTCATTTTTGGCGCGATTTTTGTGGCGGCGTGGCTGCTGGCGTAGCGGGTGTCACGGGTGCCCGGGCTTTGCTGCCGGGGCTGCCAACGCGATCGCTTGCCGCCTGCAAATTCATCGCGCTTGCGCTGCCCTTTTTGCTCGCTAGTATCGCGCGCCTTCATTGGGAGATTTTGCATGCCCGCAGCCGGCAAAGTTGTTCAGGTCATTGGTCCCGTCGTTGACATCGAATTCCCACAGGCGGACGCGCCCGAGATTTACACGGCGCTCAAGATCAAAGACGACGCCAAGAACATCAACATTACTCTCGAAGTCCAGCAGCACCTCGGCCGCGACCAGATTCGCGCCGTCGCCATGAGCAGCACCGACGGCCTTACGCGCGGCATGCCCGTGGATAACACCGGCGCGCCCATTTCGGTGCCCGTGGGCGACGAATGCCTGGGCCGCATTTTCAACCTTCTGGGCGACACCGTGGACGGCCGGGCGCCGCTGCAGGTCAAGCAGCGCCGCGCCATTCACCAGAAGCCGCCTAAGTATGAAGCACTCGGCACCAAGACGCAGGTGTTCGAAACGGGCATCAAAGTAGTTGACCTGCTTGAGCCCTACGCCAAAGGCGGCAAAGTAGGCCTGTTCGGCGGTGCAGGCGTAGGCAAGACCGTCGTCATCATGGAGTTGATCAACAACATCGCGCGTGTGCACAGCGGCTACTCGGTGTTCTGCGGCGTGGGTGAACGCACGCGCGAGGGCAACGACCTGTGGCTGGAAATGCGCGAAGCCATCATCGGCAAGAAGGCCGACGGCACCAATAAAACCGTGCTCGACCAGACGGCACTCGTGTACGGCCAGATGAACGAGCCGCCGGGCGCGCGCCTGCGCGTGGCCTTGTCCGGCCTGACGATGGCTGAATACTTCCGCGACACCTACGGCACTGACGTGCTCATGTTCGTGGACAACATCTTCCGTTTCACGCAGGCGGGCTCGGAAGTATCAGCGCTGCTGGGCCGCATGCCGAGCGCTGTGGGTTATCAGCCCACGCTGGCCACGGAAATGGGCGCGTTGCAGGAACGCATCACCTCAACCGATCGCGGCTCGATCACGTCCGTGCAGGCGATCTACGTGCCGGCCGACGACTTGACTGATCCTGCACCCGCCACGGCGTTCTCGCACCTGGACGCCAAGACCGTGCTCGACCGCAAGATTTCGGAAAAGGGCATTTATCCCGCGGTGGATCCACTTGGCTCCACGTCGCGTGTGCTTGACCCGCTGATCGTGGGTGAGACGCACTACAAAGTCGCGCGCGACGTGCAGGGCATTCTGCAGCGCTACAAGTCGCTGCAAGACATCATCGCGATTCTGGGCATGGACGAACTGAGCGACGCCGACAAGATCATCGTCAACCGTGCGCGCCGCATCGAGAAATTCCTGTCGCAGCCGTTCTTCGTCGCCCAGCAGTTCACGGGCGTGGAAGGCCGCTACGTCAAGCTCGAGGACAGCGTGAAGAGCTTTGCCGAAGTGGTCAGCGGCAAGTACGACACGTTGCCGGAACAGGCCTTCTATATGAAGGGCGGCATCGAAGAAGTTTTGGAAGCGGCCAAGAAGATGCAGGCGTAGGCAACGAAATCTGAATTCTGAATTCTGAAATCAGAGTTCCGATGTCACAATGGCCGCCCCACTTGTGGGCCGAAGGAATTGCTCATGGCAGGTTATCCACCGCAGCAGCAGCCGCCCCAGGGCTATGGTCAGCCGCCGCAAGGCTATGGCCAGCCCGGTTATGGCGCGCCCATGGGTCAGCCGATGATGGCCGATCCCAACGCGCCTTATGGCTACGATCCCAAAACGGGTCTGCCTTACTCCGACAAGCAGAAGATTGTTGCAGGCATCCTGCAGTTATTGCTTGGGGGGTTTGGTGCCGGCAGGTTCTACACGGGGCACACGGGCACGGCGGTTGCGCAACTGCTGCTTACGTTCTTTGTTTGCGGTGTTGGCTCCATTTGGGCACTGATTGACGGCATCATGATTTTGACGGGCGATCCCACTGACGCACAGGGTCGGCCGCTGCGCCCCAACTAGATAAAGGAATGCCATGGCAGGCGGATACCCTCCTCAACAGCAGCCCCCGCAGGGCTACGGTCAGTCTCAGGTTGATCCCAACGCGCCCTATGGCGTTGACCCCAAGACAGGCATTCCGTACTCCGACAAGCAAAAAATGCTTGCAGCTGGTCTTCAACTTCTGCCCGTGGTGTTTCCCATTGGGGGCATTGGACGCCTCTACGCCGGCCATGTTGGCACGGGTGTGGCCCAGATTGTGCTCAGCTTCCTTTGCATTGGGCAGTTCTGGTCGATCATTGATGGCATCCTGATGTTTGTTAATGAGAGCCCGACAGACGGCCAAGGCCGCATCTTGAGACCCTAATCAGCTTGCGGATTTCGGTGGGCAGTCGGTTGCAGCTGCCCGCTATGAGCCGCGCAAAGTAAGCCCACCTTATGCCTGAACTGACCGTTGACGTTATTTCTCCCGAGAAGCCGCTGTTTTCCGGCAAGGCTGACTCCGTGACCGCGCGCGCCTTTGACGGCGAAGTGGGCATTCTTTCCGGCCACGCCCCCATGCTCACGAAACTGGGCACGGGTCAGGTGGTCATAACGCAGGGTGCCAGCTCGACTCGCTTTGCGATTCAATCCGGATTCCTCGAGGTCGCGGACAACAAAGTGGTCGTGCTCAGCGAAAAAGCCGTCGCCGTTGAAGACGCACAATGGGTCAAAGCCGAGGAGATCGCGGCCACGGAAAAGGAACTCTCCGAAACCTCCGATCCGGCCCGTCGCGAGGAACTTGAGCAGCGCTTGGCATGGATGCGCGCCTGCGAAAAGCTGCGCCTTGATGTGAAGTAGCTCGCAGTTTCAAAAACGCCGCGCGACGCGCGGCGTTTTTTTGTGTACCCGTGAAGAAGCAGCACGAGAATTTGTAACCGCAACGTGCGTTTGGACACGCTATACTCGGCACCGAGGTGAAACATGGCCGGCGGCAATGAACATCAACCAGCACCGTGGGAACATCGCAAGAACCCCACACGCGCTTTTGACCCGCAGCAGCCCCCGGCACAGCCGCAGAGTCCCTATCCTCAGCAGGGGGCGCAACAGCCTTATCAACCCTATGCCGGCCCCGGCTATGGCCAAAATCCGATGTACGGCCAACAGGGTTATGCCCAGCCGGGGTACGGCCAGCCCGCTTACGGCCAGCCCTACAATCCGCACGCATATTCAGCGCCCTTTGGCGGGCAGCCCGTGGGCTGGTCCAAGCCGCACCGTGGCGCAATTGTGCTGGTTCTGGCGATCCTGACCTGGTTCTTCGGCTGCCCGGTTACGGGTTTCATCGCGTTCTTCATGGCCAAGAACGACCTGGAAGAAATGAACCAGGGCGTCATGGATCCCTCCGGCAAAGGCCTCACGCAAGTGGGGTACTGGATTGGCCTGGTGGTGGGCTCTTTGTTCACGTTGATCTGGTTGTTTTACATCGCTTTCTTTGCCTTCATTGCGGTGGCACGTCCATGAGCGGATCCGGATACAACTCTAATTGGCCGCCACAGGGTGGACAGCAAGGCTATCCGCAGCAGCCTGGCTACCCGCCGCAACAAGGCTACCCGCCGCAACAAGGCTACCAGCAACCGGGCTATCCTCCGCAGCAAGGCTATCCTCCAAGCGAGTATGGTCAGCCTTTTGGCATGGCGCAACCCGGCTACTTTCCACAGGGCGGTTACACGCCGCCCACCATGCTGCATCCGGATTGCTACGGAGGCTTCTGGGTTCGCTTTGCGGCCTATTTCATAGATGGACTGGTGCTGTTCCTGCCGATGCAGATTTTGCTTTTTGTGCTGCGCGCGGGCATGGGCCTGCCCATGGTGGCCGATGTCAGCATGCGTCGCGGCAACGTCGCGGACAGTCGCGAAACCATGGTTTCGCTCATCAGCAACGTGATGTTCATCGGCGGAGGCTGGCTGTACTTCGCGTTCATGCATCACAAGAAGGGCGCGACGCTGGGCAAGATGGCGCTGGGGCTGAGAGTGGTCGACGAGTACGGCATGTATCCCAACCTGGCGAAAGCGACAGGCCGCTATTTCGCCACAATTCTTTCGGGTTGCGCGTGCTACCTCGGCTACATTCTGGCCGGCTTTGATCCGCAAAAGCGCTCATGGCATGACAAACTGGCCAACACATACGTTGTGCGCAAGGAATTCGTGAATCCGGCTCAGCCCCCGGCATGATCGCGACATTGCACGCGCGCTTCGTTACAACATCACCATGGAACATCTGGACCGGCGCGCTTCTCGCCCGATTCATGATCTGACGCTGGGTGGGCTCGACTATCTGCTTGTTGTGCCCGGCATGGCCTTTGGCGTTTATGTCATGCCGCTCACGCTGGCAGCCATCGGCCTTTGGCTCGGCTGGAAAGTAGCGGTCGTCGGTATTGCCGCCAGCATCACCACCGTGGCGATCACCGACCCGCTGAAACTCTACTTCTCGCGCCAGCGCCCCGCGCCTCTTGAGGCCACGCGCCGAGTGCGTATCCGCAAGCTGGTCAACAATCCCTCTTTTCCTTCCGGCGACAGCGCACAAGCCGCGCTGATTGCGATCTTGATCTGGGCCCATTGCGGCGTTGAGGACTGGCGCCGGCACTTGTGGCTGGCGCTGGTTCCCGCGTGCATGTTCGCGCGCGTTTACTTCGGCGCGCACTGGATTGGTGACACCATCGCAGGCGCGGCTATTGGCGCGTGCGTGATGCTTGTCTATCGGGCCTTGTTCGCGTCATTCGTGGCCTGAGACGCGGTTGTCGCGAGAATTTAAGTTACTATAAGAGTCGCTCTCCTATCCCGAGGTTTCCATGGCAGACCGAGTGTTGTTCACGAGTGAATCCGTAGGTGAAGGCCACCCAGACAAACTTTGCGACCAGGTTTCTGACGCGGTTCTCGACGCAATCCTGGCCAAAGATCCCAAGGCTCGCGTGGCCTGTGAAACCGCGACCACCACGGGATTGATCGTGGTCATGGGTGAAATCACCACCACCGCCCATGATGTGCTCGGCAAGATTGGCGACATCGCCCGCGAAGCCGCGCGCGAGATTGGCTATACCAGGGCGGAATACGGCCTCGATGCCGAGTCCTGCGGCGTAATGGTTGCCGTGCACGGGCAATCGCCTGACATCGCCATGGGAGTTGATGAAGGTGCGGGCAAAGAGCAGGGTGCGGGCGACCAGGGCATGATGTTTGGCTATGCTTGCGATGAAACGCCTGAGTTGATGCCCTCCGCGATCTCGTTCTCGCATCGGCTGACAGCGCGCCAGGCCAAACTGCGCAAGGCCGGCGAACTCAAGTGGCTGCGCCCGGACTGCAAGAGCCAGGTCACAGTTGAATACGAAGGCCACAAAGTAGTGCGCGTGCACACGGTAGTGCTCTCCACGCAGCATGATCCGGATGTTTCCCAGGCGCAAATCCGCGAGCAGGTGATCGACAAAATCATCAAGCCCGTGATTCCCGCCGAGTTGCTTGACAAGAACACGATCTATCACGTCAATCCCACGGGCAGCTTCGTAATTGGCGGCCCGCACGGTGATTCGGGCCTGACCGGTCGCAAGATTATCGTCGATACATACGGTGGAGCGGCCCCGCACGGCGGCGGCGCTTTCTCGGGCAAGGATCCCAGCAAAGTTGACCGCAGCGCGGCCTACTTCACACGCTATGCGGCCAAGAATGTGGTCAAGGCGGGACTTGCCTCTCGCTGCCAGATTCAGGTGGCGTATGCCATTGGCGTGGCCGAGCCGGTCAGCATCAACGTTGAAACGTTCGGTACTGGAAAGATTGCGGAAGCGAAAATAAGCGAGCTGCTGCGCAAGCACATCAGCTTCAAGCCCAAGGCGATCATTGAGCGCCTGAACCTGCTGCGCCCGATCTATCGCGCCACCGCCAAGAACGGACACTTCGGCAATGAAGCTTTCCCGTGGGAACAAACGGATCTGGCAGCGGCCCTGCGTAAGGATGGGCTGAAGTAGCTTCTAGGGGCATGGCGGAGAGGGGGGGAGAGCCAAGCTGCCAGCATCATGGGGATGACGCCCCAATATCGAAGAACTGTCATGGCCCTGGAACGAGCCATCTAAGCGGATTAGGCAGCAGAAGGCACATTTTCTGCAAAACATGCTGGAATAAACGTTTGCTACAACTATTATTCGCGCGCACTGGCTGTAGGCAAAGCACCATTTAAATCGATTTCAAACCCGAGGGGGATTATTCCATGGCTGACGCACCCGCTGCAGTTGAACAAAAGACACTTGAATCGCTCGGCGTTTCAAAGGATCTCGCTGACAACGCCAAGCTGATGTGGATTGTTTCCGGTATCGCGACCTTTTGGGGCCCCGTGCTCTGGGGCTTCGTGATCAAGAAAGAAGGTCAGGACACCAACGCGTGGTACAAAGCCCAGGTCAAGGCCTGCTGGATTGTTGCGGCGATTTCGTTCGTTGGCTCCTGGTGCGGTATCGGCTGGTTGTTCGGCGTGTACCTCGGCTTCCTCGGCTTCTCGCAGATCGGCGAAGGCAAGGATCCGCACGTCATGATCGTTGCCCCCAAGGGCTTCCAGGCCTAAGGCGATTGCCTGAATTCAAGAAAGTGGGCCGGTTAGCCGGCCCACTTTTTGTTTGTCTCGCGCCATGAGATTGACCGTCGATCTTTCCGTAAATGATTACGACCGGCAAGTCTTCGCCGAGCGCAAGCTCGTGTTTGAGCAGCGCGAGGGCGAGGGCCTTGTTCACGTCATGCTCAAGGTGCTGGCCTTTGCGCTTTACTTCGACCCGCGCCTTGTGGTGGAACCCACCTTCGAAGATGAGTACAAACCAGACCTGTTGGTTCGCGCCGACGACTATCGCCCCGAGCTTTGGGTCGAGTGCGGCGCCGTTTCCGTGCGCAAGCTAGACAAGATCTCTTTCCGCTACTACACGAGCCGCTTTGCCGTGGTCAAGCAACAGCAGCGAGAGATTGTTGACTTGCTTGAGCGCTGCCAGGGCGAGGTGCGGCGTCTTCAGGCGATTTCTTTCGTCGCCTTCGATCCCAACTATTGCCTGCGCCTGGCCGAGTTACTTTCCGGCCGCAACGATGTCGTCGCCGTGATCTCCGGCGACTCCATTCAGGTCGTGATAGGCGGCGTCACGGAGACCAGCAAGCTGCACCGGCTTCCCTGACCCGGTGCTAGACTGCAGCAATGCGCACTCTCTTCGCACTGGCTGTTCTGGTTCTGGCGTTTTCAATTTCTCACGCCGATGAGCCCAAGGCTGCCTTTCCCGTTGCGCCCGTCGGTTTTGACGATGGCCGCGCTGAACTTGAACGCAGCCTCAGCGAGCGGCGCGAGTTTGCGGCCACGTTCATCTGCCGCGCGTTTGAAGATGCTTCGCTACGCGAACTTGCCGCATTCGCCGCGGCGCATTTGGAGCCCGCTGACCTCACGGCGCTGGAAAAATCCCTGAAACTAGAGGGCAAGCTCGTCACGCTCAAGTCGGCCGACGAGACCCGCCAGACCCTCGGTGATGCCAAGATCCAGCCCAAGGACGTGATTGCCGCCTTGGGCCACATGCTCGAAGCACGCGGCTTCGCCCACAGCGAATCCGCGGCGTGGCTGTACGCGCGTGATTTCAACTGTCGCGCGTTGCGTGGTGCGCTTGACCGGGGCAGCAATGCCGCGCGCGCGCTGGCGGGTCGCATCGGAGAGAAGTCCTTGAAGGAGGAGATCTTCGAGGCGGCTTGCTGGCAGTTTGACGGGCGCGATTGTTCGCGCAGCGAGGGCGGCCACTACGACATGGCGCAGATCATCCAGGCCATGATGGATCTCAACATGAGCTGGCCTGTCTGGGCCGCAGCGCTGGGACTGGCCAGTGAAAAGCACCTCGACGCCGAAACGAGGAAGGCCCTGAGTTGGGGCGACGCCGCGCTGGTTCTGCCCTTGTTCGAAGGTGTTTCCAGCGAGCGTGATGTGTTTGAGGCCGCGCGCCAGGGCGTAAAGAGCGGCAGTTTTCAAGTGAAGACGGATGGCGGCACGCCAGAGATCAAACGAGATGCGGTTCTGGCGCAGGCTCTGCGCAGGCTCAGCCTGGGGCGGCGCTGGCTTCGAACTGCCGGGCCGGGCGTGATCGGCGTCTATCAAGGGCCGCTTTCGACCGCCCGAGTAAAGGAGGGCGCACGCGGGCTTGGCGCAAAGTCCGACAGAGACTTCGCGGCGGGCCTGAGCGAAGCGATCGCGGATCACTTCAAACAGACGTTCGAACTGTTCACGCTGGTGGCATACGAGGATGGCAGCGCGCGCGCGTTTATCTCAGGCCAGACGGAGAACTATGAGTATGGCCCTGACGCACCTTTGGGTCGGGGCAAGCACTGGACAACTCTCTTTGAAGGCCGCCTGAGCCTCAAGGGGAGAGAGGGCCTGTTGCGCGCGGTGTTCGCGGGCGTGAACAAATTCAAGTTTGCCGAAGTCGTTCTGGAAAACGTGGAGGTCACGCCAAACGGCGCCTTCATGCTGGTGCAGGCAACCACAGGAAAACTCAACTCGGAGAGCCTGCTGCTTCGGCGCATCAGCCGCAACTGCGCGCTGGAGTAGCTACTTCATCTTCGCGGCGAAAAAACGGTCAATGCGAATCCAGAGGTCGCGCTCGGCGGGTTCGCGATATTCGCTGTTGTTGGGCTCGTTGTCGAAGAACGCATGGCCGACACCGGGGTAGGTGTAAGCCTCGTCATCGGAGGGGCTTTGCGAAAGCAGCCGTTCCAGCGCGCGGATTTCGTCGAGCGGAATCTCTCCATCGAGCTCGCCGAACACAGCCAGGATCGGCATTTCCAGGGCGGCAGCAGCATGGAGCGGCTGTTGCAGCAACGAGTTTTCGCCGAGCGGCAAGCTGAGGTGCGGGCACACCGCGGCGCAAGCGTCAGCGCCGGAATCACCGGCCAGCAGCGCCAGAGTGCCTCCCAGCCATGCTCCTACGATTCCGATCTTGCCGCCGCCGATGGCCTTTCTCAATTCTCCCACAGACTGCTGAACCTTCGCCAAGGCTGCCACAAGTTCTCTGGCCGATACATTGTCAACGGTTTTCGGCTCTGGGTTCAGGTCAAGCGCAAGACAGGCATAGCCTTGACGCGCAAAGGCCTGTGCGGCGTGCATGGCCGCCGAATCAAGTGCCAGGCGCTTTGGCACGAGCAGAATCCCTGCCTTGGGAATTCCTGATGCGGGGTTGATCAGCATCGCTTTCTCGCTTTTGCCCGGTTCTGCCATTTACCGATTTTGACCTTCGCCATACAATTGCCAAGTTCCGTGACTGGGTCTTTGCCTTTTTGCTTGCCGCTTGGTCACGGTTGTAACATCATCACCCGCCAGAGTTACGGCAGTTCGGGCTGCAATTTTACGGGGCATCGGGCCCCGGTGCCGCAGCCACAGGCTAAGGCCCCATGCTCAACCTAAAATACGGACAACAGGCAGTTTCGCGCGGCTACGTCACACCGCAACGCCTTCAGCAGGTTCTCGCCAAGCAAAGACAGCTCGCCGACCAGGGCAAGAAGGTCAGCGTACGCATGATCCTGGAGAAATCGAAGCTGCTCACGCCCGACCAGCTGGATCAGCTTGACCGCGACCTGAACATCAAGGTGGTCAAGAAAAAGACCAGCACGATCAACAAGGCGGCCTTGCAGCAGCGTCAGCCGCAGAAGGCGGTTCAGTCTGTCAGCGCCGATAACTTCATGGGCGATGAGGCGCTGCCTGATGTTTCGGGCACCAAGGACGCCAACCCCGACGCCACGATTTACAGCCCGCCGCCGCCGGACATGCAGGAGCGAATCCGGCAGGAACGCGAGAAGGCTAAAGCCGCCGTGCGCCAGAAACAGGATGCCCAGGCGGGTCGTCCCGCGCCGGCGCAGCCGCAACGCCCGGCCGCGCCGCAGCGCCCCCAGCCGCAACCGGCATTTGCCGAGCCAATGATGGAGCCGGAGATGGAGCCCGAGCCCTTCGGCGAAGCCGCACCCGAACTTGAACGCATGGATTCATCGCCGAAGCTGGAGTCGCTGCCGGCCGAGTACCACGGCATAGCCGCGCCCGAGGACGAAGCTCTGCCCACGCTGGATGGCGGCGGCTTTGACCAGATCGGAGAGCAGCCCCAGCAGGGCGGATTTGACAATCTCGCGCCCGCTGAACAGGGTTTTGACCAATTCGGCGAGCAAGGTGGCATGTCCGGCACGGCTGCTTTGGGCGCTGAGCCCGAACAGGGCAACTGGGGAGAAGAGCCACAAGCGCCAAGCTTTGACGACGGTGGAGCGGCTCCCATGGACGCCACGATGTACAGCCCGCCGCCGCCGCAATACCAGCCCCAGGCAGAGCCCGAGGCACCGGAAATGCAGCCGCAGGGCTTTGATAACTTCGGCGAAGATGACGCGCCGGCCGCGCCGGCTTTTGGCGACGTTGGCGAGCCCGCATCAATGGATGCCACTCTTTACAGCCCGCCGCCCTCAGCCATGCCGCAGGCTGAACCCGAAGCGATGCCCGAGCCTGAAGTCGAACCTGAAATGGCTGAGCCTTCGTTTGGCGAAGAGAGCCCGGCGTTTGGTGAACCGGAACCTGTGGCGCCGCCCGAACCTGTCAAGCCAGCCGTCAGTGGTCGCAAGCTGCCTCCAGGCAAGAAGCTTGTGGATGACTTTGCAGGAACCGAGTCTGACAATGCGCCCAAGCAGCCCGCCGGCCTGGACGACGTGCCCACAGTGAAGCCGCGCGGCGAGCCGGTGCACCCGTTGCGCCGCGGCGTATCAAGTGAAATCAACGCGCTGGATTCAAAGCAGCCGACATCAAAGAGGGTCGAGGCCGGCCGTCCCGAGCCCGTGAAGGCCGATGCGCCCAAGCCCGGGTCGGGCAAGTTGCCCAAGAAAGCGGCTGAGCCCGAGCAGGATCTCTCGGTGGATTTGCCCGAAGAAGCGCCTGAACCTGCGATGGTCGCGCCCACCAAACCGCCCAGGGGCGAGGCAAAGAAGGCCGAGCAGCCGTCCAAGCCGGAGTCCAAGAAGCCAAAATCCGCGCCCGCAGCCGCGCCTCAGCCGGCGGCCGCCGACGACGACGGCGCCAAGAAGAAAAAGGGCAAGTTGCGGATGTTGCTGACGTTTGTGTTCATGCTGTTCCTGGTTGCGGCCATTTTGATTCTGCCTGTGGTGCCGCAAATGCAGTCGCAGTATCCATTCCTGGGGCAGATGCGTCGTAACGAGCACACGCGCCAGCTTTACGATTATGTTGAGAACTGGGCCAACCAGGTGCGCAAAATGGTGGACCCCGGCGCCCAGGACTGGAAGACAGGCGTGACACCGATTAAGCCCGCCGTCGATGGCGTTCCGCCCGAAGACAAGAAGTCGGAAGAACCGCCAAAAGAAGAGCCGAAAGAGCAACCAAAGGAAGAGCCCAAAGAGCAGCCAAAGGAAGAACCCAAGGCCGATGTGGAGGCTCAGTGGAAAGCGCTTTACAAGGCGGGCGCCAGTTGGGTGATGCGCATGAATTACGGCATGGAGATGTGGCAGAAAACCGAAGTGATCTCTGTTGATGGCACAAAGGCCCGAGTCAAGGTCTCGACCAAGATGAAGGCTGAAGACGAGTTCGCCAATGCAATGGAATCGGACGTCGAGTACAAGGCGCAGGCCGCCGGGGCCGGCGAGCCCGATCCCAAATACAAGGAACTCGCAAAGGGCCAGGAAAAGGTACGGGAATGGGACACCGATTGGCTGGAGTCCGAGTACGACGGTGCAAAGACCAAAATGTGGACGACGTCGAAGTTCGGAAACTGGCTGATCGTAAAGATGGAAACCGCTCAGGGCAGCATGGAGTTGCTTGAATTCATAGAAGGCAAGTAACTTCCTGTTTGAATCTAAATGGGCCGGACGCGAGTCCGGCCCTTTCTGTTGCCCTCGGCTGCGTGATAACTTCCTCGCATGGCACTATTCGACGAATTGAGCGCCCGACTCGTCCCCCATGGACAGGAGCATGTGCTGGCATTCTGGCCGCGCTTGAGCGAGTCCCAGCGTGAGGAACTGGCGCGTCAGGTAAGCGTACTTGACATGTCAAGACTGTCGGAGATGCGAACCGCCATCGACCTTCTGGCCAGGCCTGTCGCGCGCGAACTTGCTCCCGCGCCGGTCGTTGAGCTTGCTGATCGAGCGTTTCCGTACCGTTTGGGCGCCGAGGCCGAGCGCGCCCGGGAAAGGGGCGAGCAGGCGTTGCGCGATGGCGCCATCGCCTGCCTGCTCGTCGCAGGAGGGCAAGGGACGCGGCTGGGTTTTCCCGGCCCCAAGGGCTGTTTTCCGCTCTTGCCGCTGAGCCAGATGACGCTGTTTGAGGTCTTCGCCCGCAAGTTGCTGCGCGTGGGCCGCCAGTTTGGCCGCGTGCCGCCGCTCTACGTCATGGTCTCACGCCAGAATGAGGGCCAGACGCGCGAGTTCTTTGAGGCGCACCGCTTCTGGGGCCTTGACCCGTCAAGAGTGCGCTTCTTTGCGCAGGGCGAATTGCCCTCGCTCGACGGCTCCGGCAGGCTGGTGCTCGAGTCGCAGGGTTCGCTTTTCATGGGCCCCGACGGCCACGGCGGTGTGCTCAGCGCGCTTGCGCGCCACGGCTGCCTCGATGAAATGGCGCGCGACGGCATCGCGACGATCAGCTACTTCCAGGTTGATAACGCGCAGGTGCCTGTGGCCGATAGCGCGTTCATCGGCCTGCACTTGACGCGTCAAGCCGATGTGTCGCTCAAGGTCGTGCGCAAGGAAGACCCTTCAGAGCGTGTGGGCATCTTCTGCGCCGATCACGGCGTGCCGCAGATTGTCGAATACAGCGAGTTTTCAGAAACGCAATCAAAACAGCGCAACCCCGACGGCAAGCTGGCCTATTGGGCCGGCAGCATAGCGGTGCACGCGCTTTCCGTCGCGTTTTTGCGCGGTCTGGTTGCGCGCGGCATCGACTTGCCTCTGCACGCCGCCCACAAAAAAGTGGCGGTGCTCAATGCGCAAGGCCAACTTGAGGAGCCCGCGGCGCCCAATGTGTACCGCTTCGAGCGTTTCGTGTTCGATACGCTGCCCCTGGCCCTCCGCGTCGTCGCCCTGGAAGCTCCGCGCGAAGAGCAGTTCCTGCCGCTCAAGAACGCCGACGGCCCCTTCGGCCCCGATGGGGTGCGGGAATCGATGCAAACCTATTGGCGCAAGGCACTGGCGCATGCCGGCCTGCCGGCATCGGCTGACGCGCCGCCGGTGATCGAAGTGGATCCTGCCCTTTGCGAAAACGCCCGCGAGATCATCGAGTTTCTGCGCAAGCCGGGCAATCGGCCCATGAATCTTGCCGGGCCTCTGCACCTCAGATAGCGCTCATCACATATGCCGCATGGCTGCCGGTCATGCTGGCCGCGTCATGCAGAACGCAGCGCGGCGCTTTCAGCGCGCCCACGAGGTCGGTGCGAGGCTTGCCGCCCGCCAGCGGCGCAAACACCTGCCCCTGCAACATCAACACGTTAGCCGCGGCCTGAAGCGCGCCGGCGGCAGGGAAGTTGCCAAAGTTTCCGCGATGTGTGAGCTTGGGCAGCAAGCGGCCAAGGGCGGCATCAAGGGCGCGCTCACGCGCGGCTTCAAGCGGGGCACTATTCGCGCTTCCGGCGCGCGAGGTCGTCACGAGGTCTATGCGATCGATGTCAAAGCCGGCGAGCGCTTGCGGCAAGGCGCCGGCGCGCGGCCCGACATCCCACCTTCCTACGCGCGCCTTGTGAACGCGCGCCAGTGCTTTGCGTGGAGTGCCTTCGCGTTCGAGCAGCAGCACCGCCGCGCCATCGCCCGGCACCACGCGGCCTCGCTTGCTCCATGGGTCGGCGCCGGCAACTGCGCTGCGCTCAACGTAACGGAAGTGGTTGGCGAACTCGTGCAGCATGCTCGTCAGCTCGTCGGCGCCTCCGACCAGCAAGGCGTCTGCTTTGCCCTGTTCGAGCAGCTCTATGGCCGTGGCAAGCGCGGCTTCGAAGCTGATGTCGCGTTGCGCCAGCGTGAGGTTGACGCCGACGGCGCCGATGTCGAGTGCGATCTGGCTGGCAATGATGCCGTGAACGCTGCTCATGAATGCCAGCGGGCTGGCGTGGCGTTCGCCGTTCTTCAGCCAGGAATCGATGAACTCCTGCGTGGTTCCCAACGCGCCGTAGGCGGTGCCGAACACGACGCCAAGCCTTGAGGCGTCAAAGGTTGACGGGTCAAGACCTGCCTGCTTCAGCGCCTGACGGGCGCTGACGGCGCACATGCGGATCAGGCGGTCCATGCGACGCAACTTGCGCGGTTCAATCAGGCCCTTGGCGTCCGCCGGTGCGGCCATGTAGGCGGGAGCGCGGCGTTTCTGGCCGCCAAAGAGCGAGAACTCGTGCATCGCGCAGGCATTGACGCCGGACGCCAGGCCCGAGGCAAACGCATCCACGCCGCTGCCGAGCGCGGAAACGACACCCATGCCCGTGATCACCGCGCTCATGGCCCCTCCGAGAACACGAGCGCAGCGTTATTGCCGCCAAAGCCAAAACTGTTCGAGATCGCGTGTTTGAGCTTGGGCGCAGAACGTGTTTGCGCCAGCAAATCGAGCGCGTTGTCCTGGGGCGTGTTGAGGCCGAAGTTCGCCGGCAGTGATTTGTCCTGCAGCGCCAGCAGGCAGATGATGGCCTTAATCGCGCCCGAGGCCGCAAGCGTGTGGCCAAAGAGCCGCTTGGTCGAACTGACGGGCACGGCGCGTTCTCCGAAGACGCGCGCGATTGCGATCGATTCGACTTTGTCGTTGTCGAGCGTGCCCGTGCCGTGCGCGCTGACGTAACCAATGTCCGCCGCGCCCAATCTGGCGTCGGCCAGCGCGAGCCTCATGGCGCCAATGGCGCCCGTGCCTTCGGGGTGCGGCGCCGTCAGGTGGTGCGAATCGCAGGTGTGGCCATAGCCGGAAAGCCAGCCCAGGATTTTGGCGCGGCGTTGGGTTGCGTGAGCCTCGGACTCCAGCACCAGCATGCCCGCGCCTTCGCCCACGCACATGCCCTTGCGGTGGGCGTCAAAGGGTCGCGGGCCCTCAGGGCTCATCACGCCCAGGCAATGGAAGCCGAGATAGGCGATGCGCGACAGGCTGTCCGCACCGCCCGCAACCATGACGTCCGCCTTGCCCGCAGATATCTGTTGCGCGGCAAGCCCAATCGCGTTGGCTCCTGAGGAGCACGCCGTCATGAACGAGGCGAAAGGCCCGGCCAGTTCAAACTCGCGCGCAATGGCGTCGCACGAATTCGCGCCCTCGTGAACATACAGCGCGCTGAGATTGCGCGACGACGCGTGGCCCCTCTGTGCGGCTTCGCGCACGCATTCGATGTAGCGCAATTCGCTGTTATAGGTGCCGCACACACTCTGGCCGAGGTAAACGCCCGCGCCGGCCGCGCCAAGCTCGGCCGCTGACAATCGCGCATGGCTCAGGCATTCCGCCGTTGCCACCATGGCCAGCAGGTCGGAGCGCGAAAGACGCGCCAGTTCGCGAGGCTTGAGCGGCCGCTTTCGCGTGCGGAAATCCTGTGCCAGGTCGCCCGCGTATTGCCCCACGGGGTATTCGCCTGCGAGTTCACTGTCAAACAAGGTCAGGGGCTTGAGGCCCGACTCGCCCGATTTCAGCGCATGGCGCAGCGCGGCAACGCCGTTTCCGACGGCGCCGCAAAAGCCCAGGCCCGTAATCGCAACGCGCTTGTTCATGGGTTACTTCTTGCGGTTCTCGCGAACGAAATTCGCAAGCGAGCGAAGGCTGGCAAAGGCCGTCTTGCCCACGGCCGAAGTGGCAATCTTGGCGCCGTAAGTTGTTTCCATGAGCATGACCAGTTCGAGCGCATCCACGGAATCCAGCCCCAGACCCTCGCCGAACAGCGGCGCTTCCGGGTTCACTTGCGCCGGATCGACGTCTTCCAGGTTGAGGTGCTCGATGATCAGCGACTTCAGTTCGTTTTCCAGCTCCGGCACTTGCAGATCCTCTGTGTTGCACAGCCCCACACACTTTACATCGCCAAACCGCCCAGAAAAGCGGCACGTATATGCACCCCTTCTTTGCCTCTTGCAAGCCAAAGCGCGTGTTGCCAACGTTGAACCTTTCATTGAGGACTCATCGTGTCGAGAATCGCACTCATTACTGGCGCTTCGCGCGGCATTGGCCGCGCCATTGCCCTGCGCCTGGCCAAGGACGGCTTCGATATCTGGGCGAATTACGCCAGCGGCAAGGAGGCCGCCGAGGCACTCTGCCGCGAAGTCGAGGCCCTGGGTCGCAAGGCCACGGCCGTGGGCTTCAACGTGCGTGACGGCAAGGCTGTCAAAGCCGCGCTTGATCCGCTGATCGAGCAGCACGGCGTGCCGCATGTGGTGGTGTGCAACGCCGGCATCACGCGTGACGGCCTGCTGGCAATGATGAGCGACGAAGACTGGCAAAGCGTGATTGACACCAATCTCGGTGGCTTCTTCCACATCACGAAAACAGTGATGCGCGAAATGCTGCGCAAGCGCGCAGGGCGCATCATCGCGATCTCGAGCCTCAGCGGCGAAGCGGGCAACGCAGGCCAGGTGAATTACGCCGCAAGCAAAGCCGGCTTGATCGGAGCTTCCAAGGCGCTGGCCAAGGAAGTCGCCAAGCGCAATATCACGGTCAACGTGGTTGCGCCTGGTTTCATCGAAACCGACATGGTCAAGGATCTGCCCAAAGAAGAGCTGGCGAAAATGGTGCCGCTGCAGCGCTTTGGCAAGCCCGAAGAAGTCGCCGCCGCCGTGAGCTTTCTGGCGAGTGATGAAGCCGCGTACATCACGGGCGCGGTGCTTTCCGTGAACGGCGGAATGTATATGTAATTCGTGGCTGGTGATTGGTGGCTGGTGGTTTGCGAGTTCGGTGCAGAGCCCACGTCTACCAGCCACTAGCCACCAGCCACGAGCCACCACTCATGACTTTCCTCTGGCTCAAAATCTTCGATGCTGCCTTGCAGCGCAAGTGGCTCTTGCCCGTTGTGCTGGCGTGCATCGTGGGTCTTTCGGCGTTGCTTGCGTTGCGGCTGACATTCAGTGAGAACATTTTCGATCTGCTTCCGCAGGATGACCCCGCTGTTGTCGAGGGGCGGCTGGCCTTGGCGCGCTTTCGCACTCTTGAGCGCATCGTGATCGACTTCGAAGCCGCCGATACCGCGGGCGCCATTGCCGCCTGCGACCAGGTTGCGGACGACCTGCGCAAAACCGAGGGCATCAAGAGCGTGACATCGCGCGTCAGCGATGAGGCGCTGGCCGACATCGCCACGCTCTATGACGGCCGCATGCCGCTTCTGTTCGACGCGGCTATGGAAGAAGAACTTGCGCGCGAGACCGGGCCCGGCAAGTTCCAGCCTCGGCTGCAGGAGTTCGTCGATGCCGCCGAGGGCAAGGGGGGCATCCAGGCCACAACGGCGCAGTTCCGTCGCGATCCTTATGGCCTCGAAGGCGCCTTGCTCAAGCGCTTTGCGAACTTGAATTCAGGATTCGACGTGCACCTCGTGCGCGGCCACCTTGTCAGCAAAGACGGCAAGCATTGCCTGCTCATTGCGGAAGCTGAAAAGCCCGCCGGCAATTCGTCGGAAAGCCGCGCCTTGATGGAGCGCGTCGAGGGCGTGCTGGCGAAATTGCCCGAGGGCGTGACGGCGCGCGTGATCGGCGGTCACCGCAGCGCCGCCGACAACTCGGCCACGATTTATCGCGACGTCGCACTCACGAACACCGCAGGCACGCTGGGTGTGCTGTTGCTGTTCTTGATTGCCTTTCGCGGCATCACGCCGGTGCTGACGCTTTTGCTGCCAGTCTCGATGGGATTAGCGTTTTCGCTGGGCTTGCAGGGTGCAATGGGCGGCGAGATTTCGGCGATTACCGTGGGCTTTGGCGCTACGATGCTGAGCATTTCGGGCGACTACACGATTCACCTCGTGGCCGCCGTCAGTGGTGCGCCGGGTGACACGCCCGCGGCCAGGGCGCGCAGCGCGCTGGCGCATGTGGCATCGCCTGTCGCCACAGCCATGCTCACGACGGTGCTGGCGATCGCCACGCTGCATTTTTCGCGCTTTGACGGCCTGCGGCAACTGGCCACGATTGCCGTGGTGGGGGTGTTGGCGACCTTTGTGTTTGCTATGACGCTGGGGCCGCAGTTGCTCAAGTTCTACGCGCGCAAGATGCAAAGCGGTCATAAGAGCCCGTTAGAGCGGCTTGTGGCCTGGAGCGATCGCGCGCGCCAGAAACTGGTCATTGTCACCATGGCCGCGTGCGCCCTGATGACGCTCGCGCTTGCACCCGGCCTGTTCAAAGTCGGCCTCGAGGGCGACGTCACCAAACTCGATGGCAAGAGCCAGGCCACGCGCGAGGCCGAAGACGTGATTGCCGCCACTTATGGCGGCGCCACCCTGCGCCGCACACTGATTGTGGCAGGCGGAGATTCGCTGCAGGAAGCACTGCGCGAGAACGATCTGGTGTGGCGAACGCTGCACGCCCAGGGTGCGCCAAAATTCGAGAGCATTGCCTGGGTGCTGCCCGCCATGCAAACACAGCGCGAGAACGTGGCCCGCTGGCGGCGCTACTGGTCGGCGGAACGCGTGGCCTTGCTCAAGGCCGAAATGAGCGCGGCCAAAGCGACGCGGCATCTGTCCGGTGGGGGAGAATCGCAAGTCTCGTTCAGCGCGGAGAAGCGCGACACGTATTTCGCTGAGTTCTTTGCCTCGCTGACGCCGCCGGAGAATTTCGCCGATGCGCGTGTTCTTGACGCGTCAACACTGCGCCATCGCCCGCTGTTTGATCTCGTGCGCAATTATCTGGTGGAGGAACCGGGGCGCGTCAGCGTGGCCACCACCGCCAAGCTCACGGAAGATGGGGACCTGAACAAGGAGCGCGCAAAGCTGGCGGAACTGAAAGCCGCTACGCCGAGTGTGCTGGCGCTCAATCGCGCGCAGTTTGCCTCGCGCGTGGTGGGCTTTGTGCGCCACGACCTGGTGCTGCTGGGAGGGCTTTCGCTGGCGCTGGTGCTGGTGCTGCTCTGGTTCAATTTCCGAAACGTGACCGATTTGCTGTGCGCGCTACTGCCGGTGGCGGGCGGCCTGTGCTGGACGCTGGGCGCGATGGGCTGGCTGGGCATCGACTTCAATATCATCAATACGCTGATGACGGTGTTCTTGGCGGGGCTGGGCATCGACTACGGCATTTTCGTGGTGCAGACGTACCGCGAAGCGGAGTCAGCCGAAGAGGCGCACCGCAATCTGGTCAGCGCAGGCACCGGCATCGCGGCTGCGGCGCTGACGACACTGCTGGGCTTTGGTTCACTGACCCTGGCGCGGCATCCAGCGCTGTTCACGGTGGGATTGACGACGGCCATAGGTGTGATGAGCGCCTTTGTGCTGGCGGTGTTCGTGGTGCCAAGCATCATGGACTGGCGGGTCGGGCGACACAGGTCGAGCCACGAATGAACACGAATGGACACCAATTGTCTGTGTCTCTGCGTCTCCCAACTTCGCGCACAGCGCTTCGTTGGGCAAGCTGCGTGAGCCTTCTGTTGATGACGTTGACCGGGTGCGCGGAATCTGATCCGTACAAAAGACTGGAACACAATACTCCCACCTACTGGCCAAACGGCCACGTCATGTGGGAACACGTCGGTACCAGTGAAGAGCGACGGACGTATGTCCTTGATGAGTTCAAGGAACGCTGGCCTGCGCAGTTCAAGAGCGTGCAGACCGTGACGATTGATTTTGGGCCGGTCACGAAAACATTCAACGCGCTCTTGATTATCCAGCGACCTGGCAAGTTCCGACTTCAGGGCATGACTGAGCAGGGCATCAAGATTTTCGAACTGGCCCATGACGATCGGGGCGATCACGTTGTGTTTCAAGGCGAAGGAATTTCTAACCAATCCATGGAGTCCATTAGCCGCGATATTTGCCGTGTGTTCCTTGATCCGTTGCCCGGCGTAGTGGAGGCCAAGAGGACGTTTGATTACTTCTACCTAGAGGCGAATTCACCAAGTCTGACCTACTGCGCCCGGATGATCCCGTTTGCGCAACCGCCGTGGAACAAGGGGCGGAACCCTTGGTTCGGCCCCGCTAGGCTAGACCGGCTCGTAGCCCGACGAGATGATGGAGAACTTTACCGGTTCGATCAGTACGAGTGGGGTCCCCCCGAGTACCGAGACGGGAAACCGTTTTTCCCGCACGTCATCGTTCTGCGCGACAGCGGCCGTGAATCGAAGAGCTACCCCTATAAGCTCACGATCAAGATCACCGAACTAACGGTGCGCGACACTCCCTGGCCGGAGAAGACCTTCAAACCGTAGGAGTTAAACGCCGACGCAGGCCGGGGGGAGTGGCCTGCGTCGTGTTGGATGCGTCCGTGGGTCGGGGGACGAACGGGACGCACCGAAAGTAAAACGTCTGCAACGCGCGATTATTCCCAACTCCAGCCGCGTGATTTCAACGCTTGTAGCGCACCAGTTGTGTTGGGTCGGCCCAATAGGTCATGGCCGGGCCTTCTTCTTCACTGGTTTGCACGTACAGGCAGTCCGGCCCGAGTTCCGGGACGTGGTCGAGGATGATGCAAGCCGTGCCAAGGTTGATGTCCAAAGCGCGGTCGCCCAGATTCAGGCGTTCGCCGTAGGCGTCAACGATGTTTGCGCGAAGCATGCTGCGTGTCAGTGTGATGGTCATGGCAATATTCCTCCCGCGAAGGCGAATCGCCTTCCTTTGGGCCGCTCTGCGGCTTTGGATTTGTTCGGGGTCGGCGGGCAGTGAGGCAAGATCAGAGTGTCTTGCGCCACCTCCGGCTGGACTTGCGCAATCTACGCGTTGCGTTTGTCCACCCGCCTTCGTGTCGGCCTTTTCCAGCTGACACCAGTTTAACGTTCGAAAGTGCTCTCAGGTTTTGCAAAAAATCCGGCAACTTCGATTTGTTCTGACTTTGATGGGTCGTTCGTCCCTTGGCTGCTTCTCCTGAATCGATCGTTCACATTTCTGTCCGCGTCTATCTATCTGTCCCCTGATTGCGGTTTTCCTAACCGCGATTTCCGTTCTCAGATTGAACGACTTGGGCGTCTTCCCGTCTGCTACACTCCCGCGCTTACTTTGGAGCGCGCTCCTCCTTTCAATTACGCCCCATGCCCAATACCCGTTACCGCGAATTCGAATCCACTGTTCCTCAGGCCGGCGTGCGCCTGTGTGCCCTGGAGTCGCGCAAGTACAAGACGGTACGCGCCCATGTGTTTCTGCTTGAGCCCATCAGCGAGCAGAATGCGACGCAAAACTCGCTTCTTGGCTACATGCTGCGCGCCGGCTCTGCGGGCCATCCCACCCGCCGTGATCTGGCGCGGGCGGGCGAGGAACTTTTCGGGGCTTCGATCTCTGTGGGCGTCACCCGTTATGGCGACATCCACGCGATTTCTGGCCGCGCTGAGTTCCCCGCCGACCGTTTCCTGCCAAAGGGCGCCAACGAGTTGCAGCGCGTGCTCGCCCTGCTGGCCGAAATGCTGTTGGAACCGGCCACGGACTCGTCCAAGTCATCCCTACGCA
>JADLFN010000086.1 GCA_020845475.1 Planctomycetota bacterium
CCCGCCTGTTGATGCGGGCCCGCAGGAAGTGAAAGCGGACCCGCCCCCGAAACCAGCCACGCCCAACGAGGCAGCCGGGATTGACGTCGCCGAGATCATGGCGAAGGCGAAGTGGATGTTCCAGCAGAGCAAGCAGAGACAACCATAACGCGCAGCGCACGCCCGGGGGCGGATGCGCCTGCGCGCGTTTTTTTGATGCCGACTGGCGCCCCCGCGCCGAACAGACGTCTTCTGCTATGCTCGCACTTATGTCGATCCTTGCGCTAACGAACGTCAGCAAGACCTATGATAGCCGCGCTATTTTGCGGGGCGTGAGCTTTGGCCTGGGCCCCCATGAGCGTGTGGGGCTGGTGGGCCCCAACGGCGAAGGCAAATCAACGCTGCTGCGGCTGCTGGCCGGCATTGAATCGCCCGATGAAGGCGGGCGCATTGCGGCGGCTGGCGTGCGCGTGGGTTTTTTCTCGCAGGAGCCGAAACTCGATGGCTCGTTACGCGTGCGCGATGCCGTGCGCGCGGGCTTAGGCCATCGCGAGGAACTTCTGGCGCGGCTGGACGATCTCCACCACGAAATGTCGAAGCCCGGCCAGGACTCAGAGACGCTCGAAGCGTTGATTGAAGTGCAGGCGCACCTCGAAGCGCGCTTGGCGGAAATGGGCGGGCACAACGTTGAGCACCGCGTGGAGGAAATCATCGCGCACCTGGGATTGCGCGACGCCGACGCGCTCTGCAGCTCGCTCTCGGGCGGCGAAGCGCGCAGGGTGTCGCTCGCGGCGATGCTTTTGTCCGACCCGGACGTGCTGCTGCTTGATGAGCCAACCAACCATCTCGATGTGGTGGCGATTGACTGGCTGGAGTCGTTTTTGCTGGAGAGCAAAACGCCGCTGGTGATGGTGACCCACGACCGTTACTTCCTTGATCGTATCGTCGATCGCATCGTCGAGATCGACCGCGGCAAGCTGTTCTCCACGCAAGGTGGCTACAGTGAATTCCTTGAGCAGCAGACGACGCGGCTGGAGGCCGAGGCGAACACCGAGCAGAACCGGCTCAGCACGATCCGGCGCGAAAAGCAGTGGATTTTGCGTGGCGCCCACGGCCGCACCACCAAAGAGAAAGCGCGCGTGCAGCGCTACCGCGACATGGTCGCGCAAGCTCCGCTGGAAGAGCGCGCCGATTTGGCGTTCAAGATTCCGCCGGGGCCGCGCCTGGGCGGCAAGGTGATCCGCATCGAGCACGTGAACAAGAGTTATGGCGGGCGGCCCGTGCTGCGCGACGTGAACGTGGTGATTACGGCGGGCATGAGGCTGGGCATTGTTGGCGCCAACGGCACGGGCAAAACCACGCTGCTGCGGATTCTGACCGGCAAGCTGGAGCCGGATTCGGGCAGCGTGGATATTGGCGAGACGGTGAAGGTGGCGAGCATCGACCAGTCGCGCAGCGTGCTCGATGAGAGCAAGAGCGTGGTCGAAGAAGTCGCCGACGACCACGACGGCCTGATCAATGTCGCCGGTGAAGTGAAGCGCGTGGCGCCGTTTCTGGATCAGTTCCTGTTCCCCGGCCAGAAGAAGCACACCAAGATCAAGCAACTGAGCGGCGGCGAGCGTAACCGCGTGCTGCTGGCCAAGCTTCTGCTGCAAAACGGCAACGTGCTGGCGCTGGACGAGCCGACCAACGACCTCGACCTGCCCACACTGCGCGCGCTGGAGGAATCACTGTGCGCCTTTGAGGGCGTCGTGCTCGTGGTCAGCCACGACCGTTATTTCCTGGACCGAGTCTGCACGCGCATTCTCTACCTTGATGGCAGCGGCCACGCCCGTTTCCACGAAAGCGAACTGGAACTGCTGCTCGCCCAGTTGCGCCAGGCGAACATTGCAACCGGCGGCGATGCCCGAGGCACCAGCCGCGCCGCCGTGGCGCGCAGCGAAACACCGGGGGAAGACCACGAGGCACGCAAGGCGCGCAAGAAGGCCGAGAACGAACTCAAGAAGCTGCCCGAGAAAATTGAGAAGCTCGAAGCCGAAGCCCACACCCTCGATGAGAAGCTGGCCGACGGCAGCCTGTACACCAAAGCCAGCGGCAAGGCGGAGGCAGCCAAGATAGCCGCGCGCCGCGAGGAAATCGCGCGCGACCTGAAGTCGCTCTACGCCCGCTGGCAGGAACTGGAGGCCATGGTCGAAGCCCCCTGACGCATCGTGACGCGAAATGCCGCGCATTGATGGGGCCTTCCTCCCGTGCCTGCTTACAATCAGCTCATGGCTTTGGGCTCCCATTTGCCGGCGACGGACGCGGAACAGGCGTACTTGTTCGCACACACGCTGTTGCGTGACGCGGCCTACCAGCTTCATCTGCCCCAGCGGCGCGCCCAGCTCCACGCCAAGGCTTTTGCGATCATCGAGTCGCGCGCACAACTCGCCGGCGAAGCCGCACTGGACGCCGCGGCGCGCGAACTGGCCGAGCACGCCACGGCCGCGCTGACGCAGGGCCGTCAATCGCGATCAAGGCGTTTGGCGCTGCAGCAGGCGCAATACGCCTATCTTGGACGCGCGGCCAAGGCGGCGATGGCCCGCTACCGCCATGAGGAAGCGCTGACGCTGTACTCGCGCCTGGCCGAACTTCAAATCACGCCGCCCCACGAACGCGCCGACGCGTTGCGCAGTGCCGGCGGGCTGTGCGTTCAGGCCACGCGCTTCTCCGATGCCGAGCGCCTGCTGGCCGCGGCTGAGGCGCAATGGCGCGCGCTGGGAGATGCCCGCGGGTTGGCACGCTGTCGCCACTCGCAAGCCAAATTGTTCGGTGAACTGCTCCGCACGGACGATGCCATGGCCGCCTACGCCGAAGCCTTTGAGTTCGCCCAGGCCGCGGGCGCAACGGCGCTGATGCTGGAGGTGCATTGCGCCAGGGCTGTCTGGCTGCGCGACATCGGCCGGCCGCTGCCCAACGATGTAGCGCTGGCGCAGAAGCTGGCCCAGGACACCGACTCCCTTGATGCGCGCATCGACGCCCTGCACCTGCAGGCCACACGCGCGCAGGACGAAGGCGCCATCGAGACAGCCCACCAGATCTGGAACGAAGCCCTGAAACTGGCTGAGCAAACCGGCAACCCCATGCGCGTTGCGCGAATTCTGGGCAGCCTTGGCGGCAACCTGTTTCACTCCGGCAAGCCCGCTCAGGCCAAGGACGCGTTCCAGCGCTCGCTGGCGGTCTATCGCTCGACAGGCATACACTTCAACGTGCCCCTGATGCTGGGCAATCTGGCCACCATCGCGCAGCGCGAAGGGCGCCTGCACGAAGCAGAGCAGTGCTATCGCGAGGCTCTTGAGCTTTCGCAGGAGTACGGCCTGCGCAAGACTTTGGCCACGCTCTACAGCAATCTCGCCGCGGTGCACCAGTACCTTGGCGAGGAACGGCAGGCGGAGCAGGAGTACCGCGCGGCCATGGCTTCGGCAAAGGCCGCAAATGATGTCACTGCCCTAGGAATCAGCGCCGCCAATCTTGGCGGCATCTGCCAGGGGCTTGGCCGATCCAGCGAGGCGCTGGCCCTTTATGAAGAGGCGCTCGGCCTGCTGGGTGAAGCCGCGCTTTTGCCGCGCAGCAGCGCGCTGGCGGGCTTGGCGCAGGTGCTGATGTCGCTGGGCCGCCTTGACGAGGCTGAGTCGCACACACTTCAGGCGCGCAAGATTGCGGGCGCGGCGGGCGTGCCCATACTCGAGGCCATGGCACTGGGCAATCAAGCGCACCTTGCGCTGCTGCGCGGCAACGCCAACGAAAGCGCCAAGCTGGCTGCGCAGGCTGTGGCGATGCTCGATGCAGGCGGCGCCGCCGAGGCGGCCCAGCACACGGTGATGATCACGCAACTGCGAGCCCTGCTTGAACTCGAAGGGCCAAGCGACAGTGCCTACAACGTCAAACGCGAGATTCTGCGGCGCGCGCCAAAGGGAATGCCTCAAAGCAGCGTTTACTGGAAAGCGGTCAAGCAGGCGGAGGCTCTTTGGCAAGCCGCGCGCGGCAAACAACTCGTGCGGGGGCACATCGCCAGTGAGCTGACGCCACAGCAGCGCCAGGCCATGGGAATCGATGGCGGCGAGGGGAGGCAAGGTCCACTACCCATGTCGCACGGAGGGCGTTAAGCTGACACCATGAACCTGACCGCCGATCTTCGACAGGCCCAGCAGGAAATCGAGAAGTACGCCCGCGACTTCGGGCTGGATTTCTTTGACACGCATTTTGAGCTTCTGGAGTACGACGAGCTGAACGAAGTAGCGGCCTTTGGCGGCTTTCCCTCGCGTTACCCCCACTGGCGCCACGGCATGGCCTATGAGGAGCTGCTCAAGAGTTATACGTACGGCATCTCCAAGATTTACGAGCTGGTCATCAACAACAACCCGTGCATCGCTTACCTGATGGTGAGCAACGATTTCGTGAGCCAGAAGCTGGTCATGGCGCACGTTTACGGCCATTGCGACTTCTTCAAGAACAACATGTGGTTCGGAAAAACGAACCGCAAGATGATCGACCAGATGGCCAACCACTCGGCCCGCGTGCGCCGCTACATGGACCACTACGGCCGCGACAAGGTGGAAACGTTCATTGATGCCGTGCTCTCGCTGGAGAATCTCATCGACCCCGCGCTGCCCTTCACCAAGCCGCTAGTGAAGAAGGACGTGACGCAGGTCGACGACGACAGCGTGCACATCGAGGTGACGAAGCTGAAGTCCAAGGACTACATGGACCGCTTCATCAACCCGCCCGAGGCGCTGGCCAAGCAGCGCGAATCACTGGAGAAAAAGCGCGGCCAGAAACAGAGATTCCCCGAGGAGCCGGTGCATGACGTGCTGTGGTTCCTCATGAACTACGCGCCGCTACGGAACTGGCAGCGCGACGTGGTGCAGATTGTGCGCGACGAGGCCTACTATTTTGCGCCCCAGCGGCAGACGAAGATCATGAACGAGGGCTGGGCCAGCTACTGGCACTCCACGATCATGACGAAGAAGGCGGCCAAGGCCTCGGAGATCGTCGATTTCGCCGACCATCATTCGATGACCATGGGCGGGCGCACGGGGCCGCTGAATCCTTACAAGCTCGGCATCGAGCTGTTCCGCGATATCGAATACCGCTGGGATCACGGCATGCACGGCCTGGAGTGGGAGCGCTGCGACGACATCCACAAGCGCGAAAACTGGGACACCGGGGCGCGCGGCGAAGGCCGCAAGAAGATCTTCGAGGTGCGCAAGGTTTGCAACGACCTCACGTTCATTGATGAGTACCTCACGGAGGACTTCTGCAAGCGCAGCAAGCTGTTTGCGTTCGACTACAACCCGCAAAGCGGCCAGTACGAGATTTCAAGCCGTGAAGTAAAGACCATCCGCGAGAAGCTGCTGCGGCAGCTCACCAATGCCGGCGAGCCCAAGATCTATGTCGAAGACGGCAACTACCGCAACCGAGGCGAGCTGTTGCTCATGCACCGCCACGACGGCTACGACCTCGATCCAAACTATTCGCGCGAGACCCTGCGTTCGTTGTTCAAGGTATGGAACCGGCCGGTAAGCCTCGCCAGCAAGCACGAAAGTAAGGACTACGTGCTCAGTTTCGACGGCCGCGACTTCACGGAAAACGGAACCAAGGGGCGGTAGCGGGCCTGTTGCGCCACCCTTGCACAATCCCTATACTGCGCGCGCCCCCGCTACACGAAGCGAGCACTAGGCATGCGCTATGCCCTCATCTGTTCGTTGTTGGCTGCCCTGGTAGCCGGCTGCTCTTCCGGCCCTTCCGTGCGCGGTGAAGGCCCGCAAGCCATCACGAGCACAAACGCGCCCACGCCCGGCCCCTGGAGCAAGTATGTCCAGGTCATGACCGAGCGCGAGCGCCTTGAGTTCCTCAATATCATGGACGACCGCGCCCGGCGCCTCTGGCTCGCGCGCAAGGGCATTGATGTCCGCGTTGAGCTTGCTGAACGGCTCACGCGCGGCATCTCGGTGGAAGCGGCCAAGCGTCGCATCAATGACGCGCTAGACTCCGAAGACAAGCGCGGCAATGAAACCATGCTGTACTACAGCCGCTATAACACGCAGTCGCGCACCAACTACTACCTGTCATTCCGCTCTGACCAGCTCGTGAGCTGGAACACTTACACGCTCGAGCAGCAGGAACGCACGCTGGGCCTGACGACGTTCGAAAACGAGTTGATGCGAAAGTTTGACGCCTACCTGAAACCAGGCATGGGCCCGGAAGCCATCCGTTCGCTGGGAGTGCAGGCGAAGAAGAACCTCGACAACACCCAGCTTGCCTTGCGCGAGCGCTTGACGGATCCCAATTACAAAGGCCCGGTCGAAGTCGTTGTTGAAGCCGGCCCCGATGGCAAGCCGCGCAACGTCGCGCGCCGCGGCGGCTCGCGCGAGACGATTTACCAGCACCCGTATTACGAAGATGAGCGCAAGAGCCTGGAAGTGCAGGAGCAGATGGAACTCGCGCGCGGCAAGGCCGAGTTGCTTTCGTGGTTTGACCGCGACGCCGACTACAAGATCATCCACCGGCCCTTTGAGACGCACCAGTTCTTCCTTACATACAAGAGCCTGCGCGGGAATGTTGAAATCGTCACCATTGAATTCGTCTATCGCGACGGGCTGCTCGAAGAGTGGTTCGTTTACCACGAAGAGTAGGCCTCTCTTGAATTGAAGGACACCCCCGCATGAAGCGGGGGTGTTTCTTTCGGAAAAGTGAACGCGAACGAATCGTCAGCTTCACAGTCAGGCCGGCTGCGATCCTCAAGGATCGATGGGGCTTCCGCTGCCCCAACGCTTGCGGACAACCTTGGGCGCTGGCTTCGGATTTCACCCAACACGCTGTTGATTCTCACGGCCGCCTTCATCGGTTTGGGTGCGGCGATTGCCAACTACGCGTTTCACTGGCTCATCCGCGCCTTTCGCTGGTTGTTCTACGAGGGCTTGGGCGAGCACGTTCTCGGCGCGATCACGGACACGCACCACGCCGCAAGTCTGACGACGGGCAGCGCATGGCTGATCGCTCTGCTGCCGATATCCGGAGCCGCGCTTCTCGTCCTGCTGGCGAAACTTTTTCCCGGTGAAGTGTACGGTTATGGCATGCCGCGCTTTCTTGAGCGCGTGAACTTGAAGGACGCCAGGATCCCCGCTCGCAACATCGTGATCAAAATGTTTAGCGCGGCTATCACCGTTGGCAGCGGCGGAAGCGTAGGCCGCGAAGGGCCGATCGTGCAGATCGGCGGCACCGTGGGCAGCGCCACCGCCAGCGCGCTGGGAATGAGCTCGGACAGAACCCGGCTGCTTGTGGCGGCGGGCTCTGCTGCGGCCATCGGGGCAGCGTTCAACGCGCCGATAGCAGGCGTCATGTTCGCGATTGAAATCATTCTCGTGGGCGCCTTTGAACTTCAGGTCTTCACGATGCTGATTGTCGCCGCGGCCACGAGCGTTGCCTTCACGCGCGGCCTGCTGGATATCCCTTCGGTGTTCGGCGAGGTGCCTGAGTTGCGCTTCCCCGCGGACTGGACGCTGGCGCTCTATCTCGGGCTTGGTGTGCTACTCGGCCTTGCCGCGTGGCTGTACAACACGATGTTCTCGCGCATCAATCGCGCCTGGAGACAGTGGAAGGTCAGCCAGCACGTCAAGCCGTTTGTGGGTGCTGCCATGGTAGGCGCAACCGGCATTTTTCTTTTTGGCATCTTCGGCGATGGCGCGGAATGGTGCGCCAAGCTGCTGGCCGAGAAGTCCGATGCGGCGGGGGTATTCGCAGAGATGTCTTCGCTGGGTGCGCCGCAGGGTGCCGCGCTTGCGCTGGCGCTGGGTCTTCTCGGAATGGGCGTGGCCAAGATGCTGGCGACATCAACGACGCTGGGCAGCGGCGGCGCCGGCGGCGTGTTTGGCCCGGCGCTGTTCATTGGCGCCATGTTCGGTACCGCGTTTGGGCTTGCGGCCATGCACCTGCTGCCGGGGACCGTGACCGACTTCCGGCCCTTCACGCTCGTGGGAATGTGCGCGTTCCTGAGTGCCAGCACCCACGCGCCTCTCACCAGCATCTTCCTGATGTTCGAGATTACCAACCGGGCGGATTCGGTGCTGCCGATCCTGTTCGCCAGCGTGCTGGGCACCGCCATCTCGCACCGCTTGAACCGCGAGAGCATTGACACCATCGAGCTTGCGGAACGCCGCGTTGACTTGCATCTGGGCAAAGAAGAGCGCGTGCTGGAGCGAACCTTGGTTGCCGAAGTAATGCGCACCAGCGTCGAGCGCGTCAATGTACGCGAGCCACTGCGTGAACTCGTCAATCGCGTGCTCTCCAGCCGTCACACGCACTTCCCTGTGGTGGACGACGAAGGGCGCATCCGGGGTATCGTCGGCCTCAACGACATCAAGTCGTTCCTTTCGCGGCCGGAAGAACTGGATTTTCTCATCGCACTGGATGCCGCCTCCACAGATGTTGTCGCTGTGCGAACAGACGACACGCTGCGGGCGGCAATGGCGCGGCTCACATTCCGTGGTTTCTCGGAGATTCCAGTGTTGGATCCTGGCGGCAAACTGGTCGGAATGCTGACGCACCAGGACGTCATCAACACGTACAACAAGAAAGTCCTGCAGGCGAAACTGTAAACAGTTAGAGAGCGAACCATGACGCCCGCCAGCCCTGAAACTTCTACACCCACCGTCGCCATCGGCGCGATCAAGGTGACCAGTCTGTTTGATGGCTGGTTGTCGCTTGATGGCGGCGCGATGTTTGGCGTGGTGCCCAAGACGCTCTGGGAAAAGAAAATTGCCGCCGATGCGCTCAACCGCATCCGCATGTCCACGCGCCCTCTCTTGGTGCGCACTCCGCAGGGCCCTGTCGTCATTGAAGCGGGCGTGGGCCAGTCAATTACCGGTAAGCTGGTTCAAGTTTACGGTATTGATCGACCGGGCCTTTCGCTCGATGAACAGGTAGGCGCACAAGGCGTAAATCCCGATGAAGTGCGGCACGTCGTGCTCACCCACCTTCATTTCGACCACGCCGGCGGTTGCTGCAAACTAGTTGATGACAAGTACGTGCCGTGTTTTCCCAACGCGACCTATCACGTTCAGGAAGCGGAGTGGGACAAGATGATGGCGGGCGGCGGCATGCAACGCGCAAGCTACGTCAAGCCTTCGCTGGAACCGCTTCGTTCTCAGCTCAAACTCCACGCCGGAAGCGGGCCCGTGGTGCACGGCATCCGATATGATCTCACGCGCGGCCACACGCAAAATCATGCCGTCGTCTGGATCGAGGACGGCGAGCACAACGGCTGCTTCATGGGCGACCTGATTGAAACCAGCGCCCATGTACCCATGCCCTGGATCTCGGCCTACGATTTCTGCGCGGGTGAAAGTTTCAAGGCGCGCGAGCGGCTTTACCCGGAATTCGCCCGCCGCAAAACACTGCTGTTCATTTACCACGATCCTTCGCTAGCCGCGCTGCGGTTGCTTAGAGACGGTGAGAAATGGGAATTCGAGAAGGTCAGTTAGACTTCTCAGGATTGCGGGGTTTCAGGCGGGGCGGCCGTAATGTGAATCTCGCCGCGCTCGTCCTGCTCGATCACGATCTGGCGCTGTTTGACCAGCTCAAGCAGGGCCAGGAAGTTTCCGATGACTTCGCCCTTGTCGCGCTGCGGGCCGACCAGCTTGCTGAAATCGACGCGGCCATCGCGCTTGAGCTGGGCGAGCACGAGATCGATGTACTCGCGCACGCTGCGCTCATTGAGATCAATCTGGTGGGCGCGAGGCGAGATAATCTCGCCCTCAAGACGGCTCCAGGCGCGGTAGAGATCGACAGCACTGGTCTCATCGACATAGGTGTCGTTGTTTGAATCCGGCAGGGGCGACTCAAGCTGGCCCGGCGGGCGGCCGTGATGCCTGGCTTGATTTTCAAAGCGCTCGCCCAGCAGAAAGGCGAGGTCGCGCAGACGCTTATACTCAAGTAGCTGCTTGACCAGCTTGGCGCGCTCTTCCTCGGCTTCCTTCGTCTGGGTGCTTTGGGCCAGCACCAGGTCGCTCTTGAGCTTTAGCAAGGTCGCGGCCATGGTCAGAAACTCGCCTGCGTACTCGAGGTCGAGCACGGGCATGGCTTCAAGTTCCTTGATGTATTGCTCGGCGATCTCGGCGATGGGCAGGTTGTAGATGTCCACCTCGGCCCGACGGCAGAGATAGAGCAGAAGGTCAAGCGGCCCAGTGTAAAGCTCAGTTGAAACGCGCGGCTCAGGCATCACTTGGCTCCCCACAGGGCGGCAGGCACAGCATCGTAAACCCAGACCAGCGCGCCAACAAAGGGCTGGAGGATAACGCCGCCAGGGAGAATCCAGAACAACACCACCACAATCATCAACCCGAACGGCCGAATGCGGTCAAGGAACTCGCGCAGCCGCCAATTGCCGAAATAGTAAAGCACGTTGCTGCCGTCCAGCGGCGGAATAGGCACAAGGTTGAACACGCTGTACACAATCGCCGTGAAGTAAATCGCGCCAAGCAAGTTGGAAAAGACCAGCAGCAACTTGTTCGCGCCAGTGGCGTCATAAGGAACCTGGTGATTGAGCAACATGCGGAAAATGTCCAGTCCGCCCAGATTCTGCACAGGGTAAATCAGATTCCAGGTCACCAAGGCAATGAGCGCTACCAGGAAGCCGCCGGCGGGGCCAGCAAATGCCACGATCGCGTGGTCGCGCGCGGGGTGGCGAAAGTTATGTACCCCCACCGGCACCCACGCCATGCCCATCGGAAAACCAAGCGCAATCGTGCTTAGCAGCGGCAATCCCACGCTGTTGAAAATGCTGACCGGCTGATTCCAGTCCACATGCTTCAGCGGATTGACCGTGCGCTTGCCCAGCATGTAGGCGGTGTCGTCGCCCAGCCACCAGGCGGCCCACGCGTGGCCGCCTTCGTGGAAGCCCATTTGCGCAAACCACGCGATCATCCAGATGACGATGTACGTCGGATCCACGCCCGCGAAGCTGACGGCGAGTGGCGTCATCCCGTCCAGACTCCGCTATAGACCTGGCGCGCGGGGCCAGTCTTGTAAACGCAGTTGTCCTTCTCGTTCCACTCCATTTCGAGCTCGCCACCCAGCAGCTTGATCTTCACTTTGCGTCCAGCCAGACCGTTCAAGTTGGCGGCCACGCAAACTGCGGATGCCCCCGTGCCGCACGCCAGCGTTTCGCCCGCGCCGCGCTCCCATGTGCGCTGCAGGAGCGTGCCATCGGGTTGCTTGTAAACGAACTCGACATTCGTGCGGCGCGGGAACGCCGCGTGCTTCTCAATCTGAGGGCCGTAAACGAGCACGAGATCGTCCGCAGGCGGCTTGTCCAAAAAGATCACGCAGTGCGGGTTGCCCATGCTCAGCGCGGTGACAATGAACTCGCGCAAGCCGACCTTGAACGGCTCGATCACGCACTTCGAAAGCGCGTCTCCGGTCATGGGAATTTCGCCGCGCAGGAACTTCGGCTGGCCCATGTTGACGCGGATCTTCTTCGCAACGTGGCGATCGTGCTCTGTTATGGTCACGGTCAGCACGCCGTTGCCAGTTTCAATCGGGAACGTCTCGGCCTTCTCCAGCTTGCGGTCGTAGAGAAACTTGGCCACGCAGCGCAGGCCGTTGCCGCACATCTCTGATTCGCTGCCATCGGCGTTGAACATCTGCATGCGGTGTTTGACGCCCTTGAGCGACGACTTGCGGATGAGAATAATGCCATCCGAGCCGATGCCGAAGTGCCGATCGCTCATCCTGCGCGCGAGCTCGGGCAGGCTGTCCGGCACGGTCTTGCGCGCATCGATGTAGGCGTAGTCGTTGCCGATTCCCTCCATTTTCACGAAGGGAATGCCCTTGCTCGCCTTGGGGCGCGCGGCTTTCACGGGCTTGCGCGCGGCCTTGGCGCGCTTGGGTTTGCGTTTGCTGGCGGTTTTCATTGCGGCTTGATTTCCTTCAGGTCTGAGGCGGGCACAACTTTGCCCGAGAACTTGTAATCGCCCTGGCAATGAACGTCGAGAGTGCCGTTTCCATTTCCGTCGAGCACGCATTTGCCACTCAGAACCGCAAACCATTGTGCGTGGCTTTCTTCGTAGGCGCGGCGGTCAAACTTGTTGGACACAAAGCGCTTGAGGCGGCCCTTGATCACGCTGCCGTCGTCGGTCAACTCAAGGAACAGTGTATTGATATAGGTGACGCCCTGGTGCGCGTCGTCGTAATTGGTCAACTCGACACTCTTGTGCTTGCCCTTGACCCAGCGAGCCTCGAACCGATCTTTTTCGTCCTTTACCTCCAGCGCCCAACCATCGCCCCATTTCTCAAGGCGATAGTAATCAGAGGCGCTCGAACACCCGAGCAGACAAAGAGATACGAGCAGCAAGCTGAGTAGGCGCATGGCGTGATTGTACGGGCAACCGAAGGCGGTGCAACGAGTCGTGCCAAAGCGCGAATTTTCGATGCTAGAGCCGTCCGGCGTGTTAGCTTTAACGCCTATCAAATTACTTCCGATGCCGCGCGGTACCTGGCCTGGTTGCGATCCGCAATGGGCGGCATCATCCTCTTGGGGAGGACACATGTCGTTACGAATGCTTGCTTCGATTTCGCTGTTCGCGGCACTGTGCGCCGCTGGCTTGTCGGCACAGACATATCTTATCAACGAAAACTTCAATGCAGGCTCGACTGGGTGGACCATAACCCAAGGCGGGATCACCAACATCTGGACGCTGTCCACGACAGGCCCGGCCTCCAATCCGGGAACGCTCAATGGCAGTCAGCACATGCTGGTAGATGCAGACGCCGGCGCGTCGGCGCCGGGCTCGCTGTGTGCATCGACCTTGACGTCGCCCGCGTTTAACGGTGCCGCTGCTCCGGGCGCTCTTTACCTTACGTTCCAGCAGTATTTCCGCTTGTACCAGGCGGGCGAAACCGGCGTGGTTCAAATTTACAACGGTTCGACTTGGACCTCGGTTCTTACGGTAACAGCAACCACTGGTGCGCTCTCCGCTCCCAACGTGCCGGTCATTGACATAACGGCCTACAAGAACGCTGCCAACCAGGTGCGCTTCATTTACAACGACAACGCGAACTGGGGATTCTACTGGTTGCTCGACAACATCCAGGTCTATTACAGTGCGGGCGCCGAAATTGACGTCCAGCGACCCGCCGGTGCTGCCAACTCAATTGCCTCGGGTGGCCGCTCGGATGTTGGCTCTGCAGCCTTTGGTTCGCCGACAAACTTCAACTGGACGATCGAAAACCAGGGTTCCGCTTCACTGACGCACACAGCAGTGATTGCCGGTTCTCCTGCGCCGGTGAACTGCACGTTCGGCACGATTACCCTGCCGGCCTCCACGGCCGCCAGCGCCACTTCAACGCTCACCATTCCGGTCACGCCGACCGCGGCCGGCTTCTTCACGTTCCGCATTTCGATTACCAACAACGATTCGAATGAGAACCCGTACCTGATTGACGTCTCCGGCATCGCGTTGGGTGGCTCCGTGCTGTTCTACGGCGGTGATGCGGATCTCGTTGACGGCACCGTCAATGGGCGCGGCTACGCAGTACCTAACGACGTCTTCGTTTACGAGGATTTCACGGTGCCGGCAGGTCAAACCTGGACTGTCACGCAGTTGTTCAGCAACAACTACATGACCGCACCCACCGGCACTCAGGCTGATTGGGAAATTCGTACAGGCGTGGCCACGGGCACGGGCGGCACGTTGGTTGGCAGCGGTACTGGTCTCAATGTCTCGATGTACCCGACGGGCCGCTCTGCGTTCGGCTACACGGAGTACACTGTGATTACGCACCTGGCGACGGCACAGGTTCTGACCGCTGGAACCTACTTCGTTGGCGTGCGTCCCGTCAGCACAAGTTTCACCGGAAACGTCTATGTATCTACGACTTCTGGAACCAACGGCGTTGGCTCGCCGCTGGGCAACGACTTAGCTTTTGGCAACCAGGTCGGTACGCAGTTCACCGGCCTGGCGTGGGAACAGCTCAGCGACGGCGGGTCACCCCCGGTTTACTTCGATTACTCGATCGGCGTTCGTGGCACGTCAGCCGGCGGCAGCACGCCCACGCTGACGGTCAGCACCAACAACGTAACGGTTCCCACCACCACGGCCGGCACGGCGGGCACCGCGACCAGCTTCACGGTCAGCGGTTCCAACCTGACGCCTGCTTCGGGCACAGTCACACTGGCGCTGGTTTCAACGCCTGCGGGCATTGAGATGCGCAACGCCACGGCCTCGGGCGCGTTTGGCACCGGCAACATCACCATCAACTACACCGGCAGCGCCTTTGCAGCCCAGACGATTGAAGTTCGCTTTGCGTCCACCGCCACGGCAACCACTTACACCGGAACCATTACTGTTTCCGGCGG
>JADLFN010000087.1 GCA_020845475.1 Planctomycetota bacterium
ACTTCACGTCGATGCTCTTCAGTTTCACGCGATAGCTCCCGCGCGTCAGGCTTGTGTTGGAGCCGCACTCCGCAAAGCCGCCGCTGACGCGGTGCTTTGTTACGTCAGCCTCAAGGGTCTTGAGCGGTGTCCTGTCAACTTCGGCGAGAGTCGGTGACGGGGCGACGAATAACATTACGAGAGCGAAGCTGAAAAGGCCTGCTGCGAACGTGCGAGGGAAGTTCATGGGTTCCTCCGAAAACAAGAGTGTGACAAGTTTAACGTGGCCATTGGTGTTCGCCAACGGCGTCTCCGCGTGGCGCACCTTGGCGTCATCTCAACTTGATGGCGGCTGCCGGCTTGTAGGCAGAAATCAACAGGGCAAACAGCACCCCTGCGCCCAAGTCAATGTGGTTGTTGGCCATGGACACAACAAGCGCGCCCCCTGGAGCCAGCAGCTGGATTGCGGAAAGGTAGGCGAGCGGCCCGAATTTCACTTTGCTGCGCACGACTCCCACGTAAATGGTGCTTGCCACCCAGCCGCTCAAGCCTGCAAGGCCGCAGAAAATCAGGCCCTCGCTGTTGGTTTTCCCAATCATGCCCCAGAAGTTGTACGCCTCGCTCTTGCCGAACCACCCGCCCGCTTGGACCCAGGGCAGCAGCAGAAACAGAAAGAACAAACCGTCGAAGATTAACGGAATGAACCAGCGCGTTCCGATGCTGTCCGCCGCGGGAGCCGGCACCGGGTGACCAGCCGGCGCAGCCGGTTGTAGCGGGCCTGCGGGCGATGTGGGTCGCTCTGTCCACTGCTGCTTGAAAGAGTTGCCGCCCGGAGTTGGCATGGCATCCCAAGACTTTGGCTGGGACTGCACAGGCCAAGACAGCGTCCCTTCTGATTCACGACCCGCATCGGCACCCGCCATTTCGGGCCTTATCGAAGCGCCGCACTCCATGCACAGCTTGGCATGGTCGGGGTTCTCGGTCTGGCACGACGGGCAGAGCATGGGTTGACGTATCTCCTGTGTTGCCAGCTCAAGTCCTGGGCCTACTTCTCAGGCCGGCCCCAGAGGATGGCAGTTCCGTCGGCGCTTGCGGTCAAAATCTGGTTGTCATCGGGAGAGAAGACCGCGCTGTAAACCGGGCCCGTGTGGCCCTCGAACTTGCGGATTTCCTTGCCTGTGACGGCGTCCCACAGACGTGCCGTGTTGTCATCGCTTGCTGTGAGTACCTGTTTGCCATCGGGGGAGAAGACCGCGCCAGAACAAAAGGCCTTGTGGCCTTCGAATTTGAGAATTTCTCTGCTCGTGGCGGCGTCCCACAGGCGCACAGTGTTGTCTCCGCTTGCCGTGAGCACAAACTTGCCGTTCGGTGACAGAACTGCGGTGAAAACACCACCTGAGGCAACCACGAACTTGCGATTCTCCTTGCCTTCGGCAGCGTCCCACAGCCGTGCCGTGCCGTCGTAACTCGCCGTCAGCACTTGTCTCCCGTCAGGGGAGAAGACCGCGTTTTGAACGCCAGCCTCATGTCCCACGAATCGGCGGATTTCCTTGCCCGTGGCGGCGTCCCACAGGCGAGCCGTGTTGTCATAGCTTGCCGTGAGTACCTGTTTGCCGTCGGAGGAAAAGTCCGCGCGGGAAACAGCGTTCGTGTGGCCCTCAAACTTGCGGATTTCCTTTCCCGTGGCGGCGTCCCAAATCCGCGCCGTCTTGTCCCAACTTGCCGTAAGCACCTGTTTGCCATCGATCGAAAAGACCGCACGGCAAACAGTGTTCGTGTGGCACGTGAACTCGCGAACTTTCACTCCAGTGGTGTCCCAAATCGACACTTTGGTTTCCCCTGCTACCGTAAGTACCTGTTTTCCGTCTCGGGAAGCGCTAATGAAGTTACTGTGGGCTTCGAATCTACGCAGCGCAACGTACTTGCTCCAGTCGATCGGCTCCTGCGGACTTCCAGAAATGAAATTACTGTCCCCCTCAGAACTCGAACCCAATCCTTCGCGGAAGGCGCGAATAAACGGCACGACGTAGTAGTTCACGACCGCAATGACGATGGCGCCGATGATAAGAGGAGGTGCACACTTGCGCGCGAGTTTCAAGAGAAGTTGGTTTCGCCGCACCCGGCGCTCTTCGGTTTCCAAGCGCACACGGGCTTCCTCCTGTCTGAGTCGCTTTTCGGCGTGCCTGGAGGCAATCAGGGCATTGACCTTGCGATTGAACTCAGTTTCAGCGGAGTCGATTTCTACTAGGATCGCGTCCAGGGGCCTTTCAAGTGTTGCGGGGCTGAGCTTTTTAGCCTCGCGAGCTGCACGACGGGCTGACTCAAATTTCTTGCGCACCACGTCTTCTGCATGATATTCGGTGTCGAGCACCGACATGCGAACGGCCTCGTCTTCTGAATGCCAAGAAATGACGTACTTGTAATCGTCAATGAGTCGCTTTGCGTCCGCGCGTTTTTGTAGTTCAGAAAGACGTTGCACCGCATCGCGAAGTGGCGAGCCTGCGTAATCGGAGTCCTGCGTTGCGGCCTCTCGACGGAGCACAATGGCCTTTCCGAAGTCTCCTTCTGCTTCAGCTGATTCGGCCGTTTCAATCTTGGTCTTCGCGCTCTTGATTTTCACATCGCACGCGACCAGCTTGCTCTGGGCCAATTCGGCAATCTCTGCATGATCTGCGATCTTGGGCGATTGTGAGAGCAGCTCCTGCAGTTCACGCAGGACGGGCGCAGCCTCTTTCACTTTCAGCGCATCGAACAGACTCTTGGCCTTGTCTCTGAGCGCATATGCCGCAGCAGTTGCAGGGCGGTCTGCGCCGCAGAAATCGCAGAACTTCGCCTCAATGGCGCTTTCCTTGCTGCACGCAGGGCAGGGCGACGTGAATGGTGCTCCGCAGCCCTTGCAGAACTTGGCATCAGGTTTGTTTCGTGCGCCGCAGGAGGGGCAGTTCGTGCGAGTCTTCGTATCGGCGGGTTTCGCGGAACGCGACGGTGTGCTCGCTTCCACAGACAAGTCCTGCCATTCCTTCTCATTTCCCGCTTTTCGCGTTGCTTCAGCCGAGCGTCGGGCAGATTCAATCGCGCTCTGAGAAGCGGACTTCAATTCAGAAAGTAAGTCATCGGCGGTAGAGAATCGCTGATTACGGTCGGGGTGAGTGGCCTTGCTGATCAGACGGCGCAAAGGACCAGGGATGGACTGAAGCATGGAGTCGTGAATCGGCGGCGCGACACCTGTGAGAATCTCGTAGAATGTAACGCCAAGCGAGAAGATGTCGGCACGATGATCGACTGAAGTTGCGTCGCGCTTTTGTTCGGGAGCGGCGTAGTCGATTGTTCCCATGCCGTGACCGGCCATGGAGAGTTCCACGTGTTGCGCGTCGCGGGCAAGCCCAAAATCCAGCAACTTTGGCGTCTCGTCTTCAGCAAGCAACACGTTGGCCGGCTTTATATCGCGATGAATGACACCCTTCTTGTGTGCGCAAGCGACTCCACGACAAATCCCCTCAAAGACCCTGATTGCGTCTTCAAGTGGAAGCTTGCCCTCTCGCAGACGAACGTCGAGGGGTTTTCCTTGGACGAATTCCATTGCGATGTATGGGCCAAAGTCGTCCCAATCGAAGTCGAGAATGGTCACGACGTTGGGGTGGCCCAAGCTTGCTACTACTTCGGCCTCACGGCGAAAACGCTCCTGGGCTTGATCACCCGACGCGATCATCCGTTTTAGTGCTACGACGCGGCCAAGTTTGAGGTCCTTCGCACGGTACACCGCACCCATGCCGCCTTGTCCAATTTTGGCCACCAATTCGTACCGTTTTCCGACTCCGACAACATCGCCGGGCTCCAGTCCAACCGCGCTTTTTCCGCCCAAGCTTGGGCCGGCGATCATCGTTGCCTGACCAGAAAACGACTGCAAGGGCGATGGCGTTGAAGGCGCACGTTCACCAATACTACTTTTTGCCGTAGGCTCTGCCTGTTGATCATGTTGGGCCGCGCCAAGGAGAATTGCATCGCCTTCAGATCCTATTGATCCGGACAAATTCGATTGCGAGCCAGCAACAGGCACTTCACGCGAATTGTCTTCGGGCGAAAAAGTCCTTTCTGAACGTGAAAGGCGAAAGCCGCACTCCATACACAACTTCGCATGGTCAGGGTTCTCAGTCTGGCACGACGGGCAGAGCATGGTTCCTCGCTAGACGATCTCGATACGCGACGCCTGGATTGCGCCCTGCTGGCGCTCAATGTGCACGAGTCGAAGGCGCAGGGCGGAAGGCCGCGTTGAGAGCGGGCAAATAAGTTGGTTCTCGGCCAGCTGGACGGATTGGCCCGGCGTGACCTCTCTTGATGCCACCAGCGCGGGAACCCTGCCTAACACCTCGAGCCACCAGCGGCCTTCACGCGGGAAAATTCGCCAGTGTGTTCCGCTGAGTTGTTGGTTGAGCTCGACGCAATCCTTGATCTGCGCTGGGAAACGCAGCACGGCGTGATTGCGCGAATTGGGGCCGGGCCGGTCGCGCCCAAGGAGAATGCCTTCGCGCGGGTCAGCCCAGAGCTGCAAGGGCTTTCCCTCGGCACCCTTGCTCAACTGATAGAAATCCGGCACGACAAGTTTGGTGGCAAGCGTGACAACCGCGTTCTTTTCGCCCAGTTCATCCAGTTCTTCGGGCTGCATGGGGCGCGCTGCGAGGTGACGATAGCCGACAGACGATGAGGCGTGTTCAAGCTGTTGTTCGACGATGCGGCTAGAAGCTTCGCCGGAAATGTAGATCATGTTGCCGGTGCCGCCCTGAGAGTTGATGAAAGCATCGCGGCTTGAGGCCGTTGCTACGGCATCGGCAGCGAATGAGAGGCCAACGCGTTTTCCGCAGTCCCAGTCGATTTCGCACTCGATCTTTAGCGCATACTCTCCAGCTCTATCGAGCGTGAAGGCGACATCGAGGATCTCATGTTTGTCACCCGGGGCAAGCCGCATGTTTGCTTTAAGGGCTTTGGCGGCATTATGCCCTGGAACAGCGTATCGCATCGCCCTGATTGAAAAAGGTTGCGTTCCCAGGTTGCCGATCTTGAGCGGCACGTTGCAGAGCGAGCCTTCCTTGAGCCGCATGCCCGCCTTTATCTCCACGGCTGGCTTGACGCATGCAGCGCAAAAGCCAAGCGCCGTCAAAAGTCCTGCGCAGTGCGGACAGCGAATGAAGCGAGTGCCGCACTGCGGACACAGGCGATACTTGACCTCTTTGGAGTTCTCATGACAGCAAGACTGGTAGGCGTGCATGGCTCGATCCTGGATGTGAAGACGAACAGTATCGAGCAACTACGCTTTGCCGAGAGCACCTCCGCAGAAAGGACAAAGCTTAAATGTCTTCTTGACGCTTTCACCGCACGTCGGACACGCAAATGTTTCGGCTTGTGGCGCCGGACGAGTCGCACCCACGAGGCCGTGCGCCACTTGAGCGTTTGCGCTGAGCGCGGCTTTCATCAGGTCGACTTGCTGGGCGTTCATTTGCTGCATCAAGGCCAGTTTGTCGTCGCCAGCCTTTGAAGCGGCGTCGGACTTGTACTTTGCCGCCAAAGCGGCTGACGCGTCTTCGGATTTGGTCACCGAGGCAACGAGCGCCTGTTCTGCGGTCACGCTAGCTACGTTCTTGAAGCGGGCGTTTTCGCGGGCGATTGCATCCTCGCGCTCGATTTCCTTGATCATGCGCAGATTGGCGACGTTCTGTTCTTGCGCGAGTTTGGCGATAGCCAGCCGCTCGCGTTCAATCTGCATTTTGAGCCGCTCGACCTCCACGCCGTTTCTTGCGGAGGCCAGGCTTCGCTCGAGCTCGGCGGCATGACGCTCACGCCCTTTTAGAATGTCGTGTTGAAGCACCTTGAGATCTTCTGCGCGCTCGGCTGCAGTGCGCTCCTGCCGACCCTGACGCTCAACACGTTCAACTTCCTGTTGATTGAGCAGGCCGACAACAAGAAGATCCCGGTCGATCTCCTTACGCGCGCGCTCCAATTCAGCCGTACGCTTTTTGTCGAGCAGGAGCGATTCGCCTTCCAGCGATTTGTAACGGGCCTCCAGTTCTTTGGCTCGGGATTGCGCTTGGAGACGCTGCTCGGGTGTAGCACCGCACAAAAGGCTCACCCTGCCCACAGAAATGCCCAGCGGCCGCAATTCATTTTCGGCAATCGAATGCAGGGCCGCTTCAAGCTTGTCAACCGCAGCAGGATCGGCCGACAAATTTGCGGCGTCAACTTGGGCACCGAGCAGCCGGGCATGGCGTGCAGCGATACGACGCGCCAGTCGTTGTGCGAGGTTGTGAGCGGTGGTGAAAGATGAAACCACCTGATCGGCGGCCTGGTTAATTCCCGCCGCCGTTACACCCTCGTCGTCCACCAGCTCGTAGTCGAGGCCGGCCTTTGAAATGGCCTCCCTGCCGCGCGAAAGCAGGTTTAGAATAGCGGGTGCGCTCTCAACGGTGATATGGAGATCGGCGTCGAGCACACAATCCAAAGTGTCGCCGTTGGCGCAGGGCATCTTGAAGGGCACGCTGACGTTAAAGGGCGCGAGGTCAACCATCGCCACTTCAATGTGCGGGCCCTTTGACAAAACCGCCTTCATGCGATCCCAGAATCCCATCGTGCGCACGCGCTCGGCGTTCACCACTTGCGAAAGCTCGCCGTCGATAATCAGAAGCGCGGCTTCCGTGGGGCCAACCACGAATTCGTCAACGCCTTTCATGTTCACACCCGAGGCGGCGGCTTTGCCGCGCTTGGACGCGTGAATCATGAGCTCGGAGATGCCGAGAGTCGCAACGTCAACGAGCGCGCGGGCGCCCAGCTCGAACACCTTTTGGGGAATGAACCCGAGGCGAAAACAGTTGCCGCGGATTTCGTTTTGCGCGGCGGCAGGTGCTACGCCGGCATTCGCCGCCAGCATCATGTTGACTTCCTCGGGTCCAAGATACGCGGCCAGAGTGTCTGGCGTGGGTTTCCAGGCGCGGGACATGGTCTCTCCTTGTGAGGTGTGACCATGTTATCGGTGATTTGGTTGGTAACAAGGCGAATGGCTTGGTGCAACCGCCGCCATGGTGATATCCAGAGTGGCCGACTCCGAATCAGATGCCCCGGATCTGAAGTCAATCCGTACGCACCAAGTTTTCCACTAAGCGCCACGCAGCACATAAATTAGCATGGCTTCACACAAAACCACGCTATGCGCGACATGCCACATGATCTGAAGCTATGGTTGCAGAACCTTCCTTGGCCCCTGGCAAATGCGCTGCGGCGTGCGTGCAATGACAAGACGGCGCAGGGGCGGCACAACGCGGCTTACTATTTCTTTGAGGCATCGCTCAAGCTGGCCGCGTGCGGGCAGGTTGGATCATACCTCTCGCTGGGCGTATCCGATCCCAAGCTGGACGAAGAGTTGAAGGCGCTGGCCAAGGCCTCAGCCGGATCGTGGCTTCAGATTCTCAACCTCTTCTCTGCCTATTTCGCGCGTCGCCCCGATGCCGCGCTTTTGCCGCTTTCGGGCGTGTACAAGCGCCTGACAGAGCCCATAGCTCTGCCTGCGGCGCGTGCATTCCTGGATCGCAACGAAACCAAACTCGGCCAGGGCAAAACCACCATCATGGAGTTGTTCGGCGCGCTGGTGGCCCACCGCAACGATGAAATGGGCCACGGCGCCCAGCGCGACGGCGCATTCTATGAAGCTGCAGCCCCGCTGATTCTCCACGCCGCGCTGGAGGCACTCGATCATCTCCAGCCCTTTGGCGATTTGAAACTCGCGCTCTCACGCGATGTTGCCGTGGAACGCACCGGCGAGACCGCGCGCCGTTTTATGCTGCTCGAAGGCGACGGCCTCCACACCTGGATGGACGCTGCACCCGCTGACGCCGCAAGCCCTGCCGGTCGGCTGTGGCTCGTCGGAGGTGCCTCGCGCATTCCGCTGCACCCACTGATGATCTATGAAGCCGGCGATATGGATCGCGTCGGTTTCCTCAACAAGGTCGTCGGTCGCCCCAAGGGCGATGCCATCACCATCAAGCGCTGCGAGTACCTCGACTATTACTCCGGCGAGCGCCTGCAGTCCCGTGACGCCGCCACAGAGCTGGCCGCGTTGTTCAGCCAGTTGTACCAGACCCGGGTAACCACCGAAGATGTCGAGAAGCTGTCCATGGAGCCCGGGGCCGAAACATCGCAACTGGGGCCGGCACCGGGCCATGTCACCATCGGCGATTTCGAGATACTGGGAGAACTGGGCCGCGGCGGCATGGGCATTGTTTACAAGGCGCGGCAACTGACGCTCGGGCGTATCGTGGCGTTGAAGGTTCTGCCGCCCGCACTGGCCGGCGACCCCATAGCTGTGGCGCGCTTCAGGCGCGAGATCAAGGCGCTGGGCCTGTGCGACCACCCCAACGTGGTCAAGGTGCTGACTGCGGGGCAAGACGGCGACCGCCACTTCTACGCCATGGAGTACGTGGATGGATGCGACCTGTCGGCGCTCTATGACGTGCTGAGCGCATGGGGCAAAACCTCGGGCAACCTGCGCGAGGGCCACATCACACAGGCGATCACCTCCGCCGGCAAACTGGGCCAAGCCCGCAAGGAGATCAGCGACAGCGGCAAGGGTCTGTCTGAAGAGCAGGTACGTGAGAAACTGGCCCAGCAGATTCCGGAAATGCCGCAGCTCAAGGAAGGCCGCGCCGCGTATGAGCGCCTGGCCGAACTGATGTCCGAGGCCGCCGATGGCCTGCATCACCTGCACGAACGCGGCATCATCCACCGCGACCTCAAGCCGGGCAACCTTATGCTGACGGCCGACGGCAGGCGCATTGTGCTGATGGACTTCGGCCTGGCGCAACTGGAGAACGCGAGCCTGAGCCTGACCAAGAGCGCCGACAAGATCCTGGGGACGCTGCGCTACATGGCGCCGGAGCAGGCAGATAACCAGCTTCGCGGCGACCTTGTAGGCGTGCGCAGCGACATCTACTCGTTTGGCGCCACGCTGTATGAGCTGACCACGCTAAGGCCGATCTTTGAGGGCCAGAGTCAGGTGCACCTGCTGGAACAGGTGCAACGCAAAGAGCCCCTGGCGCCCAGCAAGGCCAACCCGAGCCTGCCCCGAGATCTGGAAACGATCATCCTCAAGGCCACACAGAAGGACCGCGACCTGCGTTACGCCAAGGCCGGGCCCTCAACGGAAGACGGCACGATCGGCTCTGACCTGAAGCACTTTGCCAACGGCGAACCGATCAGCGCCCGGCCGCCATCGAAACTGCACTACCTCAAGCTCTTCTATCGCCGCAACAAGTCCATCGCGAACACTGCCGCTACTGCGGCCATGATACTGATCATGGCAACCACCGCCTTCATCTACACCCTCGAACAACGCCGCCAGGAAGCCGAAGAAGCCCGCCATCAGGCCGAAACAGCCCGTGAGGCACAGGCCAGAGCTGAGCAAGAGGCAGTTGCTAAGCACGACACAGCTGTAATTGCACGCCGAGAGGCCGAGTCCTCCCGCGACGCCAAGGCCATCGCCGAGAAGGATGCAAGGGCCTTGGCAGAGAAGGAACGCAAAGCGCGGTCGCAGGCCGACAGACACTTGGCGTCATTGCACTTGGAAAAGTCCGCCGCTCTACGTAAAGAACGTCGTTACCAATCCGCATTAGTTCATGTTGCTGCGGCGCGCGAAATGGCTCCCGACCTTGTGCCCGTCAATGAATGGGTCGAGGCAATCGCTAACGGACCTGGGCCGATCTGGCGGGCAGCTTCACCAAACCGCGGAGTTGATGGCGATGTCGTGCTTTCTCACGACGGTCGCCTTGCGGCATGCCCTAGTGGCAATGATGTTGTGGTCTTTGACGTAGCTGATTGGAATGAGATCCAGAGGTTACGGGGCCACACTGGACCAGTTTACGCGGCGACCTTTAGCTCGGACGGGCACCAAGTGCTAACTGGTGGCGCAGACAAGACTGTGCTGCTGTGGGGAATCGACAGCGGGGAAATAATTCGGAGGTTCGATGGGCCCACTGACTCTATACGATCGGTTGCAATCAGCCATGATTCACGATGTGTCGTTTGTGGCGGAAGAGACAAGGCGCTGCGATTGTGGTCCACAGAAACCGGTGAAGCGCTCTGGCGCTCCCACGGGCACACTGAGGCTCTAAGCTCCGTGGCGTTCAGCCCTGATGGCAGGTTCGTCTCGTCGGGTAGCGACGACAAGACAGTGCGGCTTTGGGACGTGGTCACCGGCAAAGAGATTCGTTGTTTGCAGGGCCACTCAGCCGAGGTTTCCTGTGTGATGTTCAGCGCAAATAGTGAGAGGGTTGCGTCTGGGGCTAGGGATAAAACGCTTCGGCTGTGGGAAACGGCCTCGGGCATAGAGCTTCGCAAGTTTGAGGGACACACAAGTGACATCGTTACTGTTGCGTTCAGCCCTGATGGACAGTGCCTTCTCTCCGGAAGCTTGGATCCGACCGTGCGAGTATGGCAAATGGAAACGGGCAAAGAACTGCGAAGAATTGAAGTGGCCGATAGCGCAACAACCAGCGCGGTTTTTAGTTCGGATGGAAATACCATCATTCTCGGCTTGTCCGGCTCGCCGCCGCAGCTTTGGGACGCGGTGACTGGCAAAGAACTCCGCTACTACGAGGGCCACAATGGCGCAATCACTTCTGTTGCCTTTGATCTCGACGGCCAAACCGTCGTGTCCAGCGGCGTGGACAGCACATTGCGCCTTTGGGACGCGGCGACAGGCCGAGAAAAGCGCAGTTTCGTCGGGCATTCAGGTAGGGTCAATTCTGTGGTTTACAGCCCAGATGGACGCACGGTTTTGTCAGGCGGTTTTGATGGCACACTGAGGCAATGGGATACTGCAACGGGTATGGAGGTCCGACGTTTTGAGGGACATTCTGGTCGTGTCTATTCCGTCGCGTTTAGACCCGATGGTCGGACACTTCTGTCGGGCGGCCAGGACAAGACCCTGCGCATGTGGGATCCGGCCACCGGCGTAGAACTATGTAGATTTGAAGGACACACCCAAGATGTTGTCTCTGTCGCATTTAGTCCTGACGGGAGGTTCTCCCTTTCTGGCAGTTCGGACAACACTTTGCGTTTGTGGGACAATATCACAGGTAAGGAACTCAAGAGGTTTGATGGCCACAGCAATGATGTTGGCCCTGTTGCGTTCAGCCCGGACGGGAAGTGTGTCCTTTCGGGGAGCTGGGACAACACGCTGCGTTTGTGGGACGTTGCTACCGGCAGGGAGATTCGCAAGTTTGAGGGGCACACGGAGCCCGTCACATCAGCGGCCTTTAGCACTGACGGGTTGGCTATCGTGTCAGCAAGCATCGACAAGACGCTTTGTTTGTGGGCGACAGCTACGGGTCAGCTTGTTCGCAGAATAGAGGGACACTCAGAATCTATTTGGTGCGCTGCCTTTTCCCCAAATTGTCGATGCGTGTTGAGCGGAAGCAGTGATGGCACTCTCGCAATGTGGAACTTACCCTCAAGGGAGGGAAACCGCCGACTTTTCGTCAATGAATGTACGTTCCTGAGAGGCGCGTTTAGTCCAGACGGACAGACTTTGCTGTCTGGAGGCTGGAACCTATTACTACTTCGGGATCGCGCCACAGGCGCACCTTTGCGAAAATTCGTGGGCCACTCAGGTGGTGTACGATCTATTGCGTTCAGCCCTGATGGTCAGTCCATTGTCTCTGGAGGCCTCGATGAAACCGTTCGGATTTGGGACACGGCCACTGGCATGGAGCTCCGGAAATACAAGGGACACACAATGAATGTCACTTGTGTTGCATACAGTCCTGATGGAAAGAGTATTTTGTCGGGCGATGAAAAGGGAACGTTACACCTGTGGGACGTTGCCAGCAGCAGACTGGTCTGCACGTTCAGTGGTCACACTGATTCAGTCCAGTCCGTCGCGTTCAGCCCCGACGGACGGACTTTGTTGTCTGGAAGTGGGGACAAGACCACGCGCCTGTGGGAAATCGCCACTGGACGGGAACTCAGGAGGTTTGATGGTCATTCTGGACTTGTTTGGTCCGTAGCGTTCAGCCCTGATGGTCAGTTGGCATTGTCGGGTAGCGCTGATTCCACGCTTCGCCTTTGGAATATTGCCACGGGCAGGGAACTGCAGCGATTTGAAGGGCACCGGCGCGATGTTCTTTCTGTCGCGTTCAGCCCGCGCAGTCACGCTGTCTTGTCCGGTGGTTCTGACAGGACGGTTCGGTTATGGGATGCTGCAACGGGCAAAGAAATATACATCTTTAAGGGCCATAGCCGCAGTGTTTGGTCCGCTGTATTTGCGCCTGACGGGATGTCATTCTTGTCAGGAGATGAGGACGGGACACTAAGTTTGTGGAACGCAGGCCACATCTTCCTTGCCTGCGAGCTTCCTAGCAGTTCATCCCACCTTGCACAATTCGTGTCGAGTATGACCATGGTGGGGATCGAGACTCGTGCCATTCCACCGCACCATAATGAAAAGTGGCTGACGCCCGACGGCAAGCCTCCCGCCTTTCTGCGGGTCCCGTTGCCAAGTTGGTCTCTGGACGATTCCGCAGAGTTAGAGGGCGACGCTAAGCGCTGGCTTGCCGAGTGGCGCGAAATCACCACACGCAACCATCGGGAGGAGATAGACACATGGAATCGCCGCTGGAGCGCCCAGTTCGAGGGTTATCGCTACCGAGAAGAGTCCGGCGAGGGCGGGGTCAAGCGTGTGCCGGTTCCGCCGCGGCCCAAAGATGAGTTTGGCCGATACATTGGCGAGCCTGAAGGCTTCATCGACTATACCCGCTGGTGGCAGGAGAACCAGGCCCCCAAGTACAAGTAGCCCCATCTGCCTGCGTCGCAAGGCTGCACCGGCCGAGCATGATTGCATTGAGTCCACTTCGCGCCGGTGCAAGGCCTGACGTGCCTCGCTACAATCGCTGCGTCCTGAGGAACTCCGCAATGCGATCACGCACCGTAGTGGCCGTGTTCACCGACCTTGTCGGTTCCACACAATTGAAGTCCTCTATGGGCGATACGCGCGCAGGCGAACTCATTCGTCAGCACCACGACCTGGTGCAAAAGCTGGCAGGCGAAACCCGCGGGCGCATCATCAAGTCCCTTGGCGATGGCTTCATGCTGAGTTTCGAGGCACCGACAGACGCCCTGAACTTCGGCCTCTTCCTCCAGTTCGCCCACGCAACAGTCAGAAGCGACCTGCCCAAAGTCCGCATCGGCATGAACCTCGGTGAGGTCACCGAAGATGAAGACACCGGCGACATCCACGGCATGGCCGTGGATGTCGCAAGCCGCGTCCAGTCGCTCTCGGAACCCGGCCAGCTATTGCTGACTTCAACGGTACATGAAGCGGTTCGGGCGCGGCTTCCGGGGCTGAACCTGCCGTTGCCGGCATGCGTTCTCGAACATGGGCGATATCGATTCGCGGGCCTGCAGTATCCGCTGGCGATTGTGGAAGCGGGATTCGAGCAGTATTCGCCGCTGCGTGCGCCATCGAGCAAAGACAAAGCCTGGCGAGATGCACCCGAGGGCCCATTGCCCGAAACGGTGTTCGAGACAGCCGGCATGCCAGCGGTGGTGTTCAGAAATCTGGCTTCAAACAGCCGCCCGGGCGCGGGAGAATTGTTGGTACTCGCAAAGGAAGACGAGAAAGCCGGCGAACTGGGGTTGGCCACGCGGCTATTGAAAGACGGCCTGGATTCTCTCAGGCAGGGCGAAGGGGTAATCAAGTGCCTCGTTGTTCCGGTCAACGAGACGGCACCAACGCTGGATCACATGCTCGCTGCCTCGATGGCCAAGCGGCTGATTGCGGGCAGGGCCCTTCCCAACTCCATGTCGCGCTTTGCGCGCTATGCGAGCATTGTCCGTGAGGGACTTCGCCCCGCGGATCATCCCGTAGAGCACAGCATCGAGGCCATCTATCTGGCCATGCTGTTGAGCGGCGAACAGAACCTGGCCCTGCCGAAAATTGGTTCCGAATTTCTCGCAAAGTGGAGCAAGATGGAATCCGCGATTCTCGACGCGGCCAATCGCGACGTGGATCCTTTCAAAACGGCTTTCCTTGCGAACGACGCGGATTTCTCGCGCGAGCGCGCGTTCTTGTTGCGCGACCGCGATGTGTACCGGACGGACGTTCGCGAAGGGGACCGGTTCATGGTGTCCATTCCAGGCGGGCCAAGGCATGCTTCGGCTCTGGTGTTGCACGAACCCCGCAGCATTCTTTGGAAGTTCTGGGCACGATCTGATGCGCAGAGCCCAACCAAGGATTCCTACTTGGTGCTCGGTGTGAACGTGGGAATGGGACGGTGGGTCTTCTCGACCGATCCTGTGCATCGAGTTTCGCTTCACGGTCTGTGGCAGCGCTTGCAAGACGCGGAAGCGAGGCTCGACCTCGCGCTGAGCAAACGCGACCCCTGGTTTGACGGCGCGTTGTTCAACCACACGCTGATCTCTACGCCACGCGCCGGCACGCGCCTGAACAACGAAACAGTAATGCGAATCTTCACCGAATGGTGCCAAGGCAAACGCGTCGCATGAGAAAACTGGGGCGTAATTGAGTCGCGATACCACTCCGTGGTCAGTCGGGAACCCAAGGATCTTTGCCCGAGTCCGGCGGGGTGGCTGATTCGTTCTTGGGCGCAGGCTGTGGCGGTTGAGATTCTTTTCCTGCGGGCGTTTCGCTCTTGTCGGCGGCGTGGGCCCTTGTATCGACCAGGCCCGTTCCTTCCACCCGCCACGGAGTCATCCCCCAAGCGATACGTTTCACTTCCGCGGGACTTCTGGTTTCAAGCAGCAAACTGCGGAAGAGAAGATCCCCGCCACCAGTGCCCGCCACAAGTTGCACGTCTTCGCCTTCGACACAGATCCGAAAGTCAATGATGTTGGAAAGGGGGCTGTCCACGACGACTCCCGTGCGCGTACATACGTAGGACAATGTGCCGTCTGAAGCAGTTACAACGAGCAAGCTGGAACCCGTGACCCATTCCAGAGTATTGTTTAGTCGGCGGCGGGCGGTGTAGGCTGAGTCTGCGACATGAGCGGTGCCGGCGGTGCGAAGTTGAGAACCCTGCAAGGACCAAAGCTGGACGTCGTCTTGCCAGTCCCACAACGTCAGAGAATCGTCGTTGGACAACGCGAGCAGCCGCCGGCCGTCGGAGGAAAGGCATACGGTAACAAGTGCTTCAACCCGTGCCGGTCGACTCCAGAGTACCCGTCCGCTTACGTTGACAACCGCGACTTTCCCATCGGACGTGGCCACAGCCGCGAAGGCAGAGTTCTCGCTGAAAGACGGCAAGACGTCACTGTATAGGCCGCTCAGGATAACTTGCGGCGATGTCATGCCGCTTTCTGTCAGCGTCGCGGCTCTCAGATGACCCGACTTGTCGAGGATGATCGTGTCACCATTGGCGTCGCATTGATAAACGAACACCGCTTCGTATTCAATTCGCATGCGACCGAGCGATTTGGCCTGACTCGCATCCCAGAGAGACAGGCCGTAGTCCCCACCCAATCCCACTTCATTAGCGCCTGGAGAATCTGCGATAACAACCCAAGGGCCACGCATCATCGGCCAGCACCGAAGCGCCGGCGCGCCGGCACGCGCACTGAATTCCGACGGGAGCCTCTCAAGATCGTCCAGTTGCCTGCAGAAGGCTGATCCGCCAAACCGGTCGCAAGTTAGCAGATATCGCCCGTCGCGGGTGACACACGCATCGCTGACCCCACTCCGATGGGGCGCTTCCGCGCTGACGACGGCGGCAGTCGCGCGATTCACTACTACAACCGTCGGAACGCCCGGATCCATGTTCGAGAAGCGATGTCCAGTCACGACAGAAATGCTGCCAGAACCAAGGTGAAGGCGATCAATGCTATCCACTGCGTGCAGTTGCGATTTTACGCCATTGCCGAAATCAGGTAGTGAGACTCGCACTGAGCGATCGGTACCGCAAGAAAGAACGCGCCCAGTTTCCATCTCTATCGCGACGAAAATTGCCCCACCCACGTGCCGCGCGAGTTCTGTGTTGGTTCCGGCTGCGACGTCCCAAACCAATACCGCTCCATCACTGCCGGCTGTGACGCAACAATTGCCATCGGAAGCGATATCTACGTGCAGGAGCTTCGAAGGTGTGTCAAACCGCGTAACCACCCTTTGTCCCGCCTTCCCTGTGAACAGGGTCAGCTTGCCCCGGTACGACACTTCGCCGCCCCACGGCACATGCAATTCAGTCGCGACGCACGCAACAACCGATGCACTGTCACTTATTGAAAAAAAGTCGGGGCTGCCTGTCGAAGCGTATTGAAGCGTTTCCAACAAAGAGCCAGTTTCTGAAGAATGAAGCTGAATGGTGCCATTTGCGAGCGCGACTCCCACCCATGCGCCGTCCTTAGAGAAGGAAACTCTGGGGTTGCCATCGCGAGCCACATCGATGCTCGCCACTAACACCCCCGTTTCGGTGTCATACAACTGCACGTAGCCGTTCTGGCCATGGTTCCATGCCAGCAAGCGCTTCCCATCAGGGCTGAAAGCGATGGACGGAGTCCCGAGAACAGCCGCTGTGGTGTGAGTGTCCTTTGCGACCCAGTCCAACCGAAGCTGCGAATTCGACATATTCTTGGTGTACACGCGTGCCACCACCTTCCCGCGTGGTGCAACGGCCAGGTTGAGCGCCGTTCCAACCGGCGACGCAACAGGTGTTAGTTTCCCAGTTGCCAAATCCACAATCGAACACTTTCCGTCTCGTTGCTGAATCGCGGCACAACGTGAATCAGGGCTTGTCACAGAGTATGCCGCGTCAGCGCGCACTTCCGAAAACACGTAGTATCCAAACGGGAGAGCATCCAGACAGCGTAACTCGGCGCCATTTTTCACTGACCATACACGCAGCTTGTTGTCCACACCCTGGCTAAATGCGAACTCGGAGTCTGGAATGAAACCGGCGAAGTGGGGCACTGCCGAGTGGCCCGTAAACACTGTTCCGGCCGCCGAACAATGTTTCAAAACACTCGGAAGCAACAGGCTGACACCCAATGCGTTTGGATCTAACTCGTACGCTTCTACCAGAAATGCGAGGGCGCGTTCGTGTCGGTGCTGGTTGATTTCGCTTCGCGCTTCGCGGAGCATGATGCTCGCCAAGCGGACTCGCGACTGGCGGTCGCTTTCCTCAGCGCGGGTCTGTTCCTCCCTTGCCTTGCGCTCGGCGCTTTCGGCGAGCTCGCGGGCCCGAAACTCGCTCTCTGCACGCGCTGTGGCGATGCCTTCTTGGCGGCGAGCCTCCCGTTCGTTGGCGACGGCCCGCTGTCGTTGCAGTTCAGTCTGGTCGCGTTCGCTTCCGATTCTCCACACATAAAAACCGCTGCCGAACGTGGCCAAAAATAGAAACGCAACAACCAGATTCGCTACAACTCTGTGCCTCCGGTAAGCGAGCTGCAGCCTGCGCCAGATCGCCGGTGGCTGGTAGTCAATGGGTTTGCTGGATTGCGCCCTGACGACGTCATCCCTAAGTTGTTGGGTGGTGGGCCGCTGGTTGGGCTCGGGCTCCAGTCCGCCCATGACCAGCGTCTCAATCTCGCGCCCGCACTTGGCGTCGTTCACGCGCACGCGCGGCGGGCGATGCTTGCGCTCGCGCTTTCGGTACGACGTTTCGTCCGCTCGACCCTGGAAACTTCTGACGGCATCCTCCGGCCAGTCAAACAACCGCCTACCGCCAAAGAGCTCATAAAAACTCGCGCAAAGCGAGTAGACGTCGCTAGCTGGCCCGACTTGTTGTTCGGCGCCCGTCGCTCCAAGTTGCTCCGGTGCCTTGTAGGCCATCGTACCCGGATTCTGGTCCGCCGCGGTCAGAATGGTGCGTAACGCGTGCTGACGGCGCGCGACGCCGAAGTCAATCAACTTGACGGTTCCATCTGGGGTCACCATGAGGTTCGACGGTTTCACGTCCCGATGGATCAGGCCGGCCGTGTGGACAGCGGCAAGAGCACTGGCCGCCTGGCTTAACCAGCCAATCAGTGTCGCATGGCTCGCTGCCGGCAGCGCATCGACGCCAAGTGGCGCAGCAACACCCATTTCTTCCCTGAGTTTAGCCTCTTCGCTCTCGATGACTGGTTCGGCGCCGCCCCTGATGCAGCGATATGCCGCCTCCAGTGTCTCGCCGTCAAGCCACTCCAAAGCAATCCAGTGCTTGACGGGTTTACCTTTCTTGAACAGAACTTCGAACCAACGTTCGCGCGAAACGTCGGCCTGCCTTGATTCCATCCAAGTGTCTTCGCCGGAACCAAGCACGCGGATTACATTGGGGTGGTCGAACAGTGCGAGATACTCGGCGTCTTTCTGGAAACGCTCAACGTCATCCGGCTGAACGCTGTCACGGAGGATCTTCAGCGCTACCTTGCGTCCCGTACTGAGCTGTCGGGCGGCATGCACGGTTGCAAAGCCACCCACTCCCACTGGCCGCCCGACGAGAAAATCGCCTACGATGACCCCACTAAATTCCTCGGGCGCCAACTTTCGCAACCAGCGCCCAATATCGCGTTCGCTCTCCAGCGCCTTGGCGGCAAGCAGGGCAATCGCCCGAAGGACTGCGCCACCGCCTTCGCTGCTTTCGATCGCCGTACCGCCACAACCATCGGGGGCGTAGATCGCCGCGAAATCTGAGCCAAGCCCGTTATAGGTGTAGGGCAAACCGGAATGCACGATGCGCCAAGGCTGCGGGATTTCCGAGTGCAAGTGCGTTCTCAATCCGAATGCGTCTGATTGTCGCAGTTCGAGCAGCAGCCGCAGCGCGGCGTCAACTTTATCCCACCAAGGCGATCCTGCGGCGGGAACTTGGTGCGCAACGAAGTTGCGAAGACGCACGGGTGCGCCCAGCAATGCGCCAACGGTGGCACTCCTGCCTGTGAATTTGCAGAGTTCAAGCAGGCCAGCCAGTTTGCGAAAACTCTCTGCATCGACGCGGCGTTCGAGCGTGTCAAACAGTTCTTCAAGCTTCGCGGATTGTGCAAGCGGTTTGGTCAACTCTACGTCATGCTCGCGCAAGACTCTGATGCGCATGGCGCGAATAGCGTCCAGCAGTCCGCGCCAATAGCCCCAAGACGGAGCCTGCAACCCGCCCAAGGCTTGAAAAAGGCCCGCCGCTACGGCACGGGCCAGCGCAGGCTGCGTCTTAACGGCCAATTCGACCTCTGATAGGGCCAGCAGCGCTAGGCGGCGATGGTCCCCCTCAAGTGCCGACAAAGCCTCGCGTACTCGCCCCTCGGCCGTTGTGTGCAAGTCTTGGCCGCTGCTGTTCACGGTTTCTCTTCCTTGGGGCTTCTGAATCCGCCGTTCCAGTGTCAAAGCGCCAACTATGGACAAGACAGTGTAATACAGAGACCGATGTGGAGAAGAGCTTGCTGAGTCTCTAAAGGAGCATCTGTGCCAGTCCGCTGATCGAACGCAACGAAAAAACGGCCAACCTTTGGGACGCCGCTGCAGGCAAGGAGCTGCGCAAGTTCGAGGGGCATTCGGCATTGGTCTGCCGCGCCGTGTTTTCGCCCGAGGGGAAGAGAGTGCTTACCGCAAGCGCCGACAAGACAATCCACCTGTGGGGTCCTCTTGAATAGCCGATGACCCGCGAGCCGAAGGCACACAGGGTGCGCAGCAAAGGACACCGGCGAACCGTCACCAGCGCGAACAGGGAGTAGGGAGTGTGAAGGACGGGCAAAAAGTGCAGCAGCGCGCGGGGCTGCACAATCCTCACCGATCAACCAAGTGGGCAGCCAATGCGATGCGATTAAGGACTTCTGGTTGGTGCGGCGGCGGAGCTTTGCATGATGGCAAGCTCTCACACAAGCAACCAGAAAGTCCGCCGCCATGCACCGCAAGCCAGCTTACCCGGCCGTTCCCGCCGCCGCCAGCGCCTCGAACATCCTCGATCCTTCCCGCGTCGCTCACCTGTTTCCGCCGCAGTTGATTCTCCAGTGGTTCCACCAGGTCGATGACGGCCGCGTTTGGCGCGACCGCAGGTTGCCGCGCCCGGTGCTGTTTCTGGGCGCGCTGCTGCACGCCTTGCACGGCCGAGGCAACTTCGCCCACGCGCTGGATGAAGCGGCGCAACTCCTGCGCCCCGAAGCGCTTTGGCAGTCTGTCTCGGCGGGATCGGTCACGCCCGCGCGCAAGCGCCTTGACGCCGAAGTGCTTGAGCTGGGACGCAGGCACATCATTAGCCTGTACGACGAAGTCGGCGCGCCATCGCCGCTGCCGCCGTTTCGTGTGCTGTGCGTGGACGGCACGACGTTCCCCGTGGCCGACAGTAAAGCCAACGCGGCCTTTGGCTACCCCGGCTGCACCAAGGGGCTGGCCGGCAACCCGCTTCTGCGGGCCTGTTTCGTGATGGACGCCGCCAGTCACCTGTTCATTGAGGCTGTCCGGGCAGGCTATCGCGAGGCCAGCGAGCAGGAACTGGGCGATCTGGCCATGGCCATGACCGCCGAGCCGGGCGTGCTGTTCGAGCTGGATCGCGGCTACTACTCCG
>JADLFN010000088.1 GCA_020845475.1 Planctomycetota bacterium
CCCAGCAGGCCAATCGCCCTCAAAGCCGCCCCACAAGCGGCCCGGCGAAATCCTCTTCACCAATTCGAAATTACGGCAGAACTTCACCCACGCCCGCCGTCAACCTGTGCTTGGTCGGACAGGTACCCACTTTCCACGGCCAGAAAGAGCAACGCACGGTCTCGTCTGCCAGTCCATGTGGCCAGGTCGGGAGCCAACAGGAGAGCCTGCACCTCCGATTCCAAGAGATATGCAACAAGAGGCCTGTCAGTTCGCTTGGGAGGGATTGCAAGTATCTGCTGTGCAACTGCACAGTACTGAGGCCCGCGAAGCGCAAGGTATTTGAAAAAGCTGTGAATGGCCGCAAGCCGGGAGTTTCGTGTTCGAATTGTGTTGCCCCTTGCGCGTTCGAGGTAATCCAAGAAGGAAGCAATGACTTCGGCATCAAAGTCGGCGACTGACATGGCCGCAGGTCCTCGACCAACTCTTCCAGAGACATAGCAGAGCAGCAGCCGAAAGGTGTCACGGTAGGCCGCCACAGTGTGGGGACTAGCGTGGAGATCTCGCGCCAGGCGTTGGGAAAAGAAGCTTTCCAGCTGCGGCGCAAGATCGCGAACAGGACTGTGGATCATCGCGAGCTGCTCCTTTCGTTCCGCTCAAGGAGACGCGCTGCGGAAGCGAGCAAGTCGGGGACTGCCGAGAGATACCAGTAGGTGTCATTGACGTGGGCGTATCCGAGGTAGGTGGCAAGGCGCGGCAAGAGAGCCTCAGCAGGGCGACCGGCGCTGTACCACCGCCGCAACGTTGTGACGGCAAATGAGTGGCGCAGGTCATGAATGCGCGGGCGTCGTTGTCCGACTTGCCAATTGAATGGGATCTTCGTTCGCAGACGGGCGTAGACACGGCGAACGGCGCCCTCCGACAGCCGCGCGCCGTCCTCGGTTAGAAAGTAGGCCCTTTGGTCCCGCATTGGCACGAGTTGGTCGCGTACTTTGGCGTAGCTCCGAAGAACAGCGAGTGTGGTGGGATGCAACGGAACGAGCCGGGTCTTGCCGAACTTCGTGTTCCTCACGGTCATTACGCCGGAGATCCAGTCCAGATCCATGTTGTCGACGTGCAGGGCTTCGCTGATTCGCAGGCCGGTTCCGGCGATCAACCCGAAGAAAGTTTCATAGGTCTTTCCTCGTAGGCCCAACGGTGAGCGCATCCGGCGTGCGGACGACAGCAGCGCGCGGATTTCAACTCCACGCCAGATGTATGGCGGCTTGCGCCGGAGGCGGTCAGGGAGAAGGCAATCGGGCGGTATTTCTGTACGCATGTCCATCGTGTGGCAGTAGCGGGCGAATCGACGTACGAGCGCCAAGCGCGTAGCCCAAGTCGAAGGCTGTACCCGTTGTGGCAAACGTGCCCATTCCAGTGCGAGGTCCGTAGTGATAACCGACGCTCCTTTCGTTTCCGCGAACTCAACGAACCGACCCAACGCCCGGCCTGGCCGAAGGAGTCGAAAGCCCAGCACATGCCGCATGGAAAGGTAATCACAGAGTGCAATTCGAAGTTGATTCACTTTGCTCCTCCCGGCCACGGCTGTGCGACGCTCCGAAGACCACGAATGTCCACCTTCGAATACACTTCGGTTGATGCCTGCGCCTGATGTCCGAGCAGTTGGCCGATTTCACCCAGCCCCGCGCCACGTCCAAGCAACGAAGACGCAAGTGTGTGCCTCAGGAGATGCGCGCCGGTGTTAGGCGGGTTGAGGCCCGCTCGCCGCAAAGCGGTTGCGACGATTGACGACACCGTGGAGGAGTGGCCAAGCCCCCTATGCGGGGCGCGAACGCAGGTGAACACGCGGGGTTCAGAACACTTCGGTCGGTAGTTGCGCAGGTAGAAGGCTACGGCGGTTCCCACTTCAGGCGGAAGCGGCATTGAATCTGCGCGCCCTCCTTTTCGCCGAACGCAAAGCACTCCAGCTTGCCAGTTGATGTCATTCAGGCGAAGCGACACCACCTCTCCCGCTCGAAGGCCGAGTCGGGCCAGCAATAGAATTATGGCGCGGTCCCGCCGCCCTTTGGTCGTTCTCAAGTTGCAACTGTGGACAAGCCGGTTCACCTCGGCTGCCGCCAGTACTGCGGGTACGCTTTTCAATTTCCGGTTAGCGATCATCGGCACCGATGCCTGCAGGACACTGCTAACGGCTCCGCGCGTTGTGAGCCAGCGCAAGAACGACCGCAACGAAGTCACCACACCCTTGCTTCCCGCTCGTCCAGTGCGGGTAGCCGCGTCAATCACGTAACGATAGATGTCGCTCGGCCGCAGCTGTCGCAGACGCAACGGGCCTTTGCGACTCTTCAGGAATTTCCTGATTTCGGATGTGTAGCGCCCGATAGTCCACTTGGAGAGCCCACGCTGCTCCCTGAGGTATCTCTCGAACCCATCCAGCAATCGGTTCCTGGCGCTCTTGCGTTGCCTTTGCTCGGAAATCTTGGCCACTCCGGTTGTCTGAAGGTAGCGCAGGAACCTGGCCAGCACGTCATGGCCGTGCCGCCAGAGGGCTTTTCTCCAGCAGCCATCGCGCTGGAGTCGCTTGAGATGATCGACCGACAGTTGCTGAGCGGCGATGCCGCGATCTTGAAGCCACAGATTCAGTTTACCCAACACACGAAGATGAGTGTGAAGCGTCAGACGCGCGAAACCCTGATCGAGTTCGGCTTTCGCGAACGCGCTGAGGTACTCACCAAGGGGAGGCGACATCAAGTGCCTGACTCGATGAGGATCCCGATAGATTTGCTGAAGCATGAATTCTCCTTTTCCGGCCCAATTGCCGTAGAGGAGAAGACAACCGAATTATGCCGATCAAAGAAGTAGCCGGAGCCGCGAATGAACTGCATCCAGGTGCCTCACTCCGCATAATCCGGTACTCGGCATAATTCCTCATGTCCGTCGGCGCGAGGCAGAGAAACACGCGGGTCCTGGAAGGCAGGAAGGTCATGTCCTGCCTGTCGTGAGCATGGTCGAACGGCCCTGAGCCGTGTCGATGGGGCGCAGAACCGTGATCAGCCGCGCCAGCGTGGCTTCGTCAAAGTTCGTCGGGATGCGTAGCGTGATGCCGGCAACCTCAAGCTCAATCGGCGCGGCTACCGTGGCGGG
>JADLFN010000089.1 GCA_020845475.1 Planctomycetota bacterium
AGATGCACTTGACCTTGCCGGTGAACTCCTGCTCCAGCGCCTTGAGCGCCAGCAGGTTGTCGCCGAAGATCAATCGATTGTCGAAGATGTCGTGATCCGTCACGCGCTCCTTCGCGTGATAGCTCAACGCCACGTCCTCAACCAGAACACGCGGCTCCAGCTTGGGCCGCACATCCTTCCCAATCCAAGTCAACTCCAGCTTCTGCTTGTTCATTGCGCTAGAAACTCCAGTTCTGATCAGCCATGAACGACTCAAGATCGATGCAGGGCACGTCGAAATGCTCGCACACATTTGGAATCTTCGCGGCGTTGGGTTTTGCCTTTTCCTGGGTAACTACAGTCGCGTTTTTGACTTTGGCCGCCGCGATGACAAAGGGGTCCGCTACCGGCGTCCCCTTCAAAAGCTGCTTGTTACCGATCAACTGTTGAAAATGCGGTACTGCGAGTATGCTCCTGACAACTTTTAGCTCCGCGTTTTCGGGCTTTGCGAAAATCTCCGTGTTGTCCTTGATCCATTCTTGGATGAAGTCCACTTCGTTGTAGGACTCAAGTTCATTTTGAACTTCTCGAACGGACACTACGTCGCCGTCAGCAACCAGATATTTGAGCCCTTTCCATAGCGTTGGAAAACGCTTTGGGAAGTAGTGCTTTAGAACAACAATTGCACTGGTGTCGAACACGTAGATCATTCGGACACCTTCCTTAGCGCCATGGCTTCAAGTCCCGCCACGTTCGCCGTTTTCAGACCTAAGTGGTCGGCGGCCTGCTCTAGGCTGAGTTTTCCTTCATAGTGCTTGCCCAGCACCAAGTTGACGTATTTTTCTCCGAGGTAAGTAGCCTGGTTGGCGTAGTAATTCCCACCGGAGCCCACAGCAATTTGCTCTCGCCATTCCTTTGCTTTAGTCTCGTAGAAATCTTGATCAACAAGTTCCTTGTCGAGCAAGCGGCGGAGTACCGCCTCGCGACTTACGTGATAGCGCTTCGCGAGCCGAACTACTGCTTTCTCCTCGAATTGGTCCACGTCACGGATCTGCGCGTCAAAATCCGCGCTGGGCATTAGTACCTCGGCCGCGAACGCATTGCAGAACTGCTCAGTCTCACGTTCCGCCGGCGGTAAGTCGTTAATGTACGCGGGGTCAAACTTTGAAATGCCACGCACGTCGAGCAATAAGTGGCCTAATTCATGGAACAGGCTGAAAATCTGGCGAGTTTGCGTTGTGCTGTTGTTCAGGTAGATGATCGGGAACTCAAGATCAGGAAGGCAAAACCCGGAGATTTCCTTCTGCTTGAAAGACTGCTTGAAGACATAGATGCCGCGGTCCTCAATAGCATTCCGCCATTCCTTGAATGCTTGTCGCTCGTCGGGCCACGACTGCTGAGCGCTGAGCGAGACACGCAGATTCTTCCGAACCCGGTTTGCCTGTCGGTCAAGTTCCTTGTTCTTGCTCAAGCTAATTTCTCGGAATATCGGTTCCTTGATGGCGTTGACGCCCGAGTTCAGCTCTTTCAATGAAACCTGAAACGCTTTAGCGATGCGAATCTGGTAGCGGGTATCGGCTTGAAGGTGGTCGAGATCAAATTCCGGCAACGTTCGGAATTCTTTACGGACGCTTGGTTCCTTCGGCTTTTCTGGAAGGAAGAACACCGCTAGCGGACGCTTGTAAATGCTATAGGCCAGCTTCTCAAGTTGAGCGTAAGTTGGTGCACTGGAACCGCGCTCCCACGCTTCCACCTCATCGGTGTCACGGCCAAGCTTTGCGGCAACATCGTCCACGGACAGGCCGAGGCACTCTCTCGCCCATCGAAGTATTGAGGGATTCACGCTGGAGACTTCTTCTGGCATGGATCGCAATTCCTACAGGCCCTTCATCAATGTAGCCGTGGTAGCACACCTACGTCAGGCAGCGTCGTACAAGTTTACGCCGAATCTACTGCGCAAGCTCGTCAACCCCTTCGGATTCCAACATCGCGATTCGTGGCTTGAACACGCGCCGCATCGTCTCCAGCCCATCTATCATCCACTTGTGAAGTGCCGGCCACTGGCTTCGATCCATGACATCGACCTGCTTCTTGTAGCGGGCCATGGCATACTTTTTCCCTTCGCCGTCGTCCCATTCCAACGTGAATCCAAGCTCACGCGAGATAGCGTCAGCTTGTGTTTGCAGTTGATCAAACCACGTCGGGTATTTTTGCCTGTTGATTTGCAGTGCGACCGCCGCGTCACGCTGATTCAGAATGAGCAGAAAACCCGCTCCGGATTTGCTTAGGCCACCATAGCCCACCCAGTTTGTGGGGTTTGGCTTTGGCGGTTTCACCTTGGAAGCCGTCTTGCGAATGAAATCTCCCAATGACGACCAGTATTCGATCTGGAGTTTTTTTCCCTCGCTCAGTTCGCCGGAGTCAACGCCTGCGGCTTCCTGAACGATCCGCGACCAGTCGTTTGGCTGCACCACAACGTTAAATTTCGGGGCTGGGCGTGATTCGTCAATGCGCCATAGCTCCATCTCTACGCCAAAAAAATTGTAGTCCTCATGGGTAATCCGGTTCAGCCAGTCAAGGGCGGCACGGTGATCGGGCGTCAACTCCTTGACGATCCAGATCAGCGTTTTCACGTCATCGAGGCCGGCCGCATAGGTAAAGAGCTGGCCGAGGTGGTTGTGGTTGGCGACTTCGAGCTGGTTCTCGATGACAACGCGACTGTTGTCCTCGATGTTGCGGCAAATGATGTCTGCCCGAAATTTCCTTAGCCCTACGTTTGTCTCCGTGGACTCGAAGGCAAGGTCGAGCTTGAGTGCCTCGGACAGAAGGGCGAGATTCTCGGCCTCCGCGAGCCATTGGGTGAAGTCGGTATCTTCACGCTCCCAGTAATCGCGAAGTTCCACCGGTGCCAGCTTTCCCAAGGATTCCTTGCCCACGACTTTCCCTTCGTCAATCAACGCCCCAACGAACCAAACTCACGCGCTCTAACTGTTGCCGTTGCTTCAGCCGCGCCTCGACGGACTTGATCATATCGTCGCGCTTGGCGTCGATCTGGTCCTGGGCTTCAAAAAGTTCGCGGCGCTTGCGGCTGCGCGTGGCTTCGAGATCCTTGATCTGCTTCTGCGTTTCCAGCTTTTCAGCCAGCGTCACCATCAACGCTGCTGCTTTCTTTTGCTCGCGGATCAACCGATCCAGTTCCTTGATCTCGGCCTCCAAGCCGCGCTTTAGATCCTCGGTCCAGCGGTCGAGCTTGTTGACTTCTTCGTCGAAGAACTTGGCGTTTCGGGCTTCGACCTCGCGCAGTTTGGCCTGTAATTCACCATCACGGATTGAATCAAGATTGACTACGGTCTGGTTCAGCTTGCTGACGGTGGCCGGGACCTGCATCAGCTTTTGGCAGGTTTCTTCATCCAGCGGTTTGCCGTCGTCGGTTTGACCGGCGAAGATCAGGAACTGCTCGGTGTCCAGCGACTCAATAGTGAGCTTGCTGATCTCCAGCCAGCCGGACTTGCCCACCAGCGGGTCAATCAAACTGATATTGCCGCCGTAGCCGGTGTAATTGAACGTCAATTGGGCCGGTTCCAGTGGCCGCGCCAATGCCTGCTGGATCACGCGCTGGGCCAGTTCGTGGTCAGGCCGGAAGAAATGCTCGCCGCGCTGCTCGGCCTCTTTCCAGTTCAGGTTGTACACGCCCGGCTTGGACAGGCTGCCGGTGTAGCTGAAACGCGGCTTGTCGGCGTCGAACCTGGCGTCGCCGCCGAGTTCGGCCCGCGTGAGTTCCAGCAGCCAGCGTTCGCGCTGGTTCAATGATTCCAGCGTCTTGTCGCGGTGGACGCGCAGGCGGGCACCGACTTCTTCGTCAAAGTTCTCCAGCAGAGCCTCGCGGGTTTGGGCCATGCGGGCTTTGATTTCTTCGTCGAGTTCGCTTTGGAGCTTGTCGAACGCGGCGGTGATTTCTTCGGGTGTGCGGCATTCCTGATAGACCTGTGCAATGCGCCGTTCAACATCAACGCCGCTTTCCAACGCGCCCAGAATTTCGTCGCTGGCACCGAACACGCCGTCAAAGAGGCGGAACTTTTGGCTGAGCAGGTCATGGACGCGCTGGTCGGCGGCGTTCATGCGGTTGACGAAATTCAGCACGACAACGTCATGCTTCTGGCCGTAGCGATGGCAGCGGCCAATGCGCTGCTCCACGCGCTGCGGATTCCACGGCAGATCGTAATTCACCACCAGCGAGGCGAACTGGAGGTTGGCGCCCTCGGCTGCGGCCTCGGTGGCAAGCAGGATCGCGGCCTTTTCTTTGAAGTGCTCGACGATGGCGGCCTTGATGTCCACGGCGCGGCTGCCGGTGACTTGGCCGTCGTTTTCGTGGCTCTTGCACCATTCGTCGTAAATGACCTTTGACGCGGCGTCGTTGTTGGAGCCGTTCAGCATCACGATCTGGCCCGCGTAGCCGCGCTGGTTCAGCAGATCGAACAGGTACTCCTGCGTGCGGCGGGATTCGGTGAAGATCACGGCTTTGCGTTGGGCGCCAAGCTCGACGGCCTTGGAAAGCGCCGTGTTCAACGCTGGAATCAGCGCCTCGCCCTTGGCGTTCGTGGTGATCCGACCAGCCAAGTCAGCGAACTTGCGGACATCGGCGAGTTCGGCCCTGAGCAACCTGGGGTCGATGCCGGCGTCATCAAGTTTGGCGTCTGCGGTGACGATGGCGAATTCGTCTTCGATCTCGTCGATGCCTTCGAGGTCCTCGTCGTCAAACAAGTCGTCGGTCGTGATGGCGTTTTCCGTTGCCAGCTTCTCCAGGCGGTTGGCCAAGCGCTGGAGCGTGCGGGCGATGGCGAAGCTGGACGAAGCAAGCAGCTTGCGTAGCACCAGCGTGATCAGCGCACGCTGGGCGTTTGGCAGCGCGTAGAGTGTTTCGCGCTGGAGGTACTCGGAGACTTGGTCGTACAGGTCGCGTTCGGCTGCCGATGGCCGGAAGTCTGCCGTCAGCGGAATGCGATTTGTGAACGGCACGTACTCCAACACCTGACGGCGCAGCGTCCTGATGCAGATGGACGACAGGCGCTGGCGGAGTTCCTTGTTGCGGTCGGCCTCGCTGCTGGCGCGGACGAATTGCTCGCGAAAGGCTTCGATGTCGCCAAAGACGTGTTCGTCAACGACGCTGGCGAGGCCGTAGAGTTCCATCAGGGAATTCTGAAGCGGCGTGGCCGTCAGCATCAGCTTAGGCCGCTGCCGAATAGCTGCCGCGATCAAGTTGGCAGTCTTGTTGCGCGGGTTGAACACGTTGCGCAGCCGGTGGGCTTCGTCGATGACGACGAGGTCCCACGGCACGCTGGCGACGGCCTCATGCCTTGAGGCGGCGAACTGGTATGACGCGATCACAACATAATCTGTCCGCTCAAGCGGGTTTGGGTGCCCTTTTTCCTGCATTTCTTTGAAGCTGCGGGTATCAACCACCACGCTAGGCAGGAAGAACTTGCTGGAAAGCTCCTGTTGCCATTGCTTGCGCAACGTTGCGGGGACGATCAGCAGGATCCGGCGGCGGCGCTCCGCCCATCGTTGTGACAGCACCAAGCCTGCCTCGATGGTTTTGCCAAGGCCGACTTCATCGGCAAGGATCACGCCCTTGGTCAGGGGGGACCTGAACGCGAAAAGGGCGGCATCAACCTGATGCGGGTTCAAGTCAACGCGGGCGTTGGCGATGGCGCCGGAGATGTGGTCAATGGAGCCCCCGGCACGCAGAAGCGTGAGTTGCTCGGCCCAAATTCGCGAGTGGTACGGCGTCATTCCTGCTGCCTCAAGTCAGGCGCTTGATCCAGGTCGAGGGGCACGTCGATAGCATCGATGAACCGGCGGCAAGTCTACACTCGATAGAGTTGGCTGGCTCGCCTGCATTGATTGGGGACGGATTCTGGGCTATCGGATGGGCTGGGGGCCGTTCAAGTCGCAGTGTGGAACGTAGCGCCGATCTCGTCTGTACGCCGCACCTGGGTCTTCCTGAAACACGGGTTGCAGGTTCAAGGCTCGTCCAGAAGTGTACTGCCCGAGCGAGACAACAATTGGACGCCCACCCTACATGACTCTGGGCGCGTGGCCGAGCGACCTAGTTCCAGGCACGAGGAACGTATGCTGCAGTTACCAGCCAGAGCGTTGGCGACGTTGGCAACGACTGCACTGCACCAACTCGATTGCTGCAAGCGATTCTGAGGTCCTATTGAGACGCTATCGCTGAGCGTAAATCCAACGCGCAAGTTGCATTCCCATGTCGTCCAACCAGATCTCGACGTCGGGTTCACCCAGACCTCGGCCGGATGCCCAACTCGCAAAGAGGCGCACTACAAGTGTGCCATCGGCCCGCTTGATTTCGCCGATCCCGCTAACGCTGCCGTTTGAATAGGCGCTACCACCGACGGACAGGGCGTCGAGCTTCAATTCCAAGACAAATGGTGCCGGCCTGCGTACGCCACGTGCCGTGCTACCGAGGTCATCGCACTCGCGGCTCAACCCTTCCGCAAGTTCATCGGCAAAGAGCCTTGGCCATTCCCTTTGCCAACGAGCCTCATCACCTGCACTTTTGCTCCCTGTGATGCGCGTCGGAAGTGCTACATCCCTGACTTCTATGTCTCGGAGCTCCCTGACGTCGACCTCTGCGGGCCCCCATTTGTCAACTTGCCAGGCGTGCTGCGTGTGTCCACACCCGGCCAAGACGGAAAACACTGCGATGCATACCAATCGGTGCAAGTGGGGCATGAGACCTCCAGTTCTGTTGTCGAAGGTCTGCATAATATACTGTTCAACACAGGTTGCACTATATCCTCTGACGACGAGTAAAGTATGCATGCGTAGCCTTCGCGCGCATGCTGGGAAGAGAACTGCGCAAGGCGCGTGAGCGGGTAGGCTTGAGCCAGGAGAAGCTTGGCTTCAAGGCCGATGTTCACCGAACCTACGTGAGCATGTTGGAACGCGGAAAGGCGTCACCCACCGTGGAAACACTGTTTCGGCTCTGCAAGGCGATGCGCATACGCGCATCGGATTTCATTCGTCGTGTTGAGAAAGCCAGCGAACGCGCCTCCGCAAGGCGTAGCTGACACCAAGTGCTACAACATCTGGGGCCGCGCCACCCGGAACGCCACCTGTCGGCAGGACTGGCTCACCTGATCCGCACACGCAAGTTCTCTTGATAGACAAGTCGGCCGTTCAGCGCCGCCGAACGGCGAGGCCTCTCCAACCGACTTCTTGCTAATTTGGACCGCTTCACAACGCACTATTCTCTATGCGCCGACGGGTCCGTCTGCGGGCGCCGGTGGTATACTCTCGGCCCCGCTTTCCCCCTGGAGTTGCGTTATGCGCCAGGCCTTCCCATTTGTCGTTGTTCTTCTGCTCGCGTCCTGTGCTGGCGAGCGGGGCCATGCTCCGCCCCCGGGCACACCCGAGGCCAAGCCTATCGAAAAGCATGAGCCGGTGGCGGAATCAAAGCCCGTTACGCCAGTGCCAACACCGGAGCCGCAGAAACCGAATCTCACCGGCAACAAGGTGCTCGACGAGGCCTTTGCGTGGTTTGATTCGCTCGGCTACCCCTCATTGGAAGGGAGACCCTTCGTGCGCGCGGCTACGGGCGGCTGGCACCAAAACGGCAACGACCCCAAGCGAAAGGACTTCATCTGGGGGTTCCTGCTCACCGACAACGGGACGATTTTCCAGGTGCTTACGACCGAACTGGTGACTTGGACACTCGAGTTACGCCGAACTGAGGAGGAGGACGAACTCAACAGCGTGTACTTCAGGCCCGAGAACCTCAAAGAATACGCAACGGGCATCGTGGCCGCCTACAAAAGCGTTGACGCCGAAACTCGCTGGCTCAGCCGTTTCGGAGAGAAGTTACGCCAGCGCACGGAATTCTTCGTGCTCGCCCGCGCCTGCGTTGCTGCGGGACTGAACGAAGCCGCGCTTGGACTTTACGACTACGCACAGCAGGAGTTGTGCAAGGGCGAGCGCGGCAAGCCGGACATCCCGCTACGCGATTGCGTCGAAGAAGACCTCGCGCTGCACGACATCTGGCGCGCGACACTGATGTTCGAATCCGCCGACATCCCACGCAAAAGCATGCTTGAGGCTTTCGAGCGCATCGCGATGCTGTTCCCCAAGAGCGAGTATTTCAAGAGTGCGAGCGAAACCGCCGAACTCCTGCGCTCCATGGTCAAGGAGGACGACGAACACGCGGCGAAAAAACTGCCGCCCCTGTCTGAAATGACCGTGAGCGAGCGCGTGGCGGAACTGATTTTCCAACTGCGCGATCAGAATGGCCACCAATACTCGCAGCCCGGCGAGTGCGACATCTTCGACGAGTGGTTTCACGATGAGCCAGGCAAGACACCGGCCCATCAGCTGGTGGCTATCGGCTACCCCGCGATTCCCCAACTGATCGAGGTCCTCGAGGACAACCGCCTTACGCGCTGTGTAGGCTTCTGGCGCAATTTCTGTTTCTCGCACTACGTGCTTCGGGTGGGCGATTGCGCCCAAGAGATCATCTCGCGCATCGCCCATCGCAGCTTTTACGAACGGCGATCCACGTCGGGCGCCATGGTTAAGGACGGCCAAGCCGCCGCGTGCAAAAGAGCCGTCCAGGAATGGTGGGCGGAGTTCAGCGAAAAGGGCGAAGAAAAAATGCTCGTCGAGAGCGTCGTGGGCGGAGGCGATGATGCTCCATGGCAGGCCGAGCGTCTCGTCGAGGCTTATCCGAAATCAGCGCTCGCCGCCATCAAGCGCGGCGTGCAGGCCGCGAATAAGAGCTACATACGCGCCAAACTGATCGAAAGCGCGGCCAAGCTGCCACCCGAAGAGACCCGCGACTTCTTCCGGCAGCAACTGAAGTACGGCGAGGATCTGAATGCGAGGCTAAGGGCTGCCCAGGCGCTGTACACTACCGAGCCCGACGTCGCGCTCGATGCAATGATCGCCGAATGGCGCGCGTGCAACTTTACTGGCGAACACTTCGAGATGATGGTCAGATTTTTGCTGCGGACAAAGAGCGCCAAGGTCGTGCATGCCATAGCCGATGGCTTTGCCAAGCGTGACGTGCTTCAACGCTATGAAGTTGTCGACGAGCTTTGCGACACCTTTTTTGCCTTTGAAGAAGCTACGCCGGGGACGATGAACCAGCAGGGTGAGTTCTCAACAGCCGCAGAAGAGCTGCTGGTTGCGTGCCTGCTCGACACCGAACCGCGCCGCGGCATCTCAATGTCGCGCGGGCCCTTTGGCGCCCGGGACCCGCGGATTTGCGACTACGCCGCGTTTGCGCTCAGCCTGCTCTGGCCAAATGTCTATACGTGGAAGCAGGCGGAGTCGCATCTCACGGCGACATACCAATGCCTGAAGCTGGCCAACCTCTACCGGGCGCGCAAAGGCCTCGACCTTTTGCCGTTGCCAGGGCCCGTCAAGATCGAAGCCGCGCCCGCCGAGGAGCTGGAACCGCTCTACGCAGACTTCATAAGCTCCGACGAGACGAAGCAGGCCGCAGGCAAAGCCGCGTTGCTGGAGAAAGGCCTCACAGCGCTCTCCTTCATTTCCGCCAAGCTTGAACGCCTGGAGAAACCGGACAGGCGACTATCGGAACTGGAGCGCGACCTGTCGTGCATTGTGCGTGAAATCGAATGGGACAAGAACGGCGGCAAAAGCGACGAGGCCTTCACAATGGAAGTCAACAAGCTGCGCGGCCGCCCTCTGACTTACGAAGGCCTGCGCGGCCTGTTTTTGCATATCGCCAACCACATGCCCAATGGCGCCACGGGCCTGCTCCTGGAGGCGGAACGCGAGAACGACGGCACCGGCGTGGTGCTTCGCCTCAAGCTTGCAACCGAAGTCATCCAATCGACGAACACGAATTGCTGGAGCACGCAAGTCGGGATTTACGCCGACGGCGGGTATTTGAAAAGTTACGCCGGCACCTGCGCCGACGACTGGGGTACTTCGGGCAAGACCCATGACGACTGGAAAGAAGCCGCCGAACAGGCGCTAAACGTCGGGACTTACAGACATTTCATTTTCGAACTGAGCCTGGTGCGTGAAGGCGGCAAGTAACGAAAACTGGAGTCTGGTTATGCGTCAGGCCATTTTGCTTGCGACGGTTTTGCTGCTCGCGTCCTGCGTCGCGGAGCACCGGCAACCCGTTGACACGCCGGAGCCCGCACCCGCAACCAAGCTGCCTGAGCCAGCGCCGAAACCGGACACGGGCAACGCGGAGGTGGATGCCGCGTTTGCGTGGTTTGACACGCTTGGATTTCCGAATCTCGGGCGATTGCAGTTCGTGAAAATCGCCACGGGCGGCTGGACCAAACATTCATCGGACGATTACGAAAAGGACTTCGCGCACGGGTTCCTGCTTTCGGAAACGCCCGTCCGTTTTCGCGTGCTCTCGCTGACTTCCCTGACTGAATGGGACATGGAAATTTCGGGGCCCGATGTGCCCAAGCAGGACACCGTCTACTTCACGCGCGAACGCCTCGAAGTCTTCGCCCGTGAGCAGCTTGAGTGGCACCGCAAACTGGATAACGACACCGAATGGGACGCACGCTTCAAAGACATCGCACCCTTGCGCGCGCAGTACTTTGTGCTTGCCCGAGCCTGCGACCAAGCCGGCTTCACGGTGCTGGCCCGCGAACTGGCCGAGTACACATTGACGATGGCGCTCCACGAACAGGGCGACGACAAGCTCACGTTGCGCGACATCATGGAGCGGGAACTCGGCCATGCCACGGCCTATGCCGACACGCTCGCGTGCGGCTACGGACACACCCCGCGTACCGAGTTGTTGCGCCGCTTTGAACGCTTCGTGAAATTCTTTCCATCCAGCCGCTACATTGACACGGCAAAGGAAATGCTTGGCGTTCTACGCCAGATGGTCGGGGAAGATGAAGAACACGCGGCTAAGAGAATCCCACCGCTGAGCGAAATGCCAGTCCACGAGCGCACCGCCGAGCTGATTTTCATGTTGCGCGACCAGGAAGGCGGCTCTTACTTCAGCGGCGGCAGTTTCACCTGCAGTTCCGGCGAAGACAACAATCCAACCCCCGCAGCACAACTTGAAGCGCTTGGCTACGACGCTGTGCCCCAGCTCATCGAAGCGTTGGACGACAAGCGACTGACACGCATTGTTGTTTCCGGGCGCTACGGCTATTTCAACCACTGGGTCGAGCGCGTGGGCGCCGTAGCCGCGGCAATCGTGGCCAAGATCGCCGGCAGCGATTCTACTTGGGGACCCGGATCAGCAAGAACGTGGTGGCAGGAATTCCAGGAGATCGGCGAAGAGGCGACGCTTGTTAAACGCGTCAGCGCGGGCGAATATGACGCTCCCGGCCAGGCAAGACGCCTGGTTGCAAAGTATCCGGCATCCGCGCTGGCTGCAATCAAGGCGGGATTGGCGACAACGAAGCACCGCTCGATCCGCTCGGGGCTCGTTGAATGCGCCTGCAAGCTGGATATCTCGCAGACGTTGGAATTCCTGCACGAGCAGTTAATAGACGGCAGTGACAACGATGTCGTTGCCGCCGCAGCCTCGGGGCTTTATCCAACTGAGCCCGAATCGACCATGCAAGCAGTGATCGAGCGCTGGCGTGCAGCTTCGGGCGACCATTTTGACGTTGAGGAGCTGGTGCATTTCTTGGGCGGAACCAAACGAGCCGGGGGCGTCGAAGCACTGGGCGATGGCTTGCTCGATCGCACCGTCGACGTGCGCTTTTGCGTCATGCAAGAGTTCGCCACTGCGCGTTGGTGGAATTGGAAGGAAGACCCGCCAGAACTTGCGTTGGCTATCGAGCATTTGCTGGCTAGATGTCTCGAAGACCAGGAGCGCTACACCAATTGCTCCATGGGCTACGAAGATTTCCATGCCAGCGACCCGCGTGTTTGCGACTTCGCTGTTTTCGTGCTGCACGAACAATGGCCCGACGTCTACGCGTGGCGCGCCGATCAATCGACGCGCGGGCAGGAGCGCATGCGCATCGTGGCCCTCAATCGCTGGCGCGAGAAGAACGGGCAGGCGCTCTTGCCCGTTCCGCCTTCGCCGGATGTAGCCACGATTCCCGATGAACAACTCCAGCCGCTCTACGACCTGGCCATGAGCAGCGACTCCGACAAGCGCAAAGATGGCATAGCCGCGCTCGAGGCCAGAGGCATTGGCGCGTACGCGTTCATAGCCGCGCGGCTCAAGACGCTTGACGCGAAAACACCGGGCTACCCCGCGCTCTACGCGCTGGCCCAGCGCCTTGCCTGTACGCTTCTGCAATTCACATGGGCCGAAGCGGGCCCCGCGCCCAGCCCGGCTATCGAGAAAGCGCTGTCCGTATGGAACCAAAAGCCGCTCAGCTACAAAACTGTCCGTGAGCTAATTGTCCTGGCCGTGAATCACCTGCCGGAAGGCGCGACGGGCATCAGCATAAGCATCGAGCGCGACGCAAACGGCGGCGGCATGGAAGCCAAGTTCGAAATGCTCACGGGTACGGCGCACGCATCGTGGATGGACGAAGGCTGGGCGCTCGGCCTGTCGGCGCGCAACCTTGGCTCGCGCGGCAGGAGCACGTCCGGGTCTGCCTGGGCGGCGAAAGAAAAACCCGAAGAGGGCTGTGAGAGCCTGCGCGAGGACATCGAAAAGATGCTGAACAGCGCCCCCGACGAGCCTTTCTCTCTAGCCGTTTCCATCGTGATGCTTAAGTAGTTTCTACGCCGAGTATCCCTCGGCACGCGGCTTCCAACACTCGAACGTAGCTTTGGCTAGTGGCCCCAGCCATGACCCGAAATCGCTTCCAAGTTGGTTAACGCCACTTAAGAAGCAGGGCTCAGGCATTCGGCGCCGACCCGTGTTGTCACTCTCTCACTCCACAACCGGTTGCGCTCAAGCTACCCATGAGGGCCAAGTCCGCTTGTTCTTCGCACTGCCAACGTTGATACAACAGCGATTGAACGCCGCACCCGAGGTCTCCTGAACGGTAGGTCTGCAGTTCGATACAGCCCCTGGAACGCCAACTACAAATCTAACTGGGAAGCGGGTTTCCGGTCGATTTGTACATCCTACTCGACTGCATGAAGTTGGAGGATCACTCCGATGGATAAGCTCTGACGTCATGGAGCAAATGGCGACGTCCCTCGGAATTCCTCGTTTGATTTTGCCCCAATGCCACCCCAATTGAGTTCTTCTTTAGGCACGGCTAGACACATTGACGGAATCCTAGGATGGAGTGGATCATGGAGATATTGGGCGTTGTACTCGCCAGCGCGGCGATTATCGTTTCGATCGCACTGCATCTTTGGAACCGCAGAGACCTCAGACTTCAACGCGAGGACGACCAGAGAGGCTTCGGCGAACTAAAAGGCGAAGTCACGAAGATTCGTGCGGCCGCCAACGAGGCCAATCTCGTTGCGGTTGAAGCACTCGATGAGGCTAGGAAGGCACACAGCCAACGTGCCGAATTGACCGATCAACAGCTTTCCCAAACCCTGCTTCCGAGGATTGCCGAACTAGAGAAACTCGGCGCCGAAGCTTGTTACCAGATTGGGATACTTGATTCGGGCAATTTTCAAAAACACCGTCCCATGTCAATCCGAGGTCAACAGGAAGTAGTCATGGCTGTCCGACAGATTCGGGAGCGCCTTTTGGCCGGAAAGCTGTCGACAAGAGAAGCCGACGCTGAACTACGGACTGCTGGCGAAAAATACCAAGCACTGATGGTCTACTTAAAGGAGAACAAACTCTAATCGGCGAAGCAGGGTCCGGACTGCGAAAGTTGGCATCGAGACGCGGGATTGTCTCACTCGAGCTTCTTGGCCAGGTTTGGTTCTCCATCCTTGCGAAAACCAGCTCCGACCACTGCACAAGCCTCGGCGCCGTAAACTTCTTTGAATACCGATCCCGCGTTGGCTGTCTTCGAGAGCAGCGTCTTGAAGACTCGGTGCTCGCGGAACTCGTTGATTTGTACTGCAGTCGCGCCGGCTTCCTCCACGACTTTCAACGCTTGCTCGTACTCTCCCAAGACCGTGTGTCTAAATACCAGTTCGCGCTGTGGGGCGTCCTGCCAACTAAACCGAGCGAGGAGTTGCGCGACCTCGTGGGGTTTTTCGTAGATGCTGGCGATAAATGCGCGCCACAGAATACCTTGTCGTCCAATGGCCGTGTCTTCTGCGTAAGTCTGACAAAGTCGGTCCATCGTCTGACCCAGCATCACAATCGCTTCCAAGTCCCACGCGTCAACAAGACGTTCATAGGCGACATTCAACTTTGCTCCACACCAATTCAGTTCGCCTTGGGATCTCGCAAGAGACCGCGCAACAACTTGGAAGATCAGAGTCATGGCAGCAATCAGCGAGCCGGCCCCTCCACCATAAAATCCCTCGTAAAACTTCAACTTCTCTCCGACCTTGGGCAACTCCGCTTCCCGATCACGCCAATGTTTCTCCTCGCGGAGCTTGGCCAAATATCGGCGCGATACAAGTCCGTCGTTGTGTGTCAGGACGTGTCGCCGTTCCAATGCTTCAATGTAGCGTCCGACAAGTTCATCGTCGGCAAAGTCGAGCACAGACTTCTTGCCCAATTTCAGTGCTTTGAATTGGTCGCGAACGGTCCGGAACGAAAACGCGATCACGCGTCGCTCAATCAGGCTGTCGAGCGCTTCCTCCAAGTTCTTAAGCTTGCGTAATTCGTCCAAGCTCAAACCACCGTCGGGAACCTTGTCTTCAGAACGCAAGTGCCCGTCTCTATACAGTCGTCGAGTCAGCGTCGACAGAAACACTTCAATGAGCGCGACCTTGTGAATGTAGAGACTGCTCTGGACGGGGCCGAATGTGCCGCCAGTATTCATCAGCACGTGAAAGTCTGCGAGTGATTCGGAGTAAGTCCGCGTCGATACTTGTTGACCACCCTTCTGCTGCAACGCTTTCCACAGATCGTTGAAGTGTTTCAACTGCTCTGTGAGCTGTTGGTTCATCTTCACATCCAGCTCGAGGCAGCTAACTGCAAGCGGAGCTTGAATAGCTTGGAGGTGAAAGAATCGCGAATAAAGCAACGAGAGTTCATTCTCTAGGTCTCTCAAGACCGCGGGAATCGGCTGCGGCGACGAACCAGTGTCGGATTCACTCATACGCCGTATTTTGACATTAGACCGGCATTTGTCTGCACTCAGTGACCACGCCACCTACTTCGTTGACTTGGACAACGCGGCACACCTTACGCCACCCAACCAACGTCCGGGGCCATCATGTTCGGGTCGTCATTGCGCCGCAAATGTCAGCCGAGCCTAAGCGATTGCTGAGAACGGGAGGCGGATGTTCTTCCTAATCCCAGGTCTGCTGTGCTGTTGTGATTTGCGCAGGTGACACTTTGTCTCAGGGCCTGCACTCTCGAACATCGCTTGATGTCGCGCTTGAAATTAGACTGAGCGCCATGATTTCCGTGACAGGAAAAATCATCGGCAAGAAGAAGCCGCTCTTTGCCGACTTCGGTGTGGACCTGCCGCCCGAATTCGAGCGAGGCGATAGCGGCATCACGCTGCGCGAAGTACTCGACAAGATCGTGCGCGCCCAGGTAGCCGCGTTCAAGAATCGACAGCAGGATCGCCAGTTCATCCGCGCGCTCACCGAGCAACAGATCGAACAACAGGCCGCGCGCGGCAAAGTTGAAGCCGGCCAGAGCGAAATCAAGCCGCAGGAAGTGGACGAAGACCAGGCCGTCGGCGCGGCCCTGCAGGCTTTCGAGGACGGGCTGTACCTCGTGATCCTCGATGGCGACGAGCAAAAGCAGCTCGACAAGCAGATCTACCTCAAGCCGGACAGCAAGATCACGTTCGTAAGACTAACCATGCTCGCAGGAGCCTGAGATGCCGCTCTCCCCCGAAGTCGCCAAGGAAGCACTTTCCAAGGTCAAGCAGGCCGCATGGACGGGCCACCAGCTCGTCGGCCTCAAGGAGTTGCCGCCGCACCTCGCCGAGACCGGCCGCTCGCTGCTGGGCAAGAAACATGACGAAGACCAGGATCTCGAATTCAACCAGCGCGATGCTGCCTGGCAAAATGCCGCCGAACGTCTGCAGGCCATGCCCGCCGAGGACCGTCTCAAGCTGTTCGAGAAGCTCTTTCCCAAAATCGCTCCGCACGTCGAATCGGCATGGCAGCTGCTCAAACGCCAGCCCTTCCAGGTCAGCCACGGGCGCAAACCCTTCCGCGCGCCTGAAGACCCGGCGCTGACACTCCAGGCGCGCGGCAACTTTCTGCGCATGTTGTTGTCAGCCACGCATGGTTACGAACAGGACATCCGCTGGTTTTCGCAGTGGGCGGCGCATGTGGCCCACAATGGACCCGCCGATTCGCTGGGAGTGCTCTTTGCCGCGGTGATCGACCAGGGCGGCGAGGACGGCCAGTTCGTCTTCGACACGCTCTGCGCCAGCGCGCGCGGCGAGCACGAGATCGGCCAGTTCGGCCGCCACGTGACGCGCGCGCTGCTCACGGCGTCGCGCGAGGAAGGCTGGGAGTTCATCGAGAAGATGCTGCTGGCCGCACAGAGAGAGGAAGGCCTGCGCCAGGTGATCGTCGAATCGGTCGATGAAGCTCACCCGCGCGCCTTTCGGCGCATGCTGACGCTGATCATGGAGCACGACCTTGCGCGCTTCTCCAGCATCGTGCGCGCCGTCAACGTCTGGTTCGGCCTCTACTGGGACAGCGTCAGCGTCAAAGTTGCCAACGACACCATCGCGCGCGTGGCCCGTCTGCTGGATGACCCCGCCGCGCGTGCCAAAGCGCTTTTAGGTGACGACTGGGAGGAGTTCTATTTTGCCGCCTGGAGCGAGGCCTTCGAGAACGCCCCAGGCGTGATCGTGCCCATGCAGGCCGCGCTGAAACACAAGCGCGTCGAGGTTCGCTACTCCGCAGTCTACTTCCTCAGCCTGCTCGCCATGCCGGCCACAAAGCCGTTGCTGGCACAGGCCCTGGACGACGAAGACATGCGCGTGGCTGACCGCGCATTGAGCAACTTCTACGGTTACTACGTGAAAACGGCCGCAACGCCGGAGCTTTTTGAGATCTTCGAGCGCCAATTCAAGCGCTGGACCAGCACCAGGACGCCCAGCAAGCCCGTGACCTGGCCGTGGACCTTTCACACGTTCAAGCGCGAGGAACTCGCAGCCGCACTGATTCCCGCGCTGGGCCAACGCGAAGTGACGCGGCTGGTGCCTTACCTCGAAGAGATGCAGCAATACCAGCGCGCACAAACCTGTACGCTGCTGGCCGAGAAGGGCGGCGAAGCCAACGCGGAAGTCCGCGCGCTGATTTTCAGGCTCGCAGGCGACGGAGCCACAGGTGTGCGCGAAGCCGCGCTCAAGGCTCTCGACAAATGGACGATCGCAGAAAATGAAGTGCCGCAGCTCGAGGATCTGCTCACGCGCAAGTCCAACGACCTGCGCCGCGCGCTGCTGACCCTGCTCGCCAAGCGCGAAGACGCCGCGACCCTGCAAAGCGCATCGCGGCTTTTGGCCTCCAAGAAGGAGCCCCAGCGCCTCGCGGGCCTTGAACTCCTGCGCCAGCTCAGTGAAGCGAAGCGATCGCAAGCTCAATGCCGCAGGCTGGCCACGGAGTACAAGCAAACACGCAGAGCGCTCGAAGTCGACGAAGTCAGCCAGCTCAACGCCATCCTCGAAACCGGCGAAGAGAAGCCGACGCTCGACAATGCCTTGGGGCTCTACACGCCACCCAAGAACAAGCCCAAGTTCGAGCCCCAGAAGAAAGCGGTGATCTATACGTCGCAAGCCGCGCTAAACCTGTACCTCGCCCTCGACGCGCTCGTTGCCGCCAATGCTCAGACGCCCGTCAAAACGACCCTTCAAGGCGAGTATTCCATGCAGCCGTTGGGCGCGGTGCAAACTTGGGCATTTCCACGCCGCCGGCCCGACGTTCCGTTGGATCGGGACGTCGAGAACTTCCCTCTGCGCGAACTCATCGAAGCGGCCTTTAAAGGGCGTCCCGCAAGCCTGCGCGATCAAGATGGTCTCGAACTGCTGCGTGTGTTCGCCTTGCGCTGTGTGTATATCCCATACGATGCCGCACCCAAACAAATGCCCGTGGGTGCAAAATTTCCGCACCAGACCAACGACTTTGCCGGCTGGCTCTTTGCGCTCAATGCGCCCGAGAATTGCAATCAGTTCATGCTCGACGCGGTTGAGAACGCGCTCACCCTCAAACTGGTAGCTGACCTAGCCGGCGTGACTGGTGAACAAGCCCAGAAGCTCAACTGGCAATTCGGTTTTGCGCGCGCCTGGATCAACGCGTCACAGTTCGTCAAACATTTCGTGCCCGAACAATGGACGCCAGAGCACGAACGACGGCTTTATGCGTTGATGCGCTGCTACGATGAGAATCGCCCCAACGAGGAAACCCGCGTCACGTCGATTCACGATATCCTGGAGGCCGTCGCCATTGGTGCGGCGCCTCCAAATGATCTCGTCAGCTTCCTCGTTGGCCCGCGTGCGCCGGCCCAATGGAGATGGACCAACAATTTTCATGACCTGACGGTCGTATCAGCCCGCAAGCCCGATCCGAAGCTCAAGTTATCACCGGCCGCCGCGGAGACCGTGCAGCGAATCCGCGAACGCATCCTCGAAATCGAACTCAAGCGCGGCGAACAGCCCACTGCCGCCACCGATCCCGCCAACGCGTTGCGCTACTCCGGCGGCCTTGACGTGCTCGCCAAAGTCGTGCGTGCCCTGGGTGAGCGCGATATCAAGCGCGGCTCGCGCTGGGGTGAGGACTCCAAATCGCGCGAGTATGTTTTCTCGCAACTGATCCGAAAAACGTTCCCCGGCGACAAGGACGATGCCGCGGCTTTCGCAAAGGCGCTGCCGCTCAACGAAATCGGCGAGGAACGCTTGATCGAGGTTGCCATGTTCGCGCCGCATTGGGCCGCGCATGTGGAACACACGTTGGGCTGGAAAGGTCTCTCCGAGGCCATCTGGTGGGTCCACGCCCACACCAAGGATTCCAACTGGAGTGTCGAACAGGAATTGCGCGACGTTTGGGCCGCGCAGATTTCCGAACGCACGCCGCTTTCTTCGCAGGATCTCATGGAGGGCGCCGTTGACGTTGGCTGGCACAGGCGCGTGATCGAGACGCTGGGCGACAAGCACTTTGCGCAAGTTCTCGAAGTCGCCAAGCTCGCCGCCAGCGGCACGGGCCACACACGGGCCAAGCTCTTCGCCAACGCCATGCGCGGCGCGGAGAAACGCGCTGACATCGTCGAGCGCATCGGCAAGCGCCAGCAGGACGCCGTGCGCGCGCTGGGCCTGCTCCCTTTGCCCAAAAACGCCGACAAAGACGTGCTCGATCGCTACAAGATCATCCAGGAATTCGTGCGCTCCTCGCGCCAATTCGGCTCGCAGCGCCAGGCCAGCGAAAAGCGCGCGGCTTCCATCGCGTTGGAAAACCTGGCGCGCACGGCCGGCTATGCCGACCCCCAGCGCCTGGAATGGGCCATGGAAGCCAAGGCCGTGGCGGACCTCGCCAAGGGCCCGATAAAACTCAAGCGCGACGAGGTCGAGCTCAAGCTCGCGATCGATGCCGGCGGCGAACCGGATCTGACCGTTACCAAATCCGGCAAGGAACTCAAAGACATCCCGGCCGCGCTCAAGAAAGACGAGGCCGTCGTCGAGCTGCGCGAGCGCAGGACCGAACTCAAGCGCCAGGCCTCGCGCATGCGCAAATCGCTCGAAGCCGCCATGGTGCGCGGCGACACGTTCACGGGCGCTGAGCTGAAAACGCTCTACGAGCATCCCGTGCTCGCCCCCATGCTTTCGCGCCTCGTGCTCGTGGGCGAGCACTCCGCCGGATATCCCGAGAAACTCGGGCGCGTGCTGCGCAGCCATGACGGAAAGATCGAACCCATCGGCGCCAAAGACAAACTGCGCATCGCGCATCCGCATGATCTCTTCACCGGCAAGAAGTGGCATCTGTGGCAGCGTGATTGCTTCGCGCGCGAGCTGGTGCAACCGCTCAAACAGGTCTTCCGCGAACTCTACCTGCTCACGGAGGCCGAGAAATCGAGCGAAGGCTTCACGCGCCGCTACTCCGGCCACCAGGTGCAGCCCAAGCAGGCGCTGGCACTGCTGGGCGGGCGCGGCTGGATCGTGCGCCCCGAAGAAGGCGTCTCGAAGACCTATCACGACGCCGGCATCACGGCGCATCTCGGCTTCATGGAAGGGTTCTACACCCCCGCCGAGATCGAAGGCCTGACTGTCGAGAACGTCGCGTTCTCGCGCCGGGGCCGGAACGAGCCGGTCAAATTGAAAGACGTCCCGCCGCGCCTGTTCAGCGAGGCCATGCGCGACCTCGATCTGGTCGTCAGCGTCGCGCACCGTGGCGGCGTCGATCCCGAGGCCAGCGCAAGCTCCATCGAAATGCGCGGCGCCATCATCCGGGAAACCTGCGAGCTGCTGAAAATCGGCAACGTCTCGCTCAAGGGCAATTTCGCGCTGATCAAAGGCAAGCTCGGCGAATATAGCGTGCATCTGGGCAGCGCGATCACACACCGCATGCCGGGCGGCATGCTCTTCATCGTGCCCGTACACGCCGCCCATCGTGGCCGCATCTTCCTGCCATTTGCCGACGAAGATCCGAAGGCCGCCGAAGTGCTCAGCAAAATCCTGTTGCTGGCGCGCGATCACGAAATCAAGGACCCCAACATCCTCGACCAGATGAGGTAAGTACCCCGGTTGCGAATATGCGGGAGTGGACAAGTGATAACCGGGCGGAGTAATTGCGCCTTGCAGAAGCGGCGCACGGGCTCCAAGTGCGTCGCCGTATACTTGCTGAACGCCCGACCCACGTTCTTCGTCAACTGTGGGCCTCCAGTTTACTGAACCATAGGCCCTTCGTGTATCAAAGCTCGCCGCCGTGCTGAATCAAACCCTTGCTGTGCCTGTACTCCTCGTGTCCGATATGCCTGGAATAATTGGCTGAGAGATTCCAGCCAACCAAGCCTCAGCAGGGGGCGACTAACCCACGTCAGGGGACAACTAACCCACGTCTACCGTCGAGCCTGGTGCCAGCCTTCTCGCAGGCATCAATGCGGTCACGCGAGCCGGCAACGCCAAGAAGCTCAACCTCGACGCCCGCTGCCAGCTTCAGGAAGTCGGCGAGTAGGATGCTCGCGCTCGCCGAGTCCGGCAGTCGCTGGTTGAACTGACAGAGCTCAAATCAGGGTGGGGTTGCGTCGACTATTCCCGACCGGAGGGGGCTGGAATCAACCAGCTCCCTCCGAGTACTCCATTCAGACTTGGCCCAGTCGTAAAAGTGCCACCCATTACTGGCCGTTGAGTCAGCGCCGAGCCTGCCGGATTCTTCAGAATTTATGACTGCCTTGAAAACCGCTTGCCAAGCCGGTCCCAGGCCAGTGTCGCGAGCGAATAGCGAATTTTGCGGGCCAAGCTGTATCCAATTTTTTCAGGCATTGGAGGGGCGGTTGCCGCTTCCAAACGGACTGTGTTGCGCTGCTTTTCGTAATGACATGCCCCTTTGTCACGCGCGTGCCACAGCTTGGAAAAACTTGCGGCAAATGCGGAAGCCTTTTGGACAAGCGCACGGATGGCGGTATTTTCCGGCGCACATCCTCATCGGGCAAGGAAGGGTAAGATCATGGTTTGCGTGAACTCTCGTGTTCGCAATGCGGCAATCGTGGTGGTGGCGCTGGTCGTTGTCGGGCTGGTGAGCCTGACGCTTTGGGGCCAAACGCCGCCCATTGCGCCTACGTCGCTTTTCGTTCATTCGTCGGACGCGCAGGCCGGCGACGCCAGCCCTGCAAGCGCCGTTGACCTCACCCCCGTTTTCAGCGCGGTGTTCAATGACGCCGATGCGGGTGCGCTGGGTAAGAAGATCAAAATCCAAGTATCGAGCGACCAGACCTTTGCAGTCGTGAGCCATTGGAACAGCGGGCAAATCGCGATTGCCGACGTGGCCAACGGCGCACGCTGCCAGAACGTGGACTACAACGGCCAGCCGCTTTCAGGTCTGACCACCTACTTCTGGCGCTGCAAGTTCTGGGATGAAGCCGACGCCGCAGGCGACTGGAGCTCAGTTGCAACGTTTACAACCGGGCCGGCGCCCTTGGCACCCGCGACGCTTTTTGTGGATAGTGTAGATGCTGCGATCCAATCGAACGGCAACCCTGTCGTGGAGATTGACCAGAACCCAGTTTTCACCGCGATCTTCACACATCAGAACGCGGCTGCCACCGCTAACAAAGCGAAGATTCAGGTCAGCACCGATTCAACCTTTGCAACGGTGACCCATTGGAACAGCGGCCAATTGACCATGGCCAACACGGCCCACAACGCGCGCACCCCCAACATCGCGTACAACGGTCAATACCTGCAAGGCGACACGATCTACTACTGGCGTATCCGCCTCTACGACGAACTCGGTAATGCAAGCCCATGGAGCACCGAAGCCGCGTCGTTCAGGACGATTCTCGTGCCGAGCGCGCCGACCAGCCTTCAAGTTGGCAGCACGGAGGCGCAGACGGGAACGTCGGGTAATCCGGTCACGAACATCGATCTGACGCCAGTTATCAGCGCGGTGGTCAACCATCCGAATGCGGCGATGGCCGCGACGCAGGTTCGCATTCAGGTCTCCACGGACAGCACATTTGCCACAGTCAGCCACTGGAACAGCGGCAAGCTCAACATCACGCCTACGTTGCCATCGACACGTTGCCCCAATGTTGCTTACAACGGCCAGCCCCTTGCCGGGCAGACGACTTACTACTGGCGTGTGCGATTCTTTGCGACCGACGGCGGCGTGAGCGAGTGGAGTACGCAACCTGCTTCGTTCACGACCCAGGCAGCGCCGTTGTCGCCCACCACGCTATTCGTGGGCAGCAGTGAAGCGCAAAGCGGCGCTCAGGGCGATCCCGTAAACCTGATCGACTTGAATCCCGCTTTCAGCGCCATCTACCAACATCAGAACACCGGGGTCGATGGTTCGAAAGTGAAGGTTCAGGTCTCTACGGACGCGACATTCGCCGATGTCACCCATTGGAACAGCGGCCAAATCGCGATTGCCAGTGTTGCCAACGGGACGCGCTGCGCGGACGTTATTTACAACGGCCAGTTGCTGCGCGGCAACACGCGCTACTTCTGGCGCATGCGTTTCTACGACGCCAACGACAACCCCGGCCCGTGGAGCACGGAAACCGCGTCGTTCATTACGATCCTCGCGCCGACCGAGCCGACGGACTTGTTTGTTGGCAGCGACAACGCGCAGAGCGGCGCGTCGGGCAATCCGGTCTCAGGCGTTGATCTCACACCTGCGTTCAGCGCCCGGTTCCACCATCAGGACGTGGCGGGCATCGGCAAGAAGATCAAGGTTCAGGTGACGACCGATCCCACGTTTACGAACATCACCCACTGGAACAGCGCCCAGATCACGGTGGCGAACCTGGCCGATGGCGCGCGTTCGCAAGATATCGCCTACGCCGGCTCGCCGCTTTCAAACAGCACGACTTACTACTGGCGCGTGCGTTTCTTTGATGCCTACCCGAGCACCGGCCCTTGGAGCATTGAGGCTGCCTCATTCACGACGGTCGGCGCAGGCACGCCCGAGCCCGCCACGCTCAGCGTTTCCAACCTGTTGCAGGGTGGCGTGTACAGCAACGTGACCGTGACCAAGAGCGGCGGTACCGCGTTCAGCGCCGGCAACAGCTTCGAGCTGGTCAGCGGCGGAGTCAGCGTGTCGAGCGTGCAGGTGCAGGATGCCAACACGTTGCTTGTTTCATTCAGCGTCGAGGAGCTTTCCATTGCGGGCAACCGAATTTTCCAAGTTCGCAGCGGCAGTGAGATCATCGCCTCGGGTCCCGCCTACGTGTTTTACCCCAGCCAGCGTGTGCCCGCCCGGCGCAACGGCATTGCGCAGGAGCCACTGCTAAATCCCGCACTGGTCTCTGCGGGCGTGGTTGCGTCCACCGGCGAGTTCCTCTTCGAAGCCCAGGACCTCCTGCTGCCCGGCAGAATGTTGCCGCTCGGGTTTGGCCGCAACTACCGCTCGTTCCTTGAGTTTGACGGAACCATGGGCCAGTCGTGGGCATCGGTCGTTGACGATCAACTGCGCTACGATGCAACGGGCGACAGCATCAACTACTTCTCAGCAGATGGCCGCCTGCACACACTGACGCTTGCCGCGTCCGGCGCGGCCGGGTCTGGACCATATGTGGAAACGGGCAGCTATGTGGAATGGAGCCGCGCTGATCAGGGCGATTCGGACCCCTTGAACGACGTCTACACCGCGCTTGGCGCGCATGGCGACAAGGCCAACTACGTTGCCTCGAACCTCGACACGGAAGGCCGACAGGTCTATCGCCTCGCGTCCATGGCGGACCGTTTCAACAACACTGTGTTGCTCCTTCGCGACGCTATCGGCCGCGTCACCGAGATCCGCGGCGACCTTTATCTGTCCACCGAGCCGACGCGGCATCGATTGATTCTGGACTACGGCCCGGATGGGCGTTTGAAGAGCATCGAGGATTTCGCCGACTACACCGGCGAACCCGCCGACATCGTGGGTTCGTTCACCGGCCCGCGCACTTGGAACTTCGTATATGATGCGAAGGGCCGGTTGGCGCAGGTCCTACTTCCCAAGACCAAGGACTGGTTCGACGACGAAATCAGTTCGCTCAGCGCGCGTGCGCGGATGCTCTATGAATACTCCAACGCCGCCAACCCGAACCTTATCTCCGATGTTCACTCGCCGCGCCAGGTGGCGCTTTTCCAGTTCAACGGCAGCGGACTCTCATGGCTCAGGAACATCGCCGACGCGCAAGGCCGCATTGTCGGCCAAGACATTGGGCGCTCTTCAGCCACGGACACCACGCACCGCTACCATATTGTTTATGGGAGTGGCACATGCGACGTGGTGGATCCGTTGGGCCGCCGTGCGCGCATCACGTTGACCTCCAGCGGACGAGTGCAGGCAAGGGCGCAGTTCACTGGCTTCTTTGACAGCTCACTCACCCAGACCTCAGCCAAGTTGCGCACCTCGGATCCCGACTCGTTCGTGGCGACATTTGAGTACAACAACCAAGGCGAGCTCTCGCGCCAGACCATGCCGCGCGGAAACATCATCGCCTGGTTCTTTGACAACGCCAACACGTCGCAACGCGCTAAAGGTAATCTTCTGCGCACCGCGCGACTGCCCGGGTCGGCAGACATCTCAGTACTTACGTTCCTGCCAGCGGCTCAGGTGAACGGACTTCTGGAGACATTTGCATATCGCCCAGATTTCAACCTCATTTCCGAGCGGATCGACTCGCGCGCCTACTCGTTGGAAGCTGGCTACGACATCACTCAGCCTGGCCAGCTGGCACGCGACGATTCAAACTACTTCAAGACCGAGTGGAATTATGACACGCTTGGGCGGCTTGTAGGGATCAAGCACCCCGCAGTCACCGCCGCCATCTCGCCCGAGTGTCCAAATGTCGGGGAACAGAACATAGTTTCGTTCACATGTAACGAATTCGGCCAGGTTGTTCTTCGAGAGGACGCTTCAACCTACCCCGAAGGGTTCTCCGGCATCAGCGTGCAATACAACTACGGGACATCGGGAAACAGCAGAGGAAAGGTTGTGTCCGAAGTCTGGGCGCCACAAACTCAAACACTGGCAAACAGCTTCGAGCACGACTCACTCGGGCAAGTGCGTAAGCACGGTTGCGCTGGGGCGTTCACGACGATTTACAGAGACCAGCACGACCGGGTTGTGCGCTCTCTCTCTCCCGCCCTCTCCCAGCTTTCCTTCTATCAATACAGGACGGAACGCAGTTTTGACCGCGAAGGCAATTTGCTGAGCGTTACTCAATTTGATCCACAGCTTGACGACCTTGGCAACCTGCAGATTCCTTTGGTTGAAAACGCGCGAACAAAGGCGTGGGCAATCGATGTTCTCGGCAACATTACCCAGTTAACGGACTACATCGATTCAACTCAAACAAAGTCGGTCTCGCTGACCTATGATGAAGCGTATCAGGTAACCGCTCGAAAATCGTCCAGCGGCTCCAAGGCTGTCACCACCTTTGACGAGCGTGGGCTAGTTTTTCATGAGTACATGGGCCTGCATGCCGACGATACTGAGCTTGGCAACGCAATCGCCCACACTCAAAACGCCGAGTACGACGCCAACGGGATGATCTCGGCTGTGATTGACGCCAACGGCAACATTCGCCGCTTCTGGTACGACGCGTTCAATCGCCTGGTCTTGACCAGAGATGCCCGCGCGCCGCAGGGCACGGAAACTCGTTCGATACTCGACGAGGCGGGCAATACAATCGAATCGTTGGTTTTCGGCTGGGACGGAAACGCGTTCAGGCAGCTTGCCGCTACGCGCAATTGGTTTGATAACGCCAATCGCAACTACCGCCAAGGACGATGGGCCGTCACGAGTGATGGCACGACCTCACTTGGCTACGCGGCTTCGGAATCCGGAATCAACGATACGCCTGGATGGTCTATTGCCACGTTTGACTTGCTACCTGACGGTCGCACTCGTCGGGCGTACCGAGACCTGCGTGACTCAGCCAATCTTTCCGAGGCCACTCCACAAATCACATTTTCGTTTGACTCAGTTGGTCGCAAGACGCGAACCACGGATCCGTTGGGCAATGAAACGTTGTGGGCCTACTCACCGGCGGGATATGTCACGGGAATCCAGTCAAAACTGCTCGATCAAGCGCGGGACACATTCGTTGTTCGAAACGAAACCATCGTTCGCGACGAATTGGGCCGCGTCCACAGCAGCCAGGTTGATTCCGATCCCACGGTTGTGTATCGGTGGGATTGCACCGACCGAATGACACATCGCCTCGATCCTTTCCGTGGCAGGACTCTTCTCAAGTACGACTTCGCGGGGCGATTGATTGAACAGCGCGAAGCAAGTTCAGGTCCAATCTGGGAACTCAGTGGTGGAAGCGCGATTGTCCAAAGCGGGCAGATCGTCAAGACGCGGCTTGACTATGACGATGATGACAATCTTGTCCGAATCGTCGACGGCACCGGCAATCAGACGCTGCGGAAGTATGACCTTGCCGGGCGCCACACCCAGACGACCTTTGCGGACGGACTTCGTTTCACGATTGGCACAAGCGGCAGCGCATTATCGCCCATCGCTGGAACAGTGGCCTATTGCGCCGCAACAGGCGGTTACGATGGAAATGGCAACGTCCTGCATGTCATTGACGAAGGCGGAACGCGTATAGATCGCACCTATGATGCTGCGAATCTGCTCCTCACCGTTCAGGTCACACCCGCCCAGGGCAGTACGCTCAAAGGCGAAATGTCTGCATCCTTTGAGTACGACGGGCTCGGCAGAATGCTCGTAGCCGAAAGCACCGACCACTTGGCTCGGACAATCCGTCGTGAACACAAGTGGAACTCTCTCTCCCGCCTAGAAGAAACGCTCTTCGTGGGAAGCAACGAACCGTTCCGTCGCAACTCGATTGATGAACTTGAGCGAACCTATCGCCTTGAGGAGGGCAATTCCCGCCTTGACTTCACTTTTGACGTACTTGATCGTGTGCTCACCAAGGTGTTGAGTGTGAGCGGCTCGCCGGTTTCAGGTTCAGCACATGGATATGTCGGTACTGGCAGAAAGTGGGCTGGTAACACCTACACTGGCGGGCTCGACATGTACGAGGAACGCGACAATCGTGAGCGCGTGTCAAAGCGAGTATTCAAAGAACGCTCCTCGGGTAACGTCGTTCGCTCCACCAGCTACGAATACTGCAATCTCTGCAACGGTTTGTTTGCGTCAATTGAAAACGAACGTCCGGCTCAGGGGCTGTCAAATCGGGTCATGGGTAGCAGGTTCTTCATTGACGGGCTAGGCCGCAACGTAGCCTCGGCCTTTGAAGTGTCCTTCGCCAGTTCCGGTACCAATCGTTTTTCGAACTGGTCCAAAACCGACACGTCCATGGCGATTGCAAGCGAATTCGACGCCAATGGCCTGCCTGTCCGTAGGGCTGTATTCCAGGGGCAGGATCTGTTCTCAGGTTCCACCGGAACGTCGGGCCAATGGGTCGGCCTCATTGAAATCCCTTACAGCAACGCATCGTCGGGTAGTGCAGACGATCCACTACCCATTGGCCAGGGCAGTCAGTTGACGCCCTTGCGCGTCGGCGATGTTCCGATCATCACGGGTGCATCGACGGGTCCGATGGTCACCGACGACGGCGTCTTCACATACGCATACGACTACAAATCTCGCCTAATCCAGAAGCGACGGAAGACCGACGGGCAGTCATTGGAACTAAGGCAATACGATGCGGCAGGCCTAGAGGATGGACGGGAGATCAATGAATTGCTTGCCGTAGTCCATGACTTTTCATCCGGCGAACTACCGGAAGTGGTCTACAGTTCGAACAGCCTCAACTTCGATGGCGGTGGCGTGAAGTTCAACACCGCCGAAGACAATGCCGCGTCGTTCACCTTCCCCGGCGCCATTTCTCGTCAATCAACTTATGATGATCGCGAAGGTGTGGACATTTCTTATCACGACGTGTTGTTGGATGACGACGGAATTTCGGGCCAGATTGGCTATCTCGAATTCCAGGACCCCGAGAACTTCTACCGAATTCGTGTTCGCTTCAGCGCGACCAGCGTAGAAGTCCTAGACGCACCTAACGCTCAGTCCACATTTACACTCCGCGCCTCAGGCAGCTATGCGGCGACTGCGTCGGGGATACGTTTGGCGTTGGGGGTCCGCATTGACCTGCACGGAGGGAAGCTCCCGAACCATGGCATCACGGTGCGTGTCTTCGCGCACGGTTCACAGGTCGCCGAAATGGACACAACGGTCCCGTCGTTCGGCCGATTCGCTCCTCAGGTGGTCAAGTACTTCACGAATTCCGCGGGCGGCAGGCTCTATCGTTACCACGGTTACCTGGAAACAGACAATGATCAGGGGGCAGTGTTGGCGGCGGAACTGTCCCCGCTGGGTCAGTACGCGCATTATGGAACATGTTCTATCAACCCGCCTTCAAACGCGGGCGAGATCATGAGTCACTCACAGCAGGCCCGCGAGGAATTAATGCGGCGCCAGCAGCTGCTCATGGAAAACATGCAAGGCTACACCTCCACTCTCGACTACGAGAACTCGTACCTGCGTTACCACCCGGACGGTTCTGGTTGCAACGGCACAACGCATCCACTCGACGAAGCCTGTGCACTGCTACACAAGATGCAGGACGCGATTAACCGACTAGCTGAGTTGGAGTACGTCGTCAGCCAGCAAGCCCAGTTGGCCAATTTCCTTGAATCGCAGCTGAACGACTTTGAGGTAGTTGAGTTCTCGCCACAAGTGGCTAACGCATTCTCTAGCGTTGGACGGTGGATCGGCGTTACAAAACCCACTGTTACAATCCAACCCATCACGATTGCACATCCGTCCACTTCAGTGGAAATTCCGTTTTCGTATACGTCGGGCGGTGCAGTTTCGTCCATTTTCGTTGCAGACAATGGCTTTCTAAATGGCCTCCTGCCGGACAGCATGCAGTTCATTACCGATGGAAACATAACGGAGCCCATCTACGGCACGGTGATTGGAGCTCACGGGCGCATCATCTGGACTCCTCCGCCCGAAGCTCTGGGAACGAACATCGTCGTGAGGATTGGCGTAACTACCGCTGCAATTCTTGATTACGAGCCTGCTCCATTCCTTGCCAGTGGTCTGACGTTGATTCGTGTGGTTGCGCCAAACCACACGGAGCCCGTATTGAACGGAGTGCCAGTCGGCGTTCCGAATTCACCAGTGGTAGAAGCAGGCGACAGCGTTTCATTTGGTTTCACCGTTGACGGTCCTGCCATGGTTCAAGGCGAACCGGTTCCGTATGCATTTGCGGTTTATCCCAATGACATCGGCGCGCAGGTGTGGTCGACTGGATCACAGTCAGGTCAGTTCTCATTCAGCACGCCGTCGGTACCTAACGATTACCAATTCACTATCAGCGCGGTTTCTCCTCTGGGCGTGGATTCATTGACATTCAACATTCGTGCATTGAGCCACGCCGAATTTGTCACTTACCCGATGGTGACTGGTCGAGACTCCGTTCTTCTAGGGACCGTCCGTAACTCGGACTTTAGTGAAGCATACACCTACGCCTCGGGCGCATTCGGAAGCGGTTACGGTTTGGCCGGATACGTCAAATTCCCAGAGTCATTCGTGTTTTATTCAACCAATTCGGAGTTTCGCTTCTATGCAACGAAACTCATGTCTCCGATATTTGATTATGCGGAATCACCCTGGCTCTGGCACAGAGGGGCATTTCCGTCAAACATGATGTCCGTTGAAGCCGCAATCGCCGGTGCGCGCTACCAAATGAAGCTCGCGCTTGAGGCCATGAGCGGCACCATGGACGCACTCTCCGAGCTCGACGGCATGGAGGACGCGCTCAACTCCTTCCTGATCAATGCTCAAGCCCGCGATGGCTGGGCGCGGCCCGCAGCGGCCCATGCCAAGGAAATGGAGCTTGGCACCTATTACTCGAACATGTTCTCCGGGCTGGGCTATGGTGCCGTCAATGGCCTTACCGCCGGATTCTATGGCGAACTCGTCTCGCCCGAGCAATGGACCGCAAGCTTCGGCGGCGATCCCAACAGCAAAGTGTTCAACGCAGGCAACACATTTGGAAACGTCGCAGGCGGCCTGGTGCTGGGCGTGGTTTCCGGCGGCGCGGGCTATGTTGGCACGGCCGCGCGCATGCTGGGATACGCCGGTGACGTTTACCAGGCAGGCAAGGCTCTTTCGACCGGTGACTGGCAGACCCTCGCAATTCAGGTCG
>JADLFN010000090.1 GCA_020845475.1 Planctomycetota bacterium
ACATGTTCTCCATGTAATTCGCGTAGTGGCCGCTGGTGTGCCAGAGTGTCTCGGCCAAGATGATCGGGCCTTTGACTTCCTGGTAGCCGCGCTTGCGCAGCTTGTTGCGCACGTATTGCGCGAGCGAATTCCAGAGTTGCGCGCCCTTGGGCAGATAGAACGGAAAGCCGGGCGCGACATCGTTGAACATGAAGAGTTCAAGCTGCTCGCCCAGCACCCGATGGTCGCGCTTTTTGGCTTCTTCGAGCACGCGGAAGTACTCGTCGAGTTCTTCTTTGGTGAAGAACGCGGTGCCGTAAACGCGCACCAACTGCTCGCGCCGCGCATCGGCGCGCCAGTAGCTGCCTGAAACTTTTGTGAGTTTGACGTTCTTCAACCAGCCGGTGCTCGGCACGTGCGGGCCGCGGCACAGGTCGATGAAATCGCCGTGTTTATAGAAAGTAAGCTCCTCGCCGCGCTGGGCGATGCCGTCAACGAGTTCCTGCTTGAACTTGTTGTGGCCGCCGTCGATGGCTTTGTAGCGCGCGTAGAATTCGTTGGCTTCGTCGTACTTGGCCACGCAGCGCTGAAACGGCGCGGCTTCCTTGGCAATCTTCGCCATCTCGCCTTCGATCTTGGCGAAGTCGTCAACGGTGATTTTGCCCTCGGGCAAAAAGATGTCGTAATAGAAGCCGTCTTCGACCACGGGGCCGATGGTGAGTTGCGCTTTCGGGTAAATGCGCAAGATCGCATCGGCCATGAGGTGGGCCGCGCTGTGGCGGAGCACCTCGAGGGCTTCTTTATCCTTCTTGGTGAGGATCTGAACTTGCGCGCCGTTGGGCAGAGGCAGCGCGAGGTCAACGATCTTGCCATCCACCTTGGCCGCAACCGCAGCCTTGGCCAAACCGGCTCCAATCGCAGCGGCAAGATCGCCACTGTTGGCACCGTCTTTCAGTTCACGAGCGGAGCCGTCAGGAAGTTTCACGGAAATCATAAAGCACCTTTCGAGGCTGGCGGCCATGTGGCGCAGGCTTCCAGCCTGCGGACAATCGGGCGTCCCGCCCAATTGAGACAACGCAAGAGTCGCGGCTGCAAAGCAGGCGCAAAAAAAGCGTAGTTGTCCGGTTCACATGTCGTTTTGGGCAGGATGCCCAAAACCCCGCAGGCAGGATGCCCGCGCCACAAATTGCCTCAGTAATATTCGCGCGGTGGAAACGCCCACCGTCGCATCACGCCTTGACGGCCACACCCGTCTAGGCAGGAAAAAGGTAACGCGTCATTGGAATGCGTCAAGGGGAGGCGAAAGACTCAAATCCCCCAAAGCGGTTTGCCAGTAAAAGCCATGGTGAAGCAGTGGATGACAATTCCAGCGAAGGAGACGTTTTCTGGCATTCCTTCCATCGGGCAATCACAGGCCGACGCGACAAGAGCTGAAGCGAAAATGAAAACTGGAGACAAGACAGACCAAATGACGAGCAGACCTACAACCGCCACTACAATTGCTAATGCAATAGAGGTTGACCAAGCCCACCATGCCAACCACCCGATAAGCGCAAGCACTGTTGGCTGCGACAACGCCATCATGCTGCCCATCAAGAAATAGCCTGTGCGCTGACGGGCGGAAAGGGAAGGGGATTCGTATTTCATAAGGCAATTAGTTGTCCGCTAGATTTCAAGGAGTTCTGGCCTTGCGAGGTGGTGTCGATTTCCGCAGTCTGGCTGCACGTTTTCTGAGCACAAATGAAGACAGCAGCAAATGCTCCGCGATGTCCATCACAGACATTAAGTCATCACTTGACGGGTTGTGGCCGCGATGGGCGGTGGCGTGGCCAACTTCAACCGCAGCCTCGATAAAGTCACGACTCTTCTGCGCGAGGTTTCCTGTTTTGACCAATTCGTTCAGGCCAGCAGCAAAGCTACCTTGATCTCCGACTGTTTTTCGAATAACCATGTCGAAGATTGCTCGCATTCCCATCATTGCCAAGCGACTACTTCCCATCTGCAGGGCGTTATAGACCTCTCGAAGTAGCAATGGGATTTCGTGGTCATCTAGCTTTCCACGGTCATCAAGGGGCGCCCATAGTTCGGACAACCAGTTTGGTTCCCGCCTCGCGATTCGCGGTGGATAGTAAGTCCAAGGATCGCCAAAAATGGGCCCCCAGTACGGAGAATTCTCCTCTGAACTTCGAAAGGAGACACAGCCACAACCTTGGCAGCGGATTAGTTGATGTGTGGAAGTCCAGAGTATTTCCTCTTCTCCAAGCTTACCCTTTCCAAGTTGCTTCGGAATCGTGTCAGTCTCTTGTGCTGTAGCCTCTGCTACAACAACATGATTTGTCTTGCGCCCACAAGAATTGCACAGCGCTTTGATATTCAGTTCGCCCATTTCGAGTCCCCAACTGTGAGGCAAGTCGGCTCTGATTGAATAACGATACGATTTCTAATCAACTGCTGCGATTCGTGCATAAGATATCGAATACTACTCGGCGAACAACGGTAGGGCGCGCGGAGTCCCATCGCTTACGCGATGGGCTCTGGGATTCTTTGCGGAGCTTTGCGGCTTTGCGTGAGAGCCGTTGCTGGTTCGAACGGCGGACCAGCTCGCTTACGCTCCCATCGAATGGCTCAGGGCTGGCGGGGCTCGGATGCTTTGAATCCCCACGGCCTGCCTACGTACTTCTGGTCGATGTACCAGCGCGCGGCTTTGTCGAAGGCTTCTTCCAGCGGCGTGTAGGTCATGCCGAGTTCGTTGATGCTCTTGGAACAGTCGTAATTAAAGCGCCGGATCGTGAAGCGGGCGACGCCGGTGTACTGGCTCAGGAACTGGGGCAGCAGCCAGGTTGAAGCCGCGCCCAATTGGAACAAAAAGCCCGGGATGCGCAGCCTTCTCCCCATGCCCACTTTCTCGCGCAGCATGCGCGCGACCTGCGTCAGCGGCGGGGCGGAGTGCACGCACAGGTATCTCTCGCCGGGCTTGCCCTTTTCCATGGCGAGGCGGTGGCAGCGCGCCACGTCGCGCACATCGACCATCGGAATCGGCACCGGCGGCACCACGATGAAACCTGACAGAAGCAAAATCACCAGCAGGCCCGTGGGTGTGGGTTTGATGTCGCGCTCGCCGATGGGGCCGGCGGGGTTGACCGTCACGATCGGCAAGCCGCGCGCGCCAAAGCGCATGGCCTCGAACTCGGCGATGTATTTGCTGGTGATGTACGGGTTATTGAAGGGAGCGAAATTCCAGAGCGTTTCTTCCGTGATGCGGCCCTTGGGGCCCTCGCTGCCAACGGCGGCGACGGTGCTGGTGTAAACCACGCGCTCGATGCGGGCGTCAAGGCAGGCGCGCAGCACGTTTTTCGTGCCGTTGGCGTTGTTGCGGATGTAATCGTCGTAGCCGCCCTTGAGCGAATAAAGCGCGGCACAGTGATAAACGCGGTCGCAATCGCGCAGCGCCGCCGTGATGCTGTCGGGCTGCATCAAGTCGCCCACGGCGTGCTCGACATCGAGGCCGTTCATGTTGCCCAGCGGCGAGTTGGCGCGGCGCAGAATTTTCACCTGCTGGCCCGATGCCAGCAGCTCGCGCACAATCGCGCTGCCGATGAAACCCGTTGCCCCCGTGACCAGCGCTTTCTTCATGGGAGCGTTGTAGCGGGACCGACGGCGCCTTTGTAGGGGCGACATACATGTCGCCCCTGCGGAAATCATGAGTGTTAGCCCAATCACTCTTCTTCTGATTCCGCGCTTTGCGCCACGACGTAATCCGTGGCTTTCACGAGCACGAGACGATCGAGCGTTGATTCCAGCGGCTTCTTGGCCGCTGACACGCCCTGTGCGGCATTGCCCGTTTCGTCAAAGCCTTCAGCGCGCACGACAATTGCCTCAGGGCTGACTTCGAGCGAAAGTCCCTGCACGCCGGCCTTCTCGAGCGCAATGGCCAGCCGGAGCACCGCGGCCAGCCGAGAAATCGCCTGGCGCTGATCCTGCGGGCGCGCCGCATAGCGCACGTGACGCCGGCCCGCACGATGGCGCACGATGTCGGCGATGTAATCCATCTCGTACCGCGACCAGCCCACCGGCGCCGCAATCTCGCGGATCATGCGCGCCGTTCGCTTGGCCGTCGTCCCGATCTCGAACAGGAAAGACGACGCCTCCAGCTTCGCGCGCGCCTTGGCATCGTGGAACGGGTCGCGCAAACGCGCGGCTGCGAGCGCATCGAACAATTGCAGAGAAAGCCGCGCCACGCGCGCAGTATGAACCGCGCGCGGATCGTGGAAGTGCGCCCAGGCCGCAAGCCAGGCCACGGCGGAATCATGGAGGCGGTCGTCGCCGGGCAAAGCCGCGCGCCATGCGGAAAAGAGCGCCCGCTCGCCCATGGTGAGTTTGCGGTAGCGGATGATGCGCTGCTGGATTTCGCGCTCAAGGTGATGGCGCCAGCGCTTGCGCGCACCGGGCCGCAGTGCTTTCTTGGCGAGCGCATCGAGCACATCGAGGTCATGGACTTCACCCAGCACGTCCTGAACGCGCACGAGGTCTTTGGAAAGGTGCGCCGCCAGCTCCGGCAGAAAAGATTCCACGGTGTAGCGGAAGCGCTTGATAGCAATGCGCAGCGCGTGGTAATCGGCGCGGGTGCGTTTTTCGAGCGCGACAAAGTGCAGCGCCTCAGCGTCGGCCCAGCGGCGCAGCGCAAGCTGGCCAAAAGCCAGATCGCCGGGAGGCACTTGCGTGGCGCGTTTGGACAACAGCGCAGCCCACTGGCGCCATGCGCGGCGGTCGAAACGCTTGAGCGCGCGGCGCGCACGGCGCAACGCGGGGCCTTTGCGCGCCGCGAGCTCGTTGAGCAGCCGGCTGGAAGCCGAGTCGCGCACGGCCGACATTTTCCGTACCCAGCGGCGCTGCACTTGCAAATCGCGCAACTCGCCCAGCTTTTCAAAGAGGCGCTTGGCGTGTTTGCGCATTTCGCCCCAGGCTTCATGGGTGTCAAGTTCGCGCATACCGTCAGCGGAAGAGATGCACGCGCGCAGGGCTACGCGCAAGTCGTGGGTATTGGCGGCGCTGAGACTTTGGCGTGCGCGTTTGTGGAGTCGCAGAACCCGGCGCATGTTCTGGCCGAGGTCCCGGAACTTCGCGGCCTCGGGGATTTCAACGTGCATCAGTTCGATCGCCATGGCCCCAAATTGCCATGCCCAAGAATTGCTTGCCACTGCTATCGTGCGCGCCCCATGGGAACAAGATTTCTTTACGGCTTCCTGATGGTCTTTGCGCTCGTGGGCGTGCTGGCCATCGATCACTACGCCAACGAGACCTTTGGCCTGTTCTTTCTCTGTATCGTGGTGATGAGTGCGGGCGTTTTGGAACTTGACCGCTTGCTCAAGTTCCGCGGCCTGCCCTTTGACCGTGGACTGCTGATCCTGCTCAACCTTTTAACCATGGCCTACGTCCAGTTCGTGGCCGAGCCGCCGCGGCTGGGTGCTTTGGCGCAGTTGGCCACAAGTTCTCCGCACTACTGGTTTGAAGTATTGCCGCAGTATCGCCAGCTCACGCTCATGCTGCCGCCGCTGGCGTTGCTGGTGTGCTGCTTTCAGGGCCTGCGCTCGCGCGATGTGGCGCAGCTTTCCGCGCGCATCCTGGTCAACACCGGCTCTTACGTTTACCTGATTTTCACCGTGGCCATGATCCTGTGGCTGCGGCGAATTCCCGGCAATGGCGAGTGGCTGCTTTACTTCCTGCTCGCGACGAGCCGCATGGGCGATGTGGGCGCTTACCTCATGGGCCGCGCCATTGGACGCCACAAACTCATCCCCCACCTCAGCCCGGGAAAGACCATCGAAGGCGCGCTTTCCGGCCTCGCATTCAGCGCGGCTGCCGGAGCGGGCATTCTGGCCTGGGCCCATGCTTCGGGGGCATTGACGCAGGTGTTTCCGCATTGGTGGTATGGGGCATTTCTGGGCGCGTTCATGGGCGTGGCGGCCCAAAGCGGCGATCTGGTGAAGAGTGCGCTCAAACGCGCGGCTGGCGTAAAGGACTCCGGGCAACTGGTGCCGGCCTTTGGCGGCGTGCTCGACATCATTGACAATTTCATGCTCACGGGGCCACTGTTGATCATCCTGTTGTCGCTGTGGCCGGCTTGAAGCGGCAGGTCAGACTGCACGGTTAGTTAAGGGCTCAAGCGTCGTGTCACAGTCTGTTCTCCGTGTACCCCGTTGAACCCGAGGGCTAAAATAGCGATAACACGGCCCCCAACTCCAGCAACGCGAACTGCTTATGCCAGTGGCGAAGATTGTGATGTTCTCTGACCCTGCCTCACAGGCATGCCAGGCCGCGAAGCGGCTGTTGGAAAAGCACCACCTGACCTGGACAGAAAAAGACATCACCAAGGATGTTGAGAGCAACGCCTTCATCCGCAAGTTGTGCGGCGCACCGGCTTCACCGGTGTTCTACATAGAAGAGAAATGGCTCACGGAACCTTCTCAGGAAGAGCTGCTCGAGGCCGCCAAGGTTCGCTTTGACCCCGATTCAATTGAAACGCGCGGGCGCACGACCTTTGACGTGATCGTGGTGGGCCTCGGCCCGGCCGGCTTGGCGGCCTGTCACGGAAGCCGTCTGGGCGGCATGAGTGTGCTGGGTATCGATGAAAACGCACCCGGCGGCCACATGTTGAACCTGACAGACGTCGATGAATATTTCGGCGTAGGCTACGACGAAGCGATTTCCGGCGCGGACGTTGCGGAGAATTTCGCCAATCATGCGCGCCATGTAGGTGCGGTGCTGATGAAGGGCAAGGTCAACAGTATCCGCATTGAAGGCATGTACAAACAGGTGCAGACTTCGCAGGGCACCTATTGGGCGCGCGCGGTGATTGTGGCCACGGGTGCCAGCCAGCGTGAGCTTGCCGCTGAAGGCGTTACGAAATACATCAACCGCGGCATCCGTTACGGCGCGCAGATTGACGCCGCGATCTACAAAGATCGGCGCGTGATCGTGATTGGCTCGGGTGACGAAGCCGTGCACGCAGGAATTTTCCTGAGCCACCACGCCAAGAACGTGATGCTGCTTTGCCCCACCGACCAGCCCACGGCCGAGCCGTTGCTCGTTGAGCGCGCCATTGGCAGCAAAGTGCGACTGCTGATGGGAATCACGGTTGAGGCGGTCAAGGGCAACGAGTATCTCGAGTACGTGTTCTTCAAGGAGAAGGGCATTCCCGAAGAGCAGTGCCTGCCCGCCGATGCGATGGTCATTGCGCTCGGCCCAGCCCCGCGCAAGCCCATACCCGGCCTCGAAAGGCTGCCGCAGGAAAACGGCTACTTCGCGCACGGCGAGGGCGGGAAGACCATGTTCGGCGGCATATACGTCGCCGGCGACTGCACTGACTTGAGCACGCGCACGCTGATGGGCGTGGTCAGCTCCGGCAACCTCTGCGCCAAGCGCCTGTGGCAATGGCTCGCGTCGCACCCGCTGCCCAAGCTGCGGTAATCTGCACCAAGCGATTGCTAACCATGGCTGATAGCCGCGCTCGAACTTCTGCTACTCGCGCGGCGGAATTCCGTTACCATGGCGGACTATGGCTCTGATCTACATTCTGCAAGTGGTGCTGGGCTTTGGCTTCATCATCTTTATCCACGAGATGGGGCATTTCCTGGCCGCCAAGTACGTCGGCATCCGTGTTCACGCCTTTTCCATCGGCTTTCCCATGCCCTTTGTGGGTAAGCGCTTTGCCAACCTTTTCGCCAAGAAGTTCGGCGACACGGAATACCGCATCGGCTGGGTGCCCTTTGGCGGTTACGTCCAGATGCAGGGCCAGAGCGACACGCCCGGCTCGCTTGATGACGCCGCGAAAAACGATTCCGGCGACTATCGCAACAAAAGCTACTGGCAGAAAACGCTCGTGCTGCTCGGCGGCGTGACGATGAACGCGATCACCGCGATCATTTTCTTCGTGCTCGCGTTCTCCATCGGCGTCACGTTCATTGAACCCACAGTGGGCCAGATTCAGCCGCAATCCAAGGCCTGGGTCTCCAATGAAATCAAAGTGGGCGATCACATCACGCATGTCAATGGTCGGCCCGTCGATGACTTCGAAGACGTGATCTATTCCGGCGTGTTTGACGGCGGCGACAAAATCGATGTCACCGTCGAACGCGATGAAAACGGCAAGAAAGTCAGCAAGGATGTTACCGTCAAACTTGACTCCGACCCGGTGTTCGGCTTGTCTCTGCCCGGTATCCGCGCGCAGCACCGCGTGCTGATTTCCTCTGAGGAAGCGCAGCGCTTCCCCGAGAGCCTGGGCGACAATCGGCCCCTCGATGGCGACGAAATCATCGCCGTGGGCTCGCGCAAGTTGCGCAACTATGACGACTTCATGGGGGCCATGAGCGTTTCGCGCGGCGAAACCACGCTGCGCTTCAGGCGCGGCACAGGCGAAAGCGCGCGCGAGTGGGACGTGAAATACACGCCCTCGCGCCACTTCACTTCCGGCTCCAGTTCCAATGTGCTGGGCATGTACATTTCCGCACTGCCCACGGTGCGCGTCGTTCGCGCGGCTTCGGCCGGTGAGCGCGCGGGCCTGAAAGAAGGCGACCGCATTGTCGCGTGGCTTGCACCCTCGGGCGAGAAGGGCTTTGCCAGCTTCGGCGAATTCCAGGACTGGCTCAATGCCACGCAGGGCAAGGAACACACCCTGGTCATTGAGCGCGACGGCAAGCGCCAGAACCTGTCCGTGACCGCCGACGAAAAAGACAGCGCCCCCGGCCGTTATGAGCTGGGGGTGATCATGGGCGACACCAAGGGCGGCGATGAGAACGAAGCCGTCAAAGTGCTGGGCGTGCGTGAAGGCAGCGCGGCCCATGCCGCAGGCGTGCGCCAGGGCGACAAGATTGTCGGCGCCAGCGTTGACGGGACTGAATTCTACAACCCCGGCGGCGGGTTCCTGTCGCGGCTGTTCGGCGGCGGGGAGAAGGCTTTTGGCCTTGGCGCACTGGGATCAGCATTGGTGGCCGCCTATGACATGGAAGCGCGCAAGGCCAAAGACATCACGCTCAAGCTCGAACGCGACGGCAAAACGCTCGATGTCAAAATCACGCCCGACCTCAACAGCGCCGAAAGCGTGGCGAATATGGTGGTCAGCGTGGCCGAGCAGCGCAGCAAGCCGGTGCAGAAAGGCTTCTTTGAGAGCATCGGCGCGGGTTTCCACCACAGCAGGAAAGTGGGCTACAAGATTGCCATGACGCTTTTGGGCCTGTTCTCGGGCCGCATCAGCATCACGCACCTGGGCGGCCCGATTGTGATTGCCAAGCGCTCTTACTCGCTCGCGGGCTGGGGCGTCGGCACGCTGATTTTCTTCCTGGCGTTCATCAGCCTGAACCTTGCGATCGTCAACCTGATTCCGATCCCGATTCTCGACGGCGGCCAGTGGCTGCTGGTCACCATCGAAAAGGTCGCGGGCCGGCCGGTGCCTGAGAAGTTCCTCAACCCGATCATGACTGTCAGCTTCTTCCTTGTTGTCGGGCTCATGCTCTTTGTGCTCGGCAACGACATCGTGACCGTGTTCGTGAAGAAGTGGGTGTGAGCCGCGCTTTGCGCGGCAATTCAAAATTCAAAATGCAAAATTCAAAGCGAGTGCAGCACGGGCGAATCCAATTTTGAATTTTGCATTTTGAATTTTGAATTCGGACGCAAGTGAACACACGTCATGGAAAAAAGCGACCAACCCAATCAAAACGTTCTGAACCGTCGCGGCCCCGTCTGGACTGTGCTGGGCGTGCTGCTGGTGCTGGGCATCATTGCCGTCACCGGTTATCGCACGATCTACGCGCCGGCGTCCAACGGCAACACCGAGCCCACGCCTTCCAGCGACAAAGCCCCGCGCCACCTGATTGTCATCTCTATCGATACGCTGCGCGCCGACCACCTGGGCTGCTATGGCCACGAAGCGGCGCAGACGCCCAACCTCGACAAGCTCGCAAGTGAAGGCGCGCGATTTGAAAAGCACTACACCTGCTACCCGCTCACGCTGCCCGCGCACCTCACGCAGCTCACCGGCGTTTCTACGCTCGGCCATCGCGTGCGTGACAACCTTTACCACCGCCTGCCCGAACAATTCGCCACGCTGCCTGAAGAACTTTCCAAGCAGGGTTTCACCACGGGTGCGTTCGTCAGTGCGTTTACCATGCGATCGGGATCGGGCATCGAGCGCGGCTTCTCGATCTACGACGACGAAGGCGTGCGCGAGGCGCAAAAGGGCAAGCTCACGATTCCCGAACGCAAGGCGGAAGTCACGCTCGGCCGCGCTGCTGAGTGGCTGAAGAGGAACAAAGACGCGCAGCGCGTGTTCTGCTTTGTGCACCTGTTCGACCCCCACACGCCCTACAGCCCACCCGCTGATCTCGCAGCAAAGTTCGCCGGCAAGCCTGACGCAGGCTACGAAGCTGAAATCGCCTACACTGACCGCGAGCTCGGCCGGTTCTTTGATCAATTGCGCGCGCTGAACATGTTTGACAATGCCGTGATTGCCGTGACCGCCGACCATGGTGAAGGCCTGGGCGAGCACAACGAGCTTTCTCACGGCTATTTCTGCTACGACGCCACCACGCACGTACCGCTGATCATTCGTGCGCCCGGCCTCAAGGCCTGCAAGCCGGTCGCACTCACGCGCAACTACGACCTCGCGCCCACGCTGCTTGACCTGCTCGCGATCCGCAGCGAATCGATCGCGCGTCAGGCGCACGGGCGTTCGCTCAAGGCCGCCCTGGAGCAGCCCGAGGTGGATCTCGGACTGATGGCCTACATCGAGAGCCACTACGCCTGCCTTAACACCAACTGGGCCAAGATTCGCGCGCTGCGCGCCGCAAGCTCGCTGACTGTTTTCTCGGGTGAACTCGTCGAGCATTATGTCGAGCCGCGCCAGTTGCAGAGCCAGCACGACACGCACCCGGGCGAGGTGCAGCGTGCGCGCGCAGAGATTGAACGCCTGCTCGGCTCGCTCATGCCGCCCAGGCGCGGCAAGGCCGCCCCCGGGCAGGGCGGCGGCATGGGCACGCCCTATCCCGGCGAAGCGGCCACGGAGCAGGACTTCGAGCCCGAGAACATCAACGACACGCGCGATCTGGCCGCACCCGCAACCAAGGCCGCGCTGCTGCTGCGCTACCAGCAAGCCGAGCTCGCCTACGACGAGCAGCTCTACGAGGGCTGTGCTGAAAAACTGCGCACGCTGATTGCCGATGAGCCAACATTCCTCATGGCCCACAAGCTGCTCGCGGGCGTGAACCAGTTGCTTGTCGAGACTGAATGGAAAACGCTGGGCGTTGAGCGCGCGCGCGAACTCACGCGCGAAGCCGCGCAAAGCCTGAAGGCAGGCGCAGCCCTGAGCGAAGCGGCGCGCAATTTTGAAAACGCGCTGCGCATGAAGCGCAACGCGGCTTTGCTGGGTGTATGGCTCAATGACGCTGCGCTGCTTCAAACACTCAAGGCCGGCGCCGAAGCCGATGCCGCGCTGACGTGGCTGGACTGGCTGGTGCGCTACCGTATTGCGGAAAGCGCCGCGCGCGAGACGGTGGCCAAACAGGCCGAGCAATGGCTTGCGCAGTCCAAACTGGATGAATCCGTCAGGCAGCAGGCCCTGACCGATTTGAAGAAAATGCTCAGCGCTGAAGCGCTGAAACTGGCGCCGTGGGAGTGATGCAGGTGACGGGTTCACGTTCGCGGGCCATGCACGACGCGCGGTGTTTCGCAGAATGAATGCAGGTGAGGCGGCAGTCATCCCAGGTCCAAGACCCATGCAGCTCGGCTACAACACCAATGGCTTTGCGTTTCACCGGCTCTCGGATGCCGTCGAGATTATTGCCGAACTGGGATATTCGTGCGTGGCGCTGACACTTGACGTGCACCACCTTGACCCCTTCAAGTGCAAGCCCGCCGATGTTCACGCGCTGGCTGCGCAACTCGGCCGCCTGAAACTCTCGTGCGTGATTGAAACGGGCGCGCGCTTTCTGCTCGATGCGCGGCGCAAGCACCGCCCCACGCTGATCGACGACGATCCGGAACCGCGCGTGCACTTCCTGTGTCGCGCCGCGGAAATCGCAGAAGACCTCGGCTCGCCCTTGGTGTCTTACTGGTCGGGCGCGCGGCCGGAAAACGGGCCTTCGGACGACGAGCTGTTCAAGCGGCTGGCCAGCCAAGTCACTTACATAGAGGGCATGTGCCGCACCCATGGCGTGCGCGCGGCGCTGGAGCCCGAGCCGGGCATGCTTGTGGCCACGATGGCCGACTACGATCGGCTGTGCAATCTGTGCGGTTTTGCGCCGGGGCTCACGCTCGACATCGGCCACTTGAAGTGTCTTGAGAAAGAAGCGCCCGAACGCTATCTATCCCGCTACGCAGAACAGCTTTACAATGTTCAACTGGATGACATGCACCCGGGGCGCCACAGCCACTTGTTTTTCGGCGAAGGCAGTGTGAACTTCGAGCCGGTTTTCCGCACTTTGCGCGAAATCGGTTACTCCGGGCCGGCATGCGTTGAATTGAGCGACGCCAGCCGCAACGCCGTGGAAACGGCCAAGCAGGCCATGGCGTTCTTGAAAAGGTACACGGCCTGATGCCCGGCTTCGACGACGACAACGACAAAACCATCACCGAGCTCGGCCGGGCGATTCTGAAGTACATGCACCAGCGCATGGCGGATCTTGGCCAGCGCAACGCCAGCTATCGCAAGACGCGTATTGACCTCTTGAAGGCGCTTTCCGGAAACCAGAAGGTCACCGGGCACACCGGGCGTTTCAACTGGGGCTTCGAAACCGTCTTCTCCCAGGAACTGCATGTCCTGGAGGAACTGGGCCTGATCTCGGTCAAGTACGGCTCGGGCGCAATCATGGCCGGCCGCACCGTGGGCCGCAAACAGATCTACGGCCTGTTCCTCACCGATGACGGCGTGGACACGGCCAAAGTCATCATAGACCGTGAAGGCCCACTGCCTGTCAGCCATGCCGCTGCTGACGATGCCGCAGAGGGCGACGAAGCCGAAGCCGCCACCGAGAGTTCCACGCAAGCCGCGCAGGCGCCCGTCGAGCCGCCCATGCCCAAGCCCGAGGCAGCGCCGCCCAACGCCACGCAGATTCCACCCACACGCAAAGACAAAGCTTAGAGCACGCGCGCCGACGCGTAGCCCACCACCTGGTCGAAGTCTCCGCTGGTCGGGCCGCTGGTGGTGTGCTCGAGCACTTCCACGCGCGTGGCTCCCAGCGCTCTTGCTGCCGAAAGCATCAAGGCCGTGGCGCACACGCCGCACATGGAGATGTCTTCGAGCTCGCACACGCTCATCAGCGCCTGAGGCTCAAAGGCCGCCAGCCGCTTCAGCGCCAACTCATCCTTGGCCAGCGTGACCTCGTGGCTGTCGTAATGGTTCATGTCGCTCGATGCAATCATCAGCGCACCGCCCGCCGCCCTGAGCGCAGCCGCCAGGCTGTTGCCCAAAGCCGCCAGCTGGGCCGGATCAAAGGCTCCGACACTGATCACCGCAACTTCAACCCCCGGGCGCAACACCTGAAGAAAGGGCAGCACCACCTCGGCCGCGTGGTCGCGCGTGTGCGGCGCGTTACTCACCTGCACGCCTTCAACTCGGGCCAGCGCGTCGCACAGGGGCTTGTGTGCGGGCACATCTCCCAGCGGTGTCTGCCATGCGTCAAACCCGGCGAGGCTGAGCGTGGCACCGCCTTGCTGGTGCTTGGTGTGCAGGATCAGAACGCGCGGCGGAATCTCGACACTGGCCAGCGCGCGCCCGCAAACCGCGCCCGAGTAAACATAGCCCGCGTGCGGCACCATCACGCCCCATGCGCGCGCGCGCGGCCTGGCCGGGGCTGCAATGTAAGCGTCAATCTCCCGGCGCAAACGCTGCGCGTCAGCGGGATAGAACATGCCCGCCACGGCTGCTTGACGTGTCAAGACTTTCATCGTTCGTCTCCCGCGCCGCCCGCCGCCGCACCCAGCGCCCCGCCCAGCACTTCAAGCGCCAGCACCAGCACGAAGATCGCAAGCGGCAGCGGCCAGAATTCCAAGAGCGTGCCGTACTTGATGCGCGTGAGCGAAACGCCCGTGATCACGGTGGCCAGCCCCGTGCCCAGCACGACAGCCGGCATGAGCGCGAACACCACGCCCTGGCGGAAACTCTGCGCACGCAGCCCGCGCGCGCGCCGCAGCAACAGCGGCAGCAGCGCAGCGCCCCCGGCCGCGAGCGCCATGAGCACGAACTTGACCAGGATCTCGCCGCTTGAAACGGTGATCTCCTGCGGCACTTCCACCGCGCCGCCATCGGGAATCGTCTGGAGCAGAAAGATCAGCATGGCCTCGCCGCCCCACAATGCCGCTTGGGACCGAGCCCGTCATCGCGCGGCGCTGGTTTAGATCTCGAGGTCATCCGCCTGGTCTTCGGGCACGACTTCGACAATCACGTAAGTGCGCCCGAGCATGTCGCCCAGACGCTGCTGCTTGCCGCCCATCATCATCAACAGCGCGGGAATCAGGAACACGGCCCAATGTGCGATTTCAAACACGCGCACGAAATTGCGCACTACAATCTGCCACGCGCCTGGTTGTTCGCCTTCACTGTCCACCACACGCAAATGAAGCAGCGCCTTGCCGAAAGTGCGGCCCCACAGCAGCTCACAGACCATCGCGTAAAGTGTAAGAATCGAGAGCGTCACGACGCTCGCCTGCAGCGTGGCCAGCAACACCGGAACCTCCGTGACGATGCCAACGGGCAGCAGGAAGCCATAGGCCTGCGTCCACTCATAGCCGTAAACCGATTTCAGCATGATCACCGCGGGGCTGGTCACGCCCAGGTCCACCAGCAGCGCTATGGCCCGCGCCAGCAACGTGGCGTGCAGCATTGTTTCCGATTTGGGCAGCGGCGCGGCTTTGGGCGATTTGTCGGAAAGCACCGCTGCCAGCGTTTTGTCGAGTTCCTGTGAACGATTGAGCAGCAGCCACAGACCCTGGCCCGCAAGCAGCATGAACAGGCCCAGCATCACCCCCACCCAGATCAACATCGGGCCCAGGCCGCGCGCATCGCCAAGCCCGAGCGTAGTCGGCTCGCCAAATACCAGCGCACCGTTTTCTAGTTTGCCCAGCGCCATGTGGGCCGTGCGCCCATCGCTATAGACCACAGCCAAGGTGTCATCCACTGCGGAGAGCGACGCATCCGACATCGCAATCAGCAGCGCGTTGGAGGGAAACTCCGGAAGCGTCTCGCGCCCCCAGCCGTCTGACTTGAGCCGCCACAACTCCCAGGTGTCGGCTTGCTTGTCCTTTTCGCGCCGGGCCACCATCACCACCGGCTGGCCCTTGAACATGGTCAGTGCAAAACCCCGGGCGTCTTTGGTGATGTCGCTGGAGTGCAGCCCTTCAATATTTGCTACCACATTGCCTTCTTCCTTCACTCCGTCGCCCGGCTGCGGCAGCACTTCATCAAGGCGCGGCTTGAACCACAGCAGCTTGAGCGCCCCCGTGTGCTTCTCCATGATGATCAGCCAGAGGTATCCTTCGGCGCTGATCATGCGCATCAACGCGCCCTTGCGCAGTTCGCCCTGCAACAAAGCCGATTGAACATCGGGGTTGTCGAGCGGGCGAAGCCGCGCTTCCTGCCCTGCAAGCCAGCACAACCAGGGTTTGCCGTCAAACATGGCAACGGTTGGCGAGGCGTCGGTGTCGTTGATGCCGAGGTTCTGCTGGCGAACAGTCTTGGGCCAGCCTGAGTCTTTGGGCGTGCCGGAGGTGTCAAACTCAATGAAATGGGATTCAAACACGACAATCGCGCGGTTTTCACCGGCAAGGGTTACGCCGCCAGCCACGCCGCGAAAGGTTGCGCCCGGCACCACTTCGCCGTCACGCAGCCACGCGAGGCGAAAACTGCCCTCTATTTCGCCGCGCACCGTTGAAGGATCGTAGGTCTGATCAAGCACCAGGCCCTGCGGTTTTTCGCCGCCCTTGACCAGCACCAGTTCCGTCGCGCGCACTGACGGCGCCACGCCCTGAAACAAGGCCACGCCAAAGGAAACCACCAGCGCGGCGGCAATTGTCAGCGCAAAACTGATGCGCACCAGGCGCACGCGCCGGCTCTGGCGTAGCAGCCGGTCACGCAGCGGGTCAGGGATGTTGGGTGAGGCCATGGAAGCAACTTAACAGTAGCCGCACCGTTGGCGAGGGGCATGGACCTTGAAAGCACAAGCGCGGCTATTGGCCCAGTTCGCCCGTGGCCTTGAGCAGCGCCAGTCGCGCTTTCTCGGACTCGATGCGAGAGCGGATCAGGTCACGTTCGGCGGCGGTGAGATCATTGAGCGCCTGCTTGACCTCAAATGCGGTCGCCAGGCCGGCCTTGTTGCGCTCGACTTCGGCCTTGTGGGCGGCATCGGCGAAATCGCGCGCTTCCTGAGCCGCGGCCACGCCGCGCTTGGCACTGTTGATGCCGCGCACGGCCGCCGCGACTTCCATGATGACGTCGGTTTCGGCCTCGCGCGCGTCAAGAATCGCCTGGCGCTTGCGAACCACTGAAGAATCAAGCCCCGCGCGCGCAGCGCGGTTCTGAAGCGGCACGCCAAAGGTGAGCGCAAAGCCGTAGTCGAGGTTGGTGAAGTCGGTGTAGCTTTCAAAGCTGTCGTTGGCCGTTGCGCCCACTCCGTTGACGGTGAAATCGCCCGAAAGATCAAGCGTGGGCAAAAGCCCGTATTCATCGCGTGTGATCGCGAGGCCGGCGTTCTCGATGCCTTTGCGCGCGGCTGCAATTTCGGGGCGCTTGCGCAAAGCGCCCTTGAGTTCGTTGATCAACGAAGGCTCCATGGCCGCGGCAGGATCAGCCTGGACCTGGGTCGTGGTCTCGATCACGACGCGGTAATTCGCGAACAGGGTGTAGCCGACGAGCAAGTCGGGGTGGATGGCGCGCAGCAGTTCATCGGTGCGCTGCTCCACGAGATACTCCGCCTGAATCAAGCTGCGCTTGAGCGTGGCCAGGTTGCTCTGCTGCGCGAGCACGTCAAGGCGCGTGCCCAGCCCCGCGGCGGCGCGGTTCTCCGCAAGCCGCAGCGATTCCTCGGCGAGTTCGGCCTGGCGCTGGAGCACTTTGAAATCCTCGCGCGCCTCAACGAGATCCCAGTACGCAACGGCGACGGCGTAGGCTTGCGCGTTGCGGGTTGCAGCGAGATTCAGCTCGGCGATGCGCTCGTTGCCTTCGGCAATCCAGGTGTTGCTCAGGTTGGGAACCAGCCCTACGCCATTGAGCAGGTGCTGCGTCAGGGTCAGCTTGGTGCTGGGGAAAAACTCGAAGGCGGAAAACGGGCTGTTCGAGTCCACGCGCCGGAACGAGGCATCAAGATCCACGGTGGTGCCGGTCGCAAAGGGCAGGCGCGCGTTGAGACCGTAAGTGGTGGTTCCGGTGATGTTCTTGGTGCGCGTGTCGCCGGGGAAAACCTGCGTCAGCTCGCCTTCACTGCGCGCATAGCCCAACGTGGCGCCTACGGTGATGTCAAGGTTCGACTTGGAGCGCATGGTGTCCGTGCGTGAAAGCTCCACGGCAAGTTGCGAGAACATGATCCCGCGGTTGTGCAGCGCCGCAAGATCAAGGGCATCAGAGAGTGAGAGCCGCAAAATCACGGGCTCTTTGCGCGCCTCGAGATCCCCGGGCTTGACCTGGTTCGCCGGCGGCTGGCGCTTCATGACTTCGTCCATGGCCTTGCGGAAGCTCTCCGAAGGTTCCACCTCGGTAACGCGTGAACGGCACCCGGCGGCGAAAACAACAAGTGAGACCAGTAGGCAGGCAAGCAGGCGTTTCACGGAATCTCCTATCGTGCGCGAGTATGGCCACCGCGTGCCGCCGCCGCAAGCGGTGTGGCGGGGCTGCCGGGATTCCGGCAGACGCGCGGTTCAAACGTTAGTATCAAACGCTTGTTTGAAAAGGCAAGGGGCCGCTTGCGCATCTACTTTTTTCAACACGCAGTGCACGCTGGCGCTGCGCCCGTGCCGCCCCTAACTTGGCGGCATGTCTGATTCCATTTACCAGCGCGCGGCTAATTCGGCCGAGCGGGAGTTCGAGCTGTCGCTGCGGCCGCAGCGTCTTGCGGAGTTCATCGGGCAGCGCAACGTCGTTGAAAACCTGAGCGTTTACATTCAAGCCGCCAAAAAGCGCGGCGAGGCGCTTGACCATATTCTTTTTTCGGGCATGCCGGGCCTGGGCAAGACCACGCTGGCGAACCTGATCGCAACAGAACTCGGCAGCCAGATGCACGCGACCAGCGGGCCGGCACTGGAACGCGCGGGCGACCTCGTGGGCATCCTGACCAATCTTGAGCTCAACGACGTGCTCTTCATCGACGAAATCCACCGCCTGCCCGCGCCGGTCGAGGAGTTCCTTTACTCGGCCATGGAGGATTTTCACGTCGATATCCAGCTGGACCAGGGGCCGGCGGCGCGCAGTGTGCGCGTGAATCTCAAGCGCTTCACACTCGTGGGCGCGACTACGCGCGAGGGCCTGCTGTCTTCGCCCTTCCGCGCGCGCTTTGGCGTGCTGGAACGCCTCGACCCCTACCCGCCCTCGGACATCCTGGAAATCGTGAATCGCTCCGCACGGTTGCTTGACCTGCCCATGGAGCCTCAGGCGGCCGCGCTGATTTCAGAACGTGCGCGCGGCACGCCGCGCGTGGCCAACCGCATTTTGCGCCGCCTGCGCGATGTGGCCCAGGTCAAGGGCAAGGGCATGCTCACGGTGGCGCTGGCGGAGCAGGGTTTGACCATGCTCGGAATTGACGCTCAGGGTCTGACAGAGCTGGACAGGCGCATCCTCAAACTCATCGCCGACCAGGGCGGCGGGCCCATTGGCTTGAAAACAATTGCCGTAGCCGTCGGCGAAGAAGAAGACACGATCGAGGATGCCTACGAGCCGCATTTGATCCGCGAAGGCCTTCTGGCCAAAACGCCGCGCGGCCGCAAGCTCACCGAGAAGGCCCAGGCGATGCTCGGCAAGCGTGCTTGACCTCGCTGTGTTCTGTGTGACCAACAGAAAGGCCCCGCGCGGGTGCACGGGGCCTTCCGCATTTCCGATGGCTTACTTGCCGCTCTTTTCAGCCTTCTTGTAGGTCTGGGTCATGATCTCCTGGCCCTTCATCTTGACCGTGAACGGGATTTTCTCGCCGCCCCTTCCCGGAGCCTCACCCGAGAAGCTGAGTTCGGTGTTGAGTTCAACGCTGTCAATGAGCGAGGTGCCGATGTTGAACATGTAGTGGCCGGTGATTTTGGCGGTCACTTCCGGGTTCTTGAGATCCTCGTTCTGCAAGTTGGCCTTGATGTCGATCACGAAGGTGACTTTGAGGCTCTCGCCGGCCTTGCCCGCGATGATTTCATCCGCGCTGCAACGGGCCGTGATCTCGCTGACCTTCATGGCTTCGTCGTCGGCAAAGAAGTCGCGCAGGTCTTTCTCGGCGATCTCCCAGCTTTCGCCCACGGCCACTTCCTTGCCGGGGATGAAGGGCACCTTGAAGGGTTCCTTTTTCGCCAGCGCCTTCTTCGTACCCTTGTTGTCGTCGCCCTTCTCCAGCTTGCCGCTCCAGGATTTCTTTTCGGCGTCAAACACCCAGGTAAAGACTGCGCCTTCGAGGTCGCCGGTGCTGATGGCCGCTTCGCCCAGTTCCGCGGCGCCGAAATCCTGCTCGGCGTGGGACTTCTTGGACTTGTTGTGGCTCACGCGCGCGCCGCTGATGTGGCCGTCGGCGCCGACCGCCTGCACTTCCGTTACTTTTTCCTTCTCTTCTTTGTCTTCCTCAATCTTTTCGGCGCTCTGTGCGCCGACCGTAATCGTGGTTGTGGTCTGGCTGGTTTCAGTGCCGGTTTCAGTAATCACCAGGCCGGCCTCGTACTTCTCCTTGAGCATGACCTTCTTGGCGGCCGCCTTCTCCTCAGCGGAAACCGGCACCACCAGCAATGAAGCAATGGCCAGCGCGGCAAGTCCCAGCAGTTTGATCTTCATGTCTTCCCCTCCAATGAGCCCCGAAATGGTTCCCGTAGTACGTGCAAACAAGCCGGCGCACGTTGCCAAAATTCACGCGCCCGGCCAGTGGGTGACGCAAGTCCGTTTACTTTCGCTCGCCGCCGTGTAAGTTCTTCCTGACGGGCCAATTCAACTTTCATACCAGGGAGAAAAATATGTCGCGTCTTCGTTTCGCGGCCATGACGGCCGTGATGGGTCTCACGTCAATGGTGGGCGCCTTTGCAGCCGTTGCAGTTTTCGCGGGCGACAAGCCAGTGCAGGCCGATGGCGAATCCAAAGTTGTGCAGGCCACTGAGTTCCAGCTTCTCGATGGCAACGGCAATCCCCGCGGCGTGTGGGGCGTTACCGATGAAGGCATGGCGCTGTTCTCGCTGCTTGATCCCAAGGGCAAGCCGCGCCTGAGCATGGCCACGGATAAAAAGAGCGGCACGGTAATCACGCTGACGGACCACGATGGCAAGCAACGCATGACCCAGGCCGTCAACGCCGAGGGCATGGCCGTGATTACGTATTATCACCCGGACGGCAAAACGCAGGCGTTCCAGGTTTCAACCAGCGGCGAAGGTGAATCCTCGCTGATCATGTACGACAAGACCAAGAAGAACAGCATTCTGGCCTCGGTGCTCTCCGATGGTCGAAGCGTGTTCGCGCTCGAGCACAACAACGTGACGCGCTTCCGCACCATGCTCGGCGCTGACGGCGAACCTGAGATGGGCTTCATCGAAAAGGGCGAAAAGGGCCTGCGTTACACCTGGCAGGCGGGCGGCAAGTAGTTCACTCTTGACACGTCAATAGAACGCCGGCGGGCAACCGCCGGCGTTTCTGATGCTCAGCCGCGCTCGGTCATGATCACATCTTCGTCGGGAATGGGCGCGTCACCCTCCGCATCATCCCTGCCCAGGAACTTGATGGTGTAACTCGTGCCGTCACCGCCGCGCTCATAGTCGAATTCGCGCTTCGAAAAGGGATTTCGCGCCTTGCTCAAATCAATGTTTGCAAGGTCGGCGAGCTTCTCGGGATACTGGCCATGTTCGAGCCGGTAGGCATCAAGCGCCTTGCGCAATTCGACCATTTCCAGTTTTGCGGTCTTCCATCTCACCTCGTCGGGCACGTTCATGTAGTAGCCAAAGGCCATGGCGCCAAGAATGCCCAGGATGACGACCACGACCATCAGCTCAATCAACGTGAAACCGGCGCGAAAACGGATTCGCTTCATGGCGTGCTCCTGTCTGGGAATCGGCCTGTCTAGCGGCTTTGCGGCCTGTGAGTTGTGAAACGCCCGCGGGCTTTGCGCGTTGGAAAAAACCGAACGCCGATAGGGCAGCTCACTCGTGCCCATCGGCGTTCATCCGCAGTCATTGGCGGCAATACTCTACGCTTCCTGCTTGAGGCCTTCGACGTCAATGTTCGGTGTCAGCGGAGTGGCATCCATGCCGTGGTGCGAGTAAGCCTGCGCCATGGCCTCGGCCACGGGCTTCATGTCGCCCTGGCCCAGCGCAATCATCGTGCCGCCCGCGCCCGAGATCGTCACGCCAAAGGCGCCCGCATCCCAGGCCGCTTTGGCAATGTCGTCATAACCCACGATCATGCCCTTGCGGTGCGGCACATGCAGGCGATCTTCAAAGCCGGCGCGGATCGCCTCTTTGTCGCCGAGGCGAAGGCCGTACAGCAGCGTCAGCAGCGCGCGCTGGTTGCTCACCGCATCAGTGCGCTTGAGGTTTTCCGGCAGCCAGCGGCGCGTGGCCGCTGTGCTCTCTTTGAGCGTTTCCTTGGGAACGGCAATGGCAATGCGCAGTGAGTCCGAGAACTTGATGTTGCTGGCACGCGTTTCGCGCCCGAACAACAGCGCGGCCTGCAACCCGCCAAAGGTCGCGGCAGCGGCGTTGTCCGCGTGGCCCTCAATCTCGACCGCCGCGGAAAACACTTTCTGTTTGTCCAGCTTGCCCGTGCGCCACAACTCCGCCAGCGCGGCTCCGGCCACGGCGGCCGCAGCAGACGAGCCGAGGCCCTGGCCAATCGGGATGTCGGAGTGCATCTCGATCGAGAGTTTTTCAGGCAGGTAATACTCCGGGCCGCCCGCCATCACGGCCTTGGCGAAGGAAACAGCCACGAGGTTGGGCCGGCCTTCGTCATCCTCGAGAGTGGCCACCGTGCCTGTGTATTTGCAATTGGGCAGCACGCACTTTTTCCACCAATCGAGCGGGCTGTCGAAGTCGCGCAGTTTGACTTTGGCGCCGTCCCAGTCGGCCTTGGCGTTCAGCCTCAAGCCCAGCGCGAGCGCCAGGCAGTCAAAACCAGGCCCGAGGTTAGCGCTCGAGGCTGGAACCGAAATACGCGCGTTGCTCAAGTTCGACGATGTCACGGTAGTTGTCCTTGTCCAGGCGGATAAAGGCCGGATCTTCCAGCACGCCGTCCACGCGCTTGAGCGTGTTCAGCAGATGGTTGAGCCGCGACTCCTTCACCACATCGGTTATCAAACCCAGATACTCGCCGTCTCCGTTACTGATGAAGGCGCGCGACAGCACCTTCACATTTTGAGTCTCAAGGAACGACACTACGCCATCGACTATGCCGTTTGAAAGAACTTTCAGGCGCAAAAAGTAGCAGTAAGCCAGGTGCTTCGTCGGCGCGTGCGCCAGCGGCAGCGGGTGCGCCTTCACAAACCCGGGCAGCGCCGGTGTGGGGTTGCCGCGCGCGAATTTCACCACATCATTGAGCACTGCGCTGGCCGTGGGCAACTGGCCGGCACCCTTGCCCAGGAACGTGAGTTCCTTGAACGCCGGGCCTTCAATGATGATCGCGTTGAATTCGCTGTCCACGTCGGCCAAAAGCTCGCCCTTGTGGATCAGCGCCGGGTGCACGCTGGCGTTGAGCTTGCCATCCACCACGCGCGCGCCGGCAATCAGCTTGATGCGATGGTTCAACGCTTGCGCCAGGGCCATATCGGCCTTGGTCACGCGCGAAATGCCCTCCGTGTGAAACTGATCCGGCGGCACATATTGCCCGAAGGCTTTAAACACCAGCAGCGTGAGTTTCTCGGCCGCATCGATGCCATCGACGTCCAGGCTCGGGTCTGCCTCCGTGAAGCCCTTGGCGGTCGCGTCAGCCAGCGCTGCATCAAACGTCAGGCCCGCGCGCTCCATCAGCGTGAGAATGTAATTGGTTGTGCCGTTGACCACGCCCTTGATGACGCTGATTTCCTCGCAGGCCAGCGAGCGGTCCAACGCCTCGATGATCGGAATGTGCGCCGCGCACGCGGACTCAAAGGCCAGGCCCGCGCCCTTTTCCTTAGCCGCCTCGATGTAGCGCGAGAGGCCGCGAGCCAGCGCCGCCTTGTTGGCACTGACCACGGGGATGCCGCGCAAGAGCGCGGCCACACCGGCTTCCAGAGCCAGCTCGCGCCCGCCCATAACCTCCACGAGAATGTCGATATCGGCGGTTTTTGCGAGCGCGACGGGATCAGCGGAAACGTGAACGTGCGAGAGATCCACCTCGCGCGCCTTTTGCGGGTGCTTCACGGCCACATGCGTAAGCTTGAGGTCAAAGCCGTTACGTTTGAAGTCGTCGTGGTGTTTTTTGAGAAGTTTCACCAGCCCCTGGCCAACAACGCCGCAGCCGAGCAGGCCGAGTTTGAGAGTGCGCATTTCTTTCCTTGAGTCCGGCGTCCGGTGGTCCGGAGTCCGGGAGTCGAGTAGTGAAGGTGGTGGTCCGCGAAACGATGAATGACCGGAATGCGCTTGCGCGACATCCGGACTCCGGGTTTACGGAAACCAGACGCTACCCGCCGGCAATAGCGGGCACGATGGAGAGCGAATCGCCTTCTTTGAGTGGCGTCTCGAGGTTGCTCAGGAAGCGGATGTCTTCGTCGTTGAGGTAAACGTTGACGAAGCGGCGCACGTTGCCCTGGTCGTCGCAGATGCGCGCTTTGACGCCGTTGTGTTTGGCTTCAAGGGCCGCCAGTGCTTCGCCTACGGTCTTGCCGGTAACGGCAACTTCGGCAGCACCGCTGGTCAAATTGCGCAGCGGCGTGGGAATGCGGATCGTGCTCATGGAACAGCTCCTTGTCAAAGCGCGCGTGTGGTCTCAACAACGGCCTGCACGGTGCAGGCGCGCTGTACCCAGTCGCGGGGCGGCAAGTGTACTTCTGTCAGGCAGCAATTGAAGGGCGGGCTAACGCGGGCGCGGCCTTTGCGCGGGCATTTTCACCGCGGGCTGCTGCGGCTTTCGCTGCTCAATGATTTCGCGGTCGTGCTTGCGCGAAGGGCCTTTGTCGATGCCGCGCTCAATGCTGCCCTGCGATTTGGGCGCACCATCACCCTCAGCGGCGCGGGCTTCAAGCTCGGCGCGATTGCGCTTGCCGGTGTCATCCACTTCGCCGTCGGCGGCCTTGCCGATGCGCCGCGCATCGTCGTGCGAAACAAACAGCGTGCGTCCGTCGGCGAGCTTGATTTCAACGCCCGCGGGCCGCGTGCGCAGTTCCTTGATCTCCAGCGGCTCCACTTTCTCGCTGCGCTTGACTTCCGTTCCCACACTCTTTTGCAGCGCCCTGCTTTTCTCGGCGCCCGCGCTGTGCCCGCCGTCAATGTAGGGCGCAAAGCGCTCCATGAAACCGTCGAATTCGGCCAGCACGCTCTGGTTTACTTCCTCGCTCAGGTCCTGGCTGTGCTTGGCGATGTAATCGCCAAACACGTTGCTCATGGTGTTGATCGTGGCGCCGATGCGCTTGTCGAGCGGGTTATCTTTCATGCCCGACCACGGCGCTGTACTCGTGGCTTCGGCCTGCGTCTTGAGGCCATAGGCGATGATCACCGCGCGCTCGTAGTTGTCCGTGAAACCCTTCAGGCTTTCGCGCTCGAGGTTCGTTGTTTCCAGCAGGCGCACCGCTTGCAGTGTCAAACCCACCAGCACGTTGCGGCAACGGATTGCCGTCAGGCGCTCTTCTTCAATCTCCCCCACCGCGCCCAGAACGCGCTCCGTCAGGTCGGCGGCGAGTTCTGCCGCGCGCACGCCGCACAGCACCGGGCGCTCACGGAACTGGCCCGAGACAATCGCTATGAAAAGCGAATGCGCCAGCGTGAGCAAGTGCTCGCGCAGCGCTTCATCGGGTGCGCCCTGCAACGCCGCGGGCAGCAGCTCCTTCATGCGCGGCAGCAGCTTCTCGTCGAATTCGGAAATCCCCAGGCCCAGCGATTGCTTGATCGCGTAGCGCACCATCGCGGGGATCAACTCATCCATCGACTGCGGCTTTTGGGGCTTGCGCTCCACTTCCGCCGGCGCGGGCTGAATGGGCGAGCTGGGCTTCTTCTGCGGCGGAGCCATCGGCCGCTTGACCGTGGGCGCTGCCATTTCCGGCCTTACCGGCTTGCTTGAAGGCCGCACTCCGCCCGCGCGCTGCTGCGGCACAGCCGTGGGCCCGCCCTCCGCCACAGGACGCTTGGCATTGGGCAGCGGATTACGTCTCGGCAGGGGCTGGTTCATTCGAGGTGAAACATGTTACTGGTGGCCGCGCGGTAATCGAGTGCCTTTCGCCGGAATCATCGGGCGGATTGCACCTGCCCCTGAACACGTTAAGAAAGAAGCAAAACAGCCGCCCTATGCACGCGGCTAGCCGCGCCTTTATACTGCAGGCTGGAGAACCACATGACCCAAGCACTCGCCGAAAACGATTTGATTTACGACTGGAACAAGCAGGGCAGCGACGCGCTGATCAAACGCACCAAGCCCATCCAGTTCGACGACGAAACCCTGCGCGACGGCCTGCAAAGCCCCAGCGCCATCAACCCCAGCATCGCGCAGAAGATCGAACTCTTGCGCTACATGGAAAGGCTCGGCATCGACCGCGTTGACCTCGGCCTGCCCGGTGCGGGCCCGCAACACCGCGAGCACATCGAAGCCCTTTTGCAGGTGATCGTGTCCGAGAAGATGCGCATAAAGCCGGGGTGCGCGGTTCGCACTGTTGTTTCGGATATTGAGCCCATCGACGCGCTACAGCAGAAATTCGGCATCAAGATCCAGGCCAGCGCGTTTTTGGGCACGTCGCCCATTCGCCAATACGCCGAAGGCTGGACGCTGCAAAAACTCATGGAAACAATGGAAGTCGCCGTGAAATGGGCGATTGACCACAAGATTCCGGTCATGTTCGTCACGGAGGACACCACGCGAAGCAAACCCGCCGACGTCAAGGCGCTCTACCAGCGCGCCATTGAACTGGGTGCGGGCAACATCTGCGTGTGCGACACCTGCGGCCACGTCACGCCCCACGGCGTGAAGCAGCTTTTGCGGTTCGTGATCGAAGACGTGGTGAAACCGACGGGTAAACAGGTGCTCGTGAACTGGCACGGCCACAGCGATCGCGGGTTAGCGGTCGCAAACTCACTGGCAGCCATTGAAGCGGGGGCCGACGTAGTGCACGGCACCGCGCTAGGCCTGGGTGAGCGCGTGGGCAACTGCCAGATCGACCAACTGCTCGTGAACCTGAAATTGATGGGGCTTATAAAGAACGACCTCAGCGCGCTCGCCGAGTACGTCAAGAAAGCCCACGAATACACCGGCGTGCCCTTGCCCCAGAATTACCCCGTCTTCGGCGAAGACGCCTTCGAAACGGGCACGGGAGTCCATGCCGCAGCCGTCATCAAAGCCAAGAAAAAAGGCGACAACTGGCTTGCGGATCGCGTGTACTCAGGTGTGCCCGCCGGCGACTTCGGCCTGAAACAAATTATCCGCATCGGCCACATGAGCGGCAAGAGCAACGTGGTTTTCTGGTGCGAACAGCACGGCTACGAGCCCACCGACGCACGCGTCGAAAAAATCCTAAACGCCGCCAAAGCCGCGTCGCGGCTTCTGACGGATGAGGAGCTGCGGAAGCTGGCGGGATAGCCACGGAGAGCATGGAGTTCACGGAGGGGAAAGGGCTCGCGCGGATGCGCCAATTCTCAAACACCCCAAGTGAAAACTCAGTGTCCGCTGCGTCAGTGGCAGGCCTTATCATGCCGCCTAAACCCCGAGCGCGCCGGCACCTGAGGGCCCTAATCATGGCCTTGCTGGCCGTGTTCGGAATTGCGGTTGCCGGTGTTTGTGCACTCAGCCTTCGTGAAGACGAATACAACAAGACTCCTGTCGAGTTAATGCCGCACCCTGGACTGAACGCGCATTGGACTCTTTTTCGTGCCTACGATGACGATCAGCTGGAGCATCAGTTGCGCAGCAGCTACAGCACCGAGAAAGTTTCACATGAAGCCGAACCTGAACCGTTGTCTCTCGTACCAACCGACGAATTTTCGTTCTACTGGCGTGATAGCGGCGAGTGTCTGCTGCTGCATGAATTCATCGTTCGTACTGATCGCACCGCGTCACTGGTTTACTACCGGACACGCCAATCGACGCATGACGGAAAGCCGGTGACGGTGTTCGATCATTTCAAGGCCGATTTCGAGATGTCAGCCGCTGAGGTGGACGCCCTTCGTCAGCTGATCATTGCCGCCAAGCTCGGGGAAGCGCCCGCGAAGATCCTTCGAAAGAGCGTCTATGACGGGGCACAATGGCAATTCGACTTGACCAACGGGAAACGGACCAAAACCACACACCTTTCGAACGCATTTCCTGATCAGTTTCGTGCAATTGTCGTTTTCATCTGGCGAAACTTATGCGCCCCGCGAGCCACGTTCATCGACAGCGCGCCGAGGATCGAAGAGCCGAACTACGCAGGATTGCGGTGAGTGGGCGGGTTGCCTCTCGCCACGTAGGGGCGACTCGTGGGTCGCCCGCGAATGGCGATGAGTCGCCGAAAGGGCGAGGCATGCCTCGCCCCTACGGATTTGCGACCGTTGTAGGGGCGACATATATGTCGCCCCGCATTTCGGTGAACGTGCACACTGGGGCGACATGTATGTCGCCCCTACGGATTTGGCATACTTGTCCTTGTGCCTGACAAACCTGAACGTGATCGCCAATCCCATCGCTGGCGCGGGTTTGACTACTCGGCGCCTTGCGGCTATTTCGTGACGATTTGCATCGAGGATCGACGTTGCCTGTTTGGCCGCGTCATTGCCGGTGAGACCATTTCGCGCGGCCGGATTTTGTCCACGCGCGAGGTGGACGAAGGCCGCGCGGCATGCGTCGAATTATCGCCCCTGGGGCGCATTGTCGATGAATGTTGGCGCGAGATACCGGCGCATTTCCCGGCCGTCGCGATCCCGTCGTACGTGGTCATGCCTAATCACGTTCACGGTATCGTTCAAATCACGCCCACGCCGGAATGGGCTGCCAAGGTGCGCCAATGGCGCGAAGAAGATTCCAAGCCGCGCGGCACACGTAGGGGCGACATATATGTCGCCCCTACCCCAGCATCGCCCATTGCCCGTGGGCCGGCGCCCAAATCACTCGGTGTGATCATCGGGACGTTCAAGGCCGCCGTTACTCGTCGTGCGCGCCAACTTGGCCTGATCTCCAGCCAACTGTGGCAACGCGACTTTCATGACCGCGTGCTGCGCGACGACGAATGGGACGCGGCTTTCAACTACATTCACTTGAACCCGTTGCGCTGGGCGCTTGATCGATACAACCCGGAGCGCACCGGCACGGACGAACTCGACCAATGGTTGGATTCGTAGGGGCGACATACATGTCGCCCCGGACCGGGGTGCACACTGGGCGACATATATGTCGCCCCTACAGTCGCCACCCATGCCGCGCAGTTCGGCCCTGAAAGGGCCGGCCGACAATAGCCGGGGGGCGACCGTAGGGAGCGCACCCTGAAACGCGTAGCGTTTTGGGGAAAGTCCGCGGCTTGGCCGCGCGAGGTAACCCCCGGACGTCGCGCGCGATGATTCGAGCCCTGCAAGGGCGACCGGATCTTGCGCTAACCCTCGACCAACGGTTGCGACTGATCCGGTCGCCCCTGCGGGGCTCTGCGTCTGGGACGTAGATTCCGTGGGTTCCGCTTTGCTCCACCCACGGCTATCGGCGTTCGGCCCCTTCGGGGCGAAAGTGCTTTGTCTCGCGCAACGGCTGTGAAGGCCGCCACAACAACGAAAGTCTTTCCGTGGCGGCTTTGGCTAGGCGGAGTTTGCGAAACGCAAACGCCGGGACGGGTCCGACGTTAGTGGCCCGATTTTGTGCTTACCCCTCGAGTGCTTGCAGGCTGGCGGGGATTTCTTCGGGGCCGGGTTTCATCAGGCCAAGCTTGTTGGCTGTGTACACGCCCACTCCCACCAGAATCATGCCCGGCGCAAACAGAAGCAGGTTGAGCACGATGATGCCCAGTTCCGAATTGTGTTTCTCTTTGCGGTGCTGTGCTGACTCGCCCTCGGGCGTGTCGGCGACGATGGCCAAATCGCCGATCAGGTGCGTGCGTTTCACCGCGTAGGTTCCAGCCATGAGGTCGTGCCAGCCGCGTCTTTGTTTGTGGCCGAAAATCCAAAGCAGGCCCAAGCCCAGGGGCACGATGCTCAAGACCATGGCCCAATAGCGGCCGCGCGCCATGCCTTTTGTTGGCTTACCGAGGTCGCGGCGCACGATGGAATAGCGCGCCAGCATCACGCCCCAGGTGCGGCCCCAGACATGCAGCATGCCCACGAAGTAGAAGTCGTAGAGCAGGAATTGCGCGATCTTGCTGGCGAGTTTCGTGTAGCGCGGGTCGAGGCCGAAGATGCCTTCCTCCTGCCCCGGCAACGCGCCGAGAATCCAGGCGATGATCAGCATCGTCGGGATCACGGCCACACAATCAATCACGAACGCCAGCAGCCTCCGTCCTGCGCCGGCGAAAGCTTCTGTCGGGTAATTTTCCAGGTCGGTCAGGCGCGGATTGGCCTTGCCATAGGCGCGGCCTCGTGTCACCAGTTCTGCGTGCTGGCGTTCGCGCTCTAGTGTCCTGTCCCTGACGGATTAAGGCAATGGAGTTTGGCAAGTATGCTTTCGGCCGTTGCCTTCCATACGAACGGTTTTCCGTCGGTATTCTGATATTCGCAGGCTTCTTCCAGCGTGCGTCG
>JADLFN010000091.1 GCA_020845475.1 Planctomycetota bacterium
CACTGGAAGAAGTTCCTCGAAGAAACGCCCGAAGTGCCGCTGGAGAAAGAGTGGCCGCAAGCGCCGCTCGAAATGCCGGAAAGCTGGGGAGTAAGACCGGCGGACAAAGCGATGAAGTTCGAAGATCTAGAAAGACCACCGCCGGAATGATGCGGTGAGCGGAGTGCGGTGAGCGGTTCGCGGAGTGCGGTTCGCGGTGAACCGGTCGATTCATGCACAGAATGGCCAGAAACTCAAACGGCAACGGCAAAATCCGTGCACCGTAGGGGCGACATATATGTCGCCCCTACCACGGCAACGGCATCTCACGCAGAGGCGCGGAGACGCGGAGACCTGCTTTTTGGGTTCAAAGACAACGGCAAGGCGAAAGACAAAAGCCAAAGCTGTTGAATTCTGACCATCCTGACCATTCTGCCCATCCTGCAAATCGCAGCCGGTCGCGCTATGAACAGAATAGTCAGAATGACGGCCCTTCGCCCCTTCGATGGACTCAGGGCGGGCCGAGCTCAGGACAGGCCAGAATTTCAAACGGCAACGGCAGCCGTGAATTGGGGCTCCTGGGGTAACCGTCAAAGGCCTCGCGCCAATGCGCAAAAACGCAAAGCTCGCGCTGGCCCGTGGTGCTCTTACGCGGACGGCGAGTTTGCGAGTGGATGTCGGGAGGCTCTTCTTTTGTTCACATCAAATCAAAGGGTGCCGAAGTGTTTCAGCGCTGTCGCCGTCTGCGTAGGCCTCACAAGGGCCGTGGCGGGCATTGGCGCATTGGCGCGCTGCTGTTCGACATGCCCGTGCATCCGCCGGCGCACGGCAGACCATCACGAAACCCGTTCTCCGACTGGCGCGTTGTTCGTGCGCGCTGCATAATCCTCCGCGTGAAAACCCAAATCCAAACTGTGCGCGCGTTGACTTCGGCCATGCAATGCCGCGCTTACCTGGTTGCTGACGAAAAAACGCGCACGGCCGCGGTGGTCGATGCGCGCTTTGACTGGGCGCCGCGCATTCTCGATGCGCTCTCGCGCGAGGGCCTGACGCTCAAGTATGCGATCGACACCCACACGCACGCCGACCATTTGTCGGGCAGCGAACGCCTGCGCAATCTCACGAGCTGCAAGGTCGTGATGAGCGGCGCCACGCGCAGCAAAGTGGCCGATACGCTGGCGCGCGACGACGACGAATTTGAACTGGGCGGGCAGTCCATTCGCTTCCTGCACACCCCCGGCCACACACCCGATTCGATGTGCGTGCTGGCGGGCAACGCGCTTCTCACCGGCGACACGCTGTTCATCGGCGGCTCGGCACGCACCGATTTCATGGGCGGCAGCGCGGCTTCACTCTTTGACAGCTTCCGGCGCCTCGAAGCGCTGGGCGGCGAGATCGAGATCCACCCCGGCCACGATTACAACGGCAAGCACGTCAGCACCATTGCCGAGGAATTGCGCAGCAATGCCGCGTTTCGCGAGCGCGACAAGGCAGCACTGGTGGCGCGCCTCGATGTTCCGGGGCCGCTGCCGAACAACATGGCCGAAATGCTGGCCTTCAACACGCGCGCGGGGCTGGCGGAATCGAGCATCGTGCAGCCTCGAGAGGTCAATTCGCTGGGCGTGCCGGGGCGTGATTTCACAGTGGTGGATGTGCGCTACGCCGATGAGTTCGCGGCCGGCCGCATGGAGGGCGCTTATGCGCTGCCGCTGCCCGAAGTGAGCCTGCGCGTGCATGAGCTGGAAAAGCTCAAGCGCCCGCTGCTGTTTGTGTGCAAAGCGGGAGTGCGCGCCACGATTGCCATGATGGCCGCGCGCAAAGCCGGGTTGAACGAATGCCTGCTGCTCGAGGGCGGCATGGAGTCCTGGGCGGCCGCGAAGCTGCCGATGACCAGTGACAACGGAGCGCCCCGGGTGATTGCGCCCGCGGCAACGGGGCCCAGCGCGGCTTGCGCGGCGGGCGGCTGCGCCGCGCCGACGGTCAGCGCGCACTCGTGGTCGGACTGGATTATCTAGGGCAAGCGCTGAAAGCGCGGTTCGGGTAGTGGGTCTGTTTGAAAGCGCTCACCAACCCGATGGCGGAAAAGGCAATCCGCCGAGACGCAGAGAACTGCACGAGGCCGCTTTGTTTCCAGCCACTGCCTGCCATGGGGGTGCAGCAAGCCGGGCCTGGCTTTTCTCTGCGTCTCGGCGCCTCTGCGTTGAGCCTCTTGCCGCGATCAGGATTGGTAGAGCATTCTAATGAACCCGCCACCGCGGTTCGTGAGAACTTGCGAACCGCGGCGCTCGCCGTTATCGTTTGCCGCGAAGTATGGACAGGGCATTGCTCAAGATCGTCGTAGGTACCGGCAACCGGCACAAGTTCGAAGAGATTCGCGCCATTCTTGCTGATGTGCGCGGCGTCGAATTCGTGCCGCTGTCGCATTTTGAAGGTGTGCCGCCGATCGTGGAGGACGAGCCCACCTTTGAGGGCAACGCGAAGAAGAAGGCGCAGGAACTGGCGCGCTTTCTGGCGCTGGCGCAGCGCGTGGGCTTTGCCAACCAGAGCACGGCCGGCGACGACGATGATGAAACCGACAATTTTGAAGCGCTGTCGGCCCAGCGCTCCAAGGAGACAAGTGGTCGCCACCGGCCCGTGACGCTTGGCTCAAGCGGCCGCCTGCCGGTGGTGCCCCAAACCAGGACGCTCGACATCGTGGTCATGGCCGACGACAGCGGCCTTGAAGTCGATGCGCTCAAGGGCGCGCCCGGCGTGCTGAGCGCGCGTTACGCGGGCAAGCATGGCGATGACGCCGCCAACAACGCGCTGCTGCTCAAGAATCTCAAGGGCGTGCCGCCGGAAAAACGCAAGGCGCGCTTTGTGTGCTGCATCGCGCTGGCAACGCCCGATGCCGTGCTCTGCACAGCGCGCGGCACGGTGGAAGGCCGGATTGCGGCACAGGCCGGCGGCAAGCACGGCTTTGGCTACGACCCGCTGTTTTACTACCCGCCATTGGGCAAAACCTTCGGGGAACTGGAGGCGGAGCAGAAGAACAAGCTCAGTCACCGTTTCAATGCGCTGAGCAAACTCAAGGCGGAGTTACAAAAACTGGTCGGCGCATAGGCTGGACGCGGCTTGACCGGGAATTACAACGGAAACGGCGTCAGCCACGGAACACACGGCGCAAAGGCAACATCACAGGGATTCACAGGCTGGGCAGGCGCGGCGATGATCCTGTCCAACCTGTAAATCCCTGCGCCTTGGCCGCAAACCGAGCCGCGGTTGGGAGCCTTAACATTTCAGGGCAGGCGAGAAGAAACTACCGGTGAATTCATGTCGAAGCAGCTTTGCGAGAAGATCTGGCGTAACGGGGAGTTCATCAACTGGGCTGATGCCACGGTGCATATCTGCACCCACGCGATTCATTACGGCAGCGCGGTGTTTGAGGGCATTCGTGCATACGACGTTGGCGGCAAGCCGGGCATCTTCCGCCTCAAGGATCACATCCGCCGGCTGTTTGACAGCGCCAAGATCTACCGCATGGAGATTCGTTTCTCGCAGGATGACGTGATCAAGGCCTGCCTTGAAGCCGTGCGCGTGAACAATTTCAAGGCCTGCTACCTGCGGCCCATTGTGTACCGCGATTTCGGCCCCATGGGCGTCAACCCGCTCAAGAACCCGGTTTCGCTCGACATCATCACCTGGGACTGGGGCAAGTATCTCGGCGATGAAGCCCTCGAAAAGGGCGTGGACATGATGATCTCAAGCTGGCAGCGCAACGCCACTAACACCACGCCCAGCATCGCCAAGTGCGCCAGCAACTACGCATCGGGCGCGCTGATCAAGATGGAAGCGATCGCCAACGGCTACAGCGAAGGCATCGCGCTGGATGTCAACGGCATGCTCAGTGAGGGCTCGGGCGAGAACATTTTTGTGGTGCGCGACGGCGTCGTCAACACGCCCGGCATTGGCCATTCCATTCTCAGCGGCATCACGCGAGACACGGTCATCAAACTCGCGCGCGACATGAACATTCCAGTGGTGGAGCGCACGATCAGTCGCGCGGAGCTGTACACTGCGGAAGAGGTTTTCGCGTGCGGGACGGCGGCGGAAATCACGCCCATCCGCAGCATCGACAAAATCACCGTTGGGGCGGGCGCGCGCGGCGCAGTCACGACCCGCATCCAGAAGGCCTACCTGGATCTCGTGACGGGCAAGGCTGAAGACAAATGGGGATTCATTTCCAAGGTGTAGCCTCGACGAAATCCGCGTGAATCTTTGCGCTTTATCCAGACCAGGGAACGCCCGTTCCCGTTAATCCGTTCGTGCCGGAACAGATTTCAACGTGGCACCTTTGGGTTAGCGGGGTAGAATCACAGCAGAACATGACCGAGTGGTCGGAATGAAGCTTTCGTCGCCCAAACGCGATTTGCGTCAGCGCCAGTTGCTCGATGCCGCTCTCAGGGTGTTTGCCCGAGACGGCTTTGACGGCGCCTCTGTGGCCTCCATCGCCGATGAAGCCGGGGTGGCCAAGGGGAGCGTTTACCTTTACTTCGACAGCAAGGAATCGCTGGCCGGCGAGCTGGTTCGCGACGTGTTTACCCATAACGACGCCGAGATCGAGCCATCGATGGAGCCCAAACCGCTGGAGCGGCTCTTTCGCTTCTGTGCAAACCAGGAAGCGCGCGTGCTCTCGCTGGGTGAATTTGCGGCGATCGTGCTGCACATGTGGGGTCACGCCGGCAAGCGCGGGAATGACCTGATTGCGCGCGGCATCCGCCAGGTTGCCAGCGAGGCTTTGTTCTTGATTGAAACCCTGATCGAGCGCGCCCGCGTGCTGGGCGAGTTGCCGCGTGAAACGGATTGCCGCTTGGCAGCCCGGGCAGCCCTGGCCCTTTGCTACGGTCTGATTCAGCAGCGTGTGACCTTTGAGCGCAACGAGGGCCAGCAGCTTGTTCACTGTGAAGATGCGCTACGCATTTACTTCCGCGGCATGGGGGCAAAGGTGTAAGCATGGCCGATCTCGCGACCAGTGCAGACGGCCACCCCAACGGGCGTACCTTTCGCCCGTTTGAGGCCAGCTCAAGCACCGTTGAGGTTGATGGCCGCACCGTTCAATCGGTGATCTCGGGGATGATGTTGCGCAGCGTGGGCCTGGAATTGCTGCGCCGTGAAGGGCTTGATCCTCTTCGCCCGGAGCGCTGGTATCCCATGCAGGCCTGGCTGAATGTGTTTCGCACTATTCATGAGCGTCTGGGTGCTGACACCCTTTATTCAGTGGGCTACCGCATTCCGCAAGCGGCCGAGTTCCCATCGCACATGATGAAAGACGTGGCCACGGCGCTGCAGAGCATCGACATCGCCTACCACAATGCCCACCGCAACGGCGACATCGGGTACTACGAATTCAGCCAGCTTGGCGATGGCACTTACCAAATCCGCTGCAACAACCCTTATCCCTGTGACTTTGACCTGGGCATTATCAGCTCTCTCGTGGAGCGCTTTCGCGGCAGCCTGGTTTTCAACGTTGTGCACGTCGCGGGATCTTGCCGCAAAATAGGCGGCGCGGAATGCCGCTATCAGGTCACGCGCCAGCCGCGCTAGCTATGCCGCGCCTCGCGCGGTAGATTCAAGCCATGGCCGAGCTGATCTGGTCGTTCACGCACCGTCCCTACGTGACGCTGTTCCTGCTCGCGTTCCTGGCGCTTTCGTATTTCGAGCAAGGCAAGCTGCGCACGCTGATCTGGATGGTCAGCGGTTATCTGGTGGCCTTTGTCGCCGAGTGGATGAGCACGCAGTACAATGGCATTCCCTTTGGCTGGTACGTTTACCATTACGATGAACTCGAGAACGACCTCGTCATCGCGGGCGTGCCGTTCTTTGACAGCCTGTCGTTTTCGTTCCTGAGCTACGTGAGTTTCTCTTTCGCCCAGTTCTTCATGTCGTCGTTCTGGTTTGGGCCGCGCGATGTGCAGCGCGTGACGCCGCGCCGCGTGCGCAACTCGGCCTTCGTGCTCTTACTCGGCACGACGCTGATGGTCGTGATTGACTTGATCGTCGATCCGCTGGCGCATCTCGGCCGCTACTGGTTCCTGGGCGAGATTTACCATTACCCCAGCCCCGGCACGCATTTCTCGGTGCCGCTGGCCAATTACGCCGGCTGGTTTGCCGTGGGCTGGTTCGTGATCTTCCTGAACCAGCGCATCGATGGCTGGCTTGCGGCATGGGAAGAAAAGCGCGGCCAAAAGGTCGTGCTGCGGCATTTGCCGCTCAAGGGCTTGTTCGCGCCTTGCTTCTGGGCCGGCATCGTGATTTTTCAATTGGGCGTCACCTACTGGCTCGGATGGGGCGGCGTGATTGAACCCGAGGCCAAGACCATGGGCGAGGCCAACCTCATCCACACCGTGCAACTGCAGGCTTTGGCCGGCACATTCATCTTTGTGCCCATTGCACTGCTTGCGATTGGCCACCTGCTGCGCCCCACCAGCCGCGCTTTGCCCGAAGATGTGGCGGCGTGGCTGGAGGAATACCCCAGCGTGAAGCTGAAGGCGTGAACTTACAGAGGACGGCGATCACTCTTCTTCGCCGCCTGCGCGTCCGAGAATTGCAGGTCGAAATCTTTGAGAACCGTGGAAAATGGCCAGAACATCAACTTGGCCCTCACCGACCTCAAACAGTACGAGATAGTTGCCAAACGTGATCTGGCGAATGGTAGGGAAGCCCTTCGCTTCGAAAACTCGGCCGCTGTTGGGGAACCGGCTCAGTCTTCGCAGCTTCGATCGCAGGCTGTCCCACCACCGTACCGCCGCACTTGGCTTGTCACGAAAGATGCGTTCAAAAATCTGGTCTGCCTGGGCCTCAAAGGCGCGAGAGAGAACCACCTTCATGCGCGCTTCCTCGTGAGCTTCTTGAGCTTCGCGTTCATCTTCCGTTCAAACTCATCAAGCGTGACGGACTCACCACGAGCAATCTGTTTCCGGCTGAGGTTGATGACTCGACGGATCTCTTCGCGCTCCTGGGCATTCACAAGGCGGTCGTATTCTCGAACACCAAGCAAGATGGCGCGCGGCTCGCCGCGGCGTGTAATAACGACCGGAGCTGTCGATTTGTAAGCGCGCTCGACAAAACGCCGCAAGTTGGCGCGCACCTTGGAGAGTGGCTTGATATCTTTGGCGGTTCTTACGACGGGCATGGCCGGCTCCTCTTGTACAAGTAATTGTACAACTCAACTCCCGCGAAACCAGACAAGCTCTGCGGGGTGTCATGGCCATGCGCACTACACTCGCCCTTGCACTCACGCTGCTTGCCCTGACCTCCATCGCCGCTCAGGACGCGCCCGCCCCCGAGGAACCCAAGTGGGTTTCCGAACTGCGCGACATCGCCATTCCCATGCGCGATGGCAAGTCTCTCGCCGCCAACGTGCTCTTGCCCAAGAAGGCCGGCAAATACCCCTGTGTGCTCGTGCAGACGCCCTACAACAAGAACAACATGGGTCGCGAATACGGCGACGCCGAACGCGCGGGCGAAGCCGCGCGCGGCTCCGCCAAGGCCTGGGCCAGATTCGACCGCGAGAACTACGCTTATTGCTTCGTCGATTGGCGCGGCTTCTATGGCAGCAAGGCCGCGCTGCAGGGCGTGGACAAGCGCAAATGGAAGCGCGGCCAGGACGGCTTTGATTGCGTAGAGTGGTGCGCCAAGCAGGAGTGGTGCAACGGCAAGATCGGCACCTGGGGCGGCAGCGCCTTGGGCAAACAGCAGTTTGACACCGCCGCCGAGCAGCCGCCGCATCTTGTGTGTGCCGCGCCGCTGATTGCCTACCAGGGCCAGCGCTACGAGGCCTACTACGAGGGCGGCGTGAAGCTGGAGGCCCACGTCAGCGCGCTCGACCGCCTCGGCTTTGGCGTGGGCGAGGCGGTGGGCCGCGCGTCGAGTCCGGACGCTCCTGTCTGGTCTTTGGCCAAACGCATGAGCTACACGCCCGAGAAAATCAGCGTGCCCTGCTTGCTTGTCAGCGGCTGGTGGGACAACTACCCGCGCGACGTGATTGACAATTTTACCGATATCGTGGCCAAGGGCGGTGAAGCGGCGCGCAAGCACACGCGTCTCGTCATGGGGCCTTGGGCACACACAGCCATCGATATGCCCAAGCAGGGCGACCTCGAATTCAAGGCCGCCGAGGATTACAGCACGAAGATAACGGTGCAGTTCTTTGATTACTTCCTGCGTGACCAGAAGGAAAATGGCTACGACAAGCTGCCGCGCGTGCATTTGTTCCAGTGCGGCGAAGACAAGTGGCTTACAGCCGAAAGCGTGGGCGCGTTCGAGCGTAAAACGCGCGAGCTCTATTTGCAGTCAGGTGGAACCGTTAACGCAGAAAAGCCTGCGGCGGCGAGCGAGGAGTCCAAACTCGAGCGCGCCTTCAAGTACGACCCGAAAAAGCCATCGCCCACGATCGGCGGAGCGAATCTGCCGCCCCTGACCTACGGCCCCGAGGACTGCGCAGCCATTCTCAAGCGCGATGACGTGCTCGTTTACTCAACCGGCAAACTGGCTGAGCCGCTGGCGCTGTTTGGCAGCGCCGAACTGGAATTCACGTTCACCGTCAACCGCGCGGATTGCGACTTCCATGTGCGCCTGCTCGATGACAACGGCAAAGGCGCATTCCTGGTGGCCGAAGGCATCCAGCGCGCGAAGTACCGCAACGGCAAAGAGGAGCTTCTCACGCCGGGCGTAGCCGCGCGCGTGAAGGTGAAACTCAACCCCAACTGTTACACGTTTCTCAAGGATCACGAGTTGAAGCTGGTGCTGACCTGCGGCAACAGCCCGCGCTACGAGCGCAACACGCACACGGGTGAAAACGGCTGGGACGAAGCCAAAGCGTTGGACGTGGACGTGACGATACACCATGACGCTGCCCAGCCGGCCATTTTGCGCATGGCGCTGAAATGATCACTGCTTGGGTTGCCTGCCGGTAATGCCGGTTTTGCGCGGCCGCGATTTGAGCGATGGCGCGCTGACGTGCCGGCGCGAGGGCGGCTTGGTGTTGTGGTCCGCGGCGGCAAGGGAACCCTTGCTCCACTCGGCGAGCGCCTCTTTGTTCTCGACCACCTCACTGGGGACCGTCCAGTAGTTCATGATGTGCCCCGGCCAGGGCTGGAACGGCGTCATGCCCGCCTTCTTGAAGCGCGGCTCGTTGGCGGCATCCGTCTTGAGATAGAGCGTGTCGTTGTCGATCAGCGCAAAGAACTTCTCGGCGTGATAGATGCCCACGCCGCCAAACATGCGCCGCGTGCGCACCGGCCCCAGCACCGAGAACTGGTCAGTGACGTACTTCAGGAATTCGTCTGAAACCGCCATGCGTCGCCCGCCCAGCGATTGCCCGTGGATAGTGTGCCTTTTATTGGCTCGGCGCGCTAATCTTCTGGCATGCCCAACCGCCTCGAAAAAGCCTCCAGCCCCTATTTGCTGCAGCACGCCAACAATCCGGTGGATTGGTTCGAATGGGGCGAGGAGGCCTTCGCCAAGGCCAAAGCCGAGGACAAACTCGTGTTCCTTTCCGTGGGCTACGCGACATGCCACTGGTGCCACGTGATGGAACACGAGAGTTTCGAGAACGAGGCCACGGCGAAAATTCTCAACGAGCACTGCGTCAGCATCAAGGTGGACCGCGAAGAGCGCCCCGACATCGACAACATCTATATGACCGTGGTGCAGGCGTTTACCGGCGGCCACGGCGGCTGGCCCATGAGCCTGTTTCTGGCGCCTGACCAGCGGCCCGTGTTCGGCGCAACGTACCTGCCGCCCGATTCACGCTATGGCCGCGCGGGTTTCACCACCGTCATCAAAGAACTCGCGCGGCTATGGCGCGAGGAGCGCCCAAAGCTGCTCGAACAGGCCACCAGCGTGACCGAGTGGCTCAACAAGCAAGGCGCGCCCGAGAACCCCGGGGCGCTCGACAAGGGCGCGTTCAAGCGCTTTGCCGACGCCATGCGCGCGATGTACGACGAAGAGCGCGGCGGCTTTGGGCGCGCGCCGAAATTCCCGCGCCCGCACGCCCCCGCGCTGTTGCTGCGTCGTCATCAATCGACGGGCGACAAAGTGGATCTCGCCATGGTTGAGCGAACCGCCGAAGCGATGTGGCGCGGCGGCATCCACGATCACCTCGGCGGCGGCTTTCACCGTTACTCAACCGACGCGCATTGGTTGTTGCCGCACTTCGAGAAGATGCTCTACGACCAGGCGCTGCTGCTCGATCTCTATCGCGAGCTGTGGCAGATCACGCAAAAGCCGCTCTATGCGCAGGCCTGCCGCGACATCGTGGGTTACGTGCTGCGCGATTTGCGCGACAAGGACGGCGCATTCCACAGCGCCGAAGACGCCGACAGCGAAGGCGTTGAAGGCAAGTTCTACGTCTGGACGCTAGCGGAACTCCAATCCGTGCTGGGCGAGGCCGAGGGCAAAGCCGTTGCCGCCGCCTACGGCTGCACTGACAACGGCAACTTCCTCGATGAAGCCACGCGCGAACAGAGCGGCGCGAACATTCTCCACCTGCCGCAGGCCTCAGACGAAGATCGCTTCAAAGCCGCGCGCGAAAAACTGCTGGCCGCGCGCAGCAAGCGCGTGCGCCCGCTGCTCGACGACAAGGTGCTGGCTGACTGGAACGGCCTATTCATTGGCGCCTGCGCCCGCGCCGGCGCGGCTCTAGGTGAAAGCGCCTGGATCAAGGCAGCCACGGAGGCGGCGACATTCATTCTGGGCACGATGGTGAAAGACGGACGGCTGCTGCACCGCTATCGCTCAGGGCAGGCCGGCATTCTGGGCTACGTGGACGATTACGCGTTCCTGGCCAACGGCCTGCTTGACCTTTACGAAAGCACGTTTGAGACGCGCTGGCTGGCTGAAGCCGCGCGCCTGTGCCGTGAAATGTTGAAGCTGTTCCGCGATGACAGCGAGAAAGTCTTCCACACACAGGGCAAAGACGACCCCGAGAAACTCATAGCCGCCTCGCGCAGCTTCTACGACGGCGCGATTCCCAGCGGCAACGCCGCCGCGTGCCACGCGCTGATCCGGGTGGGGCGCTTGATTCAGGATGAAGCGCTCGTGAACGCCGCCCGCGAGACCCTGGAGGCCTTCGCCGGCGAGTTCAACGCGCGTCCCGAGAGCCATCCCTGCGCGCTGACGGCCGTGGACCTGCTGCTGGAGCCGATGCAGGAAATTGTCATAGCGGGCAACGCCTCAGACGCGGCAACACAGGCGCTGGTCAAGATACTGCAGGCAAGATTCCTGCCGCGCGCCGTGTTCTGCCTGCACGAGCAAGGCGGCGAGATCGAGAAACTCGCGCCCTTCGTCAAAACCCAGGGGCCCATCGACGGCAAGCCCGCCGCTTATGTATGCGAAAACAACGCCTGCCAGACGCCGGTCTCAACACCCGAAGCGTTTGCGAAATTGCTGCACTGAACTATCCTTTGCGCGCTCTGCAAACCCAAGGCGCGGCTTCGGAACAACAGGTGACCATGAAAAAGGAACCGAAAATGTCCGAAGCCTTCACGCCTACTATTGAACGCGAAGCCACGCCTGAAGACCTCAACAAAGCCAAGTCTGAGTTCTGGGGCAAGATGCGCAAGTTCGCCGGCAAAGTGCCCTTCGCGAAGGACGTGGTTTCGCTCTATTACTTCATCACGGATCCCGGCGTGGGTCTGGCGCTCAAGGGCGCGGCGATCTTCGGTTTGCTCTATTTCATCAGTCCGGTGGATGTCGTGCCGGATACGATTCCGCTCGCCGGCTTGCTGGACGACGCCGGCGTGATTGCGGGTGTGATGTCACTGCTGGGCTCGCAGCTCAAGCCATACAAAGACCGCGCCGCCGAGTGGCTCAAGAACGGCGCAACTCCTGAGAAATAAATGTCCGGCCGCGCCGTAGCCTTTGATCAATCAGGTGAACGCGCGGCTTTGGCGCCCTTGTGGGTGCTCCGCCGCCAGTTCATGGCGCTGGACGTGATTTATCTCGGCTTTGTCGGCTGGCTGCTTGTCTGGGCGCTGATCTCGTGGGCGCTTCCTCAGTTCCGGCTCTACGAAACTTCGCCGCGCTTTGCCTGGGCCACGGAAAGCCATGCAGCGATCGTGGGCCGCCTTGCGTTCTTCTTCTTCGGCTATCTGTTGCTGCAGCGCTTTGGTATTCGCTTCCAGCGCGACTACTTTGCGCGCGGCATCGCGGCACCCACCTGGCTGCGCGTGATGAACCTGGTTTACACCCTCGCGCCCACGGTGCTGGCACCCACCGTGTTTCAGGGACTGGGGGCGTTCATGGCCATGGTCTCGGGTGTGCCGGGAGTTGAATCGCACCCCGGGTTCATTGAGGGCATGAACTACGACCGCGCCGCCACCTGGTTTGACGTGCAGTTGAAACAGATAGATATCCAGTTGTTCGGCGTTTATTTGCCCCAGTGGTCGCGCCAGTTTCATACTCCGTGGCTGTGCGGCATCCTGTTCTGGTGCTACCTGGTTTACTTCCTGTGCCCCTTCGTGGCTGCGCTTCCGCCCATTCTCAAGGGTAAGTGGAGCCAGGTGCGGCTGGCCGTGGCCATGCTGCACGCCACGCTGTTCATGACCTATGTGCTCTACATATTCGTGCCGGCCACAGGGCCGCGCTTTGAGGGCGGCTGGGGGCAGTGGCTGCCGCAAGAGCGCGGCTGGCTTTGGGCCAACGAGCTGTCGGACTGGGTGGATCGTGCTGAAACCATCCGCTGGGATGCGTTTCCCTCGGGGCACGTGGCCACGAGCATCACCTGCATGATCGTGGCGCTGATGCTGCACCGCAAAGTAGGGCTGGCCTATCTGCCTTTTGTGGTGGGCCTGACGATTGCCACGATTCTGCTGGGATATCATTACGGCACGGACGTGCTGGCCGGCTTTATGTGCGTGATTGTCACGTTTGCAATCTGCCTGCCCGCCATCTGCTGGTGGGAGAAGGCCACGAACCCGTCAAACAAAGACGCCGTCCTTCATTCTTAGAACGCGGTGCGCGCGTGAGGCCAGCGCTTCGCTGTGCGTCACCAGCAGGATCGTGAGGCCGCGCTCTATGTTGAATTGCTCGATCAGGGCATAGATCTCGTCGGCCGTTTTGGTGTCGAGGTTGCCTGTGGGTTCGTCGCAGAACATGATCGCGGGCTGATTGATCAGCGCGCGCGCAAGCGCCACGCGCTGGCGTTCGCCGCCGGAAAGGCGCGTGGGCTGATGATTCAGGCGCTCGCCCAGGCCCACGCGCGCCAGCAGATCGCGCGCTTCTTTCTCGATGCGCGTGGCATCGGCCAGCCAGCGAAAGCCGCCGGCTCCAATGCGCGCGGGCATCATCACGTTTTCCAGCGCCGTGAATTCGGGCAGCAGGTGAAAGGCCTGGAACACGAAGCCAAAGTCGCGGTTGCGGACTTTGGCCGCCGCCTCGGGGCTGAGTTCCGCGAGATTGTCTCCGCGATAGAGAATCTTGCCCGCCGTGGGCGTATCGAGCAGGCCCAGCAGGTGCAACAGCGTGCTCTTGCCCGCGCCCGATGCGCCCACGATGCCGGCAATCTCGCCCTCAAGCAGCGCAAAATCGACGCCTTTGAGCACGCGCAATTCCTGCTCGCCCACCTTGAACGTGCGCGTCAGGCTCCTGCACTCGAGGATCACTTTGCGCGTGGGCGCGCTGATTGCAACGGGTTCAGGTGCGGCTTCGCTCATGCCTTCGTTATATCGGCGGTTTAGCGCGCGAACACCTTCTCAAGCTCAAACTTCTTTGTCTCTACGCCGTGTGCGCCCACAGTGCGTGTCTGGCCGAGCTTCACGTAAACCATGCCCTTGTCGGCATCGACCACAAAAGCGTTCACGGTCGTCACCCGGTTCTGGCCCGTGAACTCGGCCTTTTTCAGGGCAGCGAACAGGCTTTCCACGTCGCTGATTTCCTTGTTGCGCGAGGCGTCGTTGAGCTTCTTGAGGCGCTCGCGCGCGTCCGTGATGTAGGCAGGCATTTCGAAGTTCTTGTCTTTTTCTTTGCGCTCGGCGTACCACTTCTCGCGCTCTTCCTTGTAGCGGACCTCAAAGAGCGTGGCCGCCGTCACCGTGGCCTTGCCTGCTTCAGGTGATAGCGTGCGAAACTCCACGCCCTTGCTGTCTTCGTGGTTGCCGTCCACTTCGGCCACCACGTAAGGCGGGCGCGACTTCTTGCCGCCGGCCACGATGATCGCGCCGCGCGTCACGTTGATGCGCTCAAGCTGCGCCGCCAGTTCATCGGGAAAACGGGCCGCACCCTGGCACTTCTGAAGCGCGCGCCGCAACATCAGCGCGCGCGGCTGGCAGTGCACCTTGTCGAGGTTTTCGCCGTCGCCGTCCTGCAGCATGGCAAAGGCGCCGTTCTGCGAAAAGGCCACGTAACCGCAGATAAACCCCGGCCAGGTCAGTGTTGCATAGGCGCCCTGGCCCTTTTCGGTCTTCTTTTCCGGCTCAATTACCAGCCACAGCGGGCGCTTGAAAATTTCGCTGTTGTCATCGTAGCGAACATCGAGGTTGCGGCCCGCCAGGTTGGAATCGCCGGCTCGCGTGCACAGGGCGCTGCCGTAAACGCCCGCCCAGTCTCCCGCAGTGTTAAGGCACAGCAGGTCCGAGAGCCGCAGCAGGCGCTTGTACTTGGCCACGGTGCGTTCGGTTTCGCTCAGGGCTTCGTTCATCGCCAGCAGCATGCCCTTGAGTTCTTCAAGGTGCGCGGCGTCGAAGTCATAGCGCATGTACTGGGCGTCGCAGATCGCATCCCAGGGGATGTCGCCCACGGCGCCATCCATGGCCTCCGTGAGCATGTGCCGGTTCACGAAGCTCATGATCTGCTTGGCCATGAGTTTGCCGTAGGCGTAGCCGCGCTGGCGCGGATTGCCCCAGAGGCGAAGAATGTCCACGCCCTCAAGTTTGTCGAGGCTGCCGCAGATTTCGCCCTGGGGTGCCGAGCCAAGTTCCCAGCCGCTGTAGGGCAGATTCAGGGCCTCATTGAGCATCTCCTCGTTCAGGCCCTCGCGCTGAATCACAAAGTTGATGGCGGTGCGCACGTCGTACTCGTTAACGAGCACGATGCACATGGCCTTGAGCACGTCTTCGGCATCGAGTTTCAAATCCGTAAACGCCTTGACCGCGCCCTTGAGGCCGCTTGCCTGCGCGCCCGCTCCCACGGCCGTGATCTGCTCGCGACTGAGGCCCGCACGCAAGAGCACACGCAAGCGCTGGTCGTCGTTCAGCCCCACATTGAAAAGCACGCCCAGTATCTTCTCGGCGCTGGCCTTGTGGTAAACGCGCAGAAATACCGCGGCGCTGTTCAGGCCCTGCTTGGTGATCTTCTCTTCCAGATCTTTGCCAAAGGCGTGGGCGGGCGAGCGCACCAGCAGCAGCGCGGCCAGCACCACGAACGCCAGCATGACGCGTTTGAGCATGATTCTCTCCAGGCGGGTGCGCGATCGTACTTTATTAGTAGGGGCCGCGAAGCCCGCCTTACAGGTTGCGCGCGGATTGGCGTGTTTCGATTCGAAGGAAAGTTTCTAGAATGAGAGCACAATGGCGCAGCAAAGCTCGCAACTCTCGCACCTGGACGCCCGCGGTCACGCGTCCATGGTGGATGTCGCGGACAAGAAGGTCACTCGTCGCCGCGCGGCAGCCGAATGCCTTGTCTCCATGAACGCAAACACGCTCGCCGCCATTCTTGAAGGCGGCGTGCCCAAGGGTGATGTGCTCTCGGTGGCCCGCATTGCCGGCATTCAGGCGGCCAAGCGCACGCCTGAACTGATTCCGCTCTGCCACGGCCTGAACCTGACCAGCATCAAAGTTGATTTCGAGATTTCGGCGCGGCACAACTGCGTGGCGATTTTCGCCCTGGCCACAGCCCTCGATCGCACCGGCGTCGAAATGGAAGCGCTGACGGCCGCGGCCGTAGCCGCGCTGACGATTTACGACATGTGCAAGGCGCTGCAGAAAGACATGACCATCACCGGCTTGAAACTGGTTGCAAAGAGCGGCGGCAAGAGCGGGCTGTTCAAGCGGGGGCGTGCTTGAGCTATCCGGCCGAGATGGTCACGAACCCGGCGCAGCTGAAGTCGGCACTGTCCGAGTTGGAACAGGCAGTGCGCGTCTCGCTCGATATCGAGAGCGACAGCTTCTACCACTATGACGACCGCGTCTGCATCGTCACGATCTCAAGCCCGGGCAAAAGCTTCATCATCGACACGCTGGCTTTGGGCGAAGAAGCGCGGCTGCTTCAGTCGCTTGTGGCGCGCAAGGATCGGCCGCTGCTGATGCATAGCGCAAACAACGATGTGCTCGCTCTCAAGAAGGCCTATCGATTTGAATTTGGCCTGATCCAGGACACGGCGCTGGCTTGCACACTGCTTAATTATGCGCAGACCAGCCTCGCGCACCTGGCCGAGAGCTTCCTGGGCCTGCGCCTGCCGAAAGATCTCCAGCGCCATGATTGGGGCCAGCGCCCGATCGAGGCCACGCACGCAGAATACCTGATCAACGACACGCGCCACCTGTTTGAAATCCACGACCGGCTGACAGAGGAATTGCGGCATCACGGCATTTACGAAGAGTACGAGCTTGAGTGCCAGGCATTGATACAGGGTGAGCCGAACAAACGCGAATTCGATCCCGAGCGTTTCAGGCGGATCAAGGGCCATGAAGAGCTTGACGCGTCAAGACGGGGCGCACTGAAAGCGCTTTACGCCTGGCGTGATTCCGTGGCGCGCGCGCTCAACCGCGCGCCGTTCCGCGTCATCTCCGATTTTGCGCTTCTCGACCTCGCTCGCACTCCGCCTTCGCCAAGTGAAGACCTGGCCAAACGCAGCGGTGTGGGCCGCTGGCTGGTGGCAGAGCACGACGCCGCAATCCGCGCCGCGATCACGCGCGGCTTGTCCGAGCCGGCGCCGCCGCGCGCGCCCTTCAAGCCCAAGGAAGGCGACGACACCAAGCGCCTGGACCCGCGCCAGCGCGACTTACTGGGAAAGCTCAAGGGCTGGCGCGAAAAAGAAGCGCAGGCGCGCGGCCTGGGCATGCAGGCGATTTTGCCCACGCCGGTGATGCACGAGCTGCTGCAACAGCCGCCTGCGAGCATCGAAGACCTCGCCCGCCACCCGCGCGTGGGCAAGAACCGCGCCGCCCGTTACGGCGATGCGCTGCTTAAGATGCTGGCGCCGCTGGTGAAGCGGCCCTAACGCCTGCAGTGAACTGAGCCAATTTGTTATGCTGGTTCTGGAGGAAGCATGGCCGGCACTTTGAACATTTCATCGCTCAAGAAGTTGAGCGTTGCTGAAAAACTCAAGCTCATTGAGTCGATCTGGTCATTGATTGATGAGGACGCAGAAATACCCATCGACCCGAAGGTCATGGCCGAGATGGACCGCAGGCTCAAACGCGCCCGTCGCAAGCCGGACGAAGGAATGACCCTCGAGGAGTTCGAGGCAAAGGTGCGGAGCCGCGGGTAATGCGTCGCCACACTCGCGTTCGTCCTGAGTTCTGGGAAGACTTGATTGGGGCGATCGATTACTACAACTCGAAGAGCCCGGGTCTTGGAGAAGAGTTCGCGCAGGAAGTAGTAGTTCACGTCCGCCGCGCCGCCGATTCACCTGAAGCCTATCCGATCATTAGGAAACCATACCGCCGCGTCCTGCTGCGCCGCTTTGGCCAGCTCATTATTTACGCCGCTGAGGAAGAACGCCTGTTCTTCATTGGAATAGTCCACGGCGCGCGCCACTTCGGGCGCTGGTTGAAGGCACGCGGCTGATTCGGTGCTATAAACCGGCCATGCCCGACGAGCCGCAGCTTGTTGATCCCGTCGATCACCCCATGCGCCGCTTGTTTGCGTATATGCGGCCCATGCGCGGGCGCGTGCTGTTTTCGATTTCATCCAGCGCCATCAACAAAGTGCTCGACCTCGCGCCGCCGGTGCTCGTGGCCTGGCTCACGGACGTCATCGTCGGTACGCCGCCTTCGTGGATTTCGTTTATCGGCGACAAGTTTGCCCAGATCGTTTTCGTGGCCGTGCTCACCGTTGTCATCTTCGGCCTCGAGAGCGTGTTCCAGTGGATGTACCAGTACGGATTCATGACCCTGGCGCAGAACGTGCAGCACAAGCTGCGCCTCGATGCCTACTCGCGCATGCAGGATCGCGAGATTCAGTTCTTCGAGGAGCACCGGCTGGGCAAAACGCTGGCCATGCTCAACGACGACGTGAACCAGCTCGAGCGCTTCCTGAATTCAGCGATGAGCGAAATCGTTCAACTGATCGTCCTGATTCTCTTCTCTGTCGTCGTGCTCTTTTCCGTTTCCTGGCCCATGGCGATTGTCTGCCTTGTTCCCATCCCTGTGATCGTCTGGGGCAGCTTGAAATTCTCTCTCGCCATGGAGCCGCGCTACAAAGTCGTGCGCGCCGCCGTGGGCGATCTGGCTTCGCGCCTTGAGAACAACATCGCCGGCATCACGGTGATCAAAAGCTTCACGGCCGAGCAATACGAATCAAGCCGCGTCGAGGAAGCCAGCGCCGCCTACCGCGCCGCTAACCACAAAGCGATCCGGCTGTCGGCCGTGTTCGTGCCGATCATCCGCATGGCAATTGCGCTTGGCTTTGCAGGCGTGATCATCATGGGCGGCTGGCTGGTCATGCGCGGTGAAGTCACGGCCGGCAACCTCGTACTTTTCTCGATGCTGATCCAGCGCCTGCTCTGGCCGCTGACGCGGCTGGGAACCACGTTCGATGACTATCAGCGCGCCAAGGTCAGCGCCACGCGCGTGTTTTCGCTTTTGCAAACACCAAGCCGCATTGCCGATCCCGCGCAACCCAAAGAGCTCGTGCGCGCGCGCGGAGACGTGGCTTTTGAGAACGTGACGTTCGCCTATCGCACGGGCAGCGCGGTGATCAATGGGCTCTCGTTCAAAGTGAACGCCGGTGAAATGGTCGGCATCGCCGGGCCCACGGGCGCGGGCAAGAGCACGCTGATCAAGCTGCTGCTGCGGCTTTATGACGTGAACACGGGCGCCGTGAAACTTGACGGCATCGATCTGCGCGAGCTGCGCCAGTTCGACGTGCGCCGTCAGATCGCGCTTGTTTCGCAGGACGTGTACCTGTTCCACGGAACGATCTTTGAGAACATCGCCTACGGCTCGAGTTTCGAAGTTCGAGATTCGAGACCCGGGGAAGAATCAACGAAACCCGAATCTCGAGCCTCGATTCTCGAACAACGCGTCATTGCCGCAGCCAAGGCCGCCGAGCTGCACGATTTCGTGCAATCTCTGCCCAAGGGCTACGACAGCATCGTGGGCGAGCGCGGCATCAAGCTCTCCGGCGGCCAGCGCCAGCGGCTTTCGATTGCGCGCGCGCTGTTGAAAGACGCGCCCATTCTCGTGCTCGACGAGGCCACCAGCAGCGTTGACACGGAAACCGAGCGTGAGATCCAGCAGAACCTCGCCAAGATCACACAGGGCCGCACGGCGCTTGTCATCGCTCACCGGCTGAGCACGATTCGCAACGCGCACCGCATTCTCGTGCTCAAGGATGGAGCGCTGGCAGAGGAAGGCACGCACGACGCGCTCGTGGCGCAAGGCGGCGTTTACGCCGACCTCTGGGCCGTGCAGAGCGGCTCAATGGAACAGGAAGTGACTGTTCCACGCTGAACTTTATGCCTCTAAATTCATCCGCACCGAGCTTGCTTGACACATTCGCGGCTCCGATACACCCTTGCGAGCGATCGCAACAGGGAAATGAATGGCAGAAGCCCCAGAAGCATCACTTCGCGAACACAATATGCTTATGGTGCAGCGCTTCATTACGTTAGTAATGGAGCGCGGCTTGATTGATTTCTGCGACGAACTCCTGCATCCGGATGTGAGTTTTGTAGATCCCTCGATGCCCGTGAATGTTCCGGTTGATCGCAAGGGAATCCAAATGGCGGTTGCGGCGATTCACGAGTGCTTCAGCGGCTACACGTTGCGAATGGACGACATTTTCCCTGTGGGCAACGACATCGTTGTGAACCGTTTCACGGGCCACGCCACGCACAAGGGCGGTTTCTTTGGCTCGCAGCTCACAAACAAGCCGATCTCCTGGACAGGCAACACCATTTACAGGTTCAAGGATGGCCGGATCCACCGCGTCTGGCTGCAATGGGACTTGCTGGCCACTCTGGTTCAACTGGGTTTGGTCCAGGCTCCCATCGCTACAACGCCGCCGTCCTGGGTGGTGCCGCCTGTACCAGGCACGCCATTTGTCGCTTCGGATCGGCGGGTCAAGCGCATCACCGGCGTTGTTGCATCGGTGGCGGAGAACATCGCCACCGTGCGGCGGTTGTTTGCCGGCATCATGGATGAGCCCATTGAGTCGCTGATTGAACACTGCATCGCCCCGGATTATCAACGACACGACAACTGCGCGCTTGATGGGGCACCCGGCAATGTCGATGGATTTGTGCGCTACATCAAGGCCGCGCGCGAGTGTTTTCATACCTACAGCATGGACCTAGAGGAGATCATGGGCGAGGGCGACCGGGTGGTATGCCGCGTCCGCGCCCATGGTTTGCACCGGGGTGGGTTCCTGGGAATTGCCGCCGGCGGGCAGCAACTGGACTTTTCGCTGACGATCATCTACCGGCTCGATGGCGCCAGGATTGCGCATAGCTGGGTCACGTGGGACGTTTATCGCGCGCTGTCTCAGCTTGGGGCGTTGCCGCCGGCTCCTGCCTCCTTGTCCTGATCTCGAATATCGTCCGTCACGTGCAGCCCTGTTCGGGGTATCATGCTTCGCGCTCTGGAGGGCAATCCATGCCACGTTTTCTGATTTCTGCGTTGGTGGTCATTTTCGCGGTTGCCATGGTCGCAGCTCAGGAAGCGCCGCCGTTGCCCCCTGAAAACAACCCGGAGGCAAAAGCGCCTGATAAGCAACCGGAGAAAGGCCCGGGCTCAGCCGAATACGCCCACGCTGAAGTTGAAGTCAATGAAGGCGGCGAAGGTGGCAAGCACTACTGGCTCTATACGCCCAACAAGCCGCGCCCGGAGAAGGCGCCCGTGGTGGTATTCCTGCACGGCTGGGGCGGGCTGAAGCCTGACATTTATGGCGCGTGGCTCAATCACCTGTGCCGCAAGGGCAACATCGTGATCTTTCCGCAGTATCAGGCCGATCTCAAAGAGCTTGCGCCGGCCTACTCGCCCAATGCCGCGGCAGGCATCAACGACGCGCTGGCGTGGCTCGAAGCCGACAAGAAGCGCACACAGCCGCAGCGCGAGCATTTTGCGCTCGCCGGCCACAGCGCGGGCGCGCTGGTCGCCGCGAATCTCGCCAGCGAGTACGAGAAATACAAGTTGCCCAAACCCAAAGCCTGCATGCCCGTGCAGCCCGGCGTAACCGAGGGCCTGCGCGCGCTGTTGCGCAAAAACAAGCCTGACTGGATGGAGTTTGGCAACACGCCCGAGGGCTGCCTGCTGCTGTGCATCTACGGCGACAGCGACAACGTGGTGGGCTGGTGGGTGGCGCGGCGCATTTTCATGGAATCGGCCAAGGTCAAGGAGGCCGACAAGAATCTGGTCGAAATCCGCAGCGACGTCTGGGGCCAAACGCCGCTGGTGGCCGATCACGCCTCACCGATCACCATGGGCGACAAAGGGCAGGATGCGCTCGACTGGTTCGCCTACTGGAAACTGCTCGACGCACTCTGCGACGCGGCTTTCAAAGGCACGAACCGCGAATACGCTCTGGGCGACACGGAGCAGCAGAAGTTCATGGGCAAATGGAGCGACGGCAAAGCCGTGCGCACGCTCAAAGTGTGGAAGGGCAACGAGGAAGTGGACCCCGACGAGACCTACCAGCCGCTCTACAAACACGACGGCACACCCTGGGAAGCCAAAGAAAAACCCGAGCGCCCCAAGTTGCCGCGCCGTGAACGCGGCGAGAAGGAAGAAGGCAAGTAGCCCGGGCGCCTTGGCCGGTGAGGCCGACCTAGCCTTGAATGCGCGCGGCCAGCTTTGCGAGATCAGGCTTTGACGTGGCCGGCGGCTGGCCCAGCCAGCGAATGTCGCCCGTGGCGTTCGTGGGCAGCAGGTGGATGTGGGCGTGCGGCACTTCGTAGCCGATCACGCAGGTGCACACGCGCCTGCAACCCAGCTTTGATTTCAACAAGGCCGCCACTTTCTTGGCCGCCGATTGCAGCGCGGCGTAGTCGGCATCGGGCATGTCGAAAATGTAATCGTGTTCTTTCTTGGGCACGACCAGCGTGTGGCCCTCGGTCCAGGGGTTGATGTCGAGGAACGCGAAGTGTCTGTCGTCCTCCCACACTCTGTGGCAGGGAATTTCGCCTTTGATGATCTTCGTGAAAATGGACGGCATCGGAACTCCGATCGGTCGAAAACGCCATCGAACAGGGCCATTGACCACTGTTCTACCGGACTGCCCGGCGCCAATCCATGTCTTCTGGCGCGGTAACTCTGCGGTTGCCGCGTCTTCTCTGTGTCATCTGCGGGCTTGCGTTTTCTATGATGAACCTGATGCCGGAATTTGACGCCGTCCTGTTTGCAGACCTTCACCTTTCGCCCAAGAAGCCGCGGATTGATGAACTCTTTGATGCGTTCTGCGATCGCGTCGCCGGCACGCCCGAAATCGCCTGCCTGGGCGACCTGACCGAATACTGGATTGGCTTTCCGCAGCTCAAAGACCCTCACGGCAAGCACGTGTACGATCAGCTTGCGCGGCTTGCCAAGGGCGCCAGGCGCTGCGTTTACGTGGGCGGCAACCGCGATTTCCTGATGCGTTTTGACGCGCGCAAGATCGGCTACATCGGCAAAAAGAACCACTATGAGGGCGAGTTCGCGGGAAAACGCGTCGCGCTCAGCCACGGCGACCTGTTCTGCTCGCGCGACAAGAAGTACCAGCGCTTCCGCCTGTGGTTCCAGGGCTTCCCGTGGTGGATTTTGCAGTACACGATTGCCTCCCAGGGCCACAAGATTGCGCAGTTCTTCCGGCGCAAGAGCACGGGTGAAACCGCGCGCAAGAATCCTTCGATGCACGGCATCCAGGCGCCGCCGGTCGAACGTCTGATCAAGCGCGGCGCAGAAGTGGTCGTCTGCGGCCATGTGCACACGCCCTTTATCCGCGAATACTCAAGCAACGGGCGCACGGGCAAACTCTACGTCATGAGTGACTGGCGCCAGGACGGCGCGGTGGTGTGCACGGCCAAGAACGGCGTGTTCTCGCTGATGAAATTCGACGGCGAAAGGTTCACTCCCTACGACGCCCCCAGCGAGCAACCCGACGTCATGCCCGCCATGGTATAAGCACAGCCTGAAATGGACCGCAAAGACGCAGAGACGCAAAGGATTAATGACCTTTCAAAGAAGGTGATTGGTTTCCTCATAGAGATTCATCGCGCGCTGGGACCCGGCCTATTGGAATCCGCTTATGAAGAGTGTCTTTGCTTTGAACTTGCGCACGCGGGCATTCCATTCAAGAAGCAGGTCTCCTTGCCGGTCCAATACAAGGGAGTCCGGTTGGACTGCGGTTACCGAATCGACATCATGGTTGATGACTGCTTGATCCTTGAGTTGAAGGCAGTTGAGAAACTCATGCCAATCCACGAGGCTCAACTTCTGACCTACTTGAGGCTGTCTGGGAAACGCCTTGGGCTGTTGGTCAATTTCAATGTCCCTGTGGTCAAAGATGGCATTAAACGAATTGCCAACGGCCTTTAACTTTGCGCCTTCGCGCCTTTGCGGTGAAGAACACGTATGTCCAAGACTCTCGCTTACGCAGATCTGATTGCCACCCTTGACGGCCTGGGAAATCCGGAAGTCGCAGTCGTCGGCGACTTGATTCTCGACCACTACGTCATGGGCAGCGTGGAGCGCATCAGCCCCGAGGCGCCCATTCCCGTGCTGCACGTCAAATCCGAGCAGGACCGCCTCGGCGGTGCTGCCAACGTGGCCGCCAACGTGATTTCCATGGGCGGACACGCATCCCTGATCGGCGCTTTGGGCAAAGACGAACCGGGCGAACGCTTCAACGCGCTGGCCGAAAAAACGCGCGGCCTCAAACTCATGCCCGCCGAGATTGCGGGCCGGCCTACGGTGCTCAAGACGCGCATGGTTTCGCAGAACCAGCAGATGCTGCGCGTCGATCGCGAAAACAACACAGCTGTTGACGCGTCAAGTGCCGCCACGATTGTGAAGCAGGCGGCCAGGGCCCTGACCGGCGCGCGCGCGCTGGTGCTGAGCGATTACAACAAAGGCGTCATCACCAAAGACAGCGCGCAGGCGTTCATTAAACTCGCGCGCGAAAAACGTATCCCCGTGATAGTCGATCCCAAGGGCCGCGATTATTCGCGCTACAAGGGTGCTGCAGCAGTCACGCCCAATCGCAGTGAAGCCGAAGCTGCAACAGGCATGGACGCCAAGACCATGGCCGGTGTCGAGAAAGCGGGCCGCGATCTCGTGGCGCGGCTTGGCCTCGAAGCGGCCGTGATCACGCTCAGCGCCGATGGCGTCGCGGTCGTGCCGAAAAAGGGCGAGCTGGTGCATTTCCCGGCACAGGCGCGCGGCGTGTTTGACGTGACGGGCGCGGGCGACACGTTTATCGCCTGTTTTGCGGTGTGCGTGGCGGCGGGCGTGGATTTCTTCACGGCCGCGAAACTGGCCAACCAGGCGGGCGGCCTGAAAGTTGCGCGCTTTGGCGCCGTGGCGATTTCGCGCGAGGAGTTGCGCCGGGCCGTGGTCAGCGCGCATGAAGGTTTTGACCATGTGGGAAAGGTGGTCAACCACGCCGAACTCATCAAAGCGCTAGAGCGCCACCGCGCCCATGGTGAGCGCATCGTGTTCACAAACGGTTGCTTCGATTTGCTGCATCAGGGCCACGTCACTTATCTCAACTATTGCCGGGGTTTGGGCGACATCGTGGTCGTGGGCATCAACAGCGACGAAAGCGTCAAGCGCCTCAAGGGCCCCACGCGCCCGCTCAACGGCGTTGAAGCGCGCGCACGGGTGCTGGCGGCACTCGCCGATGTGGCGTATGTGACGGGCTTTGAAGATGACACGCCCGAAGAACTGATCCGCAAAGTAGCGCCCGACGTACTCGTCAAAGGCGCGGATTGGGAAGGCAAAGAAGTCGCAGGCCAGAGGTTCGTCGAAAGCAAAGGCGGCAAGGTGGTTTTCGCCCCGCTCGTGCAGGGCGTAAGCACGACGAATTTGATCGCCAAAGCAAACGACAAAGGTTCGGGCCGGAAGCAGAAGACAACTTGAATCAGGTATCGGGTATCGGGTCTCAGGTATCAGATCGGTGCGCGGAGCTTTTCTGACACCTGAAACCCGATACCTGATACCTCTAGGAAGAATCTCCATGAAAACTGAAGCCATGCGGGACGAATTCATCAAACAGCTAGCCGATTCCGTGGCCGTGAAGCAGAGGCTCGCAAAAGAGTGCGGCTCCACCATGGCCGAAATCGCCGCCGTGCTCGTCAGCGCGTTCCGCACCGGCAAGCGCGTTTATTGGTGCGGCAACGGAGGCTCCTTCACCGATTGCCACCACATCGTGGGTGAGCTCGTAGGCCGTTACGGCTACGACCGCGCACCGCTGCCCAGCTTCGTGCTCGCCGCCGGCGTGGCATCGCTGACCGCGATTGCCAACGACTACGGCTACGAGCAGATTTTCTCGCGCGAAGCCGAGGCCTGCATCCAGAAAGGCGACGTGCTCGTGGGCCTGAGCACCAGCGGCAACAGCAAGAACGTGTGCGCGGCCCTTGAAGTCGCACGCAAGAAAGGTGCTACCACGATCGGCTGGGCCGGCGAGAAGAAAGCCAGAATCGACGAAGTCTGCGACCTCGTGCTGCACGTGCCGAGTTCTCACACCCCCCGCATCCAGGAGTGCCACATCGCCGTCGGCCACGTCGTGTGCGACATCATCGAACGCACGCTGTTTCCAAAGTCCTAGGGTTTGATTTCGCGTACGATTTGAGAGCACGCCAAGCCGCCGAATATTCGAGACTTTCCGTCCGCCTGCAGCCCCAGACGACGCGGTTTAGAAGACCAGATGACTGAAAACGAAATCGGCAAGATCATCGCAGACATTGCATACAAGATCTGGACCAAGCTCGGCCCGGGTCTGCTCGAGTCGGTTTGCGACCGCATCTTTGAAATCGAACTCAAGAAGCGCGGCCTGTGCAGCAAGCGCGAGACCTGGCTTTCGGTTCATTGGGAGGGCGAGGAAATCGAGCGTGTGTACAGGGCCGATCGCATCGTGGAAGACAAAGTGCTGGTCGAATTGAAAGCTCTTGAGCAAACCTCAAAAGTTCACCAGCGACAGATCAACACCTGCCTGCACATCACAGGGCTGAAGCTTGGTTACTTGATTAATTTTGGAGCCGGCACGTGGGCTGAAGTCGTGACGAGAATTGTCAACGGACTGGACGAAAAGGCGTCCTGAAATCTCGAATGTTTGGCGGCTCTGCGTGCGCTGAAAATCCACGCCCAAAAGGTGAGCAATCAAACGAATGAAGCCGCGCGATGAACTTGTTGGCATCCAAAAGCGGCTCGTCACCGAGCTCAAGCAGCGCATTGCCGACATTTCCGAGAATCCTGATCCGTCCCTGGGCCGGTATCTCGCTGAATATCAGGCAGAGTTTGCCAACGGCTACGAACGCGCGGCTTCACGCGAAGAAGTAATCGACCAGCTCTTGCGTGCGAACGTGGCCTATTTTGGCGACTACCACACGCTGCGCACCGCGCAAAGCTCTGTGCTCTCGATTCTCAAGGAGCTGGTCAGGCAGCGCAAACGCAAGGTGGTGCTGGGCGTGGAAATGTTCCACGCGGCCAACAACGCGCAGGCGCAGGCGCTGATAGACGGGCGCATTTCATCGGCGGATTTCCGCAAGGCGGTGCGCTGGTACAAATCTTGGGGTTTTCCGTGGCAGAGCTTCGGGCGCCTGTTTGATTTCGCGCGCGCGCATGGCGTTCCCATGTTCGGCCTCAACATTAACGCCGACGAGCGCGTGAACAACCTGGCCTGGCGCGACGAATTTGCGGCCAGGCTGATTGCCTCGCTCACCCAGCTCTACCCCGATTCGCTGATTGCCGTGCTCTACGGCGATCTGCACATCGCGCAGTGCCACATGCCCGCGCGCGTGGATGAAGAACTGGCGCGCTTTGGCGTGAAACGGCGCCAGGTGCAGCTGTTCCAGAACTCGGAGGAACTCTACTGGCGGCTCGTTGACAAGAAGCTCGAGCACGTTGTCGATGTTCTCAAGGTTCGCCGCGACGCCTATTGCATCCTCAACGCCACGCCGCTCGTGAAGTACCAGAGCTTTCTCAACTGGCAGGAGAATTCAAGCGAGCTGGTGTTCACCGGCCTAGAAGATCTTGACCTGTCAAGCCCGGGTGAAAGCACCCTGCTTGAGGAAGTCGTCGAGTTCGTCAAGAACATCGCGGCCTTCCTGAAAGTTGAGATTCCTGATCCTGCCGCCTTTGAGCTGGCGACGGCCGCCGACCTCGACCTGCTCGAGAATCTCGTGGAAAAAGGCGCCTATGCGGCGCAGGAAGTGGACGCGCTCAAGAGCTACATGCACCTGGCCGAGACCGCATTTTTCGTGCGCGCCAATGTTCTCTATCTGGGAAACCTGAGCGTCAGCCACGCCGCCGAAGGTGCGATGAAGTTCCTTTTGGGAATGTTGCGACCTATGCGTACGGCGGCCGTGGAGCCGCGCGACGATTTTTATGCACGCATCACACTTGAGGCGCTGGCTTTCTTCGGCTCCAAGGTGATCAACCCCCGGCGCAAGGCGCGCACACTGGCCGAGTGGCGCGAGGTCGAACTCGAATACAAGAATAAGCGCGGCCTGAGCGAAGCTCAGAAGACCGATCGCGAAATCGCGCGCGCCTACGTCGCGCATTGCGAACACGAGGAAGATCTGTTGATGAACCGGCATTCCAGCGTGCGCGTGAACAAGCTCTATGCTCTGAAAACCCCAGTCCACGTGGGTTTGACCCGAGCCATCGGTAGAACACTGGGCGACCTGTTGTTCCTGGCCGTCAGTGAAGAAAGAGTGCCGCTGGTAACCGTCAGGCAAGCCATCTTCGATGACCTGTTCAAGGGCGACGTTGCGCGAAACCGCTATTTCCAGCTGTTGCGCGAAGCCAGCCCGAAGTACGCGCGCCAAGCCCGACCCTGGACAAAACGCAGTGACGAAGAGGAGTGAAGCCCGCCCAACGCGCGGCTGCAAGAATGCCCAGCGTCTTTGCGTGAGACTGCCGCGCCCGAAACCTATAACCTCGCTGCGTGTGCACGGAAGCCATCCTGATTTTTGCGTTACTGCCGCTGCTGGCCTATTTTGTCAAAGGCGTCGTAGGTGCAGCCAGTGCCATTGTCTTCAATGCCGCGCTTTTGCTCGCGATCGCCTTTGGGCTCAACGGCGAAGTCTCGCTGTTGGACGGCCTGTACTGGGTCGGCATGGCCGATTTCTGCACCAGCATGCTGCTCGGCTTTCATTTGCGCCGCGAGATCAGGCCGGAGCGGCAAACCGTGCTACTTCTGTGCGGCATGCTGCCCGTGAGCGTGCTGTTTGCGCTGCTGATGAAACGCATCGAGCTTGGCTGGTTGATGGCCGCGCTGGCCGTGGCAATCACCGCCTCGGGCCTGTGGCTGATTTATTCGCGCGACCATGAGTTGGCGCGTGAGCGGACACTGAACTTGATTGCGTTCCCGTGCGGCCTCGTGGCGGGTGTGCTCAGCGGTCTTTTCTCGATGGCGGGCCCCGTGGTGATTCTGTTCCTGGCTGCTGGCAGCAAGGATCCGCGCGTGTTACGCGCGCGGCTGGTGCTGATTTCGGCGCTTGCTACCTCGGTGCGTCTGGCCGCGCTGGTGTTTGAGGGCGCTTATACGCCTCAGCGCATGAACTGGTTCGCGATCAGCATTCCTGCGGTGCTGGCAGGCATACTGGCCGGCAATGCCTGCTCGCGATTCGTCAAGCCCGTGCAGTTCAGGGTGTTGCTGGGCGTGTTGGTGGCAATCGCCGGCCTGGCTGCGGGCGTGAAGGTGTTTCTGTAAGGTCGCCTTCCGGGCGCTGCTACTTCAGGTCAGCCAGCAGCTCTTTGCGCAATGCTTCGCTCACTTTGAACTTCTCTTTGTATTCCTTGAGCGTGCACACGAACTCGACGGGTTCCTTTTTCAGCGCCTTCTTCTGCGCCGTTGTGAGCGCAAACCTGATGTAGTGCACACTGGCCGTCTTGTCTTCGCGTGTGCGTCCGGGCTCGAACTGGGCCTGAACTTTCTCGCCGCCGATCACCAGCGCCAGGCTGCCCTCGAGCTTCGTGAAAATGGGCAGCCACTTGCGCATCTCGGCGTCGCTCGTGACCTGAATGAAAAGCGTGGCCGAGAGCGTGGTCTCGTCCGGCATCATCGCGCCGTAAACCTCAATCTCTTCAAGGATCGCGTCCACGCCGGTCATGTTCTCGACGCGCATCATTTCCTGGATCTGGTAGATCAGCGTCTCGCGCGATTCAAAGTGCAGCGCCAGCTTGTCGCCCAGTTGCACCAGCCGCCTTGCGCGCAGGGCCATGGCCGCTTTGCGCCGCTTCTCGCGCTGCTTTTCGTACTCAGCGACAGGGATGATGTCGGAAATGTCGAGTGATTTCATGACCGTCTTTCAAAGGCAATGACCAATAACCAATGTTCAATTCCCAATGCTCAATTCAACGAGCGTGACCCGCACAGCCGTTCATTGACAATTGGTAAGTGATCATTGGTTATTGGTCATTGAGTTGGTTCCACCGGCTTCGCTTTCAGATGCTTCGCCGCTTTGCCTACGTCAAATCCATAAGCCATGGCCAGCGCAACCATCGGGTGCGTCATGGTGATGCCGGTGGCTTCTTTCACTTGCGTGGCCGCGAGGTGGCAATCGCCGCAGGCGCCGCTGCAGGCTTCGCCGAACTGGCCGCGCGGGGTTTTCTCGCGGTCGTCGCCGCCCACGATGCCGTCGAACAGCTTGCTGCCCCATTTCAGGGAGTCCTTGTGGTACTTCTTTTTCATCGACCAGGTGCCGTCGTGGCCGCTGCAGGCGTCCACGCCGTCAACATCTTCGGCCACCATATTGAGCATGTCCTTGCCTCGCAGGCCGATGTTCTGCGCCTTGATGTGGCAGGGAATGTGGTACTTCAGCTTGTCGAACTTGAACTTGAAGTCGCGCTTGATGCGGCCTTCACGTTTCAGCTTGAACAGGTAATCGCTGATGTCGTGCGAGTGAGCGGCCAGCAGTTTCGCGTCCTCGGTGCCGAGCAACTGCGGGTACTCCTCGCGGATCATCAGCGAGCATGAGGGCGACATGATGACGACTTCGTAGCCCTTTTTCACGTATTCGAGCAGCAGCTTCGCGTTGCGTTCGACGCTGGCCGTAGCCGCGTCGATGTCGCCTTCGTCGAGGTAGGGCATGCCGCAGCAAACCTGCTGCTCGGGCCAGACAACTTCGATGCCGTTATGCTCCAGCACTTCGACGGCGGCCTTGCCCGCGCCGGGGTCGTTCCAGTTTACGAGGCAGGTCGAGAACAGCGCCACTTTCAGGGGCGTTTTGGCTTCGACGCCCTCTCTTGGTGCAAGCGCGGCTTCGATCTTCGGCTTGTGCTTACGCCACCAGCGGCGGAAGGTTTGCCAGTGGTACTCGGGCAGGAGTTTTTTGCGGTCGATGCCGACAGTCCACTCCATGAGCAGGCGATTGACCGGGTTCTTGTTGGCGAAGTTCATCAGGGCCGGCATCGAGCTGGAAAGCTTCCCGATCAGGTCGGGATTGCGCAGCAATTTGGCGGTCATGGAGACGCCGCGCTCGCGCACGCGCTGGGCTTTCTGGCGCAGCAGCAGGCGCGGGAAATCGAGCGCGAATTCGTGCGGCGGTGTGTAGGGACAATTGGGGTAGCACAGTTTGCACTGGAAGCACTCGTCGAGGGCTTTTTCGCGCAGGCTCTCTGGCAGGTCTTTGGCGTGGGCCGAAAGCTCGGGCAGTTCGTCGCCCATGACTTCGGCGGATTCAACGCCCTCGGGCAACTTTTCCCCGCGCGCCTCGGCTTCGGCGCGTTTTTGTTCGGCGATTTCAAGCAGCTCGGGGTGTGCCTTGAGGTGATCGCTGCGGCGCTGGTCGGAGATGCCGTCAATGCCCTTGAAGATGGTGGGGAACGTGTCGCAGAACTTGAAACAAAGCCGGCAGCCGTTGCAGATGTCGTAGATACGGTCGGTCTCGGCCTTGAGGTCGGCTTTGTCCCAGAACTTCGGGTCGTGAACGTTGAGTCCGATGGATTCAGCCATGGTTTTCGGCCTTCGTGCAAAAGGCTCTCACGCAAAGGCGCGAAGAACTGCTACAGCATTTGATCCACAGATGGACACAGATTTACACAGATAAAACAATTCAAAGATTCTGCACTCATCCCTTTAGTTGATCTGTGTCCATCCGTGTTCATCTGTGGTTTCAAAGCCTTAACTGTTCGTTGTGGCTTGGTGCCTTGGTGTGAGAAGTCTTAGTCCGGCCAAAGAACCACCGGCGGCGGTGAACCGCCGGTGTCTTTGACTGATCACTGAGAACTGTTTACGCGATGGATTCCAGGCCCTTGGTGAAGCGGCCGGCGTGGCTCTTCTCTGCTCGGGCAAGCGTTTCAAACCAGTCCGCGATTTCGTTGAAGCCTTCGTCGCGGGCGGTCTTGGCAAAGCCCGGGTACATCTGTGTGTACTCGTAGGTTTCGCCGGCGACGGCAGACTTCAAGTTCTTCTTGGTGTCGCCGATGGGCTGGTCGGTGTCAGGGTCGCCCACGACTTTGAGATAGTCGAGGTGGCCGTGCGCGTGGCCGGTCTCGCCTTCAGCCGTGTCGCGGAACAGGCCCGCAACGTCCGGGTAGCCTTCAACGTCGGCCTGCTTGGCGAAATACAGGTAACGGCGGTTGGCCTTGCTCTCTCCGGCGAATGCCGCGGCCAGGTTCTGGTAAGTCTTGTGTGCCTTTTCCAGCTTTGCCATGTCTCTCTCCGTGGTTGATGGAACGAAAACTATTTTTTCGCGCGGCCATACACGGTCACGCGGGCTTTCTCGATCACGTAGCCCTTGCGGGCGAGCGATTTCAGGTCGAGCTTGATGGCGTCCGAATCTTCAAGATCGGAGACGGCGCCGGTGTCAATGTCCACAAAATGGTGGTGCGCACTGGTGGTGCGGTCGAACAGCTTCTTGCCGTCGTCCATGGTGATTTCAGCCAGCGCGCCGATTTCAACGAGCGTTTCGAGCGTGGCATAAACCGTGCTCAGCGAAAGCGTGGGGTTATCTTTGGCCACGGCGCCATGCACCTGCTCGGCCGTGAGGTGACCGTGGCTCTCCTGCAACGCCCGGAAAATCACCAGGCGCTGCTGCGTCACCTTCAAACCCTTGGCTCGCAAAAGCTCATTGAAGTCAGCAAGGCGATGCTCGATTTCATGGGCGTTCAGCTTCATACCGCAATCGTAGCTTGTGGTATAACGGAAGCAAGCCGAATTCGGAAGAATTCCGAAATCGGTCGTCGGTCTTCGGTGGCCAGTCGTCGGAAACGACAACGGCATTGGATGTCGATAAGTTATCTTGTTCCCGGCATCGGCTTCCAAAGGTTGCCCACCGACGACTGACGACCGATTACCGACGACCGACCCCATGAAACGCCTCATCCACGCCATCACCGACCTTGCTCTTGCCTTCTGCTTTGGCGGCGGGATTGTGGCTGCCATTTCGGCCACGGTCATCTTTCGCGAGTCAGCCGCGCGCGGCTATGAGCGTGCCCATGCCAACGTGCTGGCAGGCGAGATGTTTGCAAAGGTCGGCGGGCCTTTGCTGATCGCCGCCTGCCTCGTTGGCGCTGGCTGCATTTACGGTGCACTCAGGCCGCCGCTCAACGAGTTGCCGGGCAAGATGAAATTGAACGCCTGGCGCGCCATGGCCGTTTTGGGCCTGCTGGTCACGCTGAGCGTGGGTTATATGGAAGGAATCGGCAACCGCCGCATGCACGAGCTGCGCCGCGAAGGCAAATGGGAAGGCGCCAAGCTGGCCAGCGCTGAAGAGCAAGCCGAGTTTGACGGCCTGCACAAACAGGCCACCGCGATCTACAGCTTTACGATTCTTGCGTCGGGCGCGCTGCTGTTTCTGCGCCGGGCACTGAGCTGACTTTAGTTATCGGCCCTAATCGCCGATGAAGGAAGGGCCGCCGACCCGTTTCGGCGCTGGATGCGCCATTGCCGGAAGCCTCGCCAAGTGAAACCACCGAAAAGCCGCTGACGCCGGCCGAGATTGCCGCCGATTCTGTTCGTATCGAGGAAGAGCGGCGTTCGCGCGTGCTGGAAAAGGCCGGGCGCAGCGTGGTGGCCACCGCCATGCTGATTTCGGCGGCGGTGTTTCTCTCGCGCCTGCTGGGGCTGGCGCGCGATGTGCTAACGGCCGAGCTGTTCGGCTTCGGCCCCGCGATTGACGCTTTCTTTCTCGCGTTCACGGTGCCCAACCTGTTTCGCAAACTCTTTGGCGAAGGCGCGTTGTCGAGCGCGACCGTGCCGGTGCTGGCGCGCTATCGCCTGATGCGCGATCAAGAGGCCACGCGGCGCATGGTTGGCACACTGGCTACGTTGATGTGGCTGGTGCTGGGCGCCATCTGCGCGCTGATCATCGGCGTGGTCTGGATCGTCCCGGCGAGCACCTTTGGCGACCCCGGAAAAGTCGAGTTGTTCCGGCTTTATCTCACGGTGTTGCTGCCCTATGTCATCTTCATCTGCCTTACGGCGCTGCAATCGGGCGTGCTTTCCAGCTACAACCGCTTTGCCTGGTCTTCCCTCACGCCGGCCATTGCCAATTTGATCTGGATTGGCGCCCTGGCCGCACTGTTCATGGCGCGCCCATCATCCGAGGCTGAAACCAGCGCGTGGATCCCGCAGGCGGTGCTGTGGATGAGCGTGGCGGTGCTGGTTTCGGGCGTGGCGCAATGGCTGATCCAGATTCCCGAGATGGCCAAAATCAATCTGCTGTCGCGGCCGCGCCTGGCGCTCTCCGAGCCCGGCGTAAAGCAAACGCTGGCGGCCATGGGGCCGATGCTGTTTGCGCTGGCGGTGTTCCAGCTCAACACGTTCATCGACCAGGTGCAGGCCGAGATCTGGGTGGAAGGAGACGGCGCCGTAGCCGCTTACTCCTATGCTTCGCGCCTGTTCCAGTTTCCGCTGGGGCTTGTGGGCGTGGCGCTTTCAACGGCAGTGTTTCCCCTCATGAGCCGATTTGCCGCGGGCGGCGAGACGGAGAAACTTACGGCCAGCCTGCTCAACAGCCTGCGGCTGCTTGCGTTCATTTCGTTGCCTGCGGCGGCAGGTTTAGGCGTGCTCGCTTATCCGATTTGCGTTCTCCTGTTTGGCGGCCCGCAAAGCACGCCCGAGCTGGTTGAGCGCACGGCGCTGGTTGTGATCCTGCTGGCGGCAAGCCTGCCGATTGTCAGCGCCATTGGCCTGCTCACGAAGGCGTTTTATGCCCTTCGTGACAGCAAAACGCCCACGCGCATCGCGCTCGTTGCTGTTTTGCTGAACCTGATCACGAACTTCATTTTCCTGCAAACGCCGCTGCGTGAGGCGGGGCTGGCGCTGGGTACCGCGCTTTCCGGCGCGATCAACCTGGCGTGGCTGGCCTTCAACCTGCGCCGCCTGTTGCGCGGTTCGGTGCTCGACAGCGTGCGCGCCAACGCGCTGCCCGCCACGAGCGAGCGCCTGGCGCAGCCCATGTCGCCTTCGCGCGTGCGCGCCGTGGCCGCGAGCATTGCGCGCTCGGCACTGATCTGCGTTGTGATGGGCCTGTGCGCCTACCTTGTCGAGCACGCGCTGTTTGGCGCCTTTGGGCTTACGGGGCGAACAAGCCGCGCGATTTCGGTGCTTTCAGGCGTGTTCGGCGGCGTGATTGCTTACGCCGGCCTGGCGATCCTGCTGCGCGCGCCGGAAGCCGAGGAGTTGCTGGCCCTTCGCAAGCGCCGGCGCGGAGCGGCCGCAACGCCGGCCGCCCCGCAGGCGTGAGCGTTACTTGGCTTGATAATAGATGCTGGGATGCTCGATGTTGGTCCACCAGGTTTCCTCGCCGTCGGTATATTGCACCCAGGTGCCATGCACGGAGATAACCTTGCCCGTGGCGGCGCTGGCAGATGTATGCCCTTCGGCGGACTTGATTGACTTGTCCTTGACAAAAATCGGCGGAAGCAGGTCGTTGACGGGCGCGGCATGCACGGGCTGCGGTTCCTGCGTGGCGCGCATGATGAAAGCGGTCAGGACAGAGGCAGCAATCGCGACCACAGCCAGCTTGGCGTACTCTTTCATGGCAATCTCCGGGAATGGGCCGCAAGTGCGGCGACTCTCCGCTTTTCGCGCTGATTGAGACCCATGTCAAGAACATCAGGCGTCGAGTTCGCAAAGCACGGGCGTGTGATCGCTGGGTTTTTCGAGCTTGCGCGGGCCGATGTCAATGCGCGCGCCGGTACATTGCTTTTCGAGCCCTTTGGAGATCCACACCTGGTCAATGCGCATGCCCTGGTTGTTGTCGTAGCCTGTGCGGTAATCCCACCACGAGAAATGGCCGGCCCCTTTTTCGTGCAGCCTGAATGAATCCACCAGGCCCCAGTCGGTGAATCGCTTGAGGGCTCTATGCTCGTCGGGGTGAAAGCCGATGTCGCCCGCGCACTTTTTCACGTCGAACACGTCGCGCTCGTCAGGCGCGATATTGAAATCGCCCGCGATCACCAGCGGCATCGTTGAATGGCCCAAGCCGTCGAGGTGTCTGCGCAGCGCTTCGTAAAAGCGCAGCTTGTAGGCGAACTTATCGCTGCCAATTGCCTGCCCGTTGGGCGCGTAACACGAAAGAACCGTGATGCCGTTGATCGTGGCTTCAATCAGCCGCGACTGGCCCTCTTCGCCGGGGAAACCTTCAACAATGTTCTCGATGGGCAGTTTCGACAGGATCGCCACGCCGTTGTACGTCTTCTGCCCGTAAGCCGCGGCTTCGTAGCCTAGTTCGCCGATTTCATCGAACGGAAAGTTGCCCGTTTCGCACTTGATCTCCTGCAGGCAAACCACGTCAGGCTCGGCCTTTTTCAGCCAGACCGAAAGCTGCGGCAGGCGAACTTTGACGGAGTTGACGTTCCACGTGGCGATGAGCATGGGGGCTTTGTAGCACGAGCCGCGAACGAGGCTTACTTCATTTTCGCCAGGAGTTCGGCAAAGCGCGGGTCTTCGCGCAGGCAGGCCAGGTCGGCGTCTTCGGCGGTGTGGCCCGGTTCTTTGAAACCCCCATCGACGGCGCGATTGAGCCACGAGAACGCGGCGTCCTTGAGCGTCGCGGCGCGTTTAGCCAGTTCGTCGTCGGGGAGATTTTTCAATTCGCGCTCGAGTTCTGCGATGTCTTCGTCCCGCTCGCCCAGCACTTTCAGGTTGCGCGCAAGCGTGGCCGCCGCAGCCAGGGCCGTGAAGCAGCCCAGGTCGTAACAGGCACCGGCGCTCGCCATCAGGTTGCGCTCGTTCAATGCCGCGCCAATGGCGCCAATCTCGGAAAAGTAGTCGCCCTCGCGCAGGATTTTTATCAAGGCTGCGCCCAATATCCCCGCGGCCTTGCCTGCGGGCGCGGCTTCTTCGCCTTCGGGCATCGTGGCCAGTGCGCGCAAAAAAAACTGCCTGGCCAGCCTCAACGGGTGCTTTGCGCCGGGCGCCAGCCTGTCGATCTCGCCCAGCTGCGCAGAGCAACACTCCAGAGCTGCCATGCCCGAGACTTCATTGGGCCGCGCCGAAAGCGAGCCGCGCTTTTCAAGCAGCACCTGTTCGCGCAGATCGCGCAGGCGCGCGGCTTCATCGGGGCGGTCGTGGCTCTTGGCGTAGCGATCGGCCAGGGCGGCGGCATCCTCAAAGCGTTTGAGCGCGCGCAGCGATTGCACGTGGCGGAACATGAAATTGCCCTGCGTGTGCACGAACTGCACGGCGCGGGCGAAGTCGTATTCGGCGCCGATGAGATCGCGGCGTTTGGCGCGCACCTCCCCGCGCTGTGCATAGCCCCAGCCGTATCGCGGCGCGAGTTCGATGATGCGCGTGGCATCGGAGAGAGCGCCCTCGAGGTCCCCCAGTTGCAGGCGCGAGTTCGCCCGGTTGACCCAGGCTTCCTGGTTGAACGGGTCGCAGTCGAGCGCGCTGGTGTAATCCACGACGGCGCGAACGTGATCTTTGAGTTCTGCGTAGCAGTTGCCCCGGTTGTTGAACCATGGCGCGCGGTAGGGCGTCAGCAGAAGCGCTTTGTCGTAAAGCGCAATGGCGTCCCGATAGCGGCGCTGCACGTAGCGGACCCAGGCGCACACGGCCCAGCCGGAGGCTTCCTGCGGGTCCACTTCTGTGGCCTTGAGCGCGTATTGCCACATGTCTTCGTTGTTGTTTCGACCCTGCACGATTTGCGCCATGCGCACATAAGCGCGCGCCAATTTCGGGTTGATGGCCAGCGCGCGGCGCAGATCGGCCATGTCCTTTTCTTCGCTGCCCGAGCCCATCTGCGCGCGAAACAGGTAAGCTTCGGCGTTGTCGGGGTCGAGTTTGATGGCCTCACTGGCATCCTCCCAGGCTTCCTTGAGCCTGCGCCTGAAGAACTGAATCAGGCCGCGCTCAAGGAATTCCGAGGCTTGACGCGGGCTCTCGGATTGCGGCGGGTCGGGCACGCGCTCGAAAATGCGGCCCACGACATTCCAGAACAGGCCGCGGCTCTCAAAGCGCTTGCGTGCGCGCATCACGGGCTTTTCGGCTCTCCAGCTTCCGCTGCGGCACAGGGCCACCGCCGCCTCAATCGCGAGGCGTTCGTCATCGGTTGCGTCGAGAAATTCGGCCAGAGGCTTCACCGTCAGATCGGGCATTTCCATGTTTGACAGCACACGGCATATCAGCGTGATTTCATCGCGTTCGGGCTGAGTCCAGAGCAGTTGGGATTCACGTGAGCGCGCTTTCTTCGCGAGTGCCTCCAGCGCCTGGAGCAGCAGGTCCACCGTCTGGCGCTCGCGCAGCATCGAAAGGCGCATGACCAGCTCTTCGAAGTCGGCGTTGAGGGTGCTGTTGTTGGCGCGGTCGGAGCGCACGCGCGTCAGGGTGGCGATGATCAAATCCGCGTGGCGCTTGAGCTGGGCGCCGCGGTCGTGCTCCAGGCGCGCGCGCTCCTGGGCGAAGCGGTCGTCGGGTGCGGCCGTTTCATCGAGAATCACCTGCGCCAGGGCAAAATCCTCGCTCAGGCGCGAAAGCGTGGCCGCCAGCAGCCGCTCGTCCGAGAGGGCTTGGCGCAGACGCGCGATTTCTTCGGAGGCCACGAATTTCGCGGGCAGGCCCGCGATCGGCTCCGTCAGCAGGCGCAGGTACTCCGAGCGCGCGGCGCACAGCGCCAGCAAGTCGCCCACCAGCGTTCGGTTTTGTGCCAGTTCTTCGGGCAGCACCCCCGAGAGCGAGGCCAGCGCCTTGAACTGGTCAATGCGTTTGCGCACGCCTTCGGACGCACCTATGCCCTCCAGCGCCGTGAGTTTCTCGCGCTGCGCATCCACGAGGCGCGAGCGTTCGCCCAACAGGCGGTCGTGCTCGGCGCGCTGGCTTTGCTCCAGGGCCAGACGGTCGCCTTCGGCCTTTTCGGCGCGTGCCAGGGATTGCGTTGCGTCGTCGCGTTCGTTGAGCACTTTCACAAAGGCAATCGCGGTCACGGCCACAATAGTGACCAGCGCCAGCGCCGAGACCAGCGAAGCCACGCGGTTGCGCGCCACGAACTTGCGCACTTTCTCAACGCGCGAATAGCGGTAAACCGAGAGCGGCCGGCCCTCGCGGAAGGCGCGCACTTCGTCGCCCAGCGCCTGGGCTGACGCCAGCCGTTCGCCCTTGGTGCGCGCCATCGCCTTTTCTACCAGCGCGCGCAGATCCGGTGGCGCGGCCTGCGGCAGCGCATCGGGCGCAACGTTCTGAACTTTGCCCAGAATCTGGTTTGCCGTCTTGCCCTCATAGGGCGCGCGCGCGGCAATGATTTCATACAGCGTGGCACCCAGCGAATAGACGTCGCTCTGTTCATCGACCTGCGAAAGATCGCCCATGGCCTGTTCAGGCGGCATGTAGGCGGGCGTGCCGATCACGCTGCCATCGAGTGTGCGCGACTCCGATTCCGTGCCCACGAGCGAGGGGCTGAAATTGGGCGTGTCCTGCTTGACCCTGCGCGCGGCTTCATCGGCCTGGCCCTTCACGCGCGCCAGCCCCCAGTCAAGCACGAGCGTTTCGCCGAAATCGCCCAGCATCACGTTGGCGGGCTTGATGTCGCGGTGAATCACGCCGCGCGAGTGCGCGTAAGCCATGGCGTTGCACACATCAACGAAGGGTTCCAGCAGCTTCAGGCGCGAGCTGAGTCTGGCGGCTTCACTGAGCGACTTGTCCTCGGAAATCGCGCTGATGCGGTCAGCCAGCGTGGTGCCGCGGATCAGCTTCATCGTGTAAAACACGCTGCCGTCTTCGCGCGTACCGATTTCGTACACAGGAATAATGTTCGGGTGCTCGAGCTGGCCCGTCACTTTGGCTTCGCGCAGAAAGCGCTCGGCCAGTTCGCCCGCCGTGGTCATGCGCTGGGAAATCGTGGTGCCGCCCTTTTGCGGCAGCAACTCTTTGAGCGCCACCTCACGGCCGACCGCGTTATCCATGGCAATCAGTACGCGGCCCATGCCGCCGCGCGCGAGCTCGCGCTTGATCTCGTAACGCGCAGCCGCGCTTTGCACGGCGGCCAGCCGTGCGGAAGTCGGCTTCTTGTCTACTTGGCTGGTGGCGGCCACGGCGAGCAGGGTCTGCTTCACGGCGGCTTTGTCGGAGATGCGCGTGGAGGCCGCGCCAAAGCCAAGGGTTTCGGCGGCCTTGGCGGGGTTGTTCGAGAGCGATTCAACCTCGCGCACGATTTCCGCGCGCGCGCTGGGCGTGGCCTTGGCCAGCAACAGGCTCGAAGCGTCGTCCAGAATCACAGCGTCATCGGCGGGCCCGATGGCGAGCAGCGTATTGTTGACGGCGGGCTTGGCCGGGGCCGGGTTTGCGGCTCCAGGCTCTTCAATTTGCTCCAGTATACCCATGGCTTCATCGGGCGATAAGAAGCCTCGCTTGACGGCGAGAACGGCCGCAAGCACGGCGCGCTGGCGCTGGTCAGGGGAGCCCGGGTCTGGCATGGTCGAGATTCTACACTCCTGAGACAGCCGCGTCGCATCACTTCAAGGAGAGCGCGCAACCCCAACAGCAGGCAATCGTGCTGGTGCCTTATCCGGAATGGGGGGGGACAAAGAGCGAACGCAGCGTGGCGTTGCCGGAAACGCACGGCGCGGCTATTGTCCTGAGCCGCATTTCGTGGTGTTGAGGCACGAAACGCGATCTCGGACAGGTGCCATGGACGAACATACCGTACGCCACGTTGCCAAGCTTGCGCGCCTTGAGTTTTCGGACGAGGAAATCAAGCGCATGGTCGGCGAGCTTTCCAAGATCACGGGCCATATTGCCGAGCTTGCCAAATTCAACGTTGCGCATGTACCGCCCACGGTGCACCCGTTCTTTGATGCCAACGTGTGGCGCGACGACGTAATTGTGCCCAGTTTCCCGCGCGATGTGGCCGTGTCCAACGCGCCCGATAAAGAAGAGGGCTTCTTCAAAGTGCCCCCGGTGATCGAGTAATGCCCAGCGTCCGCGACAGCGTCGAATTGACCCAGCGCTACATCGCCGGCGAAAGCAGCGCCGAAGCGACCGTGGCCGCGTGCCGCAAGATCGTGGATGCCCGCGAGCCCAAGGTCGGCGCTTTTCTCGCGCTCGATTGGGAAGGCGCGCAGACGCAGGCCCGCGAACTGGATGCGCGGCGCAAGCGTGGCGAAAAGCTCGGGCCGCTCGCCGCCGTGCCCATCGCGATTAAAGACAACATTCACGTGAACGGGCTCGAGACCACCTGCGCCTCGAAGATACTCCAGGGCTTCAAGGCGCCCTACGACGCCACCGTGACGGCGCGCCTGAAACAGGCCGGCGCGATCATTATCGGCAAGCTCAACCTTGATGAGTTCGCCATGGGCAGCTCGTGCGAGAACTCGGCGCTCAAGCAAACACGCAACCCCTTTGATCTGTCGCGCGTTCCTGGCGGCAGTTCCGGCGGCAGTGCAGCTTGCGTAGCCGCGCGCATGGCGATGCTTTCGCTGGGGTCGGATACCGGCGGCAGCATTCGTTTGCCGGCAAGTTTCTGCGGCGTGGTGGGCGTCAAGCCTAGCTACGGGCGCGTTTCGCGCTATGGACTGGTCGCGTTTGCCTCGACGCTCGATCAGATCGGTCCCTTTGCGCTGACGGTGCGCGATGCCGCGCTGTGCTTACAAGTCATGGCGGGCCGCGACGAACACGATGCCACCAGCTCCAGCGAAATCGTGCCCGATTACGCCAAGAGCCTGCGCACGGACTGCAAAGGCCTTCGCGTCGGTTTCGTCAAGGCGCACTTCGACGAGTGCCAGAATCGCGAGGTGGCGGACTCGTGCTGGGCGGGCGTGCAGCGCATGAAGGCACTGGGCGCATCGCTAGTCGAAATCGAGCTGCCTCACGCCGCCGCGGGCTTGAGCGTGTATTACGTCGTCGCAAGTGCCGAGGCTTCGAGCAATCTTTCGCGCTTTGATGGCGTGCGTTACGGCCCGCGCGAAAAGCGCGCCACCGTGATCGAAAGTTACTTCGCCACGCGCGGCCACGGCTTTGGCCCCGAAGTCAAACGCCGCGTCATGCTGGGCACCTACGCGCTCAGCGCCGGCGCCTATGACGAGTATTATGGCCGCGCCAGCAAGGTGCGCACGCTGATCGTCAACGATTACAAAGCGGCCTTTGGGCATTGCGACGTGATTGCCTCGCCATGCGCGCCGTTCACGGCCTTCAAGGCCGGCGAAAAATCCGACCCGCTGAGCATGTACCTGTGCGACATCTACACGATTCCAGCCAGCATGGCCGGGCTTGCTGCGCTTTCGCTGCCCTGCGGCGCCGATAAACAAGGCATGCCCATTGGCTTGCACTTGAGTGCCGCGCCCTACGCGGAAAGCACGCTCTTTGGCGCCGCAAGCGCGCTGGAGGCTGACCTCGGGCTCTCGCTTGATCCCAAACTCTAGCGCCATGGGCTTGAAAGCCCTGCGGCTCCAGACGCGAAAAGCAAGTCGCAGCAGCTTGCGTAATGCGTGCGGCTACTTGTCGGTTTTCTTTGGCATGCGCGCTTCGCCGGGTTCGAAGCGATAAACGTAGAGTTCCTCGCCGCGCCAGAGTTCGATTTCAACCATGTCGCGGAAGCTCTGTTTGAGCGCGAGGTCAACGTCCGAGGGGCCGCGCAGTTCGGTTTCGCCGATGCGGGTGATCACGTCGCCTACGCGAAAGCCGTAGGCCGCGAACTTGGCGTAGCCGCCGATGTTCACGATTTCCAGGCCCAGCGGGCGCATGCTTTCACGGTCGCGGTAGGTTTGCAGCACCATTTCGCGCCCCAAGTACAGGGGCAGCGCGCCCACGAAATCGCGCCAGTCTTCGCGTGCAACGGCGTAAGGCGCAATGATCGGCTCGGGCTCGCCAGGCTTGGGCTCGGATTTTTCACCGGGTGTCTTGCTGGTTTCTTCCTTGGGTGGAACCGGGTTTTCCGGCGCCTTGACGCGGCCTGTCGGCGCGGGCGGCACGTCGCCCATGTCGCGGGGCGGCACCATGTGCGTGCCCGGCGTAACACTTACATCGGCTTTCGAGGCATCCGGCGCAGAGCCTTGCACGCCAAACGTGCGCTGCTCGCCATCGCACTTGAGCACGACAAAACCGTCGCCGATTTCCTTCACCAGAATGCGCCCGCGGTCAAAGCTGTCGCCGGCTCGGTAAATACCCTGCTGCGGCGGCTTGCCGGGCACGGTGATGCTGACCATGCCGCGCTTGCCGTCGGTTCCGTCAAACACCACGCGCGTGATCTCAAATAGCTTGCCGCCCATTTCAACCAGTTCGAGCTTGCGGCCATTAGAAGAAAGCATTTCTTCGGGCGCGAGTTGATCGATCAACTCCTCGCGCGATAGCTGCTTTGGCGCCCCGCCCATCTTGAAATTCAGCGAAGGCCACACCTGGATGCCGATCACGGTGAGCACTGCCAGCACGAGCACGAACAGCAAAAGCTGCGTGACGCGGCTTTGCTTCGCCACGTAAACAACCTGAGGTGAGGGCGCTTGGGGTGTGGAAGGCGTGGGATCGACCTGGCTCACGGCTAACTCCTTATGGCGAGTGTAGATGAAACGACAAGCAGGCGATTTTGACGGAAAAATCAACGCCTGCGAGCGACCAGCCACACCAGCGCCGGCGCACCCAGCGCGGCTGTGACTACGCCGACGGGCAGCTCGCCGCGCGGCCATGCCACGCGCGCGAGCGTGTCACAGGCCACCAGGAATGCGCCGCCGATCAGCAGCGACCACGGCAGCATCACGCGCCGGCTCGAGCCCATGATCATCTTGACCAGGTGCGGCACGATTAACCCCACAAACGCGATGGGGCCGCACCAGGCCACGATTGCGGCCACGGCCAAAGCGCCGCAGCCGAGACTGAGGCCGCGCAATCTTGACACGTCAACACCCTGCGAATGGGCGCGCTCTTCGCCGCCCGCCAGCGTTTCCAGCGCACGCGTCTGCCACAGCAGCAGTCCGCACGAGGGCAGCACAAAGGGTAGGATCAGCGCGATGCTGAAGTAACCCATCTGCTGCAAATTGCCCAGCGACCAGCGCGCGGCTGTGAACATGGAATTCAGGTCAGCCGTGTATTGCAGGCCGGTGGAAAGGGCGCTGGCCATGAGCGATATCGCAATGCCCGCCAAAAGCACGGAGTTCATCGATGCGCGCCCACTCGATGCAATGGCGGTTAGCAAGAGCGTGACCAACAATGCGCCCGTGAAGGCGCTGAGCGTAATTGCCGGCAAAAACTCCTGCCCGCCGCCCGCGCCAAACACCACGGCCAGCACGGCTCCCAGCGTAGCACCCGCCAGCGTGCCTACGGTGCTTTCGCTCGCGAGCGGATTGGCGAACACGGTTTGATAAGTGCCGCCCACAAGCGAAAGTGCCCCGCCCGCGACTAAACCCATCAACATGCGCGGCAGGCGCAATTGCCAGAAAATGAACGCGCCCGTCTCGCCGCTCAGCGGCTCGCCCACAAACGGCGATGCCACGATTACGGCGACACAGGCAATAATGGTCAGGGCGCGTTTCATCGTGTTTCGCTCGCGGCCAGGAACACGCGGCGCCCGCTGTGCGAAACGGCGTCAAGTTGTACGCCGAAGAGCTTCGAAAGACTGGCGCCCAGACCCGGAGCGTCGAGTCGCGATTCGAACGCGAAGGCACCCTTGCTCAATCCCAGCACGCGGCACTCATGCTCGCGGCCGCGCGTGGCAAACGAAAGCAGGTTCACGTCGTGGGTGATGCACAAAATCGCGTGGCCGTCGCGCCACATCTGGCCGATCAGTGTGTAGAGCGCAATCTGCTGTGCCGGGTCGAGATGGTTGGCCGGCTCATCCAGCAGCAGAAGCGGCGCTTCCTGCGCGAGGAGGCAGGCAAAGGCCACGCGCTGCTGTTCACCGCCCGAGAGGCGCGTCACGATGCGCGCCTCAAACTCGGCGGCACCGGCCTTCATTAACGCATTTCTTGACGCGTCAAGGGCACTCGCCCTGCTTTCATGAAAGCGATAGCGCGCGGCTGCCACGAGTTCCAGGGCCGTCAGGTCTTCCGTGATCGCGCTGTGCTGCGGCAGCCACGCCGCCATAGCCGCGCGTTCACGGCCCGAGAGCGAGGCCACGGGCTTGCCGCCAAGCTGCACCGAGCCGCTCGAAAGCGGCGTCAGGCCCAACGCCGTGCGAATCAGCGAAGTTTTGCCGGCACCATTGGGCCCCACCAGCGCCACGAACTCGCCCGCGCCCATGCTCAGCGAAACGCCATTGAGCAGCGTAGCGTGTGAGGCTGTGACCGTAACGCTTTCTAGTTGCAGCGTGGACATCAGTGGCTCCGTAGGGGCGACATAGATGTCGCCCCTACTCGAGTGCGGCCTTCAATTTGTCGATCAGCTCCACGATGCGCGGGCCATTGACGTAATACTCGCGGCCATCAAGCACGCGCACTTTCCCGGCCTTCACGGCTTTGAGCATGGGCAGGCCCTGCCAGTCTTCAATCAACTGTTTTCGCTCAGCTTCGCTAAGAGTGCGAGCCGTGAGCACAAGCACGATGTCGGGGTCCAGCGCGATCACGCGTTCGAGTGAAAGCACCGGCGTGACACCGACAAATTCATCGGTCACCGCGTTGCGCCCGCCCGCGGCGTTGAGGCACGCGCCGTGGATGCAGTTCTGGCGCAGGAAGGTCACTTCCGTGAGCTTGCCGGGCGTGCCGTCCATGGCCAGCAGCACGCGCGGCCCGTTCTCGGGCGGCTTCACTTTCAGCCGGCGCGACATGTCAGCGGCGATTTTTTCGGCAGCCTCTGCGTGGCCAGAGAGCTTGCCCAGCTCGCGAATGCCCGCCAGCGTGTCATCAAGCGTCAGCCACGCCAGCAGGTGCGTGGGCGCTATGCGATTGAGCTCGCCCAGCGGCGCATCCTTGGTGGCCTCGCCCACAATGATCGTGGGCTGAAGCCGCGACATTGCTTCATAGTTCGGCGTGAGCGTCGTGCCGACTGCGGGCAGGTTCTGCGCGTCGTCCGGATAGTCGCACCATTCCGTGCGGCCTACCACATCCGCGCCCGCGCCAATGGCGAACAGAGTTTCCGTCATCGCTGGCGCGAGCGAAATGATGCGCATGCGTCCGCTTTGATTTGAAACCGGGGCGTGGGACGCGCGCGGCAACAGCGTCACGATCGAGAAACCGATGACAGAGCCCAGAAGGGCAATCACGAAAACCAGGGCTATGGCTTGCTTGTTCATGCGCGTCATGGGACGCGCGAGCGCGCCCCCTCTCCACCCTCGTGGTACGGGAACTCCAGCGCCTGCGGTGGTCTGGCTTTACAGTGGCGGGGCCGCGCGGGAGTTTCACCCGCTTCCCAGCAAGCGCGGCTAGAGTACCCCTTTAGACCGTCGATGCCAGAGGCAGCGAACGTTGCGCCTGGGCGACACGTTTAATGAGCAGAGGACGATTGAGACGCAACCCGCTTGTGGCCTGGATTTCCTTGTCGCTCAACCTCGCACACGGTGTGGTTGCGTTCGGCATTGCCTACCTGCTGACGAATCTCACGCTCATCTATCACACCGCCGCGCCGGGCAGCGCGGACTCGATCATGGCCGGGGCGTTGTGGATTGCAGGCGCGATTTTCGAGGTTGCCTTCGTTGCGTATGTGATCCTGCGAAAGCGCAAAATGCGGCGCATCTGGCGCATGGCGACGCAGGCTACGCGCGATGGTGATTTCGCCACGGCGCGCGCGCTGGCTGTGCAACTGCTGGCCTACTGGGAGTACAAGCTCAATCCGGCGCCGGTGTTCTTCGCCATGGCGGTGGCCAGCGAAGGCATGGATCAAACGCGTGAAGCGCAAGTGCTTTACCGGCGCGCGGGCGATTACCCGCCGGCGCTGATCAACCTGGGCGTGCTCATGCTCGAGCGCGGCGGCAATGACCGCGCGGCAGAGGCATTGCGCCGCTACATCGCGCGCGTGCCACAGGACCTCAGCGCAGTGGTATTGCTTTCCATCGCGCTTCACCGAAGTGGGAAAAACGAAGCCGCCAAGGGTGTGCTGAAGAAACGGCTGGAGCAGCGCCCCAACAGCCCGCTGCTCAAGCGCAACCTGGAAAAACTCGAGCAAGGTGAAGAGCCGGCGCTGTCGCTGCAGCCCGTGGCAAAACCGGAAAGCAAGTGACCCCCGATTGCCAATGTAGGGGCCGCGATGTATTTGTAGTCGCGCGCTGAAGCAAAATGGCGTGAAGGCCCCATCATCTAGCGGTTAGGATAATGCCCTTTCAAGGCATGTACGCGGGTTCGAATCCCGCTGGGGTCACCAAATTTCGCGGAGCGCAACTCGCGCCGCGGCCCAAGCTGGTGGCGTAGCCAAGCGGTTAGGCAACGGTTTGCAAAACCGTCATACGGTGGTTCGAATCCACTCGCCACCTCCAATCATCACCGGCCCCGGAGCCTCTTCCGAGGCCGGTTTTCGTTGATTTAGAGCGGGTCCGGCGGCGATCCGGAGCGTTGATCATTTTTTTATCCGGAGTCGCATTCGTGTCACGCGCTGTCACGCAAAAACCTGCGGTGTCACGCGTTTCCTGTAAGCCGGCCTGTAAGTCGTCCTTGGGTTGACCGGCCACGATTTCGGCTGGGTTGTTCAGCAGATCCGGCAAAGTGGCCACCGCATCCAACATGGCCTTGGACCCGACATGGGTGTAACGGTCCATGGTCAGGCGGATCGTCGAATGACGCGCCAGCAACTGCACCACCTTGGGTGCTACGCCGGCGTTGGCCAGATTCGTGATGTAGGAATGGCGCAGGGCATGCAAGTCCGCGAACTCGCCCTTGTCGTCGCGATAGGCGACGCCCGCCGCCATGAGGTCCTTCTTCAGATACTTGGTTACCGAGTTCGCCGAGGGAAGAGGGAGCGCCTTCTCTTCCAACTTGCGATCACCGAAGTAGGCGGCGAACGTTGCCGCCAATGCGCGCGGAATCGGTATCTGGTCCTTGCGGTTGCCTTTCGCATAAGCGGCGCTCACCAACACGCTGGGATGATCGGCCTTGAGGTCGAAGGAGCCGACTGTGAGGCTGCGGATCTCGTTTACGCGCAGGCCCGTTTCCAGGGCCACGCGGTAGAAGAGTTCGCGCTCGGGACCAGTAATGCCACCGCGCGTCACACCATTGCGCGCAGCCATGAGAAGTGCCCTGATTTCGCCCAAGTTCAGTGCGCGGCGGTCGTGGCGCCGATCCACTGCCACATTGAGCTTGGACAGCAACTCGGCCGGATTTTCACTGGCGCGGCGGGTTCTGACCATCCAGCGGCCAAACTGATTCACGGCAGCGAGGTAGAAGTTGAAGGTCTGGTGGCTGAGGTTGTCGCGAGTCTTGAGATCGAAAATGCGCGCCTGAAGCGTATCTGTAGTGATGTCCGTCCATCGCGTCCACGACGCCAACGCGCGACTCGCCCTGCGGACCACGAGTTCAATGTGGGTTTCGGACGTACCCTTGGCGATCAAATGCCCCCGGAACTCGCGCAATTCGTCGGCGATCGACTGACCGACCGATGCGGCAGCTCCAAAAAGAACCCCCTTTTGACGCAAGCGATTGCGAACCTTTGCCGGAAGACCCGCGACAAAGCGCGTCATTTCCTCATCAAGACCCATTCCGGCCACGCGAAGCGCCACCAAGCGTTCAAGCTTGCGCCCCATCTCGGCCGAGGCCGCCTTGTCCACCGTCCCCGGGACACGCAGTTCGCGTTTCAAATGGTCGTTGAGCGCGATATGCCAATTGCGGTTCGGCCTGAGCTGGCCAGAACGTGTTCTGTACTTCTGTTTGAGCAGGTACATGGGATCCTCCAGTTCAAGCGGCGGCGCGGATCGACTTTTTCATCTTATCGTCAGAAGCGACACAATGGACAGCCTCCGCAAGAGCGGCATCGCGCATCTCCATCCAGCGCTCGCGGTCGGGGCAATCGGCACGAACCCAGGCACGCAGTTCATCCACACGCCAGCGCGCACACGCCCCTAACTTCAAAGGCAAAGGCGCCTTGCCCACGCGAACCAGCTTGCGAAACATCGATGCCGAGATTTGCAGGAACCGTGCAGCACCCTCATCGTCAAGCAAGAGTGTCTCGTCGTGTGGCAGTGAAGTACCAGCGTTGATTTGGGCGGAAGAGGGTTTTTCTGCCATGGCGAGCTCCCAAGTGAAGCTGCGATTCACCGTGCAAGCGCTATTCACGCCGCGCGGCGAATCACCAGCTCGCCTAATAGAGAAGGCCACGTTTGCGCCAACCGTAAAGCCAAATTCCCGGATTCTTGGGAGAGCGCCCCGGAATCCGCCTCCCAAGCCACTTCCGTCGATGCACTCCGACACTGACTCTGGCGCAAATTGTCGAAGGCCGCTCGTTCGGTTTGGCGAAAACATGCAAAGGACCGGTATTCGGGCCTTGGACTTGAAGAATCGCGTTCGCCTCGCCAGCAGGGAACCTACGCTTAGAATTTTCGTATGACACAGGTCCGCGGTACATTCGCGATCTGTTCTTTCGCCGCAAACCCTGCCCGGCAAGAGAGTCCCGCCGATTTCGCATGACCAATCGATAAGGTGCCTCGCTGGGCGCGCCACCCGAAACGCACGCACGAGATAGATGCGGCTTGCTGACATCTCAAACAACTGCGCACTCGATCATTTCGTGCAAAACATTTGAGCCAAGCAAGACGTTCTGATTCTCAGAACATCTTGCTTGGCTTTAGAGCGTTTTCATGATTGGTTTGCAGTATATCCGGCGTGACGGAGGTAGTTGTGGCATTCGGTTGGGGTGAACTTGTCGATCAAACTTCCGATGCGGTTCCAGAGCGCGTCCACCGTTCGTTCCTTGAACTTTCGCAGTAACGCTTTGAGTTTGGCGAAGACCTGTTCGATCGGATTGAG
>JADLFN010000092.1 GCA_020845475.1 Planctomycetota bacterium
CGAAGAGTTCGAACTGCGAATCCTTGATGCCGCGCATGCGCTTCTCCATAACAAAGTGAAGTCGATGCACCTCTACGTTTTTCCCAGCGCCAACCCGAACACTTGTGGGTAGTTTTTCAGCGGCCTGTTAATCCCGAATCGCGTGCTCGCCGGTTTTGAGGCTTTCGAAGGTCATGGTCAATTCGGGCGCGACCGTGCCTTCCTTGGGGCGGGCGATTACTTTGGTTCCTTTGTAGCCGTCTTGTTTGTCGCCGTCGATTTCTACGTCATAGCTGGTGTACCAGTTCTGGCGCAGCGTGGCGGGGTCAACTCCGAACGTTGACAGCGTGGCGTCCGCCGGGATTTCGCCCGTTTTCTTGAAGTAGGAAACCATGGCCGTGCGGATCACGCCGAACGATGAACGCGCGTCCTCCACGGCCTTGTTCTTGTTGGTGCGATTGATCGTGTCATCGCCGCCGCAGGCGCAGAGCATCAGGGCGAATATCAGACAAGTTACGCGCGTCATTTCTTTTCCTCGAGCTTGGGCGGGTTGAGTTTCATTTCCTCTTCGTCTTCATATTGCGAGAACTGGGAGCGGCCCTCAACCAGATTGCACACGACCGCCAGCACCGGGCCGTCGGCGTTCTTGGGTTTGCAGATGGCCGTCCAGTTGCGCTCATTGCTGTCGGTGATCTTGTAGCACGAGGCATCAAAGTACGAACCCTCGAGCTCGTTCTCGCCAATGCCGAGGTCATCGAGATCCTCGGGGGCGCGCATCGAGCGCTGGTAAACCACGCGCGCGCGATCTTTCATGGCGCCCAGCGCGGCACGGGCCTCCGACATCTCGGCGTCACCCATCTGGCCCTGCACGCCGCTAAGTGCGAATGTTCCCGTGAATCCACGGTGGAAATCGCCCACTTTCACGTCAAAGGTCGTCATGCGCCAGCCGTCGTCATCGGGCATGCAGCCGACCTTGATCAAATCCCCTTCGAGGTTCTCAAAGCACACGTAGCCGCGCGTGACGATCTCGGCCGCGCCGCGCAGTTCGCGCAACTGAGTGAGGCCGATTTCGCGTTCGACCATGTACCACTGGCCCTTGAGGCGCGCGCGAACGTTCTCGGTGGCGGAAGCAACGAGCATGCCGGTGGTGAGCGCGAAGAAATCGGCGGGGCGCATGGCGCGCAAGTCGTCGAGGGTTTTCATCTTGAGTTTGCCGGCGGGATCGAGTTTGGGCATGCGCGTTTTGAATTTCTCGAAACTCTCGGGCTTTTCTTCGTAGCGCCTGATTGAGCGCGCCAGTGCCAGCGCGCAACTGTTGCGGCGCGGCGCAGCCAGGGACTCCCAGAGTTTTTCGGCGTCGCCCGTGGCGTAAGCGGCCAGCAGCTTGCGCGCGGCGGCTTCGACGTCGGCGTAGCCCTGGCGCGGCGCCTCGAATTTGGGCTGCTGCGCACTGGTGGCGGGGGCGCTGACGAGCGCCGAAAGGCCGAACACGGCAGCACAAAGCGCGACAATGCAAGCAACGTAAACGAGATTTCGCATGGTTGTCTCCATTAGGGTGACGGGAGTATAGCGGTCAGGCAGGCGATGCACAGCGATAACAGAGGCTGGTTACAGGTGCCCGTGCGATGTGCTGCGGGAAGCGCCGCGTGAAACTGCTCACGGAGCTTGACACGCGTTGTCATGGCTTTGTAACGTGCCCCGCTCGACTTTTTGCTGTTACTACTGAACCGGGGGACTTCATGAGATCGTATTTGACGTATTTGACGCTGCTTGCGGTAGCCGCGCTGAGCGGTTCGCTGGCGGCGCAGTATGTCCGCACGGAAACGGCGGGCACGTACACAGAGCGCGCCGGCAACGGTGTTTCGCTCAATTGGCTGCGCGAGACGGTCAACGGCGACGACAACGCGGCATTGGTGAATCTGCCGTTCACATTCTCGTATTTTGACCGCACCTACACGCAGTGTATCGTTTCGACGAACGGGCGCGTGATGTTTCACTCCGATGGGCCGTTCAATTACGTGGAATCAAGCCTGGCGGCCACCGTTCCCCAGACTCACCGTAACGCAATCTACGGCATCGCAACTGATCTCAAGGGCACCGACGGCAACCCGCGCGCCAACCTTCAGCAGTTCAATGAGTCCGGCCGCGTTGTGTTCCAGTGGAAGAACATTGGCTTCTTTGACGGTTCGCACCATGTGTGGATGAATTTCCAGATTCACCTGTTGTCGAGCGGCAACATTGAAATGGTTTACGGCCCCGAATTTTTGCCGACCGGCTACACCGAAGCGGTGGATTTCTGCTCCGGCATCGTGAACCTGGACGGCTCGGTTTCATTTGCCGGCTTTGGCAACCTGCTTACCGAGCAGACAGCGCGCCCTGCCAATGGCACCACCGTAACGCTGGCCTACACGGCGCCGACGATGGCCGATTTTGTGCGTATGACGACCAACGATTCCACCGTCGCCCCGACAGCCGTCGTGGCGCCCTCCACCAACACACCGATCCTGTCGTTCCGCCTTACGGCTGTCGGCGCGGGCAACACCGTGACGAGCTTGTTCTTTTCGCATGTTGATTTCGGCATGAGCGGCATCTCGGCCACCTATGCCCTGGTGCGCGACACGGGCACCGTTGGCGCTTACAATGGTGAAACGCCCATTGGCACGGTCTCTAACAGCAGCGGCGCGATCACGGTCTCGGCCCTGACGGAAGCTGTGACAACGGGTCTGTCGTACAACTACCTGTTGCTCATTACGCTCACTTCCAGCGGCGCCGGTGTTTACGATGACGCGGTGCTCGGCATTGGCTTTGCGGCTCTGCCTGCGAACGCCGTCAGCGGTTGCGCGGTGCAGGAACACGTGCCTTGCGCGGGCGGCCCGTTTGCCTCCGTGCGTTCGGCCACCAATGACTGGGCTGCCCAGACGCCGATGCTGGCAGGAAGCACCAACAACGTGATTCACGCGTCCCAGATTGTGCGCGATGACCGTTCGCCCAGCTTCCGCCTCGACAGCCTCGAATACACCCTGACGTTTGGCGGCACGCTGACCTCGGGCAACATCGCCAACCTGCGCTGGTACCGTGACAACGGCACGCCGGGCGTGTTGGACGGCAAGGACACGCTGCTTGTCAGCATTCCTTCACCCTCCACCACGAACACCTTCACCTACACCGGCGGCATTGCCATTGGCACGGGCGGCGTGAACTTCCTGCTCACGGTTGACATCCTTGGCACCTACACCGGCACAGGTTCGCTCAGGGCTTCAATCTCCGATGGCAGCACGACTCCTTCCCTGACGGAAATCGCGACGACCTATGGCTCTCTCGACGGCAGCACCCGCCAGGCCTTTGGCACGACCCCCGCGGTCATCCTGACGGGTCGCCCGGACGTGGCGCTTTCCACCCTGCCGGTGCAGCCCAGCGATGCTGACGTTCCCGCGCTGGCTTTCGCCCTGCGCACCAACAGCGGCACCTCGGCCGTCACAGCCCTGACATTCGCCGCCACGGGTGGCGCAACATCGGGCATCAGCGGCGCTTCGCTTGTGGTTGACAACAACAACAATGGCCGCCTGGACGGCACGGACACCCCCGTCACTGGCACGCTTGCGGTGAACTCGGCCGACATCACAGTTACTGCCATCACCGGCCAGACCGTCGGCACAACCGCGACCAACTACCTGCTCGCCGTAACTTACAGTGCCGGCGCCATGCCTGTCTCGCGCCAGTTTTCACTGGCGTTTGGCGGCATCACATCCGCCATTGCCGCTGTGGGCAACACGGTTACGGGTACTCAAATGAACGTCGGCCTGGGCACCATGCTGGCAGGCGTCAACGTTACGATCTCCTTCCTGGGCACCAGCACGGATGTGGGCGGCACCACTGCGGACGATTTCTTCCGCATGACGGTGGCCGCGCGCGGCACGGGCGGTACACCGCCTTACGTGCAATTCTCGGCGCTGAATGCCGGCGGTGGACTGGGCAACATGGCTTACCTGGAGATCGTTGTGGAATGTTACCTTGAAGGTGCGGGCACACTGGGTGTGCTCGATGCCACGGATCGCCTTACTTATAACTACTCGTACTTCACTGCCATTGACACAGCAGACACTGAAGACGTTGTAACCACGGGCCAGACGCTGAACTACCTGTTCCGCATCCGCCGCAGCACCTACATTCCCCACACCCCGCACACCGGCCGCATGGAAATCGCGTGGCGCGGCTTCACGGGCGGCACGAACGTGGACGTTCTGTCTTCGCTCGATCCGGTAACGGTCACCGCCATCTTCCGCTATAGCAAGGGCGGCAGCAAGGGTGATGAAGGCGGCTGCAGCACGGGTGCTTCCGATTCACGCCTCAACTACGCCCTGCTCGCGGGCGTGCTTGGCCTGATGTTCGTGGCCCTGCGCACCCACCGTCGCGCGGCGTAATTGGCAAGACGCAAGTTCAAACAGGGGCGGCCCATGGCCGCCCCTGTTTCTTTTCAATGATCCGCAAGAGCGCGGCCATGACCGCCGAAGCACTGAAGTTTCAAGGGCCAATCCCGCGCGACACCCGTGAAACATAAACGCACAAATTGCACACGCAATCGGGGCTAATGGCGGCTCAAAAGATGTACGATTTCTTGACGCTTCAACTTTCCCGTCGTGTCATGGTCATTTCACTTGAGCGGCGGGAGTCGCTTGGCAAAATGGCGCGCCACGCTCAACGAGCGTCATATTCAAACGACGGGTTTTTTTCCCCTACTGGAGACAGCTAGATGAAACTCAGTAACTTCTTCCCGAAGTTCATGGGAGCAGCCGCGCTGGGCTGCGCCCTGTTGCTCGGCGGCTGCGCCGGCGACGAAGACAACGGCGGCGGCGGTGGCATCAGCTACAAGGCCCCGCCCACGGCGAGGCCCAATCTGGCCTCGCTTACTACCTTGATTGATGCCAGCGGCGGCACGGGCTCGGCGGGCGGCGGCGGTGGCGGCGGTGACATCGATATTTACGCGCAGCGCGGCGCCCTCATTGAAGGCAACGGTGCCAATCCCGCGATCAATAACAACGTGCTGGCCACCGCTCTGGCCGACAACAACGTTACCGGCGCTGAGCTGCTTGCCCTGACGGGTGCCAACGTAACGAGCTTCGTCAGTGGTACCACGCTGCAGATCGACATCATCGGCGGCGACTTTTACATCCCCTCCGGCGCCACGCTTACGCTCAGCGACTTGGTGATTGCAACGCACGACAGCGTCATCATCCGCATGCACGTTCCCGGCGACTACATCCGTATCAACGGGGCCGTGACGCTTACGCGCGCCACCACTCCCGTCAACCTCAGCCTTGTCAACCTCGGTTCTTCGGGCGCGGCAATCAGCGTTTCCGGCTCCGTAAACGGCAACGGTACCGGCAGTGGAGTAAGCGGAGCCGACGTAAATGTTGACGCGTACTATGGCAACGTGGCCTGGACGGGCATCACCACGCTTAACGGCGGCTCCGGCGCGACCGGCGGCAGCGCCGGTGATTTCTACTGCATCTCGCGCATCGGCAATGTGTACATGCCGCGCGGATTGTTCCAGTCCAACGGCGGCAACGGCAGCACCGGCGGTGGCAACGGCGGCCAGGTTTACTTCCAGGGCGGCGACAACGGCAAGCTGAACAGCTACCGCTGGGGCGCGCGCTCCAACGGCGGCGATGCCACGACGACCGGCAACGGCGGCAACGGCGGCACCGCGCGGCTCTACTTCTATAATGACACCAATGCGTTTGCGGGCGTTGAGCTCAACGGCGGTAACGCGACAGCGGTCGGCGCCAATAACGGCGGTAATGGCGGCAGTCTTTACGGTTATGGCACCTATCTCACCGGTGTAATCGCGCACGTGTCCAATGGCGGCAACGGCCGCGTCAACGGCGGCAACACTGGCTACATCGATTGCGAATTCGGCGAAATTGCCAGCGCGGCGTTTGAGTTCCGCGGCAATGGCGGTAGCGGCGCTACAGGCGCGGGCGGCGATGCCGATAATCAAACGCGCTACCTTTACACATACTACGGCGATACACACCAGTTGCTGGTTGACAACGTGGCCAACGGCGGCACTGGCGCGACCACGGGCGGCAACGGCGGCTATTTGTATGTCGACCTTTACGGCCCCTCATGGAACGTGACGGTCAACAATACGTCTACGGGCGGCGCGGGTGGCACAGGTGTCGGCGGCGAGGGTGGCGACAGCTACCTGTACCTGCAAGGAGAGGCAACGACGGTCAACGTGGATTGGACTCTCGACGCTGGCAACGGCAACTCCGGCGGCAGCGGATCAACATCCGTTTACGTCTACGGCTACCTCAGCATCATCAATGCCAACATCGATATCAGTCAGAACGGCGGCAACGCCACCGGCGCAGGCCAAAGCGGTGGCGATGGCGGCGAGTTCTACATTGACGCCGGCGACAACGGCTACGGCGGTAACTTCCAAAACGTTAACGTGAACCTGGTGGCCAACGGTGGTTCCTCTGCACAGGGCAACGGCGGCGCAGGCGGCGGCATTGAGATTTACCAGTACTACTACGGCGAAGGCCAGGTGACGCTGACCGGTTCGGCAAACGGCGGCAATGGCTCAACCACCAGCGGCACTGGCAGCGGCGGCGGCGGCGGCTACCTGAACCTTTACGCTGAGGAAGCCACGCTCCGGGCAGCTGTCACGTTCGTGATGAACGGTGGCAGCGCGATCACCTCCGGCAACGGCGGCGCTGGCGGTGACACCCAGAACTACGACTCTAGCGACGCATACGTCATCAGTGGCACTATTACCGCCAACGGCGGCAATGGTACCGGCGCAACCGGCGTTGGCGGCAACGGCGGCGACATCAACTGGTATGCCGACGGCTATCGTGGCAACTTGACGCTCCAGAACCTGACCGTCACTCAACTGGGCGGCGACAGCGCCCAAACAAACGGCGGCAACGGCGGCACGGTGGACACTGACGTTGACGGTAACGTGTGGCTGCGCAATTGCAGCTTCAACTGCAGCGGCGGCAACGGCTCAACCGTAAGCGGCACCGGAAACGGCGGAAACGGCGGTTCGATTCGCCACGATTCCAATGACTCCAACGTGCTGGTCGAGAACACCACGCTGCGTTCCAACGGCGGCACTGGCCGTGGTACGGGCGGCGACGGCGGCCTGATCTCCAACAACTCCGACCGCGACATGGATGGCGTCGGAGGCACTGTCAATACCAACGCCACGATTGAATCCAACGGAGGTAACGGTGTCGGCAACGGCAACGGTGGCGACGGCGGCACGATTTGGGGCTGGCCTTATGAAACTGCTCCCGCTCCACATGCCGGTGAAGCAGAATACCGTGGCAACTGGACGGCCAACGGCGGCAACGGCGTCGGCTCCGGAAACGGTGGCAACGGCGGTCAGTTGTGGCTCTACGGCGGCGGCCTGTACCTGCGCAGTTTCGTTGTGGCCAACGCCAACGGCGGCACGGGCGCAACAGGCGGCACCGGCGGTTCGGTCCGCTACTTGTCCGAAGGCACTGCAGTCATCACCATTTCGGGCAACACCACCGTTAATGGCGGCGCAGGCACGACAACCGGCGGAGCAGGCGGGCAGATCATCGCCACGAGCAGCGGCACCGGCGGCGACATCATCGTCAGCTCCGGCGTCACGCTTCAGGCCAACGGCGGCGCGGCGGCGGGCAATGCGGGCACCATCAACCTCAACGCCGAAGGTACGGGCGGCGCGAACGTGACCACCACGGGCGCTACGCTGCAAACCAACACCGGCGCGGGCGTTGCTGTTCCGGCCAACATCACCATCGACTAATCACGTCGAATTGCACGCAATCAAACAGGGGCGGCCCAATAGCAAAGGGCCGCCCTTGTTCATTTGTGTGCAGCTTGCTCAAGCTTGCGCGCCGAAGCCCGCAGGGCGGAGGCGGGCCGCCCTTGTTGATTTGAGGCATAGGGCATCCCCAAACCAGTGGTCAAAAACGTTCAGATTGTTTAAAAGGCCCTTGCACCCAACGGACTCTGGCCATGAGCGACGAACACGGCACACCCTACGATCCCGCCTCCATCACCCGCGAAGAAATGCCCTGCGACGTTCTTTGTGTCGGCGCGGGCCCGGCCAACTTGGCGCTGGCCATTCACCTCAAGCAGCTCGTTGAAAAACACAACGCGCCGTTGCCCGACGAGAAAAAGCTCAACCCGCAAATCTACGTCATCGAAAAGGGCGGCGAGGTCGGCAACCACCAGCTCTCCGGCGCGGTCATGGACCCGCGCGGGATCAGTGAACTCATGCCCGATTGGCGCGAGAAAGGCTTCCCCGTCGAGGGCGAAGTCGGCCCAAACAGCGCCGACAAAATGCTCAAGCTCAGCGAGACTTCACACAAGGCCATCTGGGTGCCGCCGATCATGCACAATCGCGGCAAAGTCGTTGTCTCGCTGAATAAGGTCGTGAAGTGGCTCGCCCAGCAGGCCGAAGCCGCGGGTGTGAATATTTTTGCGGGTTTCGCCGGCGCCGAAGTGCTTTACGACGGCAAGAAAGTGCTGGGCGTGCGCACGCGCGACATGGGCGTCAACAAATGGCGCGAGCAAAAACCTGAGTTCATGCCCGGCGTCGATCTCAAGGCGAAAGTCACCGTGCTCGGGGAAGGCACGCGCGGCTCGCTGGCCAAGCACCTCATCCCCAATCTCGGCCTCGATGAAGGCCGCAACGAACAGGTGTACCAGTTGGGTGTGAAGGAAGTCTGGAAACTCGGCCCCAAGGGCCAGGAGAAACTCAAACCGGGCGACGTGTACCACACGATGAAGTGGCCGCTGCCTAAAGGCGTGTTCGGCGGCGGCTGGATCTACGGCATGGCCGACGGCAACGTCAGCATCGGCCTCGTCGCGGGCCTCGACTACAAAGACCCCACGCTCGATCCCCATGCGCTCTTCCAGAAATACAAGACGCACCCATTCCTGCGCGAGCTGCTTGAAGGCGGCGAGTTGCTGCATTACGGCGCGAAAACCATTCCCGACGGTGGTTATTTCGCACAGCCCAAACTCGCAGCCGATGGCGTCATGCTCGTGGGCGACACCGCGGGCATGTTGAACGCCATGCGCCTCAAGGGCATCCACCTCGCGATCAAAACCGGCATGCTCGCGGCCGAAACGATTTTCGAAAGTCTGAAAGACGGCGATTTCAGCGCTCAACGCTTGCAGCGCTACCAGAACGCCTACGAAGCAAGCTGGGCCAAACAGGAACTTTTCAAAGTCCGCAACTTCCGCCAGGGATTCCAGCGCGGCGAGTTCTTCGGCTTTGTCAACGTAGCGCTCGGCTTCATCACCGGCGGGCGAGGCCTCTCGGGCCGGCTTTCCGCCACAGCCGATTACGCCGACACCCACAAGCTGCCGGGCGAAGGCGGCACTACGCCCGTCACGCCCAAGAGCAACTTCGACGACAAGCTCACCTTCGACAAGTTGAAAGACGTTTACTTCTCCGGCACCAAGCACGAAGAAGACCAACCCTGCCATTTGCAAGTCACGCAGCCCGACATCTGCATCACCAAATGCACGCAGGAATACGGCAACCCCTGCCAGCACTTCTGCCCGGCCAACGTGTACGAAATGGTGCCCAAGAGCGACGCCAAAGGAGCCAGCCCGCAGCTCAACCGCGAAGGCGAAGGCAAAGAAAACAAGCAGGGCCTCGTGCTCAAGATCAACGCCAGCAACTGCGTGCACTGCAAAACCTGCGACATCAAGGACCCGTACCAGATCATCAACTGGGTAGTCCCCGAAGGCGGCCAGGGGCCGGTGTACACTAACCTCTGATGCACGCCGAGCAGACCTACCTGTTTCGACATGCGCTTCTCCAGCGCGCGGCTTACGAATTGCAGCCGCCTTCGGTGCGCGCGCGCCTGCATGGCCTGGCGCTGGAAATCCTTGAACACCTGTTCGATCCGCCGCCGCCCGAGATGGCCGCCGAACTGGCCGTGCATGCGGGTCATGCCGCGCGCGATGCGGGCGGGTTGGAGCAGCAGCGCCTGCTCGAACGTGAGCTGGTCTATCTGCGCGCCGCGGGCGAGCATGCGCTGCTTGGCTTTCGCCCCGCCGACGCAATCAAGCTCTGGCGCGCGGCGCTCGATCACCCGCAAGCCGATGCACGCAGCCGCGCAGAAGCCGCGCTGAAACTTTCGCGCGCGCTGCGCAGCGCCTCGGACATGCGTGAATCGCTGGAGGCCTCGCAACGCGGGCTGGAGCTGGCACGTGAACTGGGCGATGACTCGCGGGTCGCAAACTCGCTGCAGAGCCTCGGCACGGCCCAGCGCGACCTGGGCCTGCGCGAGGCTTCACTGGCTTCGCTGCGCGAGGCGCTGGCGATTTATGAGCGTCTGGGCGAAACGCGCGGCATGGCGATTGCCTGCGGCAACCTTGCACTCACGCTTTCGGATGGCGGCGAAAGCAACGAAACGTTGGCCGGTTTCCGCCGCGCCATTGAGCTGTGCCGCAAGGCCGGCGACCTCGGAACCGAGGCGGTGCAGCACCTGAACCTGGGCGCGACGCTGCTGGAGCTGGGCGACTACGTGCAGGCGGACCACGAGCTCCAGCTGGCTGATGTGCAGTTCGAGCGGGTAAACAACGTGCCGCAGCGCGGCGTGGCGCACATCAACCTTGCGGTCATTGCGCGCCGCCGCGGCCAGAAAGAACTGGCGTTGTCGCACGTCAACCTCGCGCTTGAACTGCTGCGCCAATCGGGCTATCGGCGCATGGAGGCGCAGGCACTGAACGTGCTGGCCAACTACGCCCGCGACGAGAAGCGCCACGACGACGCCCGCCGCCTCTACATTGAGATCCTGCAGATGCACCGCGACACGGGCAATTTCGTGGTGGAAGGCCGCGCGCTTTGCAGTTTCGCCAATTTTCTGCTCGAAACCGGCGAGTTGTGGCGCGCAGTGCGCACGAATGAAGCCGCGCTTGAGCGTCTGCGCCAGACGCGAGACGCGTTGTTCCTCACTTCTGCGCTGGGCCAGTTGGCGCACGCGAACCTGCTGCTGGGCCGGCTTACCGAGGCCGAGTCCAACCTGCGGGACGGCTTTGCCGTGCAGCGCGAAGCGGGCCTGGAGTTCATGCGCTGCCAGAACCTGATGCTGCCGCTGGCGAGGCTGGAGCTGACTTTGGGCCGCACGATCAAGGGCCTGCCCGATCGCGCCGAATGTGTGCGCCGCGTTGAGACCCTGGCCAAGGACCCGGCACTCAAAGGTGACGCGGTCTTGAGCCGTATCTCGGGACTGCTTGACGACCTCGAACGTGAACTGGCAGCAGCACGCGCTGAGAACCGGCCCCCCCGCATTTTCAGGGGTTTCTTGACAGTCCAATTGCCGGAAGCCACAAGGCAAGCCGCGCTGGCCGCCATGCAAGAGCAAAGCGCGCTCGAGTTCAAGCAATGGCAGGAGCAGAATCCGGCGCTGTATGAAGCCCTGAAAGCCGGCAACGATGGCCGCGCCATGCCTGACTGGAAAAGCGACGGTTTCTGAGAGCCAAGGCGAAAGGAAGCCGCACGGCGTAAAGTGTCCGGAATCTCGCAGGCACCACGCGCTAACTGTCCGGACCGTATTCCCAGGTATCGAAGATCCAGCCCCAAGTGTCCTGGCCGCCAAACGCGACCACCGTCTGCCGGTGGCTGTCATAGGCCAGCAGCGGGCTTCGCCTTGGTGTGGGCTTTGTCAGCACGCGCGGCATCGACCAGTCGGCTCCGTCGAACGTCCAGAAATAGTCGAAGGTCATTTGCTCTTCGTAATCGAAGCCGCACCCGGCGAGCAGCACTTTTCCTTGAGGGGGAAATGCGATCATGCTGCGCGAGGCAGCTATGAACGGAGCGTTCTTCGTATCGAGTTTGCGCAGGATCGCGAAATCGTATTCGTAGGTCGCGTGGGGGTGTTTATCGTTCCAGGCTTCGGTCAACATGACGAGAACCCGCCGAGTTGCGTCGTAAGCAATCCAGCGGTAGCCCGCTATGTCGGGCAGTTCCAGAGTTGCGCGCGTGAACCAGTGAGAGCCATTCCAACTGCGGACTTCCGCCTTGCTTGACCAGATCGGCGAATCCTTTGGACTTTCGGACCAGAAAAGACCAAATGGCTCTTTCCATACTTGGTCGAAGTACAAGCCATCTACCAGGTTGCCGGCGACTCCACTTTGCCTCCAATAAAGCCCTTCCCATTCCCAGACAGACCAAGAGGGGTTGCCGTACTCGCCAGTCCTAACCACGCAGACCGGAATTCCCCGCTGCTCGTCGTGAACGGCGTGTCGAACGCCCCGTGGCGGAAAGGACCTGCACTCGACTGCGCGCCAGTTCCAGCCGTCCCAGGCCCACATGTGCTGGCGGTAGTCTTGGCCGTCCGTTTCATCCCAGTCAGTACCCAAGAGGTACGTGACCTTGCGCGCTGCGTCGTAGAACATCACTTCTTCAGTATCGAAGCGTGGGGTGCATTGTCCTGTGAGCTCACGCCAGCCACCTTGAAAGAGGCCGTCGCTTGAGGTCCAGACTCCATCAAACTCCCATGTGTCATCACGCCCGCAGCCGCACTTCGTGCCGCCGTGGAGGAGCAGGCCATCACGGCCCGATGCCAGACACGCCCCATCCTTCCTATACCGCGGGACGTTCGTTTCCAACGTATGCCAGCGCGGTCCCACATAGCCGCACATGCGCTGTTCGCCTTTGACTGTCTCGCCCACCAGTACGGTCTGTTTCAAAGATTCGCACCATGCCAGTGCAAACCAACCAAGGTGCGTCGGCGGTTCTTTGCACTCGAGTTCGAGCCAATCCACGCCGTTCCAGCGCCAAGTATCGCTGATTTGGTCTCCGGGCGATCCTCCGAAGAACAAACAGACGCGAAATGTACGGTCGAAGCACATGGACCCGTGATTCCGACTGGGGCCGCTTGCGCATTCGCATTCTCTCCAATCTTTGCCGTCATATTCCCATACAGAACCATCGCTCTTCGCGCCGCCATACATGACCGTCACACCGCGCTCTTCGTCAAAGGCCATCACATGGCCGCGACGTGGCGGCGGCTTGGTTGCAGTTTCCTTGGAAGACCAGGTATGGCCGTTCCATTCCCACGTGTCCCCTGAAGGCGCGCTGTAGTAGTTCTGGCCGCCGAACAGAACACACAACTTACGCTTCGAGTCGTAAACCATAGCAGCGCCATCGCGGGCACCGGGAGACCAGATGCACTCAGCTTCGCGCCAGTGGCCGCCTTCAAAGAGGTGTGTCTTGCCGTCAGCGTCGTAGCGACGGTGAGAGCCGCCAAACGCTACATATTGGCCGCGCGCCGCGTCGTAGCACATTGCACCGTCAAACACGGCGGGTTCCATCGGCGCATGGCGCGGCTTCCACGCGAATCGCGAGTGCGCCGCAACTACGTTACTTGTTGGCAATTCCTCCGGCGTTTGCACCAAATGGCGTACAGGCCCGGCGCAGGCCGATAGAGCAAGCGCGAGCAGCACTGCAAATGGGTAAGTGCGAATCACGGGTGGCAAACCTGGGATGGCCAGGGGGCATCGCAATTCTACCCCTTCATCCGCCCAATTGTGTCGCCTTTGCTGTTCCAAACGAAAATCGGCAATCCAAAATCGAAAATGCTTCCCCCAACCACATCCCCGCCTGCCCCCTTTCACACTCCCGTCATAGCCTTTCCCGCGCTTGACTCCCCTTTGGCCCTGATTAGCATTACAAGCCAGCCAACTAACCTCGGCTCCCCCCGAAGGAGTGGTTCTTCATGTTGCAGAGCATTCTGCGTGGCGCGGCTATTGCCTGCGCTCTTTGCGTGTCTGTCGGCGGGCTTGCTGTTCCCGCACACCAGGTGGTGATCGCCCAGGACGCGGATTCCGCGCTTGGCAAGGTGCAGGAAGGCATTCGCCTCTACAAGAAGGGCGATTACCGCGGCGCCATCACCAAGTTCGATGAGGCGCTGGCTGCCAACCCGACCGATGAAGACGCGCGCAAGATCCGCGATGAGATCAACGAGCGCCTCGCGCTCGACATGGTCAACAACAACTTCGCCGATTCCGGCCTGCACGGGCGCTATGAGCGCTTTGGCAAATGGATCCTGGCCGGCCGCAAGAAGAGCGGCTATCCCTCGCGCGAAAAGAACGACGAACTGATCGTCACCACCGTTGCGGATTACATGAACGATCCCAACGACGTGCGCAACCTCGAGCGCGCCAACCAGATCCGCGACCGCTTCGGCGACTTCGCCGTTCCGGAAATCGCCGAGAAGTACATGGGCAGCGAGAGCAACTCGATGCGTTATCGCTCGCGCGCTTTGCTGGCCAAGCTCGGCGCCCAGGCCGTCAACCCGATCATCCAGTGCATGCAGAGCGACAACGTTTTCGTGCGCCAGACGGCGGCACTGGCACTGAGCGACATCTCCGACCCGCGCGCACTGCCCGTGCTCGCGCAGCACTTCCAGACCAAGGGCGAAGACCCGCAGGTGGTTGAGGCCTGCCGCCTGGGCGTGAGCAAGATTCGCGCCCTGATGCCCGAGTCTGACCAGAAGATCGAAAGCGCCAAGGAACTGTGGTTCCTCCAGGCCGAAAGCTACTACCGCAACAACTCCGCGGGCGGCTACACCTCCAAGAACCGCATGATCGGCACCACTTACGCCGGCCAGCTGCCGGTGCTGCTCACGGGCCTCGACCGCACCTACACCTCATGGAAGTGGGTCACTGAAGCCGGCGAACGCAAACTCATTGACCAGGAAGTCCCGCTTTGGGCCTACGCCGACGTTCTGGCCGAAGAAGCCGCGATCCAGGCCTTTGAACAAAGCATCATCGCCGCCGGTGGCAATGCCAACAACGACAAGCACGTCAACGCCGCCGAGGCGCTGCTGGCCTGCATCCGCATGCACATGTACACCGAGGCCAACGGCCGCTACTACAGCAACGACGAAGCCGAACGCGCATTCATCGTCGGGCTGATTGGCGTGCGCGGCATGGTGCCAAGCATGCGCGGCCTGGGCCTTGCCGGCTCGGCGGGTTCTGTACGCCTGTACCAGGCGCTCGAGCGCTCGCTCGCTGACGGTTACCCGGAAGTCAGCGTCGGCCTGTGCGACCTGATTGCCAAGCAGGATTACGTTGACATGGTGGGCGCTGACACCGGCAAGCCGCTGGTGCGCGCACTCACTGATCTTGATCGCCGCGTCCGTTACGCAGCCGCGCGTTCGCTGCTGCAACTCGCCCGCGACAAGGACTTCGGCAACAACGCGATGGTCGAGCAGTTGATGATTTCCTGCCTGCAGGAAACGGCCGCGCGCAGCGTGCTGGTGATCGCCGAAGACGAAGCCCTGCGCAACCGCCTGCTGACCGAGATCACCAGCTTGAACCATAACGCCGTGGGTGAACGCACGCTTGAAGACGGTGCGCGCGCCGCCACACTCGCGCCGCTGTACGACGCGATCGTGATCCAGGGCGACATCGCTCTTTCGCCCACCTTCTACTGGGAGCCGCAGAAGGACAGCTTCTCGCGCGAGACGCACACGCGCCTGGAGACGATCTTCGACCTGCTCTCCAACGACATCCGCACGCGCCAGATCCCGATCCTGATCGCCTGCAAGGACGCCGAGAAGGAAGAGCGCAAGACCACGCTCGCACCGCGCGTCAACGGTTCCACCCTGACCGACACCAGCTTCTTTGGCTATGACGCCGAGTACAAGTTCGATGCCGCGTCGTTCAACGACGTGCTCAAGAACTTCTGGGACAAGAACCCTGAGAGCGCCAAGGCCAAGACCAACAAGCTCGTCGAATTGGGCTGCCTGGCGATGCACAGGCTGACGCCCGGCGCGACCAAGTATGACATCCGCAAGCTGCTCGTCGGCCTCGCAGGCGGCCTGCGCCTCGATGGCCGCACCAGTGAAGCCCGCGCGGCCATCGGCAACGCGATCGCCCACCTGGTCAGCGACTCCAAGCGCCTCGATTCGGGCTGGGTTTCCACGAACCTGGTGCCCGTGCTTATTGATACGCTCAACAGCGAGGATCGGGTGGATGCCCCCGCCGTGCGCGCCGCCGCAAGCTGGGCCCTCGACCGCTGCTTCCACTATTACCCGCAGGCGTTCAACGAGGATGCCTACAAAGCGCTGCTCAAAATGCTGCGCTACGAAGTGAACCTCGGTGAAATCGAAGACGCGGCCCGTCTCGAAAAGACGGTCATGGAAGTGGCCGACGCCCGCAACAAGGCCGGCGAAGCGCTCGGCAACGCACCGCTGACGCCCGCCCAGCGCCTTGAAGTGAGCAAGACTCAGCAGGTTTACGCTCACGAGCCCGCACCCGAAAAGCGCACCGCCAAGTAAGTGCGGCTACATTGAAACAAACAAAGCCCCCGCAAGGGGGCTTTGCTTTTGGGGCGCTTGATGCCGGACGAGTTTACGCTGCGCGCTTGCGGCGCAGCGCAAGGCTCGCCGCCGCCAGCACGAGCAGCAGCACCCCGCCTGTTTCGCCCGCGCTGCAGCCACCCCCACCGCCGCTTGTGCCGCCCGTGCCGCGGCCCACCGGGGCACTGACGGTGGCCGTGGCGCTGGCGCTGTTGGAAGCCGCGCTGTCGCCCACCGTGTTGGAGGCGATCACCCGGTAAGTGTACTGCGTGCCGTCCGTCAGGCCGGTGTCGAGGTAGCTCGTGGCTCCCGCAGCCAGCGTGGTAAGCGTGGCGAAGGCGCCGCCGGAAACGCTGCGCTCAAGGCGAAAGCCGTCTTCGTTGTTGCTGGCGTCGGTCCAACTCACACTGATCTGCAATCCGGCTTGCGCAACAGCGCTGCAATTCGTGGGCGCGCTGGGTGCTGTGGGCGCGGGCGGAGTGGTATTGTCTTCGCAAGCACCCATGTCCGGTGCAATTCCGGCAGGCCGCGCATTGCCGTCGTAATCGTCGCTCACGCTTGCGTGCGTGGTCGCGGCATTGACCACGCTTGCGGGCGCGGTCGCGCTCAGGCGCAAATCGCCCGAACTCGCGGCGATGAACCACGAAGCCTGCGCGTTGCTGACGTTGTTGCTGACGGTGTTGGCGCTCGTGCCGCCGCCGCGATCGGTGACGGCGCAGTCAAGCAGATTGAAGCGGATTTCCGCACCCGTCGTGCTGAAGCGGTACTCGATGCCGTTGGCGAAGCTGCCGCTTTGGATGATCGTGTTGTTGAGGCACTTGGTATTGGGAGAATCCCAGATCAGGATGCTGCAATCAGGCGTGTCCACGCCCGTGGGCGTGCCACCGGCGCGATAGATGAAGTTGTTGCGGATCACGCCGCCGGCGTGGTCGGTTTGCGGTGCGGTGCGATCAATCAGGCCAAGGGCGATGGCCGTTTCGCAGTTGATGAATGTGTTGCCTTCGCACGTCGTGTTGCTGCTGCCGTTCCACATGAGCACTGCGGGCCCGACACCACCGGGGACGAGGTTGACGAGTTCAAAGCGGTTGTGGCGGATGATCCAGCCATCGCCGCCGTGGATGTCGACACCGTTGGTATAAGTGGTTCCCTGCGCGGTGTAACGCATGAGCGTGTACTCGACGATGCCGTTGTCGGAGCCGCCCGCATAGCCGCTGGCGGAGCCTTTGATGAACTGCTCGCCGGTGTCGAGCAGGCGGCAGTTGTAGATGCGCACGTTGCTCACGCCCGTTTCGCCCGCAATCTGGATCGCGTGGTAGTAAACGTTGCGAATCGTGAGATCGGCGATCAGCATCGTGCTGGTCTTGCTCACGTGAATGCCGTGGGGAATGGTGCCCGAGCTGCTGCTCATGCCATTGCCCTGGATAATGCAGGCGGCGGGATTGCGCGAAGCGGAGCGAATGCCGATGTTGGTGCGCGTGACGGTCGCGGCGCCGTTGAAGAACAGGCTTTGCGTGAGCGTGTAGGTGCCGTCGGCGACCTCAATGATCTGGTTATCGGCAATGTTGGCCACGGCATTCTGCAGCGCGCTGACGGTGCTTACGCTGACCACAGTCGTTCCGCCGGGATTGGCCAGTGTTGGCGCGGTGTCGTAGTCCCTGGCGGCAAGGGGGGTGCACAGGCAAAGAAGTACCAACGTCATTCGCAGCATGACTTTCTCCTCGGGAAAAGATCGAAAGGCTCATCAGCGCGCAGGCGCGCTATTCCTCAAGGCGCGCGATTTCAATCCAGTCGATTTCGAGAAGCGCTTCGGGCGCGCCTTCAATATGGAACTGGAAGTTCACGAACTCAGAGCCGGCCTGCGGCCGCACTTTGCCGCTGCCACGGTCGAGCATGTTGCTCGGCTTGAACTCCAGCGTCTGCCATTCGCCGCTTTTCCAGCTCGCGACCTCGTGGCCGAAGTTGTCGTTCTTGGCTTCGTCGAACATCTGCACCAGCAGCGATTTGGCCTTGCTGACACGAAAGCGCACGCGGATCACCTCGCCCGGAAGCAACACATGACGCGGCTCGAACTTGAACGCCACGGTGTCGTTGCCGCCCTTGGAAATCGCAAGGCCGGGCTTGAGCAGGCCGCCATAGAGGCCGCCCGCTGGTTCTTTGTCAAAATCCTCGCGCAGCATCACGCGCGCGGGCAGGCGCTTTAACAACTTTGCCGGAGCGGCCCGCCCCATCTGGCGTTTGGACAGGCCGCGCTTGCTCAATGTCGCGCCGGTGTTCTCCACTACGTTGCCGTCGGAGGTCTGCACTTTGCCGTGCAGCACGTCGATGCGCAGGCCACTTGAAGAAATGCCGAACACGGCTACGCCGGAAAGCTCAGCGCGCAACTCGCCCGCTGTGATCGTAAGGGTTTGCGTGAGCGCGAGGTTGTCGGCATAGAGCGAATTCTTGCGCAACTCGATGCTGCTTTCTTCGAGCGTGATTTCGCCGTCAAAGCGCAGCGAAGCCGCGCCGATGGTGAAATCAACCATGTCGCCCGTCTGGAGCTGCGCGCCTGCGAACAATTTTTCGCCCTGCGCGAGGTCGCGCCATGTTTCAGCCTCTCCGTACCGGATCTTCGCGCGCGCGGCTTTCTCGAGCCCGATCACGGCTCCAAGCTCGCGGCGCTCAACGGGTTTCACTTCCGTCTTGGGCTCTTCTTTGGGCTTTTCGACTTCGTCGGGCTTGGCCGGTATTTCTTCCGGTTTGGGCTGAGGCTTTTCTTCCGGCTTGGGCTCGGGTTTTGGTGTTTCTTCCGGCTTGGGATGTGGCTTTTCCTCGGGCCTGGGCTCCGGCTTGGGCGCATCTTCCGTGCGCTCTTTTGGAGTTTCTTCAGATTCATTGGCCGGCGGGCGGGGTTCCGGTTTGACTTCCGGCTTGGGCTGGGCGTGCTCGCCCGGCCTGCCTGCCTTGGGAGCCGGAACCTCGTTCGCCGGCGCGTTGCTGCGCGCCGTCGAGTTCATTGCAGGCTTGGACCAGTCCACCGTGAACACCAGCAAGAGCACCACGCTGGCCGCTACCGCCGTGATGATCGAGCCCGCCACAGTGCGCGTGTGGCGCTGCCGCATAGCCGCGCGCTCGCCGGCGATGCGCAGGCGCAGGCGGTTGGCAAAGGACGCATTGGCACCGCGCTCGCCTGCAAAGGCGCGGCGCGCGAGGTCGTCAATCTTGTCTGTGGTGCGGCGCATCTACACCGTAAACACCGCCGGGCAACGCATGGTCAGGAACAATCCGCTACTTCTTGACCGTGACGTCGCCCCAGAGATAGGGGCGGAACAGGGCAAAGAAATCCAGACCGGAGAACAACACCTCGTCGCGCGTGTGCATGCTCAGGCCAAAAGCATTAAAGAGGAAGGCCTCGGGTACCTCGCCGCCCAAGAGCGACTTCAGCGGCAGCGCGGCTTCAAACTCCATGACCCGGTTCTTCACCGTTCCCTTGAACTTGCAGCCCGCCAGCGGCTTGAGCTTGATCTCCTTTCCGGAGTTATCGAGGCGCCAGCATTCCAGCCCGGTCTGCCCATTGTCGCCCAGCAGCAAGAGCACGTCTTCGTCATTGCTCTTGAGCCGGCGTTCCTTGCCAAAACAGAGCAGCAACCCCGAGCCGAGGTCGTTCTCGCGCGTGGATTGAAACTCGCCCTCGTAGCGCAGGCGCGCGTGCAGCATGAGGCAATCGCCGGCGATCACCCAGCGCAGGTGCTCATCCTCCATGCGGCAATCAAGCGTTACTTCGGTGCGGAAGTTGGCCCAGTTCTCGCCACTGCCGTCCACTTCTGCGGCGTCTTTGAAGACGTTAAGCGTGGCTTTGCCCAGCACCGGCAGCGTGGATTCGTAGTCGCGCTGGAGAAAATTTTCGATTCGGTAAACATCGCGCTGCTCATTCGCGAAATAGAGTTCCGTGCCGGCAAAGCACAGCGCTTCGCACTGGCGCGCGCCCAGGCGCGTGCGCTTGAGCGGCGCGCCGGAGAGCTTGTCTTTCTTGTACTGGTAAAGGTGCGTGTAGGTCAGCAGCACCACGGTATCGCCGCTGATATCGGCGGCGGTGATTTGCTCGCCCTTCTCAAGTTCAAGCTCGCCCGCGAGCACCGGCGTGTTGACCTTGGCCATGTCCAGCGTGTCGCAGCGGAAGACACCCGTGGTCTTCTCGCCGCGGTTCTTCACAAACAGGTGCACCTTCCCGTCGATCACGCACACACCCTCGCAATCATGGGCGCCGTCGGGATAGGTGATGTGGTAAGTAGCCGCGCGCAGCAGCGTGCGCGTGTTGGGCTCGTAGCGCACGCGGTAAAGCGACACCTTCTCACGGGCGCGGTGGTTGTCGCCGGTGTCGCAGACAAGCAGGTCGCCTTCGAGCACGGCGAGTTCTTCCCAGTCCTCCGCGTCGGCGCCGTTGACTTCAAAGGCCTGGGCGTTGGTGAAATCAGGAGTGATGCTGCGATAGACCACGGCTTCGGCGCCGCTGTCATTGTGCGTCCAGTAAGCGCCGCCCGTGAACGCCAGCCCGCTGCATTCATTAATGGCTTTGTGGGCAATGCGCGTTACAGGTGCAAGCGTGGCCTGCTTGGGTGCGATATCTGTGAGGGAATCGCGTACGGCTGCCTCGCCGGGCGCGGCTTTTGAGCTGGCGAAGATGAACAGAGTGAGGAGCAGGGCAAGAGAGTTGCGCATGGCGGTAGGATATGGGTTCTGGGGTCTGGGTTCTAGGTTCTGTGAAAGCGATACAAGCCGCCGTCCCAGAACCGAGCACGTGCCTCTAAACGGTAATTCCCGCTTGCGCGGGAATTAATGCGATCCACCTGTGTCGTAGGGCTGGACTGTTTGTGCACCCTTATGAGTGCAAGTGGGTGGCCTCAGGAATCCCCGGAGCCGTCCCCCAACAAGGAGGGAGGGCATGGTCCGGAAGACGCCGATTCGGCTTCCCCGTTGGTATGCATCGGCGCAGCAAACGTATTGCCAGACGCAGTACGGGCACCGCAGATCGCTGGTTCAGTGTAGGAACCCGTAAGGCGCGCGCAACGTTCGGATTTCAGGCAGTCGCGAGCCCTTCTTTCCTTGAAAGCTGCAACCTCCCAACCCACACTTACCTATGCTGAACTTCCCCTGGCGCGCCCTGGGCCTGGCTGCATATGCGTGCACGGCATGGCTTTACGCTGCTGGAGCTGCTGGTCGTTATCAGCATTATCACCCTGATAATGCTGATGGTGACGGCGCTGGCCGGCTCGTTGAAATCGGGTCCGCCGCTGGAGCAGGCGGCGGGCGGCATCGCCACGCTTGCGCAGCGCGTGCGCCAGACCAGCGCCACACAACGCGTGCACGGCGAGATCGTGCTCGACTACAAGAACGACCGCGCCATTGCGCTGGCGCGCCAGCAGCATGTCACGTTCGCCTTTGAAGACGCGCCCGGCAGCAAGAAGGCCGCGGGCTCCAATGGGATCGTCGGTGATTACGTCAATGGCGCCACGCCGCTGGGTTCGCGGCAGTTCGAATTGCGCGACGGTTCCGCCTGCGAAATCCCCGACACCAGCGCGGCTTTCCGTATTCCGTGGCTGGCGCAATACGAAGTGGAAGGCGATTTCGAGGGCGCAGGCCTGGCCTTTGATTTCTTCCCCATGGGCAATGGCGCGGGCCGCGTGGTCGATTTTGGCAGCGCGTTTTCACTTACGGTCAGCGAGGTGGTGCAGGGTGCCTGCCGCCTCATGCTCAATTCGGGAGGCACGCAAACGGTGGCCGAAACGCTGGTGGCGGGCTACCGCTGGTGCACCGTGGAAATCGCCGTCAGCCGCTACGGCGTGCGCCTTTACGTGGACGGGCGCATGACCGAGAAGTTGCCATCGCAGGATTCCCCCGTGCCGCCCGCGCAATCGGCGGTCAATTTCGCGGGGTTCCCGTGCCGCATCGACAATGTGCAGTTCTTCTCGCTGGTTTCGAGCCAGGTGTTTGAAATCGGGCCGAGTGTGCAACTGCTGGCCGATGGTGTGTGGCCCGAGATTGAACTCGAAGGCAAAGCCGAAGACATTTACGACGTTGACGCCAAGGCCGACCCGCGCAGAACCGGCGGCAAGGATCTGAGCCTCTCCGGCGAAGGCCTGCCGGACACGCGCCCCCCGGCAATCCGCCACGTTTTCTTCGACGACACCGGCAAACTCGACCCCGCCATCCATCCCGGCGCGGTGCGCATTGCGCTCGTAACACAGGGCAACAGCGGGCCGCAGCGCATGATCGTCACGGTTCACCCCCTGGGCGCGGTCACCACGCAGGAAGTTGAACGCTTCGACTGGGAACCCGAGCCCACGCCTGAAGCCCCTGCGCCTGCGAGTCCTGCAGCGAATAAGCCCGCGTCTAATGGGAGTGCAAAATGATTTGGCGGGCTCGAATGAAAAATTCAAAATTCAAAATTCAAAATCCCGTCACGGCGTGCACCGTCTCGACGGGCCATTCTGAATTTTCAATTTTGAGTTTTGAATTGCGCCGCGCAAAGCGTGGCGCCGCGGTCATGCTCGTGCTCGTGCTCTTGATGCTCCTGCTGGCCATGGCAGTGCCCTTTGTGTTCGTGATGGCGCAGCAGGAGGGTACAAGCGCCGCAACGCTGGACAGCGAGCACGCCCGCCACACCTCGCGCGCCGGAACCGATTACGCGCTCGCGCGCCTGGGCCAGACGCACCGCCTCAAGGAGTACGGTCGCTGGTATGGCAAGAGCGCACTCGATGTCAGCACCGTCAACGACGCCACACGCACGCCGCCCTACCCGCAGTGGCTGCCGCCCGTCTATGACAATCCTTACGTCGATGGCTACTACGAATGCCTCGCCGATTTCAGCCGCGAGTTCTACGGCCAAGACGAAGCCGGCGATCTCTTCGCGCGCACACGCGATAACGGCCGCAAGCTCTTTGACACCGAGGATTCCCTGCGCCAGACGCTGGGCGTCAACGTCACGGACGAAACCGGCAAGGTCAACCTCAACGCGGCTACACCCGACCTGATCGGCAACCTGCTGGGCAGCGGCGAAGTCACGGAAGTCGGAACACCCAGCGGCACGCAGTACGACTACGTGAACCTCGAGGACACAAGCTTTCTGGGCGACCCGGACGACAAAGGCGTCAACGGCCTGTTCGGCTCCGGGTATGTGGTCATCGACGGCGCGATTTTCAGCTACGTCTCGCGGCGCGGCAGCACGCTCTATGGCGTAAACAGCCAACTCACTTACACGGCGCCCAACGGGGTCACGGCGCTGTTCAAGGCCGGCGACACGCAACCGATTCAGGTGGGTCAGGTGGCCACCAGCGTGCAGGCCTACAAGCTGGCGTATTGGCCGGTGTTCGCCAGCCTTGATGGGCGAACGCTGGCCTCGTTCAACAACCTGGGCGAGACGCGCGACATCGCCAAACAGGAGTGGATGAACGTCCAGGGTTTTGACGATTTCTTCGAGGGGCTCAACCCAGTTCAGTACCAGAACCTGCTCCTCGACGCGACCACCGTCGCACCCACGCTGCGCTTTGACGGCCGCTGGTTCTATGGCCACATCGTTGAATCTGCGACCATCCAGCCTGAAGGCCAGGGTGGCCCGCCGGCTTACACCCTGCGCCTTAACTTTGACAACGTCGTGCAGCCCGATTTCTATGTGCAGGGCGACCCGCGTAGCCCCTTCAAGAACCAGGCGAACACCATGGCACGCGGCATCTCGGCGGGGCAAACCGTGCGCATCCGCCACCACAACGGTGCGGTTTCGCTGGGTGTTACGCTGCGCGGCAACCGCAACGGCTTTGTGTCGGTGGCCACTTCCAACATGGTGAACTACACCAGCAACGAGCCGGTCACGATTGAAGTGGCGGAGCGCGCCTGTGTGAATATCAACACCGCCAGCTATCGCGTTCTCTACGCCTGTTTCCGCGGCCTGCGCCCGCGCGGCAGCAACCCCATTCCGCCCGGCATCTCCAGCATGACTGCGGGCAGGCTTGCGGCCGCCATCCTCGCGCGCACCCGTTACGATTACATGAACGCGGCCAGCTACGCGCCCTTTCGCGACATGAACGAGCTTGAGCTGTTCTTGCGCGGTTTAATCCAGGACGGCACCGACCCCAACAAGTTCCTGCTCGCCAGTGAAGTGGACACCATCATGTTCATGCAGCGCTACCCTTACGCGCCGCAGCCGATGAACACCGCCCAGTTCACCTTTCAGAGCTATGACGCCTTTGCCGTAGAATCGCTTGCTTCAAAGTTTGCGCCCAACGGCGCGCGCGTGGCCTCGTCGCGCTCCAAGGAATGGGTGCTGCTGGGCAACGACGCATCGGCGCGCTACCACTGGAACCTGTTCGATCAGATGGGTGCCGAACAGCGCGCCCCGCAGGGCAACATCCTCACACTATACGGCTCTGGCTCGCTCAACGACCGGCCCACGGGCCTGATTGAGCTACCCATCGTTCACTACGCCAACAGCGAACGCTACATTCGTCAGCGTTTTGCGCCGCCCTTCAACTCACGCCGCATGGACTTAGCCGCGCTGGCGCCCGACAACGCAAACCCCGCCGAGGATTTCTTCCAGAACGTGGCCAATGGCGTAGGCGACATGCTGCCCGGCGCGTTTTCCTTCTGGTTCAAGCCCAACTGGGCGCCCGACAGCGGCACCCATTACATCTTTGATTCCTGCGACACCGAGTATTCCAACCGGATCTCCGTGCTGTGGTGGAACAACCGCCGGCGCGGCTTCCGCCTTGCCAACAAGCCCAGCGGGCTGGTGTTCCGCATCAAAGACCGCACCCTGGAGCCCGCCTATACCGAGCTGCGCTACGAGCTCGATCCCAGCCAGTTCCGGCAGGGCCAGTGGTACCACTTCACGCTCGCGTTCAAGGGCACCGACGCCTCGCAGGCCGTGCTTCTGCTCGATGGCGATTCGCGCGCCGGCGCGGCCAGCAACGCGGCCGTGCCCCAGGTTACGCCAGTTACAAACCACACGTTCATGGCGGCCAATGGCGCGTGGGTAAGCCGCACCACGGTGCTGATGGACGACTTGGAGTTCACGGATTTCACGACGCTCAATCCGCAAACGACCTTCGATTTGCGCATCGACCCGCAAGATCACGGTGCATTGCCCAGCTTTGGCGTCATCAAGATCGGTGATGAAGCCATCGAGTACGCCGGCAAAGATACCTACCAGATGCTCACGGGCATCTCGCGCGGGAGGCGCGGCACCACGCCGCGCTTCCACCCGCGCGGCAGCATCATCACGGTCTGGGGCTACACGCAACAGATGGGCACGTTCACGCAACAAACTTCGCCCAATGCGCCGCCCGCCGTTGATTTCAAACCGCAGTTCCCCCACCTGCCGATTACCACGGGCATGCTGCAAAGCGCCTACGGCGACAAGATCGTGTGGCGCGTAGCCAAGAACGGCAGCGCCAACGGAACCTATGAATACCCCCAGACCATGGGGCCCGATGCCGGCTTCCCCGGTTGCCTGTCAACGACGCTGGCCATGACGCTGCCGCTCAAGGATTACACCGGCATGCCGCAGCGCGGCATTGTGGCGATCGTGGGCTTTGCCTGGGATCGCTACAAGAACGGCGGCCCGACCGGAAAGCTCTACCCTGATTTCGAGCCGCCCCCGCCCGCCGGCCGCGACGTGGCCGACAATCTCGAATTGCCGCCGGGACGACCCTCGTTCCAGGATCTGGAGATGGAGTACGCTTATTACAACGGTATCGGCGCGCAGGGCCTGAACATCGTGGCGCGCTACGACGAGCGCATGCAGCTCAAGCAGCCCGGCCAATACCTGCACTTCCTTGGCGAATATGACCCCGTCGCGATTGGCTGGTCGGCCAGCACGCCGCCGCCGCAGGTCACGCCGCCCTCAGCGGCGATGAACCAATACAACCTGATTCAGTTCTTCCGCGAGGGCTCGGTGGTGCTGCCGCTGAGCCTCGATCTCTCGAACTCGGGCGGCTACCACCCGATCAGCTGGATCGCCGTGGACGAAGAGTGGTTCTTCTACAACCGGCGCTATCCCGGCAGCACGCCCGGAGAAGCCAGCGCGCAGATGGTCGCATTCATCGACGACCAGCCTGTAAAGGATGCGCAGCTCAATTTCAATCCGCAAAACAGCGTGGCTCAATGGGTGGTGGGCCTGGCGGCGGCAAACGCGCCGAACCCTGCACCCTTTCCGCGCTTCCGCGCCCAAGGTGGCACACCGTGGCAATACCATCAGCCCGCCACGCCCGCCACGCCCGTATTCGTGGTCAAGGCGCAGACCAATAACCAGGCGATTACCGTGGCGCCCACCGGCATCGGCGACGTGATCACGCTTGTCAAAGACGTCAACAGCGATAAAGAGCTGCATGCCATCCGCCAGCACCGCGTGGTTTCCTTTGACCACGACAACAACCCCAACACCAACCAGCGCGTGGTCTATCTGGCTTCGCTCGTCGATCACACGGTTCATGACTACTTCAGCACCGACCCAACCTGGATCTGCAAGTTCCCAACGGGAGATCTGCCCGTGCAGATTCCCGTTCAATTCACCTTTGGCGGGCCGCAGGCGGGCACACAGGACGCCGGCTCACAGGGCGCGCACGCCGGGGACTTTGATTCCTTCGAGTTCCGCAGCTACGCCAAGGGCCCGTTCCAGATTGTGCAGTCCATGACCGCCACACTGCCGAGCGAAGGCCAGGATTTGCAGGTCAACACCATCAACGGCCTGCCGCAGAACGTGGGCATCATTCACGTTGACGACGAGTTCATAGCCTACCGCGGTACGGCCACCCGCACGCAACAGGTTCAGCAGGTGCAGCCCAACGGCACCACGATCACGATTACCATTACCACCTACTGGCTCACCGACATCAGCCGCGGTGTGATTGGCTCCGTGGCCGCGGCTCATGCTGAGGGCAGCGGCATCATGAACATGGCCGCGCTGCGCCTGGGCCGCCCGGCGGGCCAGGGCTGGTCGCCGCTGGATTCGCGCCTGACAATCCTGCCCGGCGAACAGGCTTTGCGCGATTTCGGCTTTGTGCGCATCTACGAAGGCAACCAGTACGAAGTTGTGGGCTACCAGCGCTACAACCAGCCGCGCGGCCAGAACCCGGGCGAGATCATCGCGGGTCGCTATGATCCGCGCGTGTTCCAGGGGCCGTGGCGCGGCGTTTATGGCACGCAGGCGCTGCAGTTCAGCGCGCGCGCCATTGTGCTCGACCAGCCCGTGCGTTTCCCTGACTGGGGGCCCAGCTACAGCGAGCAGACCGCGCAGAATTTCATCCGCGGCCCGGGCACAGCCGCAGCAGGCCTGCCTTGTGCGAGCAGCCCCGAAGTCTCGCACATCCAGGGTGCTGCCACGTTCCGCAACTCGGTGTTCGAGAACATTGTGTGGCGCATTTCCTACGCCCCCTACGCCGACGCAACGACCCAGGCCAACAGCATGATCGCGCGAATGGTCGTGCGCTTTGACGGCAAGGGCGAATGGGGCGACGTGCCCACCAACGCGCCGGGCGGCCTGTACAGCTTCGACTTCAACATCAACGGCGCCAACACGAGAGACATCGGCAGTGGCGTTTACGAGCAGACGGACAGCTTTGCTGTTCCCAATCGGCCGCCATCGCGTTTTGACCGCATGGAATGGCGCGTGTACTACCTGTTCCTGCCCGGCGCCTTCGACCGCGAGGACTACAAGATCTCGTTGCAGTTCCACGGCTGCGATATCGGACTGCGCCAGATCTCGCGCGTGGTGCGACACGAGGAGCAGCGTTAGCGCTTCGCGCAATTCAAAATGCAAAATTCAAAATTCAAAATTGAACGGCAGCAGCCCGGCAGCGGGTTTCAGCCCAATTTCGAATTGCGTGAAGCCGCGCGCAGGCGCGGCTTCACGCTCATTGAACTGCTCGTGGCCGTGTCGATTTTGCTCGTGCTGGGTCTGATGATCATGGGTTTCTTGCGCGGCGCAATTGCCATGTCGCGCACCGGCCAGGCGCGTGGCCAGCAATATGAAACCGGCCAGGTGGTGCTGCGCACGGCCGTCGAGGATTTCTCGCAGATCACGCCACTGTCGCCGCGCCGTGACGGCGACAGCTCGGCCGTGGCCTTTGTCGTCACGAAAGACTGCTTTGGCCGCCAGGTGATCTGCTTCACGCGCGCCTTTGGCGAAGAGTTGTCAACGCTTGCCGGTTACGACGCAGGCCGCGCTTCAGCAAGCCGCGGCTATAACCGCAATTTCACCGGGCGCAACGTAAAGGACCAGCTGGCGCCCACGGGCGGCAACCTGGAGGTCGTTTATATTCTTGACCCGTCGTTTTCCTTCGGCACGCGCCTTTACCGCGCCATTGAATCGCCCGCGCGCCAGGGTGGCCTGATTGATTCGGTGCTGCAATGGGTGCGCGAACATCCCAACGCCGCCGACGACGACTGGAGCCCGGCACAGACCGGCTTCATGCGCAACTATGAATCGCGCTTTGAACTCGTGGCCGACAACGTGCTGGCCTTCAACGTGGAGTGCTGGGACGAAGACACGCAAAGCTGGGACGCCGGCCCGACCGGGCCCAAGACCGAGTGGCGTTCCGGCCAGCGCGACGGCAGCCCCGGCCAGCCCGTGATTCCCTACGCCGTGCGCCTGACGGTGATCGTGGGCGCGGCCGACCCCATCGCCGCCGAGTCGCCGCTCATGGCGCCCATTGGCGCCAACGATTCCTTCATCACGGTTGACTCTACTGCGAACTTTGGTGACGCCGCAACGCCCGGCGCGTATCTTCGCATCGGGGGCGAGCTGATTGCCTACGGCGACAAGGGCGATAGCGGCTTTGGCTCGTGCGCGCGCGGCGCACTGGGCACGCGCGCAAGTCCCCACGCCGCTGGCTTCAAAGTACGGGGCGGTGAAATGTTCCGCCGCGTGATCCAGATTCCGGGAAGCAAATAAGCGCGCTTCGCGCGCTTCAATTCAAAATGCAAAATTCACAATTCAAAATTGGACTGCCACCGATGCTGCGTTCGCAGCCGGGCAGAAGTTTTGAATGGCGCGTCACGGCACGGCGCGGCTTCACGGTGCTGGAGGTGCTGCTGGCTTTCGTGATTCTGCTGGTGGGCTGCGTGAGCGTTTACGCGCTTTTCGGGCGCGCGCTGATTTCGCACAAGCGCGCCATTGACAACACCAACGTGGCGGTGCTTGCAGGCAATGTCTTTGACGACATCGCCGCCAACTACAACCCGACCTACCTCGACCGCAACAAAGACGGCGTGCCCGATGCCGGCGAAGACCGCAACAGCAACAATGTGCCGGACTGGTTCGAAGGCCCGGGCGGCAGGCCACGCGTAAACATTCCGTTCATCGCCGGCTATTACTACGAGATTTTCTTCAGCCGGCCCAATGACACCGACCTGGTCCAGTGCCTGTTTGTGACGGTCAAGATTTACTGGACGCGCCCCGCCGAAGGCACGAAAGGCGCACCGGAAGCTTTTTACCGGACGGTTTACATCAAAGACCTCGCCGACAGCGGTGGTTAAGCGTCAAGTCTGCAACACGCCCGTGCGGTATTCGGGGATCTCCGCCACGTTCTCGCTCATCTCGATGGCTTGCACCAGCGCTCCCCTTGTTTCCTGAGGAGTGATGATGGCATCGAGCCACAAGCGCGCGGCTCCATAGGCGGGAGCCATGGCGTCGGTGTATCTTTTCTTGATGTCGTCGAGCAGCTTTTTGGCGTCTTCGTCGCTCACTTCTTTGCCTTGCGCTTTCATCTTGGCCACTTGCAGTTGCAGCAGCACGCTTGAGGCGCTTTCTCCGCCCATCACGGCATAGCGCGCGGTCGGCCAGGCTGCGATGTAGCGCGGGCGATAGGCGCGGCCGCACATGGCGTAGTGGCCGGCGCCGAAACTGCCGCCCACGATTACGCTGAACTTGGGCACGACTGAATTCGCCATAGCGTTCACCATCATGGCGCCCTTGCGAATAATACCGTGATGTTCGGCCTCGGGCCCGACGATAAAGCCGTTCACGTCGTGGATGAAAATCAGTGGAATGCGCAACTGATTGCAATCCATAATAAATCGCGCGGCTTTCTCGGCGGCTTCGCCGTAGATCACGCCGCCTGTTTCCCAGGGCTTGTCCTTGTGGCGGATGGTTTCTTTTTGATTTGCCACGATGCCTACGCTGTAGCCGCCAAGGCGCGCGTAGCCGCACACGAGGGTTTTGCCGTAGTCGGGCTTGTATTCGTTGAACACGGAGTCATCGACGATGCGCGCCAGGATGTCGCGCATTTCATAGCCCGCATAGGCGTTCTTGGGGAAGATGCCGAGGATTTCCTCGGGATCGTAGGCCGGCGGCTTGGCCTCGACGCGGTCAAACAGACCGCGATTGCGCTTGCCCATGCGGCCCACGATATCGCGGATCTTGCGCAGACACTCTTCGTCCGTTTTGCACACGTAATCGGCTGTGCCGCTGAGTTCGGCGTGCACGCGCGCGCCGCCGATGTCTTCGTTCGTCCATTCGCGCGCCGTCGTTTTCGCCGCTTTGGCCAGTGCTGCAGCCGCGAGATACATGCCGCTGCCCTCGGTCATGAGCAGGTGGTCGCAGATCACGGGCAAATAGGCGCCGCCCGCAACGCACAGGCCCATGACCGCGGCGATCTGTGGCACGCCGGAAGCCGTGATGCGCGAGGCGTAATCGAACACTTTTCCGAAGTCATCCTTGTCAGGGAATACTTCATCCTGCAGCGGAAGAAATACGCCCGCGCTATCAACCAGATAGACCAGCGGCAGGCTGTTCTCCATGGCCACGCGCTGGGCGCGCAGGACTTTCTTGCCGGTCATCGGGCAGAACGCGCCGGCTTTGATCGTGCTGTCGTTCGCCACGACCATGACGTCGCGGCCGCAGATTTTGCCAACGCCGGTAATCACGTTCGCCGAGGGAATGCCCCAGTCGTCGTACATGCCCAGACCGCCGTAAAGGCCGTATTCGAGGAAAGGCGTGTTGGGATCAAGCAGTCCCTCAACGCGCTTGCGCGGCGGCAGCAGCCCGGCTTCGACCTTCTTGTCGTTGGCCTTCTGCCCGCCGCCCAGGCGCAACTTGCCCTCGGTCTTGCGGTGGGCCTCAATCACACCCTGGAAAGCCGCGACGTTCTCGGCCCACTCAGGAGTGGACTTTCTTGCAACACTGACACGGTTCGGAATGCGGTCTTGAGGAATCTCGACCTTCTTGCTTTCTAGTTTGGGCATTGCGGCACTATGCAACGAACTGGCCCTGCCTTCCAGATAGCAGGAGCAGGCGGGCTGATAGGTGCGATGTCGTTATCTGTCCCTCTTAATGGACACTTGCAGATCATGCATCGCGTGCTGGTTTGTCATGACCAGTCCGTCCATGGGCCGGTCGAGGTCGGCGATGAGCACAATCACGCTTGCAAAGGCAAGCGCGGTGGCCGGCAGCACCGGTGAGCGCGCAGACGCATGCAGGCCCGTGTAATAACCCGTAGCCGCAAAGGCCAACGCGGTCAGCACAAATAGGGCCGTCCATATCACGCCATTGATGTGGGCTCGCGCGAGCACGCGCTCTTCGTGCACATCTATGACTTCATTGAGTGAGTCGATAAACAAAGCGGCGCTCTCGGAACCCGAGTTCACCCGTCCGAACTCCGCAGCAATCTTCCATAGTTTGGCGTGAATCTGCTGCGAGTGGCGCGCATCGCCGGCCGATTCGGATGCCGCCCAGGCCAGGCGCACATCGACATATTCGCGCAACAACGCGCGCACGGGCTCGCGCTGCGCTTCGGGAAGCAGATCTGCGCGCAGGTAGCAGGTTCCAATGGCGTTGGCCTCACGCAGTACCAGATCCTGGCGCGCGGAAAAGCGCGTGGCCGAAACCCCAAACACAAAGGCCAGAATGAAAGCCAGCAAACCCAGCATCGTGCCGGTCATGGCATTGACGGGCTCCGTCTTTTCAAGTTCGCTGCGCTTGCGGCGCTTTTCGCCAAAGCGATGCCCGAGCTCTGCAAAGCCCAGCACAAAGGACAGAGTCAGCAGCAGCAAAAGCCAGAGCGGCAACGTTTCCATGATTGCAATCATCAACGCCGCACTATGGGATTTGTCCGGCAATAGACAAGTGGCGCACGACTGACGACATCGGGTGCACCGCCAATGTCCTGCGCAAACACGACTGCCCCGATCGTGACAATCTTGCAGCTACTTCCACGCCGGCGCGCCGGCTTTCAGCCAGTTGAGCACGAGATCGGCCTGCGCTTTGGGCAACATCACTTTGACGCGCGGCTTGCCGTCGGCGTCGAACTTGCGCGGCATCTCGCCTTCCACAATCTCGGTGTAGAGTTCGCTGGCTTCGGGGTTGTCGAGCTTGACGATCTTGCTCTTGACGAGCTGTTCGTGGTCGAGCAGGTAGTCAATCTTGTCGTAGATTTTCTTGGCGCCGTAATCGTGGCACTCGGCGCATTGTTCCTGCATCAGCTTTTTGAAGTCGGCGGCAAGCTGGGCCTTTTCGGCCTCGGTGTAAGTTCTGGGCGTATCCTTGGGGCCCTCGGTGGTTTGTTGCGATTCGCAGGCAAACACCAAACAGGCCAGCAGGCAGAGCAACGCAATCGAAAGTTTGGCGCGCATGATTCCTCCGTGCGGGGAGGATACATCCGGCGCGTCAACGATGTAGGGGCGACATATATGTCGCCCCTACGGTGCACACACTTACTTCAAGGCCGATTCCTGCCAGCGCGGCGGCGAGTCCAGCGTTTCGTACATTGGGGATTCCAGGCTGAGCTTGAGGCCCTTGCGAAACACATGGAATCCGTAGGCGCTGATCAATCTCGGCGGTTCGCCCTTGGATTGATAGCCGGTTCCCCGCACTCGCAAGACCACGCGAGCACTGCTGGCAAATAGCTCGGTAATCTTCACTCCGCCCCAGCCAGCGGGAACGGTCTGGAAGATGCACGCCACCTGCTCGTTCTCGAAGTCCACCTCGGGCGCAGCTTCGTCCGGTTTGTGTTCGGCCCACATCTTTTCCCAGGCATCCTTGCTGGTGATCAGCCGTGTGGCCTGCAGTACGCTCAGCTTGTCTTTCAGCGCGGATCCCTCGCCCTCCCAACTACGCAGGGCGGACACAGTCGCCTCGCGCGGATAGCGCGGCGTCACCAATCCGCCTGTTTTGCCCACGGTCGCCCAAAGCGGCGGCTGGCCTTTCAGGCTCTGCACGTTTTCTTCCACGCTGATCAGATCGTCGATGTTGTTGAGTACGAAGATACCGTAGGCCGTCACTTGATTGGCGCCACCGGATGTTTGGTAGCTTGAATCGTCGTAACGCAGGACGTGCCGTTGGCCGTCGCCGCCCTGCTGCTCAAGAATCTCCACCAGCTCCACGCCGCGTGAGTTCACGCCCTGGCCCTGGAAGACACCCAGCACCCACTCGCTGGCAAAATCAACGTCCGGCACGGCTTTGCCCGGCGCGTGGCGCCGCCAGAGATCGGCGAGTTCGTCAAAGCTGCGTGCCGCGACAATTTCTTTTGTGCGGATGGCGCTGTCAGCGCCGGAGAAGCCGCGCAACTTGCGCAGGTGCACGCTGTGGGGGCAATCGGGCCCGTTGGCGATGCTGCGGTCGATGGGGCGCAGGAATCGTTGCAACAAGTCAGCACGCACGTTGTATTCGTAGTAGCGCTTCCAGCCGGCCATGCGCAGGTCGGCCAGCCCCCCCTTGATGTTGACGAGGATTTCAATCTCGCGCCCGTCGCTGAGGTGGAACGTGATCTGGTTAGCGCTGCTCCAGCCCGCGGGCGCCTCGGCCAATTCGAGGTCGCTGTAGATCGCGTCCACGAGTTCCTTGACCTCGATCGCGTTGGTGATTTCGACCGGGCAGCACATTCGGAAACTCGCGTCACGCCCGCGCACCGTCACACTTGTGGTCTTCTCGAGTGCCGCTCGTACGCCCTTGGTGTCCTCGGGCTTGGGCGATTCGATTTTCTCGGGCGCAGGCGCTTCGTCCTTGGCCTCGATCAGCTTGTCATTGAGCAAGGCGCTGCCGCTGAGCACACACAGCGCAACGCCTGTGGCGACACTCCAGCGTTTGATTTCCTTGAGCATGGGTTTCTCCTTATCGGTCAGCGGCAGCTCGTCAAGCGCCGCAAAGTTTTCTGGAATGCCTCCCGCGCGCACCACACTGCGACCCTTCACACCGGACACGCGCGCCTGGCCCGCGCGCACTTCTGGCGCGCCGGTCTGCAGCAGCAATGCTCCTTCGCGTAACTCAATGAAATCCGCGCGCACGGCGTAACTCGCTGAGCCCGTGGCGCTCACGCCCTCCGGCAAAGCGCGCGGCCAGGCCAGCCAGCCAATCAACCCCAGCGCCAGCAGCACGCTGGCGGCAAGCGCAAAACGCTGCCAGCGCCAAGAGGGCAAAGCGTGTAGCGTTGCTTCTTCTTTTGCGGGTACAGCTTTGGACTCGCGCAGCCGCGCCAGGGTGCGATCGATCAGGTCGGGGGCGCGTTTGTTTCCCAGCAGCTCGCGCAGGTCGCTGGCGATCAATTGCTCTTCGCTGGTGTTCATGGCGACCTCCGCTGTTTGGACTCTATGCATTCGCGCAACTCTCCGCGCGCGCGTTTGAGCAACGCCTTGATGGCGTCCTCGCTGGTTTGCATCAGCGCGGCAATTTCGCGCCCGCTTTTGTTTTCGCGATATTCAAGCTCTATGGCGCGCTTGCCGCGCTCGGGCAATTCGTCAAGGCAGGCGCGCAGATAATCCAGGCGCTCGTCACTGTTCTCGGCGGGCGTTAGCGCCAGCCAGGCGCGCTCGGCTTCTTCCACGTCAAAGGGCAATTGCCGCTTCTCGCGCCGCAGCACGTTCAGAAATAGGTTGCGAGCCGCCAGCCGCAGATAGGCCGCCGCGGCGGCATGGCCGCGCTCTTCGAACGGTTTCTCGAATGCGGCGATGAACGTTTCCTGCGTGATGTCGTCGGCCAAGGCCACATCGGCGCCCAGGAAGCGGAGATAGCGCCAGATGCCTCGCTGGTGCGCGTGCATGAGTTCAATCAGGGCGTCTTCGCGTGTCATGAGAGCTTCCATCAAGGCCAAAGCACGCGGGCAGGCCAGAGAGTGTCACGGAATCCTGGATTAACTATTGGCCCTTGGTGAGCCGCTGTATGGCCTCGTGCTGCGCCTTCAGGTGCGGCCAGGCTTCGAGCCGCAGATTCTGTGCCGCTTCGCGCGCGCGCTTGGCCGTGGCGACCGGGTTTTCGCCCAGCGCCGCCTCGGCCTGGGCAAGTGCGCACAACGCTTCAAAGCGCAGCACCGAACGATCTTCAACGGCGCCCTTGAGCACCTCAAGCGCCGTTTTGAGCGTATCGCGCGCCTGCATGGGGCTGACGGTGAGCTGGGCCTGTCCCTTGCGGCAAAGCGCCAGCGCGTGCGTGCCCGCGTCGCCGGCACCCGCTGCCATCGCCGCCGACTCGTCAAAACTGAGCACCGCTGCCGCTGCGTCGCCGCGCTCTCGCTGCACCTCGCCGCGAACGCGGACAGCGCCCGCGGCCTCAAGTATCCCGTTATGGGCCCTTCCAAGCGCTTCCGTTTCAGCCGCGACGGAAAGAGCGCGTTCGTGCTCACCACGGCGCAACAGCTCTTCGGCCAAAAACAGCTTGTTGCCCGCGACCACGCGCTGGTCGCCCAACTCCCGGCCAATGGCTTCGGCCTCGCCCGCGCGATTGAGCGCTTCGTCAAAGCGGCCCAGCATCGAGAGCGCGCTGGCCATGCGCGCCAGCTCGCCCGCTTCGGCGCGTTGCATGTTCAGGGAACGATAAATGTCCGCCGCAAGCGCAAACGTCTCCAGCGCGGCTTCAAGTTCGCCGCTTTCGCGCAGAAGTTCACCTCGCGCGCCAACACAAGAGGCCACCGAGGGCATGTTACCCGCGTCGCGGTGCACGGCTTCGGCCTGACTAAGGCACTTCAAGGCCGCGCGCAGTTCGCCCTTGCGCAGCAGGATCGTGCCGCGAATGTCGATGGCTTCGGCCTGGCCGATGACGTCGCCCACCTGCTGGTAGATTTCCTCTGCGCGCGCAAGCAGCGCCAGCGCTTCATCGAATCGGCCCATGAAGTGTATCGCCCAGGCCTGCCCTACCAGGCTCTTGCCCACGTTGGCGCGATCGTTCATTGCACCCGCCACGTCACCCGCCGCCATGAACAGGCGCTCGCCTTCGCGATGGTCGCCCATGGCGTCGCGCGCGATCGCCTGGTTGATCAACACGTTCACGCGCTGTTTGTGCTCGCCCAGCTTCGCATAACCCTCGTCGGCCTGTGCCAGCAGCGGCAGCGAAGCGTCGTAATCGCCCAACGAAGCGTAAAGCGAGCCGCGAAGGGCAATGCCGCGCACGATGCCCAACTCAAACCCCGCCGCTTCGGCCGCGTCATGAGCGCGCTCGATCTTGTCCAGTGCCGCGTCAAAATTCCCCCTGCGGCGCAAGGCATCGGCATGGCGCACCAGGTGCTCGCACTCTTCGGAAACCAGTTGCGCGCGTGACGCGGCACTCGCGCCCTGGCGCGCGAAGTCCTCGGCTTCGTCAAGCCGGTTCAGCGACAGGCACAAGTCCGCGGCTGAGCCAAGTGCTTTGGAGCGCCGAGCAGGTTCGGACACCAAACGACTGGCGAGATCCCGGTAAAGCTCAATAGCCCGCGGGTAATCATAGCCGGCGCGGCATTCACCGGCCGCGCGCTCGACCAGATCCAACTCACGCACACGCAGCGCATCTACCTGTTCGCGGCTTTGCGCCCCCAGCAGGGCCTTTTGGGCGTGCCCAAGCTTCTCCTCCGCTCGCCCGCCCAGTTCCAGGGCCAGCAGGTGCAGCCGCGCGCTTTCGGCGGGCGAAAGCAGCGCCTGCGCGGCTTCGCTCCAGAGCTCATGGCCAAAGCGTGCTTGCTCCATGGGCGGGATTGTAGCGGCGCTCGCACATTGGCGCGCGGGCAACTACACTCCGCCCATGGACCTGTTCGACACCATGGCGCGCTACGGCGCGGAATCGCTGCAACTTGTTGAGGACGAAGCGCGAGGCTTGCGCGCCTTGATTGCCATCCACAGCACGCGGCGCGGCCCGGCCTTTGGCGGCATTCGCACACTCAGCTACACGAATTTCAACGCTGCCGTGACCGATGCGCTGCGCCTCGCCCAGCACATGAGTTACAAAGCCGCGCTGGCCGATCTGCCCGCTGGCGGCGGCAAGGCTGTGGTAGTCAAGACGCCCAACATGGATCGCGCGCTCTCGTTCTCGGCCCTGGGCCGCGCGATCAATCGCCTCGGCGGCAGCTTTTTCACGGGGCTGGATACCGGCACGACGCACGAAGACCTCGCGCACGTGGCGCAGGGCACGAAGTATGTGGCGTTGCACCTCGACTTCGGCAAATCCACGGCGCGCGGCTTGATCGCTGCGGCAAAGGCGGCGCTTGATGCCGAGCTCAAAGGGCGCGCGATCGCGGTGCAGGGCCTGGGCAGCGTAGGCGCCGAGTTCGCGCGCATGGCCGCCAAAGCCGGCGCGCGCGTGATCGTGGCAGACATCCAGGACGCGCTGGCCAAGGAGTTAGCGCGCGATTTGGATTGCGAACGCGTGAAGCCGGGCGAGATCGTCGGCGTCGAGTGCGATCTGTTCGCGCCCTGCGCGCTGGGCGGCATCCTGACGTCCGAGACTGTGAAGGGCCTGCGCTGCAAGGCGATTGCCGGCAGCGCCAACAACCAGCTCGCCAAGCCTGAAGTCGGCGCGCTGTTGCAAAAACGCGGCATCATCTACGTGCCCGACTTCGTGGCCAACGCGGGTGCCTTGATCAAAGGCGTGCTCGAACACCAAGCGGGCAAATCGCTCGATTTCAGCGTGGTTGATCGAGTGGGCGAAACCACACGCGCCGTGCTGCAGCGCGCAAAGAAAGAAAAGAAGCCGCCCCACGAAATCGCCGAACGCATCGCGCTGGAACGATTGGCATGACCACCGGCCGACTCGCCCCCACACCCAGCGGCTACCTGCACCTCGGCAACGCGCGCAGTTTCTTGCTCGCGTGGCTGTGGGCGCGCTCGCTTGGCGGGCGCGTGGTCATGCGCATCGAGGACATCGACCTGCCACGCTGCAAACGCGAGTTCCGCGAGGAGGCCTTGCGCGACCTTGAATGGCTCGGCCTCGACTGGGACGAAGGCCCGCACGCTGGCGACGCCATCGGCCCCTACGACCAGAGCACGCGATTTGAGCAATATCGCCGCGCGCTCGACAAGCTAATCCAGACAGGCAAGGCCTATCCTTGCGTGTGCTCGCGCAAGGACATCGAAGAAGCCACGCGCGCGCCCCACGGCGACGAAGGCGCAGTCTACCCCGGCACCTGCCGCGGCCGATTTGCGACGTTCGCGCAGGCCGCCGAGTTCGCCAAATCGCCCCCCGCCTGGCGCTTCGCCTTCGAAGACGCGCCGATCTCGTTCCACGACGAAATCCAAGGGCCAATCACGATCAGGCCGCGCGATCTGGGCGATTTCGTGCTCTGGCGCAAGGACGGACTGCCCAGCTACCAACTGGCCGTCACCTGCGACGACGCGGCTATGGGCATCACGCAAGTGCTGCGAGGCCGCGACCTGATCCAAAGCACGGCAAGACAACTCGCGCTCTACAAAGAGCTGGGATTGCAGGCGCCCAAACAATGGGCGCACGTCCCGCTGCTGATCGACCCCACCGGCCGCCGCCTCGCCAAACGCGAGGGCGACCTCTCCATCAAGGCCCTGCGCGAACGCGGCGTGAAACCAGAGAAGGTCGCGGGACTATGTGCGTATAGCGCCGGATTGCTGCTGCGCGCGGAAGAAATCAATGCGCGCGAACTCTCGGCAGCCTTCGATCTGAAACAGGTGTCGCGTGCAGACTCCGCTCTCCCTGAAGCACCGCAGCAAATGACCGGACTTGCCTAACGAAGCGTTCGAATGTCGAGCATGTACCACGCATCTTGAGCGGCGGCATAAAGGGCCGAGCCGCGTGCGCCGAGCCACTTGGCTTGGTTGACGTCGGCATTATCGATAGCGAGTTCAATTGGTGCGGGCTTGGAAAGCTGCCCCTTTTGCCACAGGCACAGGTTGGCTTCCGACAACTGTTTCGTGGCGTAGCCGCCGGCGAACAACACCGCGTGGGCACCGACAGCAACAGCTGTCGCGCCGCGGATGGCCGTGGGCCAGCGCTTGATAGAGCCATCGGCGTCAATGCGCGCCAGTTCAAACTCCGTGTAGTAGTAAGCCCAGACGCAATCAGCGGCAACGTTGAGCGCGTGGCAATCGAGGATGACTTCGGGCGTGAAGCCCCATTGGCGCTCGCCGTGAGAGTTGAAGCGAACAAGGCCGTTGGCCCCCATCGGGTGCTTCCAACCGTAATTGCCGATGACACCTTCGTCGAAGTAGCTCACCCAAAGATCGCCCTTGGCCGACACCTGTACGTCCTCAATTCCGTCGCCAAGACAGAACCTCTGTGCAATTGTTCCATCGGGAGCAAAGACCGTTGCGTTCTGCTCAATGTCGTCAGCGTTCTTTCGCCTACAGCGGGGTGCAACGATCAATGCTTCACCATCCGGCAGCATCTGAACTTGGGGAAGCGTGGCCGTCGCACCGCATATCGCGCGTCTCGTGCCAGCGTATCGACTGCAAACTTCAACAATTCCGTCGTAAGGCTTGTCCGTAGCCGTATTGAGGAACATTCCCGTCGAGTCCCGCTGACTCAAAGACGCGGCCTTGTCTTGTGCGACATACAGATTGATCACATCGCCGGAGGCAGCCACGCCATGGGCGCAAGCAGCCATGCCAGGTGGTGCTTCGATCTTGGAGTGCAGTTGGAGTTGCATCGAGCGCACAGTGGAAGCGTAGCAACACCCAAGTTTCCCGCGACCACGCCCGCCAAATCAAAAGCCCATAAATGTGCTGTGGCTCTTGAGAATCTCATCTGCCTACACGGGCCGGGAGGCCCGTGCTACGAATCAAGTTGGTTCCAGAACTCGGCGGGCATGTCTTGGGCGAGGTGCAACGCTCCGTTGGCCCCGGCGAAGGTGGGCTCTTCGACGCGCCTTACTTTGCCTCCGCCCAGTTCGGCCAGCTTGCGCTCGATGGCCTTGTCGAGGCCGATGATCTGCGAGCCGCCGCCTGCGAGCAGGACGTTCTCGCGCATTCCCGCCTGGAACTCCGGGTCGTAGCCCGCGATCAGCCCGTGCAGGCCCTCGACGATTTCGGGCACGATAGATTCCGTGGCCTGCTTCATGGCTTCCGTAATATCGAACTGCGTAGGCACGCCGCGCACGGGCAGCGTTACGTTCACGCGCTCAGCCGCGCGCTGGGTGACGAACGAATTCTTCTCTTTGATCTGCTTGACCATATTGGGCGTGAAAGCCGCGCCCTGGCAGCATTCCTGCATGAGCTCGAACAGGCGGCGATCGACGGCGTCGCCCGCGGCGCTGAGCGTGATCTGGTCTTCGGCGCTCGGCAGCGCACCGTGCATGCGGCACAGGTCCGTTGTGCCCGCGCCGATGTCAATCACCAGCGTGTCCGTGAGGAATTGCAATCCGTAGGCCACCGCAAAGGGCTCGCTGCAGATCATGACGCAATCCACCACGCCGCGCGCGGCTTCCAACAAAAGCTTTTGCGCGTGCAGGCTGGCTTGCGCGGGGGCGCCAATCACGCCGTAAATCAGATCGTCCGGGCGCGGCTTGGCGAGGCTGACGACGTGCTCAAGCAGGTCGTGCACGGCCTGCGTGGTCTTCAGCGGGTCGCGGTTGACCTGCTTGTCGAGGTCGCGGTAGAGCACCTGGCCCTTTTCCATGGGCCGATAGAAATCGCAGGCGTGCTTGTGCTTGACGGCCTCGTCGCCGAAGAGTTTGTCCTTGCCCAGCGCCTTCTTCGAAATCACGTCGCGCGGGTAGGCCACGTAGCTGCCCAGCGTGGTGCGCACGCCGTTCGAAGCGGCAATCGCCGAGTGGCTGGTGCCAAGGTCAATGCCGACAAACAGGACGCCGCTTTCAGGCTTTTGAGCAGGCTGCATGGATTCTCTCCGGGAATGGTCTGGAGGTTCATCGGCACCTTGAGGGTTCTGGCTTGAGCGAAAAAAGCCCGACGCGAAGGCGCGAATGTCTCCGAAGAACTGCAAGGGCTTTGAATCCACAGATGAACACTGATAACTGCAAAAGAGTCTTGGCACTGTCGTATCCGTGTCAATCCGTGTTCATCCGTGGCTAACTGCCTTTGCCGTTTGTCTTTCTTCGCAGAACTTCGAGTTGACGCCGTTGCCCCTGTCTTTCATCGCCACCCCGTTGACGGGCGTTTTCCACCGGGTATAAACACTCTCGCCGCTGGCAAATGTTTGCCGGCGGCAACTTTCGTTTTTGGAATTTTCGACCCTGCCAAAAAGACACTCATGACCCTGCCCGCCGAACTTCAGCGCATCTCTGACCTCATTGCCCGCTCTCAGCTTGGTGAAGCCGAAACCGCCTTTGCCTCCGCCGTCGAGAAAAATCCCTCGGATGTCGAGAACTATGCAGCGCTGGCTGACCGCCTTGAGAAGGCCGGCCAGGGCGAGAAGGCCGGCAACCTGCTTGAACCGCTGGTGCCCGCGCTGCTGGCCAATGGCGAGGCGACCAAAGCGGTGCGCGCAATTGAAGCAATCGTGAAGGTCTCGCCGCGCAACCCGCGCTTGAAAGACCTGGCCTCCAAGGCCTATGAGGCGGAGTACGGCAAGCTGCCCAACTTCGAAAAGATCGTTGCGCGCGCCAACGACGAAGCTAAAGGCGCCGATCAGGCCTTTGTGGACTCGCTCGTGCGCCAGTTGCGCTTCATGCCCGGCGATTACCTGTTCCACGAGCACGGCTGGGGCATGGGCAAGGTGACCAGCCTCGACGCCGAGGCCGGCACGCTGAGCATCGACTTCCCAGAGAAAAAAGGCCATAGCGTAAAAATCGGCGCGGCTGCGCGCTTCTTCAACAAGCTGCCCAAGGAAAACATCCTGGTGCAGAAGGCCGCCGACCTTGATGGGCTCAAGGCGCGCTGTGAAAGCGACCCGGCGGCGGTAGTGATGGACGTGATCAAGAGCCACGGCGGCGCCACCGTGCTCAAGCGCCTGAAGGCCGAACTGTGCCCGGGCGTGATTGAGACCAAGAGCTGGTCCAAGTGGTGGCAGAACGCGCGCAAAGAACTGGCGCGCCACCCCTACGTCAAGGTGGGTGCCGGCAACAACCCCACGCTTGAACGCCTGCAGAAGGCCGTAACGCACGAGGCTGAAACCGCCGACATGTTCGTCAATGCGCGCAGGCTGGGCGACAAGCTCGTGGTCATGCGCCGCTACCTCAAGGAAAGTGCGGGTAGCGCCGAGCGCACGGCCTTGCTCAAGGGTTTTGCGGAAGGCCTGCTGCCTTCGGCCAAGCAGGACCACGAGAAGCTGCTGGTGGCGTTCATGCTTTCCGACCTTGCCGAACACGAGGCCGACCTGGGCGTGACTTCGCCCCACAAACCCGAAGATCTCGTGGCCGAGGCGGACAAGCTGCTCGACATCGCCGTCAAGCTCAACGACGCCGAATACCAGGAGCGCGCGCTGGAGCTGCACCGCTCGCTCAACAAGGAAAACTGGAACGAGGTTTACGGCAAGGCTTTCCTGCAGGACATGAGCGACGTGTGGGACAAAATCGCTGAGCGCCTGCTCAAGGGCGACAACCAGGGGCCGCTGCTCAAGGCCATCAACCACGTCATGGACGACCCGGAAGCTTACCCGCTTCAGTACCTGTGGGTGGCACGCCGCCGCATTCTGACCCAGAAGCTGCCCGAGGGCGTCCAACTTCCCGATAACGATCGACTGTTTGAACGCCTGACGTGGCTTGCCAACAAAGTGCTCACGCGCATCGAGCGCGGCGAAGTCAAGCTCAAGGATACGCTCTCCGCCTTGCGCACGGCGCTGACCGAGCGGCAGGGCCGCCTGCTCCAGAGCGCACTCACGGGCAAGGACGAAGAATCGGCCAGCCACGTATTGCACGCGATCAAGCGCTCGCGCTGGCTGAGTGAAACGCACCTCGGCACGCTGCGCGACGTGATCACCAAACAGTTCCCTGCCCTGCTCCAGAAAGAAGAGAAGCTCATTCCGCTGGGCCAGATCGAGGAGGCCGAGGGAATTCTGGCCACCTCAGGCGGCCGCCGTCGCCGCGAGTCAGAGTTGCAGAAACTGCAGGAGGAGGAGTTGCCTGCCGTCGCCAAGCAGATCGGCGAAGCGCTGGCCATGGGCGATATCTCGGAAAACGCGGAACTCGATGCCGCGCGCGAAAAGGAATCACGCCTCAAGGAGCGCGCAAAGGAGATCATCGAGGAGCTCAAGCGCGTCAAGGTGGTCAACCCCGAAGATATCGACGCATCGGTGGCGGGCTTTGGCACGCGCGTGAAACTGAAGAATCCTGTCGGCAAGGAAGTGGTCTATACCATCTTCGGCCCCTATGAAGCCGACCACGCCAACAACGTAATCTCCAACGAGAGCCCCATTGCGCAGGGCATTCTGGGCAAGAAGCCCGGCGAAGACGCCGTGGTTTCCACGCCCGAAGGCAGCGTGACGTACAAAGTGGTCGCCATCGAAAAGGCGCTTTAGCCAGTTCACGCAATCAGCTCATCTGCACGGGCCGCGGCGGTTGCGGTCCGTGTTTCATTTGCGCGAGTACGTTGAAAGTCAAGGCTTGCGGTAAACGTTCAGGCCGATCTTGTAGCCGCCCTTGCCGGCCTTCTCGTAGTCGATCGACTGGTTGCCCTCGGTGGAGCAGACAATAATCGTCTTGCCACTCGAAGAAGGCCCGAATTCCTTGGTGAGGTCAACACGAATCACCAGCGTGTCGCCCTCCACTTTCATGTCCACATTTTTCATGCTTGCTCCCAGGTGGCGCAGGCTTCCAGCCTGCGGGCGTCCGGGCCTCTGGCCCGGACGGAGCGCGATTGTGTAGGAATTCGAACCGCAAGGCAACGCGGTTCAACGGGCAAACCGCGCAGGCAAACCTTCGAGCTTCAGGCGCGTCGTTTCCTTCAGTGTATCCTGCGCCAAAGCGTACTCGACAAGCTCGACGTTCACACCATTGTGAACCAATGCAAACAGCCTGCCGTCCTTCAAGAGGATGTCGGTGCAATTGCCCTTGGTCGCCGTGAGGCTCGGCTTCCTGAACACATCCGTCGGTATTGTAAGGATGCCGCGCTCGCCTGCGCCTACGAGCAAAGCGCCATCGATGAACGCCATGCCGTTCAAGGACGAAAAGTCGTCTCCCGCCAGCAGCGAGGGAGACTGTTTCTCGTCACGCGGAACGTACTCCACCTTCGTGAGCTTTTCCTCCAGCGACTTCGCGCCCACCTCGAAGAACTCAACAATGGAACCGCTGCCGCCTCGATGTGAGAACTGGGCAAGCAGGGCCATGCGTGTCCCGTCGCCCACAGCTTCGTAATACTGGGTGTTGGCGTGCATTGGCAGGTCCGCTTCGTGGACAGTCGTCAGCCCGGTTTTGTCCGTGCCAAAGATGTACGCGTACTTCGGCCAGACCACGTCGTCGATGGCGACCACAAGTTCGCCGCAGCGCGCAAAGGCATCGATGGTTTTCCTCGAGTCTTTCTTATCGGTTCTCTTCGCGCTGAAGAACTCTCTGGCGCTCGGCTCTTTCTCCGAGAAATCCACAACACGAACCTCGCCAGGCAAGCCGAGATAGAGTTTGCCAGCCACTTCAATCAGGTTCCTCGCTGAATCGTATGGAAAACGGTCGCTGCAGGGTAGCATTGGGGCATGGACGCTAACCAGATTTTCTCGATTGGCCTTGGGCTGGAATCGCCCTGGCGCATCGTCACTTCCCACCTC
>JADLFN010000093.1 GCA_020845475.1 Planctomycetota bacterium
GAGGAAGCGACGCAAGCTTCACGAAGGCCAGGGCGGGGCAGCGAAAACGCGGCACGAAGGATTTCAAACAATTCGAAAATGAATACTGAGAGCAGTCAGCAAGCGGTTCAGAAGCTATTTTTCAGCGATCTGATAGGGCCTGCCAGGCACTGGATGGACAATTGTTCCCTGGCATCCTGCTTCGGGTCGACCAGACAGGCGAAGACTCCTTTCCGTCATACCCCTCGATTGATCACAGCGCCGCTACGTCGGCGTGCCGATGATGAGCACCGCATAGCCCACGCCGCTTGCATTGTCCGACGTTTCGGTGTTGTTGATGGTCAGCACCTGGTCGGTGCCGGCCGCCGGCGCGTCAAGCGACAGTGTCGTGGCAGCCGCGCCGCTTGACGTCAGGCGCTTGGTGATGGTTCCCGTAGCCCCGAGCGGGAAGGCGAGGTTGGTACCCTCTGTGGTCGTGTTCGGGCTGCGCATGATGACAATGAAATGCGCGCGGTTGATACCCGTCAGCGTCACCGTTTTGCCGCTCGACCCGCTACCCGAATAGCTCACTGTCCGGCAGATGAGCAACTGGCCGGTGGGGTCTAGGTCGTCCACGTTGGCATACTTCGCCACGTTCGAAGCGTCGAGCACCAGCAGCTTGAAGTTGCGCGTGACGCTTGTGGCCTGCGTGAGGTGCTGCACGTTGGCGAACAGGTTGGCGTTCGTGTAGTACCCGCCGTTGGTACCGTCGTAACCCAGAAAGCGCGCGTTGGTGTTGGCGCTGCGCGACGTTCCGCCCGCCAGTGAAGCATTGGCCGTATCGGCGCTCGTGCCACCCGTGCCGCCGTTGGCCAGCGGCAACGTTCCCGACACATGCGTCGTCAGGCCCACTTTGCCGTAACTCGGGCTGGCGCCCACGCCGCCCGACAAGAGTGCGTTGCCCGTAGCCACGTCGGGGATCGTGCCAAACACACTGGCGGAGCCCATGATGATCAGGTCGCCCAGGGTAGCGCCGCTGAGGTTCGTGCCCGTGCCGCCTTTGCTCACGCCCAGCGTGCCGCCGATGTTGTTGAGCGTAAGGTCAGCCTCGCTGACATCGAGCGTGGGATTGCCCGAAGCACCGCTGCCGTTGCTCACGGTCAATTTACTGCTGCCCGCCGCGATGCTGCGCTGCGCCCAGGTGTCCGCTGCCGTGCGCACGGCAATGCCCGTACCCGAAAGCGCGGCCAGCGCCGTCAGGTCGGGGTCGAGCGGCTGGCCGGAAATCGCGGACAATAGGCCCGAAAGCGCGGCTTTCTTGACACCGGTGCCGTCGCCATCTTCGATGACGACGGAGTCGTCGGCGGCGAAGGTAACGGCGGCGAGGTTGGCCGTGTCAATTTTGACAGATGGATTACCCGAGACGCCGTCGCCGTTGATGACACCAAGACCCTTGGCAGGCTCAGGCGAAATCTGGCGGGCGGCAGTTTCGTTGTAAGCCGTGCGCGCAACAAGGCCATTGGCGCCGGGATCGTTGAGGCCGCCATTGCTGCCAAGGCCAAAGGCCAACGGGGCATCGCGCGGTTCAACGCGCGTGTCGCGCTCGAAGACCTCGTCGGTCTCGCCGGGCGGCGGGGGCTCGGGGCACGGCGTGCGCGTGGGCGCGACCGGCATCCAGGTGGGAGTACCGGGGACGCGGCCAATGAGCCGCTGAATCTGATCGGCGGAAAGCGGGTTACGGGTGGTGCGGCCCGGCAAGACGCCGGGAACATGCTTGGGCTGAATCGCCGGAAGCGGCCCCGCTTGGCGCGGCGGCGGGCAGGCGTTCGTGGGGCAATCTTGCCCAGCCTGCAAAGCCCGGAAGTTCCTCAAGAACCCCTCGACCGGCTTGGCCTTGGAAGCCGCAAACGGAAAACTGGCCTCGGACGCAAAGAACATGCCGTCGGCGGTATTTCCCGAACTGGTTGCGTTTTCTGAGGACATGATGACCAATACAGCTGGTGACGAGCTAAGAGACAGCCTTCTTCATTCGTTGAATACTACTTTACCTTATCCTTCGCGATACGGGGTGTTATACGAATAACTACGTCCTTCCCGTCACGAACGACCTCTAGCACCACCACCTGTTGCTCGCTAGCATTTGCAAACTCCCCCCATGCCTCGAGCGGCGAGAACACTTTTACGCCATTCACTTTTGTAATGATATCTCCCTTGCGGATATCGGAGCAGTCGTCTCTATCGAGTGTATCCTTTACTCTAACACCGATTTTCTCTCCGGCCGCATTCTTCGCTGCCTCAGTATGATCCATAATATATTGCGCAATTTCAGAATAAGCGCTTTCGGAATGCGGGTTCTTGTGTCCGACGCCTTCCTTCGACACGTTGAGAACAAGTCGCCACTCACCGCTTTCACCGCGAGGTACAAATATGTAGGACATGCCGGAGCGCTTATCCAGTTTAAACACGCCTACCCTGGTGTCCACGATCGCCCATGCGCCGCTTTCGTTTGCAACCTGACTATTTACGGTTCCAGTCCAAGTCGCAGCACATAAGGCGCCAACAATAAGAATGACCACGTATGGAATTGCGCGCATAATATGCCTCCTCACAGACAAGACTTTGCTGAATACCTACTTCGCAGCCTTTTCGCATATAACATCAACAACGCCCTCTATTTCATGCCGATATCGCACCCATACCATAAGATACCAGGAATCGTCCTCCTTCTTGCGGTCAATAAAATACTTCCGCCTGACATCATACGCCACATGTTGGGGGTAGGCGCGCAGTGTACACGGACTTTCACATTTCCAGCCGTTCCTCTCGGTCAGAAATTTCGCAATGCCGGCCGAGACGACGGGGTCCGAAGGACTTCGCAGTCTGAAATCATTTTTATTGGCTTGAATGTGAGCTTTGATCGTGCTTTCGGCATCTTTGACGTCATCTGATGTGATCTTCCCAACTAGTTCGAAAACGTACCAAGAGATATGCAACCAAATGCGCAGCTTTTTGCCGCACATTAGTTCAAGATCTTTTACCGGATCCTCTAAGTCGCCCTTGGCGTGCTTGTCGCGCTCGCCCTTGATTGAATCCGGACCGTCATAGTCCTGCCACTTCCAATCAATTGGGCCGGCGCCTTGCGCTCCATCAGGGTCGTCCACCTTTGATTCGTCCCCTTTTTTCGGGTCCTCGACTTTCTTTTCTCCGTCTTTGGTCGGAACATTATTTGGAATTGACGATTCGTCTTGGTCTCCTTCAGAGCGTGCACCTGGTTCTTCCTGAAGCAACAGCGTTCGCGCGTTCGTATGGTAGTTGGGCGCTCCGTTTTGCTTCATGAAGACCGTCTCGCCCAAACCGCCTCCGCTTCGTCGAGTCGTTCCGTCACCGACGATTCGGCGGTCGAGCGCCAGAGCCTCGGTTCGGGGCGCAAATGCGCCTATAGGGCCGTGATTAGACTCCATAACGTTCGCCAATCCGCGACGCTGCGCAAAAGTCCATTCGTCCGGCAAATGTGCAGCCGGCGGGCTACCCGCGAACCCGCCCTCGCGGGCGGAATCTTGCCGTGCTGAATTCCGGACGTCTTTCAAAGTCATCTTCTATTCCTGCTTCGGCTCCCAAAGTGCGCGGGAACCGGGAGAGTTTAATCCTACGCGCGAGAAGGCAAGCGCCCGTCAGGCGTTGAGACAATATCCCCGGAACTGGCCGCTCGGTGCGTGGCCGCGGTCGCGTTTCTCAGTGCCAAACAACTTGCAACGACCTGCCTCACGATCAATTGGCAGGCGGGTCTCGCAACGACAACCATCCGTCCGTCGCTAAACTCCAGTTTTGTCGGGTGTACGCCGTGTTCCAAGAACGCCCGCTGCAATTCCTTGTCCAGATAAATCCGAAACGCTCTGTCCAATTCGCCCTCATCTGTCAAGCTGTAGGTCAGTGTAAGATCAATATCGTCGGTGCCGCCGGTAAGACTCTCGATGAAAATGCAATTGGGTCCTGGAAGCCAACGCAACGAGACTGATTCGCACACGAAATCCAGCACCTCCGCAATGGTGTTCAGCTCCAACTCTCGGCCTTGCCTCAGGTTAACACTTGCAGAAAGAGCAATTGATTTGTGGATGCGCATCACCCACGGAACTTCAAGCTGCAGGTACTTCAGCACGTCTTCCAAAGGGGTTTCTTCAAACTCAATTCGACCCGGCATTCGACCCGAACCGGGGTCCAGTCGCGATTGTGCAAGTCCAAGGACAACCGCCGCCGTTTCTTGAACAACCAGCGGCTCCGGCTCTGTCGGTGTGATCCGTACGCACGCGGCGGTGCGAGGTGACGCGCAAGCAGTGGCAGCCAGCACACAGCCTATCAGGGCTGCACCGCGCCACGAACGGATTAACTGAATCCACGCCATTGGCGTTATTTTCCCTCGTGCCCTGTTTCCGATGGAGTGCCTGTTGATTTCTTAGGTGGTTTCTCACAACGGCATCGAAAGCCGAAAAACCAGATCACAAGATCTTCTTCCGCCACCATTGTTTCCTTCGACTTTCCGACTTTGACGTATTCCTTTTTCTTCCAGGCGGACGGAGAGGCGGCGGAAAAGCTCATCTGGCAATCTGTGTAGACCTTGTTCTTGCCGCAGTCCTCCTGTTTGCACGCAATCTCTTTCTTCGCAATTTCCAATGCTTTGGCCATGTAAGTAGCCTTGAGGTCCGACATCGTCACATCTTTCGCTTCTTCAATGGTCATGTCGAGTACAACCGCGAACACAATTTCGCCCCCACAGTACTTCTTGTCGTCGTTTTCCCATGAACCGCTAACTCGAGGTTTGTCAAATGTGCGCAGTTTGACAATTCCGTCAGAGTCTGCTTTCAACTTGGCGGGGTCAAATCCATCGGGGAGGCTCTCGTGATAGTACTTGAGCCAAATCCCTACGGCCTTTCCAACCCATTCTGGAAGGTGCCCACTTTTGTGTTTCGCTGGAATCTGTGTTGGTTCGATCTCTACGGGTGTCCAAGGCGGAATTGTGGTAGAGGCTTCTTTCTCCTCGGTGACGTGTGCCTGAATCTGAACAACTCCATAGCCACCGATATTACTTCCGTTGTGCACTAGCAAAACCGGATTTGCTGAGTCTAACGAATTCGCTCGTCCGAGATTCGGTGGAAGTCCGTCTGCGGAGCGGGGCGCGCCCCTGGCCGTCATGAAAACCGCTTCGGCCAAGCCGCCAGCGTGCGAGCAACGAATGCGGGACGATAGTTGGCGCACCGCGCGCCGCAAGGGCGGTCGTTGGTTGCCGCAGCCGCAACTGGACTTTCCCGGTTTCATGTGTGCACCGTTGGTTCTGCCGCTGAGCCGACTGCTCCTCGCCGCTACCGGCTGGGCATGTTATGCTCCTTCGCGGGCGTTGCGCATGATTGACAGCGCCATTTCCTGCCCCAGCGCCACGCCTGCCGTGAAAATGTAATCCACGTTTAATTCCGAAGCGCCGCTGGCTCCTTCGTAGACGATGTTGCTCTCGCGGCGCATGAACATGGTGTCGGGCTGCACGTTCTGCTTGGGGATGATGCCCGTGACTCCAAACGGCCCCTGGGGGTCTTTGTTGTTGGCGCCCAGCACCATCATATAAATGTTGCTCACCGTTTGCGAGTTCACCGTGCGCGCCTGAATCAAATCGCAGATGTACCAGGGCGTTCCGTACAGGCACAACTGCTTGACGCGCACCGGGCCCAGGATCGGGTCTTCTTTCACGCACTCGATGAACTCCGGCGTCAGGCCGGCGGCGCGCATGAGCGTAAGGTAGCGAATTACCTGCGCCGAGTTGCTCACGATCGCGTTGCAACGGCCCGCCGAAACCTTGAAGTAGTACGTATCGTAATCCGCCAGCGCCAAAGCCGCGCCGTTGAAGTCGTTCATCTGGCTCGTGCCGGTGCACAACGAAACCAGTGTGGGCGGGCTGCCCGTGCCGCCGGCCGCGTCCGCCAATATCAGGTAAAAGAAACCGTTCATGCAGTTGCGAACGGCCAGCGCGGCTTCGACGGCATCGAGATCCTGATTGGCGTCAAAGCGCCCCAGAGCGCTGTAGGCGATGCGATAGCGCGAGGCGACCACACCGGGCGTGAACGTTACGTTCGCCGAGGGCGCCATGGTCGAATCGGCGATGGCGGCGTTGTAGTCAAGGGGCTGCGCGAGGCTGCCGATGGCAACTTTGGTCTGACGCGCGACCTTCAGGGCCGGGCCGTCAATGGGCATGTAGGGAAAGACCGCGGCAAGTTCGTTGCGCCACGGATCGGTTTCCAGAAGCCACATCGCGAGCGCATCGCGCGAAAGATATTGTGCCGCAGAACCCAGCGTTGCCATGCGTGCCCCTTGCCTGAATAGCCCGAGCAAATTTACCCCGTAAAGCCCCCCCCCGTCCACCGGATTTCGCAAAATAGATTCAGGTTTTTGTTTCTGACACACCCTTGCAGCCAATGCACGGCTGAGTCGCTGCCACAGCTGATGCCCAAGCCCTTGTTGGGCCAAGTAAGAACGGTTCCTCGCTGAATCGTATGGAAAACGGTCGCTGCAGGGTAGCATTGGGGCATGGACGCTAACCAGATTTTCTCGATTGGCCTTGGGCTGGAATCGCCCTGGCGCATCGTCACTTCCCACCTC
>JADLFN010000094.1 GCA_020845475.1 Planctomycetota bacterium
AACTCCGGCAAAACGCCCGCTTCTTCAAAGCGGCGCATGGACTGCGCGAAATCGTGTTCGAGCGGCGTCATCAATAGCTGAAACAAATGGATACAAGCGAGCGCCGAAAACATCGAAGAAAGCAACGCAACCCCAAGCCGGGCAACGAGAAGAAAAGTTCAGAATTCCGGGCAAAGGCGGCTCACACCTGACTTCGCCAAGGCTACGTCAGGCAAGCACGGCACGAAGGCACAAAGAAAGGCAACAGCAACGGCTTGAACCGCCGATCACTGCGGATGAACGCCGATTGTGCTGCGGCTTCTTTGCATCGGCGTGTATCCGTTTTTATCGGCGGTCAATGCATTGGGGTAAAGGCAAAGACCACGGCAAAACACTGCGGCCACGAATTTCACGAATCAACACGAAGCCAATGCAACGGCTGTAACCGCCAAGGACGCCAAGGACGCCAAGTAGAGCGGCAACAACTGTGCGTGCTCGCGCGCACGATCGTCCGCTCGCGCGTGCTTTGCCTTCTCGCCTTTCACGCCTTTCTTGCCTTGTTTCCTTGGCGAGCTTGGCGCTCTTGGCGGTAAATGCCGTTGCCGTGTATCTGTGTTTATCGGCGGTCAATGCTTTGGGGCAAAGGCAAAGACCCCGGCAAAACAACGCGGCCACGAATTTCACGAATCAACACAAAGCCAAAGCCCATGCACGCCCGCGGGCAGTTTGTTGGTGCGCTATGGGAGCTTTTCTCGGCGTCTCGGCGATTTGCTTTATGGGCCATCGCTTTGAGAACCCGGCCTCGCGCACACCACCCAGCGGCCTTATTCGCATCGCATTGAGTGCGCACCCGAGCGCTTGCGCGTGCTTGGCTTTCCCGCCTTGCTTCCTTGGCGAGCTTGGCGCTCTTGGCGGCAAATGCCGCTGCCGCGCCTCCGTTTTCATCGGCGGAACGTGTTGAATCAGGTTGTACCGCAGCCGCCGCCGACGGAGCAACCGCCGCCGACGCTGCATGAGCCGCCGGTTCCGCCGCCGGTGCTTTGCGGCAACTGGTTCCAGGGCATGCGCATGAGCAGCAGGCCCATGCCGCAGAATCCTGTTGCGCCGGCAAAGGTCAGGCCCGCGCCGACGAAACCCGAGATCGCGTAGAACCACGGGTTCACGAACGTTCCCAGCAGCACGCCGAGCAGAATCAGCGAGCCTGCTGTCATGTGCACCTGCCGATCCACGGAGAGCCGCTTCTTGCCTTCTTTGAGCTCCAGGCCCGCCTTGCGCCAGGCCGTCACGCCGCCGTCAAGGATGCGGAAGTCGTTGAAGCCGCGCCGCTGCAGGACTTGAGCGGCCATGAGCGAACGGTTGCCGGTGCGGCAGAGCACGATCACGGGCGCCTTTGATTTTTCGAGTTCATGGATGCGCGCCTCGAGTTCGGGCAGGGGAATGTTCCATGCGCCGTCAATCCATTCGCCGCCGAACTCGAGCGGGCTGCGAACATCGAGAAAGGTCGCGCCGCTTTCGAGCAGGTCCTTGGCGGCGTGGACATCCACGTGGCGGCCGGGGTCTTCACCCTTGCGGTTGAACGTAATGATCTCGGCCATGTTCGCGGGCAAGGGGCCGCGCGCGGAAAGCTTGGCAACAACAGCCTCGCGCGGGTTCGTGAACACCAGATTGTGCGCGCGTTCAGCGCCGAGTGTGCTGTGGCTGCGGCCTTCGTAGTCGTGGCCGGGCCAGACAATCGTGGAATCGGGCAGGTTGGAGAACTTGAGGAAGCTGTCGAAGAGCGCGTTGGCATCGCCGCCCATGAAATCAGTGCGGCCGCTGCCGCCAATCAGCATCGTGTCGCCGGTGAAGAGATTATCGCCCGCGAGCAGTGAAATGCTGTCGGGCGTGTGGCCGGGGCTGGTGATGACCTTGAGCGCGACATCGCTCACCATGATCGCGTCGCCGTCACTGACGGCCATATCGGCGGCCTTGACCAGCGTGCCCTTGAGCATGGCGTATTTGGCGCCCGTGGCCTTTTTGAGCGCCGCGGCACCCGAGAGGTGGTCGGCGTGGGTGTGGGTATCGATGACATAGGCCAGTGTGAGCTTGTGCTGCTTGAGGTGATTGAGGAATTCCTCGACCTGGTCGTGGCGCGGGTCAATGATGGCGGCCTTGCCGCCGCTGGCAATCACGTAACCGAGGCAGCCTTCGCCCTGTTTCTTGAACTGTTTGACCGTCATTGCGTTGAGTGTGCCCTGCATGGTTGCTCTCCCTGTTTGATGAACAAACTATATAACCATGTAGCAATATAGTCAATTCCCTTTGCCGAAAAGTTTTTCGCGCGGTAAGCTTGGAGCATGAAAACCGCCCACAAATCGATGTCGCCCGGGGGCATTGCGCTTGTTGCCAGCCGCTTTCGCGTTCTGGGCGAGCCCGCGAGGCTGGCCATTCTCAACACGCTCATGGGCGGAGAGCACAGCGTGCAGGAGTTGTGCGAGGCCACGGGCCTTTCCCAGGCCAACGTGAGCAAACACCTGGCGCTCTTGGCGCAGCAGGGTTTTGTCGCGCGCGAAAAGCGCGGCTTGTTCACGATTTATTCGATTGCCGATCCCAGCCTTTATCGGCTGTGCGAGCTGATGTGCGGTGCTGTGGAGCGCAAGCTCGGGGAAGAACTGAAGTTGATGCGCTGATTATTGGTCGCTTGCCTTCTGCAGCCAGCGGCGGATTTCCTCGCGGATTTCTTCGTAGGGCGGATCGCGCGAGAGTGCGAGCTCGAATTTCTCGCCGGCCTCCTTGTACTTCTCCTGCAGCATGGCCAGGCGGCCCTGGAAGTACGCGGTTTCCCAGGCGCTGGCGTTGAGGTTGGAGAGCGTTTTTACGGGCGGGCGCGCCTTTTCTTCGTCGCCGTTGTCGATCGCTTCTTTCGCGAGCTTGAGCTGCTTTTTGAACTCCACGAAATCAACGATGCGCATGAAGTGTTCGATGTCGCGCGGCAGATCGTCTTCTTCGTTATGCGCAACGCGCAGCGCCCCCTGTGGCCTGGCTTCCAGCATGCGGCGCACATCGACGCGCACGTAGCTGCCCACGGTGTTGGGCCCGCTGCTGACCCACATCACGCCGTCGCTTACATCCATGACCACGCTGTGCGTGCAGATGAAGGCGTCAATGGCGTTGCGATTGCCCATGCCCACGTCTTTGCCGCCCTTGCCCTTTTTGTCGCGCAGGATCGCCTGGCAGTTGGCGGGCGTGTGCTTGCCCCAGCCGGCTTCGACCAGCTCATTGAGGCGCTCGTAGCGGTAAAGCGAAGTCGCGCGCTCCTTGTGCTCCTGGTTGGCTTTGTCTTCGGCGAATTCCGGCGCCATGAAGTGATTCGATTGCAGGATGCGGCCCTCTTTATCCGCGTTACGCACGCCGAAATTCTCCGGCGATTTTTCAACCACCACGGCGTAGCCGTCGCTTGCGCTTGCGACCAGGTAGCTGTCGCTGACAAACACCCTGGCCTCGCGCAGGATCTTGACGGCCTGCTCGATGTTCTCGGCCTCGTTGAGCACGCGCTTGACCAGAATCGAGGCCGGCGTGCCGATGCGCCCCGGGCCGGTGTCGCTCGTGCGCGCGGCATTGATGGTGACCGCCAGCCCCTTGGCGTTCATGCCGGAAACCGCGCCAATCATGCCCGCCCAGGCCACGTGCACGTAGGGAATGCCCTTTTCGGGCCAGACGTAAAAGACCACTTTGCGGCTGTCGAAGAGCGTGCCCGCTTCCCAGTCGAAGTTGCGGCCCAGCAGCAGGCCGCCATCAGTTGTCGCCTTGCCCCAGAGCGCAAAGCCGGTGCAGCCGATCAGGTCTTTCTTCACGATCAGCGGGTTGTCGATCAGCATGTGGCTGATGTCGTGGGCCGCGTGGTAATTGAGCACGCGATGATAGAGCGGCACGTCGTCGGGGTGGTGATCGACGCTGCCCTCCACCAGGCCGAGGATTTCGAGCTGTTCGTCTTCCGTAACATGCTGCGGCAGATCGCGGTTGTTGATGCCAATGCCCTGCTTGAGCACCCAGCGCACCGGCCCCTTGGGCCAGGGCAGGAATTCGTCGATCATTTTCAACAGGTGCTCTTCCTGCGCCTTCAACTGCTCGGGCGTAAATCGCGCGCTGACGTAGCCGCGCTGCCAGGGGTTGCCGGAGAGGGCGATTTCCGTGATGGCGCCGCGTGAGCGCGTCCAGTAGTTCTCGCGATCGAGGGTTTGCGCGTCGTCGAATTTCTCGAGCTTCTTCTCTTTGAGGTCGCGTGAGCCCGAATAAGTCGGCGGTTTGGCGATGCACGCCGCCTGCACGTAAATCGATGCGCTGATCAGCGCCACCACGGCAAAGACGACCGTGGCCAGAGCCGCGCGTGTGGGCAGGCCGCTTGGCATGCCAAAGCCGCGCTTTTGGCGAACTTCGGCAAGTGCCGCTTGCATGCGTTTGCGGGTTTCGTTCTTGAGGGAATCGGCGTCGCCGGCGGGCTCGATGGCATCGAGCACGCGCAAAGTGAGGCGTGGCGAGCGCATGCCCAGATCGCCCTTTTGCAAAGCGGCTCCGGTGCCATCGAGGATTACGGGCACGATGGGCACTTTGGCCTCGAGTGCGAGCGTGAAGGCGGCGTTGCGGAACTGGCCGATGCGGCCGTCGCGCGAGCGGTGGCCTTCGGGCAGCGCGAGCACGCAGCGGCCATCGGCAAGGTGGGCGCGGGCTTCATTGAGGCCGGGATCGGTGGACGCGCCGATGCGGGAGCGATCGCTGCTTTCGATGTGCTTGCCGCTCTTGAACAGCTCGCCCATCAGCGGCAACTTGGCGATCCAGCGCGGCAGCAGCCAGCGCGAGTTGGTAGGCAGCGTGAGGAGCAAGAGCACATCAAGCCGGCTCTGGTGGTTGGCCACGATCACGCACGGCTTGGCAAAGGCGCGCGACGAAACGGCGATGCGGCGCACGCGGCCAAAGGGATAGAGGCGGAAGAACCAGCGCGCCATGCCGCGCAGCACGGCCGAGAAAACATCGCCGGGTTTTCTGGCGAGGAAGCGGTCGGCCAGATGCATGGGTATTTCAAAGAGAAACAGCGCGAAAACAAGCTGACACCAGACCAGCGCGACTGCCGCAAATGCGCGCGGCACGCCAAACAGTCCGCCGCCGCGCGGGGGATAGCTGGTTTTGCTGGCGCTGTTGGGCGAATCGGTCATGTCAGGAATTCAAAATGCAAAATTCAAAATGGACGGAGACACGATAGGGGCCATTTTGAATTTTGCATTTTGAATTTTGAATTTTGAATTCCCGTTGCCCCATGAGCCCGCAAATGGGGTCAGACACCGCAACAGCGCAAAGTCAGACCCCATTTCCTCCGTCACCTGAAGCTGCTAATGGGGCAACTGGGCTACTTGCCTTTCGCGGCGTCGTTGACGTTTTCGTTGATGTCTTTCTGGCTGTCGCGCAGGCTGCGGAAGCCGGCGAGGATGTCGTCAAAGCCCTCCCACTTTTTCACGAGGGCCTGGATTGCCTTGAGAATTTCCGCGTTGAGCGCCTGCTGGCGCTTGAGCTCGGACAGGAGTTCACGGCGCTCGCTGGGCGTGATCGTGGTGGAGAGCACGTTCTCGCACAATGAACGCGCGCGCTCGGCGCAGCCAGGCGAGTTCACTTTGGAGTCCTGCAGGAGCATGCCAAAGCTCTGGGCGGGGAAACTGACGTCGGGTCTGGCGCGCTTGAGCTGCTTGAGCAGAACGTCAATCGTTTCGTCCGTTGCGCCCAGCAGCGCCTCGCCGTCGGCGTCCTTGAGCGAGTTGAGCGGCGTGGTGAGCAACTGCTGAAGTTCGCGATCCGCGCCCGTGATCGCAAGCAGCAGGCGCACGGATTGGATGCGGCCCTCCTGCGGCCGGTCTTTGTCGTCGCGCTCGAGGCGCGAGAACTGGTAGGCCTGGGCGAACACGCCAAAGCGCTCCATCACCGCCTCGGCGTCGCGAAGAAGCTGGTTCTGGCGCTGGAACGCGTTGTTCAGGTCGGTGCGCAGGCGCCGGCCTTCTTCGCCCTCGAGGTTGAGCTGCTCTTTCTTTTCGAGCGCTTCGCCGGTTTGAATGGAAAGCTCTAGCTGTGCCGCCAGCATGGCGTTGATCGTGGTCTTGATCTGGCGAATCTGCGTCGAGACCTTGGCGCGAAGGTCATCGACCGAATACAGCTCATAACTCATCATCGGGTTGTGCTGGCTGGCCTGGAGTGTGGGCAGGTTGGTCTTGGGATCCACTTCGCCCTGGCGCAGGTCAAAGGCCTGGATGAAAGCCTCGATCGTGGGCTTGGTCGTTGCCAGTGGAACCTTGGCGTCACGGATCAGCGCGGCAAAATCAAGCTCCCATGTGTCCTTGACCAGCGTGGCCGGTTTGTCGCGCAGATACTTGTATTTCAAGGCAAAGGGCGCGTACTCACGGAACTCGCGCTCCTCGGCAAAACGCCAGAACAGCCGCGCCTCGCCCACGCCGTAGTCGTCGGAGAGTTCGAACTCCACGGGAATCACGGCATCCTTGGCGGCGGCCACAAGCTGGTTGGACACGAGCGGATCGCCGGAGAACATGACACGCACAGCGGGCGCGATGTCCTCTTTCACCTGCATCAGGTCGCCCAGGCGCTTGGAGTTGGCAATTCCGCCTTCGTCGATCAGGCGCAGCGTGTAGCGCGACATGCCCATGGCCAGGTTGATCGTCGCGCTGTAATGCCACACGGACTGCTCGGCGCCGCTTTTGGCGGCGTTTTTCTTTTCTTCGTCATTGCGCGGATCATTGGGCGCAAGCCGGATCGACTGGCTGGTGCCCACGTTGTAGTCCACCACGACGCGCGATCCCTCGTTGCCGGCCAGTGAAAGCGGCTTGGTGGTGGCAAAGCGCAGCGTTACGCGCGTGCCCGCAACACCCTCGATGGCACGTTCCTGCGTCTGGCGATCGGGCAGGCGCAGATAGTCGGCGTAATGGTAATCAAGCTCCAGCGGCCCGGTGAGCTCCGGCGGCGGGATGACTATGACCACATAGGGGCCGGCCAGAGCGTCACCGGCTTTGATGAAAATTTCCTCCCAGGTGTTCTGCGCCGAGAGCTTGTTGTAGCTGAAATACACTCGCTCGTTCTTTGTGTCGGCGCCAATCACCTCGCGGTTCATGTCGCGCTTGATGCTGCTTTGCAGCGCCTTCTTGACCAGGCCGCCCTTGCCGTCGCGTTCGGCCGAATAAACATCGATGCGCACTTCCGCCCTCGAGGGGATGACATCGGAGGGCTCCACGATGATGCGCAGGTCGGAATCGAGCGCCACCTGGTAGGTGTCATTGCCCGGGTCGTGGCTGAAGTTGATGGTCAGCTCTTCGTCCGTGGGATAGAGCGCAAGCTGGTCGGCCTCGAGGAATTTCACGTCCAGTTTGGTGCGCGTGGGCCAGGCGACATCGGCGCCGAACACGCGCCGCGCCCAGGTGCTCATGGGATCGCGCGCGAAAAAGGCGTGGGCGAACACCACACTCATGGCGCACACACTGGCCACGACCATGTAAAGCAGGCGCCGTGAGCGCACGGCGTCGCCGAAATTCAGTTTGCCCGCAAGGTCGAAGGATTCACCGACCACGGACTCCATCATCTTGCCCGAGGCCACATCCTTGTAGCGTTCCTGGTTCTTGAGGAATTGCAGCGAAGTAATCAGCCGGTCGTTGAGCAGCGGGTACTCGCGCTCAACCAGCAGCGCCAGGTCTTCATCGGTCAACGTGCGCGAGAGCGGGTAAACAACGTTGCGGATAATCACCACCGCCAGCACCAGCAATGAGATCAGCAGGAATGTCACGCGCACGCCGGCGGGCAGATTCAGCAGGTAATCACTCCAGAACAGCCACAGCGCCAGACCCGCGACCCACACCAGCAGCAGGCCCAGCCCATAGGACAAGAACATCAGGCGAATGTGCCCGCGCAACTGCGCCAGCTTGGATTCAATCAACGATAGCGACATGGCTTCACTTCCTTACAGAACAGGACAGGACAGACCGGGCCTGCGCTCATTTGTTTCTCATGTCCACTTGCAGCGGCTTGCTGGTGACGTCCACCATAGCCGCACCCTGGGGCCCGTACAGCCCGCCCTTGTAAACGACCGTGACCCAGTAAACCGCGGCCGGGCGCCCGAACAACTCCTGGGAAACGTCGATGCGGAACTTGTATTCCTCTTTGGGCTTGAGCCAGGCTTCGCCGCGATGCTCAAGGTAATTGCCCACCAGGCTGACCTCGACCGGGCTGTAGGATTCAGGCGTTGAACCGGGCTGCGAGTAATCGCGGTCCCGCGAAATCTGGACCACGAACACCGGGTCGCCGCTGTAAACACGTTTGATGCGCGCAGGCACATAGCCCATGTTGCGCAGCGAAACCTCGATGGAAGGGGCGTTCTGCTTGGGATCGGCGAAAGGCAGCAGCGTAATCTGAAGTTCCGGCTGCGGCGGTGTGGCTTCGGCGTCGCGCGAAATCACCGAGAAGTGACCGGAGGGAACGATCTGGGGCACGTCGCCGCCAATGACGCGCGCGCTGCCCTCGCCCACGCATACCTGGGTGTCTGCCTCGGTCACGCGGATCGAGAGCCGGGCGTTGCTGATTTCCACGCGGCCGTGCGGCGTTTTTACGGTGAAGGCGCCCTCACCCAGTGCGCCGGGCGCGATGCTGAGGCGGCGCATGAAGCCTTTGGTCAGCACCACTTCGCGCGAGTTGTTGAACTTCAGCACGGTGCCCTGCGCACATTCAATGATGGAGTAGGAGCGCGAGACGCCCGTAGGAATCCAGATGGAGGCGTCGTGGCTGCTGAAATTGCGCGTAGCACCCGCCACCGCTTCACCCTGATCCACTTCGCGGCCCAGGCCGGAAATCGAATCCGAAGCCGGCTCGTAGAAAATGATCTGCCCGATGACCTGATCGCGCGGCAGGCTGACCGTGCCCTGCCTGCCGCCAAACACGGCCATCAACACGATGAACACAAAGCCCGCCAGGCCGGCAAACACGAAGGCCCGGCGCAACATGCAATGCACGCCCGGCACAGCACCCGCCAGCGTGCCCTCGGTTTTCATGTGGCGAATCAACCGGTCAAAGGAGCCGCGCCTCGGCGCCACTTTGCGCACGCGCTGGTGCAGGCCCAGGTGACTGCGGATTTCCTCAAGCTCGGCCTGCAACGCCGGGCTCTCCTTGATCTGGGCCTCCAGTGCCTGCTGTTGATCCGGCTCGAGTTCGCCCATCACATAGGACACGAGTTGCGATGAAGCCAAAGGCGTCGTGGCGCGTTCTTCGTTGAACATGCTATGCGCCCTCCTTTGCGGCCTTTTCCGGCTTGAAGAAGCGGCGCAGGCGCTCGCGCAACTTGCGCTCGGCGTAATGCAGGCGCGATTTCACCGTGCCGATCGGCACCTCCAGCGCCTCTGAGATTTCGTTGTAAGTCATGCCCTGGTAAAAGCTCATCACCAGCACCAGCCGGTGCATGGCGTCCAGTTCAAGCAGGCCCGAACGCACGGCATCTTCCGTTTCACGGCGCTCGGCACCGGCCTCCGGCATTTCCTGGTTGGGTGCGGCCAGCGTATCAATGAGCTGCACCGCCCGGACCGCGGCGTAGCGGCCTGAAGTCGTGGCGCGCGGGTCGCTTTCGGAGAGCGCATCAACGCGCCCCGATTCGAGCATCGCGTCGCTTTCAATATCGACGGCGCGCCTCACGCTCTTGCGGCGCGCTTCAAGGTCAATCCAGCAGTTGCGGCCGATGCGATAGAGCCAGGAACTGACCTTGAGCTCCTCCTTGAACGTCATGGCGCCGCGCCAGACGCGGATGAAGGTTTCCTGCAGCAGATCCTCGGCGCGGCCGTCATCCCAGCACAGGCGATAGAACAATGCGTAGAGGCGGCGGTAATATTTGTAGAACAACTGCTCAAAGGCCTCAGAATCGCCGCGTTTGAGCGCGGCCATGAGCTTGACGTCCTGGTTGTCCGAAGCCGTCGCCATGAAGAAAGTGTTCCCTGCCTACATAGATACGCGCAACGGCGCGTTTGCGTTCGGGCAATTCTGCCAATTCAGGGGTGCTAAAACAGGCCGGGCGCTTGGAAATGGGGTCAGGCTCGGGAAAGGCCCGGGGAAATTGGGGTCAGGCACCGGAAAGGCCCGGAGCCTGACCCCAATTTCCCCCGGGCCTATTGGGTCACGAAATAGCGCGCGACCGCCGGGTCGGAAGTCAGGGGAGAGAGCAGCGCATCACTCTTGATGCGGGCGCGATTGAGGTAACCGGCTTCAAAGGCCGAGGCCAGGCATTCCACGGCACGCTGGCGGGATTTTGCGCCGATCTCGCCCTTCGAGCCCGCAGCGAGCTTTGCATGGCCCATGGCCTGCAATACGAAATCGCCCGATTGCACGTTCTTGCCCAGGCGCGCGGCTACGGGGCCGTCGGCGGCAAACAGGTAGAGCCAGCGTTCAGGCTTGGCGCCGCTCACCGCCAGGACGCGCGCGAGATCCAGGCGGTCGCGGGCATCAGGCATGCCGGTGGTGGTAAGCAGGGTGGGGAAGCGCCGGCACTGGTCGCTCCAGAGCGAAAGCAGCGAGCGCCATTCTTCGTCAAGGTCTTCGGGTGCTACCGAAAGCGCGTCGAATGCGGCCTGGGCATCTTCAAAGCGGCCCAGCATCATGTTTGCGCGCGCCCGGAACAGCCTGCACAGGGGGGTGTCCGACTGTTCAAGCACGCGATCGCATAGTTCCACCACTTCCGGGTACTCGGCATCGCCCAGCAAAATTCGAACGGCAGTGGCCAGTGCCTTGGCGCCCTGCGGCCGGGACGAAAGAACAATGCCGCTGACCAGCGTCTCAAGGCGTTCGTAGTCGCCGATGCGCGCTGTCAGCTCAACCTCCATCAGATCCACGTTCAGGCGGTCATCGCCCTGCAGCGACTGGCGCATCTGGCGAATGTGTTCCGCGGCCTGGGTCAGGTGCCCGTCGCGCACCGAAATCGCGAGCAACAGCTTGTGCGCGTCCTGGTAAGGCGGATAGAGCGCAATGGCGGTCTTGAGATCGGCGACGGCCGATTTGGCTTCGTCTGTCTCGGTGTTGTAAACAAGCAGCGCGCGTGAAAAGAAGCCGCGCGGGTCATAGGGGAACTGCTTGCAGAATTCGTTCCAGGCATCGACCTTGTGCTTGCCCTCGGCCTCAGAGGCATAGCGGGCATCCAGCCATGCCAGCAGCGGCAAGTTGGGTTTGAGTTCGCGCGCCTTGGCCAGGTAATTGCCTTTGCGGCGCGCGACGGCGCGCATGCCCTTGGCCTGTGTGCCGCCCTTCCAGTCGAACATGGCCAGCAGCGCGTAGGTTTCCCACAGCGCCGGCCCCTGGTTTTCGGATTCGAGCTTGCGCAGGTCATCGGCGAACTGGTCAAGGTCGCGCAGGAACGTGGCGCGATCGGAGGTGCGGTAACTTTCGCCCAGATCAACGAGCAACTGCGCCAGGCGCGAGTACATGCTGCCGGGCTCGGCGGCCTCCTTCACCGGGCCAAAGCGCCGGAAAATCTCGCCGAAGTTCTCGCCAATCGAGTCGTTCAGCAATTTGCGCTGGAAGTCGTACATCGCCCAGGCCATGAGCGCCTCCACATGGCCGCGCCCGGTTTCGGCGGCGGTCAGCGTGTCGGCGCGCTCAAAGTGCTGAAGGGCTTCGTCGTCAAAGCCCAGATCGGCGTAAACCTCGCCCAGTTCCAGGTGTGCCTGTGCGAAGTTCGGATCGAGCGCCAGGGCCTCGTTGTAATAACTCGCGGCCTGGGCCCAGCTCTTGGCGCGCATGGCGTAACTGGAGTTTGTAGCCGCGCGCGTGCGCAGGTCGGCGGCCTTGCTGTAAGGAACAAGCGCGGCGCGGCGCGCGCTGAGCTTGGCCGCTTCGCGGCGTTCGGCTTCGGCTTTTTCTTTTTCAAGGCGGGCTGATTTGTCGGCGGCTTCGCGCGCGATTGTTTCGGCTTTCAGGCGCCGGTCGGCCTCGCCGGCCTTGTCGCGCTCAAGCGAAAGCTGCGTCTGTTGCGCCTCGGACTGCTCCATGGCGAACTTGGCCTGAACAGCCGAGGCCATTCCCAGCCCGGCCAGCGTGACCAGGGCAATCAGCGCCCAGACCGCCGAGCGCGTGGGGTTGCGCTTGCCCCACTTGGCCATGCGCACGAACAGGGGATCCTTGCACGCGCTGACCGGCAGGGCCGCCTGGAAGTTCTCAAGGTCGCGCTTGAAATCGCGCACGCTTTGATAGCGGCGCTCGCGGCGCTCGTTCATGGCCTTCATCGCCACCGCCACGAGTTCGCGCGGGTGTTTGCGCGCGCGCTCCAGCCCCTGCTGCGAGAACGCGCGCCGCAGGTCTTTGTCCGCCAGCACGCTGTCCAGCTTGGCGCGCGGCTGCATCAGCGAGTGCGTGCGCGCCTGTTCAAGGGCGCTGGTCATGGACGATGAAATGAATGGCGGCACGAGGCACAGCATTTCATAGAGCATCGCGCCCAGGCAGAACACATCGGTGCGGGCGTCAATCTGGCTGATGTTGCCGCGCGCCTGCTCGGGCGACATGTAGGCGGGCGTGCCGGAAACAGTGCCCTCGCGCGTTTGCGTGGAATCTTCGTCCGAGGCGCCCAGGCTCACGCTCAGGCTGAAGCCGCCGATGTCTGCGGCGCCAATCTGCTTGGCCAGGCCCCAATCCATCACCAGCACTTCGCCGAACTCGCCCACCATGATGTTTTCGGGCTTGAGGTCGCGGTGAACGATGCCCTTGGCGTGCGCGAACTCGATGGCGTCGCACACTTTCAAAAGCGTGTTGAGCAGCCGCGCCTGCGTGAATTCTGCCAGCGTGCCTTCATGGCCCTGGCGCAGTTTGTCGAGCACCGCGCGCAGCGATTTGCCGCGCACGCGCTTCATCGTGAAATAGACGCGCCCCTGCGCATCGAGGCCCAGTTCGTGCACGGGCACAATGTTGGGATGTTCCAGCGAGCCCGTGAGCTGCGCCTCGGCGATGAAGCGTTCCACGGGGCCCGTGCTGACCCGGGAATCGGCGCCGCTGCCCGAGCCGCTGCCCGTGCCGGACTTGCGCGTATCGCGCAGCAGCACTTTCATGGCCACGCGGCGGTCAAGGTCGGCGTCCTGCACTTCGAGAATCGCTCCCATGCCGCCGCGCGCGATTTCCGAGAGCACGGAGTAGCGCTCGCTCTCGTGGTGGCCGTGCTTGAGATCGTCGCGCGCCGTATTCGCGGCCACTTTGGCGCGCTCGGCCGCCTCGATGTCCAGCAGCGTGCTGCCGCCCTCGGCAAAGGGCGCCGCTGAATCTCCCAGCCGCTGCATCGAGGCCATGGACTCGAGCTCGAGGAAGCCCGAGTTGAGTTCCAGCGTCGAGGGACTGTTGTTGGCAGCGTCAGGCATGGGGCGCGATTATAGGTTCCGTTTAGATGGTGCGGGTGACCGGTCAATTCTCACCTTGTGTTTAACACCTGAGATCACGATTCGTTGCGTTCGCTGCTAGACTTCCCTCGTGCTTGCCGCCCTCAAACTCGTTCGCATCTCCGCGCTGCCCAGCGCGCTGGCCGATGTTTTTGGCGGAAGCGCCTTGGCGCTTGCAGCATTTCCGTGGTCTTCAAGCGCACAATTCACCCGCGAAAAACTGCCCTGGCTGCTGCTCACCACATTCGGCATTTACCTCGGCGGCATGGGCTTGAACGACATTCTCCACCGCCACAAAGACGCGGCTATGAACAAGCCGCGCCCGATAGTCACCGGCGCGATTTCGGTCGAGGCGGCGACGCTGCTCACAAGCATGCTCTACGCGCTGGGGCTGGGCGCGTCCGTGGTTGCGGGCTGCGCGGGCCCGGCACTTGTGCTGGCGCTGTTAACCGTCGCCTACAACGCGCTCGCCCTGGGAAGAATCGAGCGCGGCCAGGTGCGCATGAATCCGGTCGTCGCTGTACTCGGAGTGGCGACGCTGGCCTGCGCGCGCGGCCTGCACGTGATGTTGCCGCTCTACGCGCTCTCGCGCAGCGTAGGCGCACCGGCGCACTTTGAGGCTGTCGCGGTTGTGTTTTTGAGCGTGTTCGCGTACTTCTGGCTGGTCACGCTTGTTTCGCTGTTCGAGGACAGCGGCGGCGGTAAACGCGCGCTGGGCTTCGTGCAAGTCGCGCTCTTGCCCGTGATTTTCGCCCTGCCGCTCTGGGCAATGGCACAAGGCGAGCGCGCCCATTCCCTGATCGAAGACGTACTGCCCATGGCGATTGCCGCCACGCTCTATCTCTGGCTCGCCTACGCGCTCGCCCGCGCGCGGCAGGAACCCACGCCGCGCAATCTCGGCCGCTGCGTCGGCCTTGGCATCCGCGGCGAATGTCTGATGATGGCCGCGCTCGCGCTGGCGGTGCTGCCGCAAGAGCCCACGTGGGGCGCGGCGGCGATCCTGTGCTTCCCGGCGGCGGCATTGCTTGGGAGATGGATCAGTCCTACTTAGCTAGCCTCAAACCCATGGAAATCCCGATCAATGCCTGGGGCTTCGTTATCGGAGGATCATCCAATCATTGGATTCGATTGGAGAAACGTGACGACGGCAAATTCAAATTGATCTGCCTATGGCAAACATCAGGCACCCACTCGTTGACGGAGGACGACCTTGCGCCCGTTTTTTCGAGCACTGAAAGCGTTTCGGAATACCTGGCATCTGAGCACTTGAACGTCTTTTGGTGCACCGTGGAGAACATCGACGCAGACTTGCGGCACCCAGCGCATTACGGCCAGGATGCCGATTTTGTTCTACTGGCGATTTTCCTTGCCGACTCAAAAGAGGGAATCGAGCCGCACCGAATCCCCCCGTGGATCGACTACATCAATCGTGTCGGTGTAGATCCAGTTGAGTTGCTGACAACGTTGCAGCGGATGGAGGCTGCGACCCTCATTGAGCGATCAGCGAGGAGGTTTCGCCTGACGCAAAGCGCAGCCGCCAAATTCGCAAGAGTATCCAAAGAACGCTTAGGCGATGCTGCGCGAGTGTGCCGCGACCTGTTGAAGATGCCCCACCGAGATTGGCCGCACAACTAAGCAACCCAACGCTACTGGCTAGAGTCCGATCTGGATCGTCACGTCGCTTGCAGGGTGCGCCTGGCAGGCCAGCCGCACGTTGGGCCCCTGGCGCTTGAGTTTCTTGAGAATGAGCTGCTCGGGCTCATTGGCGGGCGCGAGGTGTTCCAGGCCCGCCAGCATGACCACGTTGCACGTGCCGCAAATGCAGTTGCCGCCGCAGGCGTGCATGATGTTCACGCCCGCCATTTCCAGCGCTTCCAGTATCGAGCAGCCGGCGGGAATTTCCACAACTCGGTTGCGGTCAGCAATGGTGACGGTGGCCATAGATCAGCTTATTAGCCGCAGAGAGCACGGAGGTCACGGAGAAATCCGCCGGCCTTTTTCGCACAGTCGCGTTCATGCCGCCCCGAGCTACACTCTCGCCATGGCCGGCGACCGCAACCATTACGAGATTGCGTTTTCGGCGTTCCTCCACGATGCGGGCATGACCGCACTCGCCGTGGAGGAGCGCCGCCGTCCCACCTTGGGCGGCCTCGTGCTCAAGCATTTCGATTTCCTCGTGAACGGCAGCGACGCCGTCTGGGCACTCGATCTCAAGGGCCGGCGCGGCACGCCCTGGCTGACACGCACGGACATTTTTTCCATGCTGGGCTGGCAGCAGCTCCTGCGCGCCAAGGCACAGCCGGCGTTCGTGTTTGCGTTCTGCGGCTCACACGCGCGCCTGAATGAACTCGACGCGACGGAATTCATCACGCCCACAGAGCACTATCGCTTCACGCTGTTGACGCTCCAAGACGCCCAAAGACTCGCGCGGCCCCGCAGCAAACGCTGGGGCACCCTCGGCTTCGAATGGAAAGCGTTCACGCGCCACGCCACGGCGCTTCACACCGTATTGCCGCTGGCCGATGTCGCTCATTCGCCGCCGCGTTGATTCCACACGCGCATGCGTGCGTGCAATCCACGCACACTGGCCCAAGCCGCGCTCACTCCAAGCAGTAGCGGCCCAAGCAACAGCGCAAATTGGAAGCCACCGAAGACCACGATCGTTTCGAGGCCAATTGCGCCCAAGACTGAAAAGGCAAGCAGCCCGAGCGCCTGTGGTTGGGCCTGGCCCGGGCGCAGCGACACCCGATGCCAGTGAACGCACGCAAGAACGTTCCAAACGAACAACGCCCCGGCCACGGCAAGGATGTTCGGCCCGCTTTCAAATGGGGTACGAGGCGCCGCGTTCGCAAGGAACATGAGTGCGCCGGTCATCATGCGGCGGGCAGCGCGTCCAGCGCGGCTACGACTTCACTGGCGTGCTGGTAGCGCATGGCTCGGTCGTTATCGAGCAGCTTGTCAATCACGGCGCAGAAACCTTCGCTCACTTTGGGCGCGAACTCTTTCAGCTTCGGCGGCTGCTTGCTCAGATGCGCCAGCACCACCTGTTGCAGGCTGTCACCCTCGAACACCGGCCGGCCCGACAGCAGGTGAAAGAACGTAGCACCCAGCGAGTACAGATCGCTGCGCATGTCGAGATCCTTGCTGCCATTGGCCTGCTCGGGCGAGATGTAGTGCGGCGTGCCCAGCAGATAACCCTCGGCAGTCTGCGCGGCATCGTCGGCCAGGCGCGACAGCCCGAAGTCGCCCAGCTTGGCCTCGCCCTCGCGCGAGCAGTAGATGTTGCCCGGCTTGATGTCGCGGTGAATCAACTTGCGCTCTTCGAGATAGGCCAGCGCGGACGCCACCTGCTTGATGTACTTGCGCGCCTCGGCTTCGACCATGGGTGCGTGGCCCTCTTCGAGGTAGCTGTCGAGCGGTGCACCCTCAACCAGTTCCTGCATCATGAAGTGCACACCCTGGTATTCGCCCATCAGGTAGGTGCGCACGATGTGCTTGTGGATCAGTTTCACCGAGATTTCGTTGCTGCGCTGCAGGCGCTTGAGAAAGCCTTCCTTGACGGCGGCAAAGGGGCTGATGACCTTGAGCGCCACGGGCTTGTTGAACATCGGCTCCATGGCGCGATAGACCACAGCCGTGCCGCCCTGGCCGAGCTTGTCGATGATCGTGAAGCCGGCAAATTCGCGCGAAACAATCTGCCCCGTTTCCTTGAAGCGGCGCATGGCCGTGTCCGGGTCTTTGACATCGAGGCCCTGCACGGTCGTCTCGTCAAGTTTCTTGGCCGAGTGCGAACTCTTGCGCAAAAGGATGCGCACCTTGGCCGCAAGCTCGCCCTGCCGGAACGGCTTTACGAGGTATTCGTCCGCGCCCGCCTCAATGCCGGCAATCACGTCGCCTTCTTCACCGAAGTTGGAAAGCAGGATGATCGGCGTGTGCTTGAGCTTGGGGTTCTCGCGCAGCTTTCGCGTCACGGCCAGCCCGTTGAGCTTGGGCATGTTGATGTCCATGATGATCAGGTCAGGCAGAAATTCCTGGGCGCGCGCGATCGCATCCTGGCCGTCAATGGCGGACTTGCAGTCAAAGCCCAGCTTTTGCAATTGCTGGGCCAGCAGCGTGCGAAGCTCACGCGAGTCATCACAAACCAGAATGCGCTCAGCCATAAACCCCGATCAAGGACAACCAAGGCCCGAATTATCCCCCCAAGTGTTGACAAGTCAACCGCAAGGGCGGACGTTTCTCTCGAGACATTCCGTTAGCTGGCGTCTGTCTTCGTTCCAAATGGTACTCCGCGCAGGCGAAGCAGCAGATTTCGCGAACCATGCAATAGCCGCGCCTGAGCCGTGTCTAAACCTCGCGCATGCAGTGCCTCAAATGTCGATCGGCGCAGCGGATATACAAGTTCAACCTGGATCTCGGACGCCTCGTATAGCGCGGCATAGGCAAGTACTTGATGAACATCGGCACGATGGGCGTCGCGAATCTCGTCAGCTAAACGGCGCCACCCGTTTTCATCAATTTCAGCGAAGTGGGCCTTGTACTTGGCGTCAACGATGCGGATTGAAGGCCCGCGCCTTAACACAAAATCCGGTACAAGCTGTTGAAGACTACTGCTACCACGGTCCCACGCGATCGGAAATGTGCTCTGGCCCTTCCGCCCAACCAACATGGACTCTCCACTGAGAGCGCATTCTCTAACCAGAATGGCCTCGACGTAAGATTCCCACAGTTCATCCAGCTCAAGCGTCCACGCCAGTCCATCAAGTTCGCGGCCTCCACCAAGCCCCCGTTCATCAGCCACCCAACCCAGAGCCTCCATCCCGCGCGCAATTGCGCCGCTGTCCAACAAAGAGTTGCCAATGGCGAGTCGCGTTGTTGGCCGAACGGGCTTTACGTCTTCTAGACCGTCAAGCAATCCCCGAATCAGGACGCAGAGCAATGCAGCAATACGATCCCCCGCCGCGACTCGTCTGAGTCCACCGTCGACCATCTCCAGTGCCCAGCGGATATTCGCGCGCAACCTGGAGTCGTGGCCCAATTCACTGAATCGACACGGAACCGCCTGCCACCGTCCTGTCGCAAGGTGCCGGACGAATGGTGTCCACAAAATGCGTCCCTTTGGCCTGGCGAGCTCAGCTTCAACTTCCTCGTAGCCGCGACGCAAAGCGGCCAGCATTGCCGACAGTCGCGAAACAACCGGACCTGCAATAACCCAAGGTGGAACTTCACGCCCGCTACCAGGAACTAGGGGGAGCGCGCAAAAACGCGGAGCGGCATGCCACCCAATTTCGTTCAACACCGCCCCAACGCCCGACCAGCCGAAGCGCGGCTTGACCACCACCCCTGCAACCACTTGGCCCGTCTGAGGGGACCGCAGCGGAACTGCACCCGCACGGCCAGCCGGAATCAGCTGTAGCGCCGGGCCCTCGCGACCTGCTTTCATCGCAGGCTCAAGCGAAAGCTCTTGAAATGCCGCCTCGTTGAATCGCAGAAACGCATCCGATTGCGCACCCCAGCCACGATCGCGACCGGGAAGTGCAAAATGGGCTGCGTCGACCACAATGGGCGAGCCATGATCTGTTGTTGTCCAAAGTGGCTTTGAGCGAGGCCTGTTCGCGCGCCGTGGTTTGGGCGCCCGTTTCATGAGCCTTGCTCAACGGTATCGTATAGCCAGTCGCGGACGGCCTGCAGTTCTCCTTGCGCACCACCAACCAATCCTTGACGAAGGTAGTCATCGAGCAGGGGCAGTAGCGCAAACTTGAAGCGCTGCAGTAGGTCAGCCTCGTCGCGAGCGAGAAAATAGGCGTGACCTGGCAAAAGACTCAGAGCGTCGTCATTGCAGAACTCAACGAAGACTCTACTCAATCGCTCGAATGCATCTGAGGCCAAGCCGATACGCGCGGCACGTATGGGCGCGGGATCGGGTGGTAGGTTGGCAAAAGCAAAGCGGCGCCGAATTGCCAAGTCCATGTGCGCTATGCTGCGATCAGCAGTGTTCATTGTTGCCAAGACATAGAGATTGGGTGAAAGCGCAAACTCTCGCTTGCCATCGAATTCATGAGCAAGGCGGACAGTGCGCGGATTCTCACCGCCGACTTCATCTGCTTCGAACAAATAGACTGCTTCGCCCAACACACGGCCAAGGTCCGCACGATTGACCTCGTCGATAATCAATAGGTATGGACCTTTGACCGCCTCCTTATAGGCCTGGAGCAGCCAGCCGGGTTTCACACGGAACGCAAGGCCTTGTGCCGCAGGTTCAGGGGAAAGTCCGATCACGAAATCTTCGTACGTCACGCTCGGATGAAACTGGATTGTCGTGCCACGACCTGAAAAGTGTCGTTCACGAACTTGCTCAGCAAGCCGCGTTTTACCTGTCCCAGGCGGTCCCTGAAGAACAACAAAGCGCCGCGATTGCAGCAAGTTGTTGATGCTATCGCAATTCGGGTGCTCAAAGAGCTGTCGTTCCAGGTGCTCAATGTGCTTGTCGAACTCCTCCGCCGCAATCGCGAGCGGCTTCCAGCCGCGCTCATACGCGTACAAATCGAAGAACTGTTGAACGATTTGCCTCGCTTGCTCCGGTTTCATGTCCGGAGTTATCGCAACGTTACAGTAGACCTCGTGCTTGTAGCGCTCAAGCGCGCCCTTGTAACTCGAGAATCTCGCGACCACCGATTCAGGCACTTCGGCGCCTAGAGCCGCCGGATCCGATTTCGTCCAGCAGGAGACGCCTTGTTGCGAAAGCAGCCTGCGCAACCCCTCAACGCGCCTGCGGTGTCCAGGCCTCGTCAGCAGGCCCTCGTCCGGAGCAATGCCGCGTGTTCCGACGCCGAGCCCCAGAAGGCTGCCTTTCTCCTTGGTAGGAAACCAAACAATGCTCGTGCCCCCGTAAGCGCCGCTCGGTGGATTGTCAGGGGAGATTAGGCCCGCATAGGGAACGCCGCGGTCGTCTTCCAATGCGCCCAGTCTGTAAGCAGCGCTGCGAATCTGCGCGTCCTTCAGATGTGCTTGGTAGTAGCGACCGCCAAAGATCTCTTTTAGCGCTGAAGCGACCTGTTCCTCAGCATTTTCAAAGAGTCCGCGCTGCATAAGTGAAGACAACTTGGACAAAACATCGGCGTCCGCCATGATTTCCCCCGTGACGCCAGGCTACATTTCCCTCAGTCCACGTCCTCCCGCCATTTGCATTGTGCCTGTGGGTCGGATTGCACGCCGTAGCGACGACGCCCATCCCCTTGACACCCCAAGGATGCACGCTAATTCTCTCTCTCCCGCCAAAAGCGGGAGCCGCAAGGCCAAGTACCCGAACCAAGCACCCGTAGCTCAATTGGATAGAGCATCTGACTACGGATCAGAAGGTTGAACGTTCGACTCGTTCCGGGTGTACCAGCAGCAAAGCCGCCTCCAGAGCCAATCTGGAGGCGGCTTGC